>ATWA01000055.1 GCA_000421005.1 Clostridiales bacterium NK3B98
TGCGTGGACATCTCCAACCAGCTGATGGCCACCCAGTCCATTCTGGCCCGTGCCAATGCCGAGGTGCTGAAAGCCCATGTGTCCCACTGTGTCCGGGATGCGGTGGAGGGCGGAAACGCCGAGGACAAGTTGGAGGAGATTTCCGCCATTCTGGATAAACTGGCGAAACGGTAGGCAGATTAAGGAAGCGCTGAACAAATCAGGCTACGGCGTCTGAGCGGTCTGTTTTCCGCCATCCGGGTCTAAAATCCCTTGAAATACGCCGGTATTCCTGCGGTCTTTTATCCCCAGCTGACAAAAAACATCCTCGCTCATCCATCCGAGAGATTTATTCAGCGCTTCCTTAACAAAAAACGGGCAGGTGTCCATCACCTGTTAAATCGCAGACAAAGGCCAAATGCCTTTGTCTGCGCGCTTTTGCGTCCGCTCTGCGCGCACTCACTTTGTTCGCACAAAACAACAGGGGCGATTGGTACATCGCCCCTACGCACCACATAAAAAAAGCGTTGACCCCAATCCACCACAGCCGGATCAGGGTCAACGCCGATGATTCTTAATATCTAACATCATATCGTTTACCTCTCTTTCTGCAGTTTCGTGAGTCCCGACCTCTTTTCAGCCATGTACTACTCTGCACCGCCTGCCGCAACTACCTTTTTGCGCTCCCCTGCGCACATCCGATTGGACGATGTTGCCGGACTCCTGTGAGATGCTTCCATTCTGAAAAGCTCACGTATGCGGCGAGCACTTCCTGCTCACCTCGGGAAAAGGGGGTGTCCTCCGGAAGAGGTGTCCCTTCCTTTGTCTGAGGATAGAATACCACAGCCCTCCGCTTTTGTCAACAGTTTTTCGCAAATATTTTTAAAAATATTTTCTGTATCTTTCCGAAGGGATTTTCCTCCTTTCTCTTGCCATTGGCCCAGAGGTGTGTTAGAATAGGCGATAGTTTAATGAGTTAAAGGAGCAAATTCTCTATGGATATTGTCTGTCTTGATTTGGAAGGGGTACTGGTGCCGGAGATTTGGATCGCCTTCTCCCAGGCCAGCGGCATCCCCGAGCTGCGCCGCACCACCCGGGACGAGCCGGACTACGACAAGCTGATGCGCTGGCGGCTGGGCATTTTGAAGGAGCATGGTCTGGGTCTGGGTGAAATTCAGGACACCATCGCCAAGATTGACCCCATGCCCGGGGCAAAAGAATTTCTGGATGAGCTGCGGAGCATGACCCAGGTGATTATCCTCTCGGATACCTTCACCCAGTTCGCCGCCCCCCTGATGAAAAAGCTGGGTATGCCTACCATCTTCTGCAACACCCTGGAGGTGGCGGAGGACGGCACCATCACCGGCTACCGTATGCGCACGGCGCAGTCCAAGCTGTCCACGGTGAAGGCGCTGCAATCCATCGGCTTTGACACCATCGCCGCCGGAGACAGCTTCAACGATTTGGGTATGATCCTGAACAGCAAGGCGGGCTTTTTGTTCAAGTCCACCCAGCAGATCAAGGCGGACTACCCTCAGCTCCCCGCTTATGAGACCTACGAGGAACTGATGGAGGGGATCCGCTCCGTTCTGGGGTGATCCGCCATGAACAAGCGGTGGGTTCGCTGGGTGATTGCCGCCCTGTGGCTGGTGGCAGCCGTGTTCAGCATCCGGGATTTTGCCGAAAGCGGCAACTCCGGAATGCTGGCGCTGGGAATCTTCTATCTGGCGCTCTGCGGTGCGTATGTGTGGTACGCACGGAAAAAGTAAAAACAGCCTGCGTCTTTGTCCCACTTGTGACAGAGACGCAGGCTGTTTCTGTGAACAGATTGAAAACTCCATCCTTTCTCCCGGTTTTAACCCTTGCTTTTCATAGGATTTCAGATATAATGGAAGCAATGCGAATTTATGTCCCCTTCCGGGTGATTGCCCGGAAGATGTTTTGAATCGAGGTTTTTTGTTATGACTACCATTGATATTATCTCCGGCTTTCTGGGCGCTGGTAAGACCACGCTGATCAAAAAGCTCATCAGGGAATCCTTTCAGGGGCAAAAGCTGGTGCTGATCGAGAACGAATTTGGCGAGATCGGCATTGACGGCGGCTTTATGAAGGACGCAGGCATTCAGGTCACCGAGATGAACTCCGGCTGCATCTGCTGCTCTCTGGTGGGCGACTTCGGTGTCGCCCTGCGTCAGGTGCTGGACACCTATCATCCTGACCGTATCATCATTGAGCCCTCCGGTGTGGGCAAGCTGTCCGACGTGGCTGCCGCCGTGGGTCGTGTGGCGGAGACGGCCCAGCTGCAATTGGGCAGCGCCATCACCGTGGTCAACGCCAAGAAGTGCAAGATGTATATGAAGAACTTTGGCGAGTTCTTTGACGATCAGGTGCAGCACGCCGGCACCATCATCCTCTCCCGCACCGGGGACATGAAGGAAGACAAGCTGCGTGAGTGCGTGGAGCTGCTCCGGGCGCAGAATCAGCAGGCGGTGATTATCACCACCGACTGGCCCCAGCTCACCGGCGACCAGATTCTCTCCGCGATGGAGATGCACTCTCTGGCCGAGGAGCTGCTGGCGCAGGCCAAGGCGGCGGCCGAGGCTCACGAGCATGAGCATCATCATCACCATCATGACCACGAGGAGGAGCACGAGCACCACCACCATCATGATCACGACGAGGAGGAGCACGAGCACCACCATCATCACCACGAGTATGACGAGAACGGCGTCTGCTCCTGCGGACATCACCACCATCACCATGATGCCGACGAGGTGTTCACCTCCTGGGGCATGGAGACCACCCGCAAGTTCACCCCGGCGGAGATTCGCACCGCACTGGAAGCGCTGGACACCGGGGCTTACGGCCAGATTCTCCGGGCCAAGGGCATTGTGGCAAACACCGATGGCAGCTGGATTCACTTCGACTTCACCCCGGAGGAAATTGATATCCGCTCCGGCGCTGCCGATGTCACCGGACGTCTCTGCGTCATCGGCGCGCAGCTGAAGGAGTCCGAGATGCCCGGTCTGTTCTCGCTGTAAAGGAGCATCAGGATGCCAGTACAACAGGAACCGATTCCGGTCTATCTGATCTGCGGCTTTTTGGACGCAGGCAAGACCAATTTCATCGCCCCCATGCTGTCCAACGCGGACTTCACCCGGGACGAAAAGACCCTTCTGGTGATTACCGAGGAGGGCGAGGAAGAATACGACCCTCAGGCGCTGGAGGAATACCGGGTCACCTGTCAGGTGATCGAGGACAAGAGCCAGTTCACCCGGGAGCGGCTGTTCGCCATGGAGCGTCAGGTGCGCCCCAGCCAGATCGTGCTGGAGTATAACGGCATGTGGCCGCTGGCTGACGTGGAGGACAACCTGCCTCCCAACTGGGCGCTGTACCAGATCGTGACGCTGGTGGAGGCTCCCACCTTCGACACCTACGCCAAAAACATGGCCAGCCTGATGATGGAGAAGCTGCGCAATGCAGATATGCTCATCTTCAACCGGGTCACCGATGAATTGGCGGACACCCTGCGCCAGCGCAATCTGAAAATGCTCAACCGCCGGGCGGAGATGTATCTGGAATACGCCGATGGGGAGCGGGTGGAAAACTACGACAACGGGATGTGTCCCTTCGACCTGTCCGTTCCGGTGCTGGAGCTGAGCGACGACGACTTCGGCTTCTGGTACACCGACTGCATGGACAACCCGGAGCGGTACGAAAATAAAACCGTCAAATTCCGGGGCATGGTGGCCCAGTCTGACCGGTTCCCCAAGGGCTGCTACGCTGTGGGGCGCTTCGCCATGGTGTGCTGCGCCCAGGACACCACCTTTTTGGGGATACTGTGCAACGGCTCGGAGCGGCGGTATCTGCAAAACAAGGAGTGGGTAGAGGTCACCGGAAAGGTGAGACTGCAAAAGCTGCCCATCTATCAGGGCGAGGCAGGCCCGGTGCTGTACACCACCGAGGTCAAGCCCGCCCAGCCGCCCCGTGATGAGCTGGTCTATTTCTGATAAAAGGAAAGAGTGTTGATGAAGAAAGCCAAGATCTCCAATGCTGTCATACGCAGACTGCCCCGGTATCTCCGCCATTTGGCAGCCATTCGCCGGGAGGGGGAGGAGCGCACCTCCTCCTCCGCTCTGGGTGCCCGAATGGGGCTGACCGCCTCCCAGATTCGGCAGGATCTGAGCTGCTTCGGTGAGTTCGGGCAGCAGGGCTACGGCTACAATGTGGAGAAGCTGTATCAGGAGCTGCGGGAAATCCTCAATCTCCATCAGGAAAAGGATGCCGTGCTGGTGGGCGTGGGCAATCTGGGTCACGCCCTGATTCACAACTTCAAGTTCCGGGACAGCGGTGTCCGGCTCTGCGCCGCCTTTGACGCTGATCCCGCCCGGATCGGCACCCAGATAGACGGCATTCCCGTGCTGGACGCAGGCACCCTCAGCTCCTATCTCAGCCAGCATCCCACCGTTCTTGCGGTGCTCACCCTGCCCGGCAGATACGCCCAGCAGACGGCGGAGACCTTGGCAGAATGCGGCGTGCGGGGCATCTGGAACTTTACCGGGTTTGATGTCACACTCCCCCCGGAGCATGGCGGCGTGGTGGTGGAGAGCGTTCACTTCTCCGACTCTTTACAGGTGCTGAGTTATCTCATCGGAAATAAAGACTGACAAAAACGGCTGTCCCGCTTTCGGGACAGCCGTTTTTCTGTTATTCACTTTCACGCTCGGACAAAAGGATCCGATAGCTCATAGGCGGAATGGTGAGATACAGCTTGCCGTTTTTGGCCCGCTGCCATGCACCGCCCTCCCAATCCCATGCGTTGCGGTGGTTCCACGGGAGGGAGATCTCCGCCTCGTCAGCTCCGGCGTTCACCGCCACGGCCACGGACACATCCCCCTCCGAACGCACATAGGAGATATACCCTCTGGCGCAGTCGCCCCACATCAGGTCGCCCTCCCGCAGGGGACGGCACAGCTTGCGCAGCCCGCCCAGCTTGCGGAAGAAGGCCAGTATCTCCTGATCCTCGTTGCCCCATGGGTAGGTTTTACGGTTGAAGGGGTCTTCATAGCCGGTCATGCCCGCCTCGTCGCCGTAGTACACCGTGGGGGAGCCAGGGAAGGTAAACAGAACGGACAGCCCCAGCTTCAGCCGCTGCCAGCCCAGTGCCCGCTCCTGATCGGTCATCTCGTAGTGCGCCCGGGCGTGCTTGGCCCACTCGCCCCGGGTGGTTCCGGTGCCCAGATAGGTGAGGATACGCAGGGTGTCATGGGTGCCAAGGGCGTTCATGGCGGAGTAGAAGGCGAAGGGGGGATAGTTCTCCCGCAGGGTCTCCATGCGCTCCATAAACCGGTCGCCGTTTTCTCCCAGCAGGAAGTCGATGAGGGCGGAGCGGAAGGGGTAGTTCATCAGTCCATCCAGATGATGACCCAGCAGATGGCGGCGGCGCTTGCCGTAGGCCACCTTGTTGGAGCCGTCCTCCCACACCTCGCCGATGACGATGGCGTCGGACTTCTCCTCGCGGGCGGCGGTGTGGATGCCCCGGACAAACTCGTCCGGCAGCTCATCCGCCACGTCCAGCCGCCAGCCGTCCGCCCCTGCCCGGAGCCATTTGCGAATGACGCTGTTCTCGCCGTCAAAGATAAAGTCCCGATAGCTCTTGCAGCCCTCGTTCACCGCCGGGAGGGAGTAGATGCCCCACCAGCTCTCGTACTGATCCGGCCAGTGCTTGAAGCAGAACCAGTCATAATAGGGGGAGTCCTTGCTCTGGGAGGCACCCAGATTGGGATAGAATCCGTCTCCGTTGAAGTATTTGCTCACAAATCCGGTGTGGTTGAACACGCCGTCCAAAATAATCCGGATGCCCCGCTTGTGAGCCTCCTGACACATCTGCGCAAAGTCCTCATTGGTGCCCAGCATGGGGTCAATGCGGTCATAGTCCGCCGTGCCGTAGCGGTGGTTTTCCGCCGCCTCGAAAATAGGGCAGAAGTAGATGGTCTCCACCCCCAGAGAGGCGATATAGTCCAGCTTCTGGATGACCCCCTGCAAGTCGCCGCCGAAGAAGTCCCGGTTGCGCACCTCGCCCTGTGCGTTGGGTCGCCAGCGGGGCATATCCCCCCAGTTCCGATGCACCTCTCTGCCCCCCACCATACCGGCAGGATTGGGGATTTTCGTACGGTTGAACCGGTCGGGGAAGATCTGATAGCAGACCCCCTTGCCGAACCAGTCCGGCACCTGATCGGTGGGGTCGTATACCGTGAGCTGGTACTCTCCCAGCTCCTTATACTGTCCGTTCAGCCCCTCCATCCGGAAGGAGTACCAGACCAGTCCCACATAGTCCCCCACATCCAGCGTCACCGAGAAGGTATCCACCCCCCGGTCGGTAGCCGTCCAGACCACCGGAAGCTCCACCGAACGGGATACGTCAAACTCAAACCGTGCGGTCATCACACCCCGGGAAAAGCCGTGGCGGCGCAGGGGATAGAGGTGAAAGGAAACTGTGGTGCCTGAACAGACTGCCCCGTAAGGGGATTTACACGCCAAATCTCTGGTGTTAAAAAAAGTTCTGTCAAACATGTTCCAACGCTCCGTCCATCGAATTAAAAATGACCGTCATTCATTTCCAGTATAGTCTAACTGATTATACCATATTCTTTTCTTTGTAGAAAGGATTAAATTTGCTTAAATTCTGTCTTTGTTATTACTTTTGTTTGGCATATGGGGGATTCTGTTGCTCATTGCCCTCTGATCTGCTGCCATACCCCAAGAATCTCCCCGGCGATCACCGCCGTATCCGCCCCGGCTCCTCCCTTTTCCACCGCCACGCAGAGGGCGATCTCCGGCTCCTCTGCCGGGGCAAAGCAGACGAACAGACCGTTGGCGTGCTCCTGTCCCGCCACCTGAGCAGATCCGGTCTTGGCCGCCACGGTGACGCCCGCCTCCTTCAGCGGCTCAAACGCCTGAGACAGGGCGGCGCTGGCCTCCACCGAAGCGCACATTCCCCTGACAATCGCCTTTTGATTCTCCTCTGACAGAGACACCGTCCCCAGCACTTTTGGCTGGAAGGCGGACAGGGGCGCGGGGTCATGGTAATCTGTCACCTGCTGCAACAGATGGGTCTGGTACCGGGTGCCGCCGTTTGCCAGCGTGGAGACATAGGCACAGATTTGCAGCGGGGTGAACTGGTTGTCGCTCTGCCCGATGGCGGCGGAGAGGGTGTTGCCGGGATACCAGATGCGCCCCCGTTTGCGAGCATAGTCCGGTCCGGCGTTGACCCCGGCGGACTCTGCCAGCTCGATGCCGGTGGGCAGCCCCAGCCCGTAGGCTTGGGCGTACTGGTTGAGCGTGTCAATCCCCAGCTGTTCCCCCACGGTGTAGAAGAAGACGTTGCAGGAGTCCCGGAGGGCATCGGACACGGTTTCCCTGCCGTGTCTGCCCCCGCTGCGGCTGATCCAGCAGTGAAACCGGGTGTCCAGATAGTCCATCCACCCGTGGCAGGTGACGGTATCCCACGGGGTGATGATTCCCGTATCCAGTGCGGCGGAGGCGGTGACCATTTTGTAGGTGGAGCCGGGGGCATAGGTGCCCAGCAGCGCCCGGTTGAACAGGGGACGGTTTTTGTCCCGGGCAAGGCGGGCGTAGTCCTCCCGGTAGGCTGCCGGGTCAAAGGAGGGCCATGACGCCGCCGCCAGCACCCCTCCGGTGTGAACGTCCATCACCACCACGGCGCTGCCCCCCTCGCCGCCGTTGAGGGCTTGGGTGTGCTGGGCGAGGGATTGCTCCGCTGCCTGCTGCAAGTCCAAATCCAGCGTGAGCCACACGTCCCGCCCCGGCTGAGGGGCTTTTGCGTAGATTCCCTCTGCCCTTGCCTCCCCGGTGCGGGTGACGGTGCCGTCCTCTCCCCGCAGCTCCTGCTCAAAGGCATATTCCGCCCCGGACACCCCCACCACTGCATCCATGGGGTAGCCCCGCTCCCGGTAGTTCTCCCCGGACTTCCAGTTCTCCGCTGTGATGGCCCCGGTCTGCCCCAGCAGATGGGCGGCGGCGCTTTGGGGGTAAATGCGCCGGGTGGTGGTACACACCCGCACCCCGGGCAGATTCCGTTCCTCCACCATGGCGGCAAAGGCGGCGTCGGTGGTCTCGGCAAAATTCCATGTGTTGCCCACAATGTCCCGCTGACGCAGGGCGCAGGGGTAGAGGATGTCCAGCGCCTCCCGTCCCGTCTCGTCTCCCCTCAGTCCATAGTATTCCAGCAGGGCGGCAGCAGTGTCCGGGGCGTGCTCTGTGGGGATATCCAGCGCCTGACACAGCCTGGTAAACCGGGCAGGGGTGCCGTCCTGCTGAAACAGGGGTTGCGCAAAGACCGCCCCTTCCTCTGTCCAAGTCAGCGGAAGTCCCCCGGCGTTGTGGGCAATCTCCCGGCGGCGGCAGAGCTCTGCCAGCGTTTCCGCCTGCTCTCCCAGCGCCCGCCCGCTGCCCATGGCGGTGCCGTCCAGAATCACCTGATAGACCGTCTCGTTGTCCGCCAGCGGTCTGCCCTTCCGGTCCAGCAGCCGACCCCGGGCGGCCTTTACTGTCTCCACCGTGGCAGGGGCAGGCGCTGCCTCTGGGGGGATGGGGTGGACCATCTGATTGTCCCACAGCAGCAGGGTGAATACCACGCAGAACAGCACCGTCAGAACGGAGAGCATACGGCATCTTCGCTGCAATAATCTTCCCTTCATCTCCCTGTCAGCCCCATTTCCCGGTGATTTGCCCGGCAGAACAGCAGATAGACCAGCGGCGCAAAGAGAAGGGTGATGCCCCCCTCCCTCACAGCGATGGAGACCGCCGCCCCCGGAGATGCCCCCCGAAACACCACCGCCCCCAGAGCGCAGGAAAGCTCCGCCAGCATCACGCTCTCCCCGGCGCACAGGAGATAGCCGAAAAAGCCGGACACCAGCAGCCCCAGCGTCCCGGAGAGATACCCCGCCAGCGCCAGCGCCCAAATCAAGCCGGTGCCCCGTCCGGCCAAGGACAGAAGCAGCCCTGTTCCCATGCCAAAGACCGCCCCGGTGTCCCTGCCCCGGAGCACCCCCGCCGCCGCCACAGCCAGCGGGGCGAGCAACGGACCGGGGGAGAGGATGTTTCCCAGACCGCTCTCCGCCAGACAGCACCCGCCCAGCATTGCCCAAATGCGCCAATCCATCCCTCAGTCCTCCTGTTCAAAATCCAGCACCACAAACACCTGCTCCAGCTCTCTCCAGTCCACCGCAGGGGTGAGGACGGCAAAGCGGCAGGTGCCGGAGGGGGCAATGCCGCTCTCCGCCACTTCCCCTACCTCCAAACCGGAGGGAAATCCCTCGCTGCCTGCGGTGCAGACCGTCTCTCCCGGCTCCACCGCCCCGTCCAGAGCAATGTCCTCCATGCAGGTACAGCCCTCCCCCATTTGGGCGAAGTCTCCCCGGAGCACCCCGGCAGTTCCGCCGGGAGAGGTGGTCACGCTGACGGTACAGCCGGGGTCCAGCACCGTGTTCACCGTCGCCCAGCGGGTACCGCACTCCCCCACGATTCCCACCAGTTCCCCATACTGGGAAATCACCGGGTCGCCTGTTTGGATATTGTGGTCAGTACCCTTGGAGAGGGTCAGGGTGGACGACCAGCCAGAGAGGGAGCGGGCGGTGATATTGGCAGGTTCCAAAACCAAATCCGTATGCCGCCTCTGTACCCCCAGCAAAGAGCGCAGGCGGTCATTTTCCCGGCGGATTTCCTCCGCCTGACGGACCTGTCCCTCCATTTCTGCAATCTGCCCCTCCAATTCCGCCACATGGCGGGAGAGCTCGTCATAATCCGACACAGCAAAAAACACCCCCTCCACCGCACCGGTGAGCCTGCTGCCAAGAGCCCGGAAGGGGCTTGCAGCCATGCCCACCAGATTGGTGAGGGGGTGTATGGGGAACCATATTTGTCCGGCGGTCACCGCTCCGGAGAGCAGCACCGCCGCAAGCAGGGCAGCAGCGCCCTTTTTGGGTGGAATTGAGGGCATATAGCCTCCTTTACAGCGTCTTCATGCCAAATTCCGCAAGCATTTGTCCCAGCTTGCATATGGGCAGGCCGACCACATTGCAGTAGTCGCCCCGGATGCCCTGTACCAGCAGCGCCCCACGACCCTGAATGCCGTAAGCGCCTGCCTTGTCCATGCTCTCCCCGGTGGCCAGATAGCCCCGGATTTCCGCAGCCGTCAGGGGACGGAATGTCACGTCGGTACACTCGTGATTTTGCAGGCACTTGCCCTTGCTCATCACCGCAAGTCCGGTATACACCTGATGGGTGTGCCCGGAGAGGGCGGAGAGCATTTCATACGCCTGCTGTTCATCCGTTGGCTTGCCCAGCACCCTGCCCTCCAGCACCACCACCGTGTCGGCGGCTACCACCACCCAGTCCTCTTCCACCTGCGCCGCCACCTCGGCGGCTTTGGCATAGGCCAGCGCCTCTACCAGCTCAGCGGGGGTGAGGGATGCGTCCATGATTTCCTCTCCCCGGGCGGGGATGATGTCAAAGTCGGTCAGTCCCATCTGTCCCAGCAGCTCCCGGCGACGGGGAGACTGGGAGGCCAAAACCAGCCGCCCCATGTCAGCGCCTCCCGGTGGAGCCGAAGCCCCCGGAACCCCGGTCAGTGTCGTCCAATGTGTCCGCCTGTTCCAGCTCCGCCTGAAACACCGGGAAAATCCCCATCTGGGCAATCCGGTCGCCGGGCTGGACGGTGAAGGCTTTGGCGCTGCTGTTGTGCAGCCCCACCTGAATCTCCCCCCGATAGTCGCTGTCAATCACTCCCACGCAGTTGGCGGGGGCGATGCCCTGTTTGATGCCCAGCCCGGAGCGGGCGAAAATCAGCGCCACATAGCCCACGTCCGGCAGAGCAATGGCAATGCCCGTGGGAATCACCGCCGTCTCACCGGGGGCGATTTCCACCGCCTGCTCCAGACAGGCGTGCAGGTCCATGCAGGCGGCTCCGGCGCTGGCATAGTAGGGGGCGGGAATCTCCCGTCCGATTTTCGGGGAGACCGCTTTCCACTTCAATTTCATTCGATGTCGGTTTCCTTTCCCTTCAGTCTGTCCAATTGTGCCTGAAACCAATCCGGCAGAGGACAAGTCAGCTCCACCATTTCCCCGGTGCGGGGGTGGACGAACCGCAGCCCGGCGGCGTGGAGGCACTGTCCCGCCAGACCCTTTACCGGCTTTTTCGCCCCGTACACCGTATCTCCCAGCAGGGGATGGCCGATATACGCCATGTGTACCCGAATCTGGTGGGTGCGTCCCGTCTCCAGATTGCACTGGATATGGGTATAGCCCTCATATCTGCCCAGCACCCTCCAATGGGTGACGGCACTTCTGCCCAGAGGGTCTACCGCCATCCGCTTCCGGTCGGTTTTGTGCCGGGCGATGGGGGCGTTGACGGTGCCCACGTCCTCCCGGAACCCGCCCACGGCGATAGCCTGATAGGTGCGGGCCAGGGAGTGGTCTTGCAGTTGGGCGGAGAGGGCCAGATGGGCGGCGTCGTTTTTTGCGGCGATCATCAGCCCGCTGGTGTCCCGGTCAATGCGGTGGACGATGCCGGGACGCAGCGCTCCGTTGATGCCGGAGAGGGAGTCCCCGCAGTGCCACATCAGGGCATTCACCAGCGTGCCGTCCGGGTGGCCGGGGGCGGGATGCACCACCATACCCACCGGCTTATTCACCACGATCACATCCTCGTCCTCGTAGACCACATCCAGCGGGATATTCTGGGGAAGAATCTCCACCGGGGCGGGGTCGGGCAGCTCCACCTCCACCGTCACGCCGGGGGAGAGCTTTGCGTTTTTCCGCACCGGCTGACCGTTCACCGTCACAGCGTCCTGTTCCAGCAGCTTTTGGGCGGCAGAGCGGGTCAGACCCTCCACCTGCCCGGCGAGGAACTGATCCGCCCGCTGTCCCTCCTGCTCCGGGGTGAGGGTAAGCTTCTTCATCCCCTGTCCTCCCTGCCCTCAAAGAGCAGCACATAGACCATCAGCCCCATGGCGCCCACGGTGACGCAGATATCCGCCACGTTGAACACGGCGAAGGTGACAAACAGAAGCTGAATCATGTCGGTGACAAAGCCCAGCAGCGCCCGGTCAATGAGATTGCCCACCGCTCCTGCCAGCAGCAGGGTGAACATCCACTGGCAGAAGGGGTGCTTCATCGGGTCTTTCCAGACCGCATAGGCCAGCGCCACAGCCGCAGCGAAGCTGACCACCGCCAGCACCCCGGTAAAGCTGCTCAAGGAGGAAAAGGCCATGCCGGTATTCTCCACATAGGTCAGCCCCACCACGCCGGGAATCAGGGGCACCGTCCCCTGTCCGGGCAGGCTGGCTCTTGCGGCAATTTTGGTGATCTGATCCGCCGCCACCAGTGCAGCGGCGGCGGCGTAGTATACACCCCGCTTCATCTCAGCCCTTTCTGGTGTCTGAGAGGTAGAAGGGGCGAATCAGGCTGCGGCTCTCCTCACCGGAGTCCTCTCCCGGACGATTTGCGTTTTTCCGAAGCTCTCCCCGGCGCTTGCCTTTGCCCTTTTGCGGGGCGGGGGCTTTGGACTGGGCGGCCTGCTTTTGGGCGATTTTCTCCACGCTCTGGGGCTTGCGCGCCTCTCCCTGACGGCGGCGGGAACGGTTCTTTCCCTCGCCGCTGTTCTGCTTGCCGTTTGCGGTCTTTTCCGCCTTTGGGGCGGGGGCTGCTTTGGCCGGGGCGGGCTTGGAGGTGCGCTCCTGGGTCTTTCCCTCGCTCTGGGCGGGGCGGTTTTTCCCACGGCGACGGCGGCTGCGCTTTTCGCCGCCGCTGGGGGCGGCAGGTGCTTCCTCCTCCGGCGTTTCGTCCTCCCGGAGGAACAGGCGGGCGGTGGCATCCATCACCTTGCCGCCGGAAATCCCCTTTCCGGCCTTCTTCCGTCCCTTGCCGATCTCCCCGTAGCCCAGCTCGTCGGCGTAGTCAGGCAGCGCCAGCAGCTCGTCCAGCGCCTCCACAGAGTAGGGCTTGCGCTCCGGCTGACGGTTCATGGTGCGGTAGCGCACCCAATCCTCGTAGCTGCCCACATCCTCCTCGGGGGACAGCTCCGGCTCCTTCACCACCGGGGCAGGGCGGGGCTGCTTCTGCTTTTGGGGTTTGGAATCCTTTCGCTCCTGACGGGGCGTTTCCCCGGACTTGTTTTCCGGGGCTTTGGCAGGCTGTCTGTCTGCGCTTTGGGCGGCTTTTTCCTCCCGGCGCTGACGGTTGCGCTCCCGGGCGGCGCTTCTGGCCTCCTGATCCTCGGGATTGATTCTTTTCCCGTGTTTGTCTTTCATGGGCACTTCCAATTCCTCCATCGGGTAGGGATGGTTGTTCACTTCCGGAATGGGGCGTTTTAGCTGTTTCTCAATGGCAGCCAGCTCCTCCATCTCGCTGATATCGCAGAAGGAGAGGGCTACCCCGTCCTGTCCGGCTCTGCCGGTGCGTCCAATCCGGTGGACGTAGGTCTCCGGCACATCGGGGAGGTTGTAGTTGACCACGCAGCTCAGCCCCTCGATATCCAGACCCCGGGCGGCAATATCCGTGGCCACCAGCACCCGCAGCTTGCCCTCCTTGAACGCAGAGAGCGCCTGCTGCCGGGCGGTCTGGGACTTGTTGCCGTGGATGGCGGCGGCGGTGATGCCCGCTCTCCCCAAATCCCTTGCCACACGGTTGGCGCCGTGCTTGGTGCGGGTGAACACCAGCACGCTGGGGTAGTGGTTCTCCTTCAGCAGCCACACCAGCAGGTGCAGCTTCTTGCCCCGGTCAGTGCGGTAGAGCCGCTGCTCAATGGCATCCACCGTGGAGTTCACCGGGTCTACCGCAATACGCACCGGGTTATGGAGCAGGCTGTTCACCAGAGAGCGAACCTCCTGAGGCATGGTGGCGGAGAAAAACAGGGTTTGCTTTTTCTCCGGCAGCCATTGAAGAATCTTCTTCACATCGTGGATGAAGCCCATATCCAGCATACGGTCCGCCTCGTCCAGCACAAAAATCTCCAAATGGGTCAGGTCGATATGCCCCTGCTGGTACAGATCCCCCAGCCGTCCGGGGGTAGCCACCAGAATATCGGTGCCTTTTTCCAGCGCCTCCACCTGAGGACCCTGCCCCACCCCGCCGAAAATCACCGCAGAGCGGAGGGGGAGGTATTTTCCGTAGTCCTCAAAGCACTGCTGATTTTGCAGCGCCAGCTCCCGGGTGGGGGTGAGCACCAGCGCCCGGATGGGGTGTTTGTCCTCCGGCGTGCGGCTCAGCCGGGTGAGGATGGGGGTTGCAAAGGCACAGGTCTTTCCGGTGCCGGTGCGGGCGCAGCCCAGCACATCCCGTCCCTCCAGCGCAGGGGGAATCGCCTTTTCCTGAATGGGAGTGGGGCTCTCATAGCCCGTCTCCTGCAAGGCGCGGAGTATGGGCTTGGGCAGCTTCAGTTCAGTAAATTTCACGCTTTGACTTCCTTTACATCATTTCACATTCCAATACAGAATGTAGTATATCAGGTATTTTCCGGGAAAACAAGAAAAATCCCGCCGGGGGGCAGGATTTTTCCATCAGCGCCGGCCACCGCCGCCGCTTACGACTTTTCCACCTTGTAGCGTTTGATCTTCTTGGTGGCAGTCTTTTCAAAGGGGGTCTTGCGGAATTTGATCTTGTGAATCTTCTTGAAGTTGGGCATTTCCGTGTTCAGCTTGCGGATGCCCTCCTCGATGGCCTTGCGCTTGTCCTCCTCGGGGATGGTAAGGGTATCGTCGGGGTAGATTTCCGCCGTGATGGCGTGGTCTTCCTCGTAGACCACCACCTCGCCCACCTCGGGGATGCGGGTGATCTGCTGCTCAATGCCCTCCGGGGAGACGTTTTCGCCGTTGTTCAGGATAATCAGGTTCTTTTTCCGTCCGGTGACCCAGAGGAAGCCGTCCTTGTCGATATAGCCCAAATCGCCAGTGCGGTAGAAGTTGTCAATAAAGGCCTCTTTGGTGTTCTCCTCGTCATGATAGTAGCCCATCATCACGTTGTCGCCCTTGACCTGAATCTCGCCCACGCCCTGCTCGTCCGGCTGGTAGATGCGAAATTCGATGCCCGGCACCATCTGACCCACGCTGCCATCCCGGACGTAGTGGTTCCGGTTCACCGCCAGCACCGGGGCGCATTCGGTGATGCCGTAGCCGTTGAGGATTTCAATGCCGAAGGAACGGAACTCCTTCACATACTTGGGGTCCAGTGCGGCGCCGCCGCAGATGATGTAGTCCACATGGCCGCCGAACTTGTCCAGCACGTCCTTGAACAGCTCCCGGCGCTTGTCGATGCCCATTTTCAGCATACCGTCGCTGAGCTTCATGGCACGGCGCAGCTTATTCTCCACGCCCTGTTTTTTGGCGGTGCGCCAGATGGTCTTTTCCATGGTCTCGATGAACAGGGGCACCAAAAACAGGGTGCGGGGCTTGGCAATGGACAGCTCCCGCATGAAGTTGGACAGGTTGGAGTTGATAAAGACGGGGCGCTGATAGTGGTAGGGCTTCAGCACGGCGGTAATCAGGCCAAAGGCATGGTGGAAGGGCAGCACTGCCACTGTAGCGCCTTCGGTAGGCACAAAGAGCTGGCAGGTCAGGTTGATGTCCTGACAGATGTTGAACTGGCTCAGCATCACCGCCTTGCTCATGCCGCTGGTGCCGGAGGTGAAGAAGATGGTGCACAGGGCTTTGTTGTCCATGGTGACGGCGTCGTAGAGGTTGCGGCCCCGCTCGAAGAACATCCGGCCCTTGTCCTCCCACTCGTCCATCTCGTCAAAGCTCATGAGGAAGATTTTCCGACCCACCGTCTTTTTGTGAGAGGCGGCCTCCGCCACGCTCCAGCAGTTTTTGCTGGCCACGAAGATGTCCACGTCGGTCTGCCGCAGCAGGGTGGACACCTCCTCCTCGGTGAAGTCCTTGGCCATCAGCACCGCCACGTTGCCGGAGGTGACAATGGCGAAGTAGCACACCAGCCACTGATAGGTATTCTCCCCCATCAGGGCGATTTTGCGGCCACGAACACCCCGCTTCAGCAGGTAGTTGCCCAGCCAGCGCACCTCCTGATAGAAGTCGTGGTAGGAATGCTCCACCAGCTCCTTGCGCCCCTGCATATAGCGAAAGGCGATCTCATTGGGCACGGTGACTGCCTTGATTTCCAGCATCTGCCGCAGGTTGTCCAGCTCAGGGAGCAGGTGATATAACGGATAAGGGCGATTTCTCATTTTGGCTTTCTCCCTTGTGAGAACAAATTTTGATGGGTGTATCATAGCACAGGAATTGCCCTTTGTCAAAAGGGCAAGAAGCGGCATAATCTTTGTTGCATTACAGACTTTGCTCTGGTAGAATGACAAAGGTGCTATCCAAACAGCAGGCGGTTATCCCTCTATTTTCGGGGGGTGATCCTTCTTTTTCACCCCCTTACGAGAGGGGGTGCGGCGATATGGTAACATACGCTGAACTGTTTCAGGAAACACTGAATAAATCTCTCGGATGGATGAGCGAGGATGTTTTTTGTCAGCCGGGGATAAAAGACCGCAGGAATACCGACGTATTTCAAGGGATTTTAGACCCGGATGGCAGAAAACAGACCGCTCAGACGCCGTAGCTTGATTTGTTCAGTGGTTCCTTCAGTATACGTTGGTTCTCATTACCCTCGTCGGTATGATCCTCGCGTACTTTAACGATAAAAAGAAGTAACCGCCCGGCTAGCCACTTGGCGGTTACTTCTTTCGTAACAGGCGAGGGCTAACCGTTTGCGGGATAGCACCCTTGTTCTTATATTGTAATATGTTCTCCTCGGTCTGTCAATGACCTG
>ATWA01000056.1 GCA_000421005.1 Clostridiales bacterium NK3B98
GATTACCAGCCGGGTCGAGGTGGCGAGTACCCGAAGGCATTTCTGGAGGGTTTCCACGGCTACCTGCAAACCGATGGCTTCGGCAGCTACAATGGGCTGGAAAAGGTCATCCGGGTTGGATGCTGGGCGCATTGCAGGCGGCTGTTTGACGAAGCGATGAAATGCAGCGGCAAGGGGAAACGTTCTCCCACAGCAGAGCAGGGAGTCGCTTACTGCACCCAGCTTTTCAACCTGGAAAAAGAATTGGATAAAGTAACGCAGGAAGAGCGTTATGAGAAGCGGCTGGAAAAGGAAAAACCTGTTCTGGACGCTATGTTGGCATGGGCAAATACAAGAACTGCCGCACCGAAGTCCAGTCTCGGCAAAGCGCTCACCTATCTGCAGAACCAGTGGGAATATCTGAACAACTATCTGCTGGATCCCAGGCTGGAGCTGAGCAATAACCGGGCAGAGCGGAGCATAAAGCCCTTTGTCATTGGCAGGAAAAATTGGCTGTTTGCGAACGCGCCTAAGGGAGCCAGGAGCAGTGCGGTGATTTACAGTTTGATCGAGACAGCGAAGGAGAACAGGCTGGATCCATACCGGTATCTTTGCTGGGTTTTAGGGCAGGCACCCAAGTTCAGCCGAAGCGATCCGGAGTGGGCGAGCCGGCTGTTGCCTGAGAATGCGCCCCAGGAATGCTGGGTAACCAAGCCGGACAATTGAACAGTTTGTTTTGCGAGTGGGCCCGCCTCTGGCGGGCTCGCCTGTTTTTAGGGGACGGGGATGGAGTTGACGCTTACGCTCCGTCAAAGCGGACGGAGCTTATCAGCGCCTCCAGTGCTGCGTAGGACTCCGGCGAGCGTTTGGTGGACCAGCCGTCGCTGACACCCATGTTCCGAATCTCATAGACGTCATCCCCGTGCTGGGTATAATAGGCAAAGGGCTGCTCTGCGTCAACATCCTCATAACGCGCCGTATAGGCGATACCGTTTACTTCCAGCTCCTCCAGATACGAATAGTCGGCGGTCAAATCGGCAACCGAGGCGTTTTTATATCCCTTGATGAGGATACGAAAATCCAGATGCTCCTTGTCAGCGCCATAGTACCAGCTGAAGGACTTGTCCAACGCCTGACCGTCTGCGGTCTCGGTGAGGTTGCTGTTGATCTGGGCCGCGTGCAGGGAATCGTCCAGGGTATAGCGGATGTCAAACAGATCGTCGCCGTTGCTCGCCTGTTCCTCCTGGTCGCTGATGCTGAGGCCCTCCATGAGATGGTCGAACCTGTCTCTGTCAATGGTGTCGGGGAAGCTCCAGCCAAGCCCGTATACCGAGTCCCCGTCCTGGCACATGCCCATGATGCTGCTTCCAGTGGTGATGATGTAGAACTGCTTTCCCATGTACTCCGCCATCTCCGCCTCGTCCAGATAGCTCTGGGGAATCTCGTCGGTGATCTGCGCATTTCTGGTATTGCCGATGATCACCTCTGCGCCGTCCGCAAAGGTGTAGGTAAAGCTCTTGTCCACGACGGAGCCGTCCGGGGCGTACTCAAAATGGCGGTTCACCTTCTCATAGCCCTCAGGCGGGGTGAAGCGGAGATTGAGGGCATTGGTGTCCTCTGCGATGGCGGCGGGGGCTGCAGCCTCCTGCTGGGCCGTCTCCGCCGGTTCCTGGGGCTCGGCCGGAGCCTCCTTGGCAGCGGGCGTTTCCGCCGGGGCGGTCTCTTCCGGGGCTGCGGCGTTTTTATCCGGGACGGCCTGTTCTCCCGAAGCGGAGCAGGCCGCCAGCGAGAATACCATCAGACCTGCCAGCAACAAGCAACGTATCTTTTTCATGATGATTCCTCCTTTGATTTGAGTTTATGCTTCGACAATCTGCCCCGCAGCCGGGAGAGCGGATCTGTCCGGCCTGGGAGAGCCTGTCTATGGAAAGCATACCATATTTCCGCAAAATAGGATATAGAATGTTCCTGCCATGTGGCGTAAACCCATGGTAGGGGCCGGGCATGACCGGCCCGGTGGGCGGCAAGTATTTTGGACGCAGGGCCGAGTCATGCCTCGCCCCTACAAAATGCCCTCTGTATTCGTTACGTTCAGACGCAATGTAAGATATGATCCTCTCAAAGCCTTCCCCCCTTGGGGGAAGGGGGACCGCCGCCGCAGGCGGTGGTGGATGAGGGGGCGCTTCTGCTGCATTTCAGACAAAAACCTCCCCGAAGCCGGGGAGGTCTGAGGCAGCATCGTCATTTGCCGGCGTTGACCAGATTGCTCAGAGCCAGCCGGGTCTGCGTGCCGGTTTTCCGGTAGAGGGCCGTGATGTGATGCCGCAGCGTGCTGACGGAAATGCCCAGACGGGACGCAATGGCCTCCTGCTTGTCGTCGGTGGTGACCAGCTCCCGGAGCACCTTCAGCTCTGATGGGGTGATGCCAAAGCGCTCCTGCAGGATGGGGAAGGGATCTGCAGGGGCCTGCGCTTCCTGCGCCGGGGGAGAGGACAGGTTCAGAGCGCCGCTGAGCCCCATCAGGACGATCACGGCCGCCAGCGAAGCGAGATTGATACACAGCACCACTGCCTGGGACTGCGCAGGCAGGCGCAAGCCAAAGGAGACGATCACAGCCCCGCTGTCGATCACCCGTCCCATACAGGCCCACAGAGCGGGCTGACCCGTATGGACGGCAAGCGGGAGAAAGGTGAGATGGTAGTAGGCCACCACGGCCGTGAGGGCGATATAGTACAGGCACATATTCAGGTAGTAGGTGTCCCTGCCCAGCAACGCCGTGTTGAGCAGAGACACCGCCGAGACGCAAAGGGTGGACACGGACAGATACTTCCCCTCCCTGAAATCCCCCAGATATCCGAACAGGATCACGGTGGGAATCATCAGCAGACGGGGCCAGCTGTACACGTTGTAGTCCGAGTATCCGGAGGCGATCTGCAGATGATGGATGAAACGGTTGAAGAAGCCGGTAAAGAGCAGCAGGGCGAAGGTGATTACGACTGAGAACGCATAGCGGGGCGAAGCGCCTGTCTGCCCCTGGGAAGGAGAGGACTGCAAAGCAGGCGAGCGAAACAGAAAAGCTGCCAGAATACCGAAGGAGAGCGTCAGAAGAAGGGCCAGAACCGGCCTGACGTTCCATTGCAGCTGGAAACAGAACTGCATCGCCACGGCCAGAGCATAGCCCGCCCCGATGCAGAGTCCCCCATGCCTGTGCTCATACAGAGAGAAGGCCAGCTGCTCATAAACCCATCCGCCTGCAAAGCCCAGCAATGCCACACTGACTGCCGTGGCGATGAGATAAAACAGGGACGCGGGAGGGGACAGCAGCAGAACCATGCCGCCTGTGAGACATAGTGCCAGAGAAGCGGACAGGAGGGGCACAAGGAGCCTCTGACTGCCCGGGATACACCGGAACAGCCCGTAGCCCAGATAACCGGCCACGACTGCAAACTGGATATACAGATAGACCTGCTCCTGCCGGGGCAGGGGCAGATAGCCCCGGCCTGCCTGATTCGCCAGCCGCAAAAGGACGAACTGAACCAGCAGGAAGGAGGCGAAAAGGGAGATACAGCGTCTGCTTCTGTCCTTGCACATCATCGAATCCATTCCTTGCTCATCATGCCGGCAACGACACCCGGCATTTCTCTGAAACCTCTGCCGGTCTCATAGTAGCATAGAAAGCCGGGGGATTCAAGGAAACACTGAATAAATCTCTCGGATGGATGAGCGAGGATATTTTTCGTCAGCCGTGGATAAAAGACCGCAGGAATACTGACGTATTTCAAGGGATTTTAGACTCGGATGGCGGAAAATAGACCGCTCAGACACCGTAGCTTGATTTGTTCAGTGGTTCCTCATGTACGAGGGCTTTCCCGCAGAGCCGGACGCCGGGGCAGAACCTGTACGGCTGGGGTGTTTTGGTTGAATACGGTCGGAAAAGAAACTACAATAGGAAATGGAACAACGAATCGACAATGGAGAGAACAAAAATGGATGCAAACCTGCTGAAACCCTTTATCGCTTACTACAAACCTCACAAAAAGCTGCTGGTGCTGGATATGCTGGCCTCGCTGCTCATCTCCCTGATCGGCATGGTATACCCGGTTGTGACCAATTGGTTGTAAAGTCCGCATCCGGTTTTTGGGGCTCTGGTTGTAAAATGCAGTATCAAAAAACACAGGGAAAAGATATGCATCGTGGGCTCATTTTGAACAAATGGTTCACTATTTTTAGACTAACGTCCGAGAATTGAACCAAATAACACAAAAACAAGTACCATTCTTTCAGGTGAGTTTTCTTGAAGGATGGGCGGGACCGTCTCCTTCCGGAACATGCCCTTCAATCGGGCAGGAGGCTGACCGTTCGTCGGCCAGCCGACCTCCCAGTCAAAAGCAGCCAGGCTCTCATTTGGACAGGGCATCCAGCATCAGTTTCGCACCCAGCTGATACCCGGTTTTGAACGCCTTAAAGTTGTCAATCCGATCCGCCTCCAGTCGGCAGCCGCGATGCGCATCCAGAAGCTTTTTCTGCTCGGCGTTCAGGCTTTCCATCAGCTTCTCCTCTGCTTCCGCGCTCTGTTGGAGCGCCCTTTCATAAAATACCTCCCTGGGGGAAATAGTACTCTGCAGGATATACCTTTCCATCATATAAATCGTCCAGAATACCCTTGTCACTTTTCTTTCTCAGGTTTGACGCTTTCTACCGCCCGCTGCTTTGCCAAGGTAATCGAGGACGAGGCAGTAGAGCAAATTCGCCGGATGTGCGACTATGAGTTCACCGCCGGCAGCAAAATCCGTATCATGCCGGATGTTCACGCAGGCCGTGGCTGCACCATCGGCACCACCATGACAGTCACCGACAAGGTGGTTCCGAACATCGTGGGGGTAGACATCGGCTGCGGCATGTACACGGTGAATCTGGGCAAGACAGAGATTGACATGGAGCAGATGGATGAGGCTGCCCACTTTATCCCTTCCGGAAAGAGCGTGTGGGAGGGACGGCAGGAGCCCTTCGATTTGACCCGGCTGCGCTGCTTCCGGGACTTGAAGGACACCACCCGTCTGGGGCGGAGCCTTGGCACGCTGGGCGGCGGAAATCACTTCATCGAGATCGACCAATCTGCCGATGGCACCCGCTATCTGGTCATCCACTCCGGCTCTCGGAATCTGGGAAAGCAGGTGGCGGAGCATTATCAGAATCTGGCTGTTGACCTGAACCGGGGCAAGGAGGCGTATTTCGCCCAGCGGGATGCCCTTATTGCGGAGTACAAGGCGGCAGGGAGACGGAAAGAGATTCAGGCAGCGCTGAAAGCCCTGCATTGGAAAAGCCACGAGACCACCATGCCGGAGGATCTCTGCTATCTCTATGGCACCTATCTGGAGGACTACCTCCATGACGTGGAGATCTGCCAGCAGTTTGCCGCCCGCAGCCGGGAGAAGATGGCGGAGATCATCCTTGCCCGGCTGGGTTTGAAGACAAAGGATGCCTTTCACACCATCCACAACTATATCGACATCCACGAGCGGATTCTTCGCAAGGGTGCCATTGCAGCCCACAAGGGAGAGCGGGTGCTCATTCCCATTAACATGCGGGACGGCAGCGTTTTGGCAGTAGGGAAGGGCAACCCGGACTGGAACTGCTCTGCACCCCACGGGGCAGGCAGGATTCTCTCCCGGAAGGCGGCAAAGGAAGGACTCAGCATGGAGGAGTACCGCCAGGAGATGGCAGGAGTGTACACCACCTCTGTCAATGAGGCCACGCTGGACGAAGCGCCCATGGCCTATAAGTCCCTTGCAGACATCATCGACGTGATTGCCGAGAGCGTTGACATCGTCGAGGTGCTGCGACCCATCTATAACTTTAAGGCAAACTGAGCCGGGTCTGTTCCGGCTCAGTGCCGGAACAGGAGCGAACATGCAATGAATACAATACCGGTCATCGAGGTAGCGCTTAACACTCAGACACATAGAATATCGATAAATAGTGACAGAATACGCTATATATGAGCTATAGCCAGAACTTTCTTAGAAAGTACTGGCTATGGTCTTGAAGGACAACCACTGGCTTTGCCAGTGGCAACAAAAAGCTTTAGCTATGGACAGAAAAAAGACTCCTTGTTAGAGTAGAGTTGGGTTTGCCGGCCAACAAAACAAAAACAAGGAGGTCTTTCAAATGGAGAAAGACATTAATAGTTTAGAACATACACGCTGGAGATGTCAATATCATGTAGTATTTGCGCCAAAATATCGTCGCATGGCAATCTATGGTCAAATACGGCAGGATATAGGATTTATACTGCGAAAATTATGTGGGCAGAAGGGAATAGAGATTATAGAAGCAGAAACTTGCCCGGATCATGTTCATATGTTGCTGAGTATTCCACCAAAATATGGTGTATCACAGGTAATGGGCTATCTGAAAGGGAAGTCCAGTCTGATGATATTTGATCGGCATGCAAATCTGAAATATAAGTATGGAAATCGTCATTTCTGGGCACGAGGATACTATGTGGATACAGTAGGAAGAAACAAGAAAGCAATACAGACATATATCCAGAACCAACTGAAAGAGGACGAAATGGCAGATCAGATGACAATTAAGGAGTACTATGATCCGTTTGCCGGAGAAGAGTATCCTAAGAGGAACAAGACGGGCAACCCGTTTACGGGTAGCCAGAAAAAATAAGGCACAAAAGCAGCCCCTTTAGGGGCAGCCCGAAAGAATACTGCGGTCGGCAAACCTTTCGGGCCCCTTTAGGGGCTGCTAGAATCAGGCCCTTCTAGGGCCTCCTCAAGCCTCCGGCTTAGCCGGAGGTCTTGACTAGGAGTAAAAAACGCCTGATTGGAGGGGAGCGTTTTGTCCCTTTCCAATCAGGCGTTTGCTGATGATATGGCTTTATGCTGCCGTCAATCGGCGAGAATTCCCTCGCGGGTCAGCAGCTCGGTCAGGAATCGGTCCGCCGCGCCGGGCAGCTCCTCCAGCGTGCAATCATTCTGGAACACGGCGTCATAGTCGTATGCCTCCACCTCGTCATCGGCGGCGTTGCCATAATGGGCAGAGCTGAGGCGGGCGGAGCGCACCAGAAGCGCCAGCTTCTTCCCGGGGATACGGCGGAGAAAATCGGCAATCTGATCCGCTTCCCGGATGTGGACAAAGAGAGTCTCCCACTCACTGTCCAGAAAACGGCGATACTCCCCCTCCAGATACCGATTGGGATAGCCGTTGTAATCCACCAGAAGCTGTTTTAAATCGGCAAGAAACTTCCGGGATTTCAGGTCCTTTTCTCCATTCCAGCCGCAGATCCTTGCAATTTCCTTAATGGGTGTGATTGCGGAAATGCTTTTGGCTTGAAAGAAGAGCCCGGCTTTTTCACAGAAGGTGTCCTTGCCGACACCGCCCTTGCCGTTGACCACGATGACGATTTTTTCCGCCAGATGTTTCTTCTCAGTCTCCATGCATAAACTCCTTTTCATACTGATCCTCATTAAAAAACTGACATCGTCAGTTTTTTATAGCGACGCAAGGAGCGTTGAGGATCGTATGAGACGCCAATTGCGTAAGCAATTGAATGCCGCCAACAGCGGCATCTCCTTGATAAAAAGTGTCAGCTTTTTATCAAGGATTAGTATCAGGTGGTTTTCTCCGCAAATTATAATACAATAGAACCTATCTGGCAAGCAGAACCGGGCTCCCGCAGGGAAGCCCGGTATTTATATGGGTTCAAATTAGCCTTCCAGATGCCAGATGTCCTCGTTGTATTGGGCGATGGTCCGGTCGGAAGAGAAGTAGCCTGCCATGGCGATGTTGACACCGCACTTCTTTGCCCAGCTCAGACGATCCTCATAGTCGTCATACGCTTTTTCACGAGCCATCAGATAGCTGTCAAAGTCAGGGAAGGTCATGAACCAGTCCTTGTTCAGCAGCTCCTTGTACAGCCGCTTCAGCCGCGCCTCGTCGCCTACCTTGACCATGGCATCGCTGATCAGGAAATCCACTGCGTCATGGATGAAGGTGTTCTGGTCGTACCACTTTTTGGAGACATAGCTCTTGTCTTCATATGCCTTGATGACCTCGTCAGCGGACTGACCAAAGACGTAGATATTCTCGTCGCCTACCAGCTCGTGAATCTCCACGTTGGCGCCGTCCTCGGTGCCCAGCGTCACTGCGCCGTTGAGCATGAATTTCATATTGCCGGTGCCGCTTGCCTCCTTGGAAGCAAGGGAAATCTGCTCGGACAGGTCACAGGCGGGGATCAGCTTTTCAGCAGCGGTGACATTGTAGTTCTCAATCATCACCACCTGCAGATAGGGGTTCACATCCAGGTCATTCGCAATGATTTCCTGCAGGCACAGGATAGCGTGAATGATGTCCTGAGCGATTACATAGGCAGGCGCTGCTTTTGCGCCGAAGAGAATGGTGATCTTCCGGGCAGGACGGTAACCGTTTTTGATGGCCTGATAGGCATGGATCGCCCACAGCAGGTTAAGCTGCTGACGCTTATACTCGTGCAGGCGCTTGGACTGAACGTCAAAGATGGAGTTGGGGTCAATGTCAATGCCCTGCTCTGCCTTCAGCCATGCGGTAAACTGTTCCTTCTTGGTCTGCTTGATGGCAAGCAGGTCCCGGAGCACCTGCTCATCTTCCAGCAGAGGCTTGAAATCCGCCAGCTTGGAGGCGTCCTTCAGGAAGCTGTCACCGATCTTGCCGATCAGGTACTCGCTCAGCTCCGGGTTGCAGGACAGCAGCCAGCGACGGAAGGTGATGCCGTTGGTCTTATTGTTAAACTTCTCCGGATAGAGCTTGTAGAAGTCGTTGAGCTCAGAGTTCTTCAAAATTTCCGTATGCAGAGCGGCAACACCGTTGACGGAGATGCCGTAGTGGATATCCATATGTGCCATATGGACACGATCCTCTGCGTCAATGATTGCCACCTTGTCCGCTGTCTCACCGGGGAGACGGCGGCGGATCCGGTCATCCAGAATCTCGATGATGGGGCAAAGCTGAGGCACGATCTCCTTCAGGTAGGAGATAGGCCACTTCTCCAGCGCCTCGGCCAGAATGGTGTGGTTGGTGTAGGCGCAGCACTTTGCGGTGACCTCAATGGCGGTATCCAGATCCAGTCCCCGCTCCATGAGCTGACGGATCAGCTCGGGAATGACCATGGAGGGGTGGGTGTCGTTGATCTGGATAACTGCGTACTCATCCAGATCGGTGAGCTTGCAGCCCTTTGCCACAGCCTCATCCAGAATCAGGTGGGCGGCGTTGCTGACCATGAAATACTGCTGATAGATCCGCAGCTTGCGCCCGTCGTCGTCAGAGTCGTCGGGATAGAGGAACAGGGTCAGGTTTTTGTCCACAGCCTTCTTGTCAAACGCAATGCCCTCGGTGACAATACTCTCGTCCACGCTGTCCAGATCGAACAGGTGCAGGCGGTTGGTGCGCCCCTCATAGCCGGTGACCAGAATATCGTACATGGTGGATGTATAGGTCTTGCCGCCCATGGTAACATCATAGTGACGGTCAGAGCGAATCAGCCAGCTATCGTCACTGAGCCACACATCAGGACGAACAGCCTGAGCGTTTTTCTCGAAATACTGGCGAAACAGACCAAAATGATAGTTCAGACCCACGCCGTCGCCGTTCAGGTTCAGCGTGGCGATGGAGTCCAGAAAACAGGCGGCGAGGCGTCCCAGACCGCCGTTGCCCAGAGAGGGCTCATTCTCAATTTCCTCAATATCGCCCATGTGCTTGCCGTTTGCCTCCAACAGCTCGGCAGCCTGCTTGTAGATGCCCAGATTGATCAGGTTGTTGCTCAGCAGCTTGCCGATGAGGAACTCGGCGGAAATATAGTAGAGCTTCTTCTTCCCGGCGTCAGACTGGCGCTGCTCAGCCAACCCTTGGGACAGGTGGAGCAGTGCGTCATACACCTCACGATCGCTGGCGGCGGCAATCTCCTTGCCCAGCAGTCCGGTCAGCTTTCCAGAAAGCTCGTCAGTGGTAACGTTTTTGGTAGACATTATAATTCCTCCAAAAAAATTTGTTTCTAAAACTTGCCAAAGGTGATTATACCCTGTGCGTTTAACAGATGCAACCTTACTTTCTGGCGGCTACGCTCTCACCCTCCAGCAGCCGGAAGGGGATCACCTCGTGAACCGCGGAGGTTTTTCCGTTGATCTGCCCCAGCAGCAGCTCGGTGCCTCGGGCAGCAAACTGGCGGCTGTCCTGCATAATGGTGGTCAGACGGGGAACCGAATAGCGGGCGGTAAGAATACCGTCATACCCGATCACTGATACGTCCTCCGGCACATGCTTGCCCTGATCCTCCAGCGCCCGGATAGCCCCCATGGCGATCACGTCGCTCATGGCGAAAAAAGCGGTGGTGTTGGGATTGCGCTCCAGAAGCCTGCTGGCAACCTCATAGCCGTCCTCCATGGAGTAACGGCAGGGCGCTCCCTGACGGGAGGGGTCAAAGGGGATGGCATGGCGCTGAAAGCTGTCCAGACAGCCCTGTAAACGGGCATGACCGATCTGGAAGCAGGACCAATTGCCGCCCAGCACGCCGATTTCCCGGTGCCCGTGGTCAATCAGATAGTCTATGGCACACTCAGCGCCGGCCCGGTCATCGGTGGTCAGACTGGAGAGATTGTCAAAAGGGAGGGACGCGGCAGAGTTGGTCAGCAGGACGCAGGGAATGGAAATCGCCCCAAAGCCGGAGCGGAACGCGTTCAGGTCGCCCCCCAGAAACAGAATGCCTTTGGGATGGCGCATATCACAAAGCTGCACCGCATACGCTACCTCGTTGGCATCCTCGTCGATGTAGGAGACCACCGACTCCTCGTTTTCCGCCTGAAGCAGTATCTGAATCTGCTCCACGATCTCCGCAAAGAGCATATTGTGAGTACCCTTTACAATAATGGCGATGCTGGAGCGATGCTGCTGCTTTAAATGCTTGGCGTTCAGATTGGGCTGATAATTGTACTGGTTAATTACCGCCATGACCTTCTGGCGGGTTTTGTCGGTAACATCCGGGTGATTGTTCAGCACTCTGGATACCGTACCGACCCCCACACCGGCCAGACGGGCAATGTCTTTGATCGTCATGTTTACACCCCTCCAATCAGCCGCTTCTCAAAGCGGTAGAGGTTCTATGCAGAAATACAGGAACGGAATCGGTTTTGGAAACAGTTCCAACTTGTGGTCCCAGTATAGCTGGTTTTCTGCCGGATTGCAAGTGTTTTTCAAAATAGGGGAGAACAGCCCCGAAATCAATGTCATAATGCACAAAAAAGCCACGGCTGCTTCGTAAAAACTAAACAAAGTTTCAGTAGAATTTCAGAAAACACTTGCAAAAACTTTTTTTGTGGCGTATACTATGAGCATAAGATTTGGAAACGCTTCCAAAAACGTTTCCAAACAAAAATTTAAGGAGGAAAACAACATGAAAAAGCTGATCGCTCTGCTTCTGGCTCTGGTCATGTGTCTGTCTCTGGTCGCCTGCGGCGGCTCCAACAGCAATGACGGCGCCAAAACCGAAGAGCCCGCCGCCGATGGCGAAGCTGCCCCTGAGGATACCGCAGCTCCTGCCGCTTCCGGTGAGGGTTCTGTCTACTGGCTGAACTTCAAGCCTGAGTCCGATGAGGCTCTGCAGAAGCTGGCCGGAATGTACACCGAAAAGACCGGTGTTCCCGTCAAGGTCGTCACCGCTGCTTCCGGCAGCTATGCTCAGACCCTGACCTCTGAGATGGACAAGAGCAATCCCCCCACGATGTTTGTTGTGGGCAACGCCAACTCCGTCAAGGACTGGTCCAGCTACGCTCTGGATCTGAACGGCACCCCCATTGCCAACGAGCTGAACACCGACGCTTACAACCTGTATGATGAGGACGGCAAGCTGGTCTCCATCGGCTACTGCTTCGAGTGCTATGGCATCGTTGTCAACCCCGACCATGTTGCTGCTGCAGGTCACACCATGGATGAGCTGACCAATTTTGCGGGTCTGAAGGCTGTGGCTGAGGACATCCACGCCAACGCCGCCACTCTGGGCTTCGACGCTTTCTCCGCTCCTGACATGGACGACTCCTCTTCCTGGCGCTACACCGGTCACCTGATCAATCTGGAGTACTACTATGAGGAGCAGGCCTCCGGCTCCAAGTGGACCGAGTGCCCCCCCAGCCTCACCGGCGAGTACTTCGACAACTTCCGCAACATCTATGACCTGTCCATCAACAACAGCACCACCGATCCTAAGGATCTGGCTACCGGCGGTCATGACCCCGTCAACGAGTTCATCTCCGGCAAGTCTACCTTTGTGCTGACCGGTTCCTGGGACTATGCAGCTATCGCTGAGACCGTTCCCAATGCTACCATGATCCCCTATTACTGCGGCGTGGACGGCGAGGAGAAGGCCGGTCTGAACTGCGGCACCGAGAACTGCTGGGCTATCAACTCCATGGCTTCTGAGGCCGATCAGCAGGCTACCATGGACTTCATGGTCTGGCTGGTCACCGATCCCGATGCTTCCCGCATCGCTGTGGACAGCTTCGGCGCAATGCCCTACAAGAACGCTGTAGAGTCCACCAACGCTTTCTTGGCCGCTGCTGACGACTACGCTGCCGCCGGCAACTACGTCATGGACTGGGCTACCAACTATCAGCCCGCTGTGGACGACTATCGTGCTGCTGCCGTGTCCGCTCTGAACGCTTACAATGCAGATCAGACCGATGCCAACTGGGAAGCTGTCCGTGGCGCCTTCATCGACGGCTGGGCAGTCCAGTATGCGAACCAGCAGGGTTAATCGTTACTTACCGGTTTAAAAATCCATGAAGCGGGGGCGGGCGGTTGCGCCCGCCCCCGCAGCCGTTTGCGCAGACAACAGGCGCAGTGTATAGGAGAGCGTGATTTTGTTGAGAAAGAAACCAAGATTCGGCAACTCGCTGACACGGCAGACCAGACACTGGTTCCCACTGTTTGTAGGACCGGTGCTGGCAGCCTTTATCATCGGCTTCGTCTGGCCCTTTATTCAGGGCATTTACCTGTCGTTTTGCAAGTTCCGTCTCATCCGTGAGGCAAAGTTTATCGGCTTTGGCAACTATGTGAAGGCACTGGAGGACGCCAGCTTCCGCCATGCGTTCTGGTTCACCGCAGCCTTTGCCATTGTATCTCTGGTGCTGATCAATGTGCTTGCCTTTGCCGCCGCTTATGTCCTGACCCAGAACATCAAGGGCAGCAGCCTGTTTCGTACCGTGTTCTTCATGCCCAACCTGATTGGCGGTATCGTGCTGGGCTACATCTGGTCCATGATCTTTGACGGCATCCTGTCCCGGTACGGCACCTCCATTCTGATGAACGCTAAGTACGGCTTCTGGGGACTGCTGATTCTGGTGGCGTGGCAGCAGATCGGCTACATGATGATTATCTACATCGCCGGACTTCAGTCTGTGCCGGACGATATGCTGGAGGCCGCCAGAATCGACGGTGCCACCCGTGCCCAGACCCTGTTTCGTGTCACTATCCCCAACGTGATGCCTTCCATCACCATCTGCACCTTCCTCGGTCTGACCAACGGCTTCAAGCTGTTTGACCAGAACCTTGCCCTCACCGGCGGTCAGCCGATCATTGAGCAGGGCGGCTCCTATGTCAAGACCACCGAAATGCTGGCGCTGAACATTTTCAGCACCTTCTACCAGTCCAAGAGCACCTCTCCCGGTGTGGCACAGGCCAAGGCGGTGCTGTTCTTCATTCTGGTGGCAGGTCTTGGTTTGCTCCAGCTCAACTACACCCGTAAGAGGGAGGTACAGCAGTAATGAAGAAAGCGGAAACCCTGACCTCCGAGCGCAGGAGAAAGACCATCCTCTCGGTGGTAATGTCGATTATCTGTATCATCTATGTGCTGCCTGTGGTGGCTGTGGTGATCAACTCCTTTAAGGTCAACACCTACGTCAAGACCAACACCTTCGACCTGCCCACCGGCGAGATGTTTGCCGGCTGGTCCAACTTTGTCAAGGGCATGACCTTTGGCAACTACCCCTTCTACAAGTCCGTTTTGTACAGCGTGTTCATCACGGTGGTCTCCACCTTCCTGATCCTGCTGTTCACCTCCATGGCGGCATGGTACATCGCCCGGGTCAACTCCAAGATCAGCAAGGCGATTTATTTCCTGTGCGTGTTCTCCATGGTGGTCCCCTTCCAGATGGTCATGTTTACCCTGTCCAAGACAGCGGACCGTCTCCATCTGAACACCCCTTGGACCATACCCATCGTCTATCTGGGCTTTGGCGCCGGTCTGGCGATCTTTATGTTTGTGGGCTTTGTCAAGTCCATTCCTCTGGAAATCGAAGAGGCTGCCGCCATTGACGGCTGCGGACCTTTGCGCACCTACTTTCTGGTGGTGCTGCCTATGCTCAAACCCACGCTGATCTCTGTGGGTATTCTGGAGCTGATGTGGGTCTGGAACGACTATCTGCTGCCCTATCTGGTGCTGGACATCAACGAGTACCGTACCATTCCCATCCACATCCAGTATCTGAAGGGAAGCTACGGCTCTGTGGATCTGGGCGCTACCATGGCGCTGATCCTGCTGAGCATTATCCCTGTGGTGGTTTTCTATCTGCTGTGCCAGAAGCATATCATCAAGGGTGTGGCGGCCGGTGCCGTCAAGGGCTGATCCCTTCTGTATCATGCACAATCAGCCCCCCTGCGACCTGCGGTGGGGCTGGTTGTCTCATCTGGAAATCAATCGGCTGAACACGCAGCCGTGCGCATAAAATCATACCCGAAATGAGTTGATGCAACATGAAACCTGAACAAACCAGAATGGCAGGCGTGCTCATGCCGGTGGCATCCCTGCCCGGCAAGGATGGGGTGGGCACCTTTGGCAAGGCAGCTTACCGCTTTGTGGATTTTCTGGCGGACACCGGTTTTCACATCTGGCAGGTGCTGCCTCTGAACCCGCTGGGCTACGGCAACAGCCCTTACCAGCCCTTTTCCTCCTACGCAGGCGATCCCCTGTACATTGATCTGGAGCTGCTGGCGGAGGACGGCTATCTCCCCGCTGACCGGGACAGCCTGCCCAACGAGGGACGGATCGACTATGAAGCCGCCAGCGCCCACCGCCTGCCTTATCTGAAGACCGCCTTCGCCGCCTTTGAGCAGCAGGGCAAAGAACAGGCAGAGTTTGAAGCATTTTGCAAACAGGACTGGGTCTATCCCTATGCCGTGTTCATCACTCTGAAACAGCACAACGATATGAAGTGCTGGAATCTGTGGCCGGAGGAGCAGCGGGACTGGATTCTGGACCGGAAGTTTGATGTGAGCCGGTATGACGGGGATATTCGCTTCCAGATGTTCCTGCAATACGAGTTTGCCAAACAGTGGAAGGCGCTGAAAGCCTACGCCAACGGCAAGGGCATTTACATGGTGGGAGACATCCCCTTCTATGTGGGGCTGGACTCTCTGGACGTGTGGCAGCAGCGGGACAACTTCCTGCTGGATCAGCGGGGCAACCCGGACTTTGTGGCAGGCGTCCCTCCTGACTATTTCAGCCCAACGGGACAGCGCTGGGGCAATCCCATCTACAACTGGGAGACCATTGAGCGCAATGACTTCAAGTTCTGGATTGACCGAATCAAATTCAGCGCAGAGCTGTACGACATCATCCGCATCGACCATTTCCGTGCCTTTGATACCTTCTGGAAGATCTCGGCGGACTGTCCCACTGCCATTGACGGTCAGTGGATCGAACCCCCAGGAGAGGCGCTGCTGAAGCGGCTGTTTCAAGAGCTGCCTGATGTGTGGCTGATTGCCGAGGATCTGGGTGATCTGCGCCCGGAGGTGCTGGAGCTTCGGGACGAGTTTAAGCTCCCCGGCATGAATGTGGCGGAGTTCACCCTGAACCGGAAGGGCAGCGTGACGAAAAATCAGGTGATCTACACCGGCACCCACGACAACCAGACCGTTCTGGGCTGGTATCAGGATCTGAGCGACAAGGAGCGGCGGAAGGTAGACCGCCGTCTCCGCCGGGAAGGGCGCAAGGGCGACAGCGTGGTGGACCGGATGCTCCACATGGTGCTGGACAGCCAGTCGGATTACGCCGTGATCCCTGCCATGGACCTGCTGGAGCTGGACGACTCCGCCCGGCTGAACACCCCCGGCACTGTGGGCAGCCCCAACTGGGAG
>ATWA01000057.1 GCA_000421005.1 Clostridiales bacterium NK3B98
TATGGTTATCCATCTGACTAAGCCAAAGGGGAGCCCACCATGGCCAGAGCCAACCTGTCGAAGAGAGCACCACCAAATCCCCGTCTGCTAAATCGAAAGCTGAACTCATTCAGATACTCCTGAAGGTTCTTCTTCGGCAGGCCATGATAGGTGCCGAGGATAGACGCTTTGGCATTACTGATGATGGTATGTAGCCACTGAAGGCTCTCTGTTTTCGGGTCAAACTTCTCATATTGATGGTCATAGTCCGTCAGCGCAGGAATATAGCTACGACAGGCATCACTCTTGATCGTCGATTCATGCTGGATAGATTTCTCTGCGAAAGCTTTAACCGACTCCTTGCGAATGTTCTCAGTTACGCCCAATTTCAGGTATTCCGGCCGTCCATCTTTCAATGAAAGTGCCACAAACACCTTGGCTTTTTCGGTACCTCTGCCGCGCTTTTTGCCCACAGTTGGGCCACCAATGTAGCAGTCATCAAACTCTACAACGCCACTGAGCATATGAATAGCATCTCGATTGCCCATTATAATGGTCCCCCTGTCAAGACCACACTCTCAGAATTTATCGTGAACCAGATATTTCCAATTCTGACTTTGGCAGCATCCCGAGCCATCCCTCTCGTTCACGCAGGATCCAGCCGCCTGCTTCAGCAGGTTGCCTTGACTGGGCGGTGGCGGCCTGTTACACTGCCGGCTCTGCGAGGGGGCACTGATTTGATCCTGACTCCGTTGCACCCTCGCCAGAGATCTCTCAACAGGCCAGCGCCGCACTGTCAAGGTCGGCGGCGTTGGCTGCTCCAAAGCTGCCCCGGTACACCTCTTCCGGTGTGGCGTAGTCCAGCGCCTCGTGGGGACGCAGCGTGTTGTAGTCCTGGACGTACTGCCTGATGGCGATTCTCAGGCTTCTAGGTGTGGAAAACTCGTTGATGTAGATCAACTCCGTCTTTAAGCTGCGGAACCACCGCTCAATCGTGATATTGTCTGCCCAGCGGGACTTTCCGTCCATGCTCTGGCGGATGTGAAAATCTTTCAGGAGTTTCTTGTACGCTTCGCTTGTGAACTGACAGCCCTGGTCGGAATTCAGAATCGCAGGTGTTCCGTGGGTTTCCACAGCGTCCTTCACTGCCTCGATCACAGATTGGGTGTCCAGCGTGTCTGACAGATTCCAGGCCACAATCTTCCGGCTGTACCAGTCGATGATAGCAGTCAGGTACATATGTCCCCGGCGCATTTTGATATAGGTAATGTCGATAGACCAGACTTGATTGGGGAAGTAAACAACCTTATTTCTGAGCAAATACGGGACAACTGACTCCAGAAAGTTACGTTCGGAGAGGTTTGCTTTGGGATAGACCGTATGGATCCCCATCTCCCGCATGAAACTTCGAACCAGCTTGCGGCCTACATGATAGCCCTCCTGACGCAGCTTTACCGCCAGCTTTCTGGTACCCATGCAGGGAAACTGCGTGTGCCAGAAGTCGATGCGAGCCATAATCTCCTCTTTCAGGAGAAGGGCAGCTTCATCCGGCTGCTTGGGCTCGTAGTACAGGGTGGAGCGGGTGATGTGCAGCAGTTCACACTGCCTGCGAACAGATAGATTATGGTTCTTCTCCACCAAGTTTGGGGATGGGGCGTCCTGTTTTGCGAAAGCAGCCCTGGAGAAAGTCTCGCTCCAGTGTCAACTGACCGATTGTCTTGAGCATCTGGGTGTTCTGCTTCTCCAGCGCCTTCTCCTTTCTCTTTGCCTCACGCTCCAGTTTCTTAGGGTTCTCGAAGACACTCTCTGCGTTGTCCAGAAACTCGCGCTTCCAGTTGCGAACCATGTTGGGGTTCAGGTTGTGCTCTGCTGCAATCTCGCCCAACTCGCGCTCCCTCCGCAGGACTTCTAGTACGATCTTGGTTTTGAATGCTGATGTGTAGTTGCTTCGTGCCATGGTGTCGCTCTCCTTTGTGTTTTGTTCATCATACCATGTTCACGATCGTTTTGAATGATGTGGTCTGGATTCTGGGGACCATTATACATTGCCGCACGAATACGCTTGAGCATCAGCCATGCGGTCTTGTAATTGACACCGATCATCAATGCCAGTTGAGTAGCTGATATTCCCCGCTTGTCCTGTGTGACGAAGTATAGCGCCAGGAACCAAGTTTTCAGAGGGAGGCGGCTGCGGTGCATGAAGGTACCAGCGGTGACAGAAGTCTGGTGGTGGCAGTCATTGCACTGGTACAGACCACTGGAGAGTTTGCAATGCCATTGACTGCCGCACTTAGGGCAGATAAAGCCCTCTGGCCAACGAGTCTTTGCAAGGTAGGTGTGGCAATCACCTTCGGTGGCATATTTCCGGGTAAAAGCTTGAATGCTGATACGCTTTGGCTTGGACTTTGACATGTTTTCGCCTCTTTCGTTCTGTCATAACGCAATTATGGCAGAATAGCTGTCCCATAAGCAGAACTTTGAAGCGGAGTTATCTGGATAACCATAAAATGTTTTAGTCCAATCGATATGTTCGCCTGACAAAAAATCTCTCAAGATTCCAGGGATAGCATAAGCTGTTGACCAGATAATGAAAGGCAATAGGAGCCTATACCCCCCCTAATCTTCAAAAAGTTCCAGTAATTATCATACTTTTCCACATTCTGAAATCTTCCTGCCATGTAGAAAAACAGAGCAACTGGGAAGTTGATAAATTGTCTACAGATCAACCAAAAATTAAATCCAAATGAATCGTGAGGCAATTGAATCGCATATGGGCAATGAATCAGTATAACGCAAATAATAGCCACACCTCTCGCAACTTGCCATTTTTTATCTCTTGTAATTCCTTTAGATTGTTCCATTATCTTTTTCTACGCACCCGCCTATAAATGTCAACGATTAGCTTTTTCTCGGAGTCGTTCATTCCAACGAACCACATTGATAAACAAAAGACAGCACCATATATCATTGCAACAATAACCAGTTGAAGAAGGTTCTGAATATTTGCAAAAATCATAGTCAAAATACCGGCAATAGCTGGAATAATTAATGCCGGAATAATAGAAGCAATATTCTTCCAAAACATTGGTATTTCAAGTCCTATCCGTCGATGATAATACCAATTCATAAAAAGAATATTACCGACAAACAATGATATAGCAGTGCCAAATGCTGCTCCTGTTGCCCCCATTAGTTTTATCAAAGGGATGCTAAAAAAAATGTTACCTATCGCTATAAAGAAATAAACAATGCCCCTCGCTTGATGTTTATTTTTTGCCCTTTGGATTTCAATGCCAAGATTCTGAATGAGTGGCACAGTGACAGGAATTATCAGGAAAAGCGCGACATAATATGATTCCTCATAGCCCTCTCCGCCCCACATCCTCATGAATGGTCTGCCAAGGAATATATACCCTGTCAAAATCAGTGACAAAACCATAAACTGAATTCTTCCAATCCTCGTAAACAGCAGTGACAACTCATGGTTATCATTATCATTAGCAACGATTCTGTTTACTTTTGGGACAAAAACCGAAGATATAGAAGATGATAATTGCAGATACATTGTATTGATCTGTGCGCCCAAGCCATATACTGCAACGGTTGTAGTCCCGATCATCCGTCCTAACAAAAACCGATCAACACTCCAATTGATTTGATCAATAATTTGATTTAGGAAAATAAAAAACGTGAATCTCCAGATATCTTTCAGTAGACTGAAATCAAACCCTTTATAGTAGAATTTCTCTTTAAGCTTGAATTTTACAAACCATACGTTTGCAATTAACTGAGCTAAAGTTAAAAAAGTGGTAATGATTACCATCCCAATTGAGCCATATCCGAGGATTAGCAATGGTAATGTCAAAAAAGGATTCAGTATATTTTGCAAGACTATCAAAAGCCGTTGGAAGAAAAACATTTCATGAGCAGATGTAATACATGTAAATACGCTATTCGGAAATGTTATAGCCAGATTTATAACCATCAAAATCATAAGCACTCTGGCTGTTGAATACTCTGCATCTGAAAGTCCAGATTTAAAAATCGACTCGATGTTCGTAACCATTACCGATCCGCAGGCCAGTGCAATCCCCGCGATTATCAAAAATACGGTCATAAACATCCCGTTTAATCTGGATATATCTTCTTGTTTACCAGCGGCTTTAAATCTAGAGTAGTATCTTACATAAGAAGCGGTAAACCCTAAGCTCAATAGTCCAAGGTAGGATACAACCGAATGAACGAGTTGGTAGAGCCCATACTCACTCTGCCCAAGCAATCTGAGCATTATGGGGGTATATAATAGCGTTGTTAATATCTTAATCAATTCTGATGCGTAGGATAAAAATACGCCTGCTTTTTTTTGGTTTACTGCCATGCTATATTCTCCGGCAACTGCCTATAGCAGTCCTTTATCTTCTATTGTCTTTAAACCTATTTTGTACTTATCTAAATAAATGGGCATATATTCAATTAGATGTTTCTTTTCAAACTCTCGGCGCTCAAACAAATGAATAAATGCATCACTTAATTCTTCTGGAGTTTTTAAATTTCTAACGTCGACAACATACCCTTCGGATGTTCCAAATAAATCACTTGCTATTCCAAGAGCCTTAATAGAGTATCCTGCAACTAACGTAGGCACACAGCTAGAGTAAGCAGCTATTGTCGAATGTGTCCTCGCGCCGACAAAGAATATGCACTGGCTTATCACATACTTCAACATATGCGCAGGCATATCCTGTATTACTGTATACCGATTGGGATCTGATATAATCCCTTCTATAAATTTAATTGTCTCTAAATCATTGTTATTCTTGTTTCTCTTTAGTACATGTGGAATTAACGCTATATTATAATCAGTCTCTCCCAATATATACTCAACTATTTTTTTATATCCAGCCTTGACGTTCTCTGCATTTTCCGAATAGTCAAGAATCATGGGACTTAGGTTAATGCCAACAACGGGTTTTGAAAACACAGTAGGAAGATTTACCTTTTGCGGCTTCATTGCAAATGCGGCATCTGGCATTTGAACGCACTTATTCTCAAGGTCATGTTTTTTTAGAAGGTTCGAAGTCAAAGATTCTCTTGATACTATTAAATCATACTGTTCAAGATCTCTATGTATTGTTTCATCCACAATTGCTTCTTCCTCAATGGATGTACCCCAAAGGACCGTCTTGTTTCCAAATTTGCGAATACGCTGATTTACAATACCTATCTGTCTTGCAAGACCAGGATAGCAGTAATTATCTCCGCCCACTGAATAATATGTCCCTTTCACATCGCCTTTCAGCAGTGGAAACAGAACACCGGGTTTGAATTTCTTGTAGTAGAGCCACATTAATGGATTGTTATAGTATTTGTAATTATCAGCGAGGATATGCACAATTTCGTCCAAATGATAATTATGATCCGCTTTCAGATTGCCTGAGAACAGAACCCTTTCGCTTTTAGGCATTAAATCTAAAGTGCCACGAATTATTGCTTCACATCCATGGTTATCTGACCCACCATGAGCATAAAAAACTATCATGAGGTCCTCCTAAAATCATCAACTTTTTTATCTGCTTTCAACATTTTATATTGACCAATTCCATATCCACATAAAATCGTGTATAATCCATATTGCTCATAAGCAAAGTGTGGCATGCCGGTCATTGAATATGTAAGGAAGAAAATTTGAAAAACGAGAGACATGGTTAACCAATATTGAAGTTCTGATCCATCATATTCTTTTCCTCTAACCTTCTTAAATGCCCGATTCGTAAGAATCAGTGCCCCTATGTCTCTGATAAGGAAGAAGATAAAACCAACAATTCCTGTCTCTGCCAAATACTGAAGATAGTCATTATGCACACCTTGAAATGTGCTGCCAGTCATTGCAAGTAAATAACTTCCCCATCCATGCCCCAGGAAAGGTTTGCTGTTAAACATACTCCACGCGACTCCCCAAAGATAAAATCGGCTAGAAGTAATATCTCCCCCTTCACTAGATATTAGAATCCTGTTGACCATATTCCTTACACCAGGAACCGAAAAATACAATATCAGGAATAAAACTACTCCAACAGCAATAAATCTAAAGCTTTTTCGAATTTTCTTTCCAATAGATGGTTCCTTTAAAATCAATACTATGAAGAGAGTTATAATTAATGCTAGTGCAGGACCTCTTTTGGCGACAAGAAGTGCTGTTGCAAAAAAGAATATGAACAGTGGGTAAACTATCTTTTTTTTAAATTTCGTTTTGCAAATTATAAGGCAAAACAGTAACATCAAAGCTATCGTAATATATAAAGCATTTCTCGAGTAATGATTTGTAAATCCATGATACATATTCTTATTAAGAAAACTGTATGTCAGCGAGCTCCCTTCCGGAAACATAGTTAATATATGCGAGATATAATACGCTGGATTCACAAAACTAAGCCATGTTACAAGTGATGTAATTATTGCGAACACAATATAGGGATATTTGACAGCCTTTACAGAATTCCCATAGGACTGTATCAGGAAATAGCAACCTATAGTTATACCAACGTAAAATGCATATTTAATATTTACATTTCCCGTAAGAAACATCCAGGGCGTTGTAAGAAACATAACGTCAACTATTGATATTGTGGTGCGTTTCTTATTAATCAATGCACCCATAATTGCAATAACAGTCAGTGCAATAATAAGTGCATATTCTGTCCAATACGGTCTGTAAATCAAATTTGGTAAGCATCTTACTGTGAATGATACAGCTATCATAAACAGTAACACTGATGCAAGAATACTTGCCTTAATTTTCATTCTGATTTATTCCTCAATTTGAGTATGTATTCTCGAATTCTTGCCCACACAAAAACACACAACGAAGCTTTATGAATACAGAACTGGAGCAATACTTTATCATAAATATTTCCCGGTAGATGGCTATCCTTTTTTTTGCTAAATACTTCTCTCCATGGAGAATCATTTATTATCTCAGAAATCAGCCTTATCCTCTGCACAGTTTTAATAGCATTATCAGGGTGTAGAACATATGACATCAAGAGGCCATTGAATTGTTGGATTGCCCTTTCTTGGAGATATATAGTATATTCTTCACCTTTGACTCCAGTAATTGTTTCTAGCTTTTCAATCAGATCCGACGCATTCTTTCTTGCTTTTGGATTATATTTTTGAGTTGCAGAGTCTATATTCAGCCTATAATAATACCAATCACATGGAGCATAAGCGAAAATACGTGCATCGCTCAGAACTTCTAAATTAAAAACCGTATCCTCTCCTATTCTGAGTTCCACAGGAAATCTATGTCCTGCTATTATTGCAGCACGAAATAATTTACATACCGGCCCGCTTGTAAATACGCCATTTAAAGGATTGCCTTTTTCTCTTCCATTGCCAAGAACTTTTTTCTTAATAACCGAAATATCGGTTATTAGGGTTGCTCTTTTCAAAGGATTATTCTGCTGCTCTGTTTCGTCAACTAATTTATGATTCTCCTTCCAATAGACAGTATTTCCGAGAACTATATCCGCCTGGAAATGTGATAGCACTTCTACTGCTTCTGAAATAAACGAGGAGGAAACAGCGTCATCAGCATCGACAAATGTGATATAATCTCCCTTGGCACATTCTATTCCATAATTTCTAGCTACAGACACTCCCTCGTTCTTTTTGTGAAATACTCGTACATTAGTGTACTTTTCCGTGTATTCATCTAAAATTCTTGGAGTAGAATCATGTGAACCATCATCGACAATGATTATTTCAATATTATCATAGGTCTGTTTGATAACAGAATTTATGCAATCATCAATGTATCTTTCGGCATTATATGCCGGTATGATAACGGACACCATCAATTTTGGCATACCTCTTTACTCCTAAACTGTCATGATTTCCTTCAATATGCTTTTAATCCGTTCTGTGCCATATTCCTCTGCTGTCTTTTTTGCCCCAGATTCAAGAAGTTTTAGCTCTTCTTGATCATTAAGAATTTGAACAATCCTATCTGCAAGTGTCTTATCATCACGAAGAGGAAACTTATACCCATTTTTTCCATCTTCAACATAATATTTAGGTGCGGCATAATCTGACGCAAACACAGGAACTCCACAGGCCATAGCTTCTATCGCAACAAGGCCTAAACTCTCAGCAGCAGCAGCAGCAAAGACAAAAACATCCAATACATTATAGTAGTTAGCCAGTTCTTCTTGAGGTTGAGCTGGGAATCTATGTATGACATTTTCCAGATGCTTTTCAGCAAGCGTACTATTGAGTTCATCCTCATCCGGTCCGCTTCCAACCATAACAAATTGAGCTCTATCACAATAGTTAGATAATTTTTCAACGGCGTTTACAAACGTATCCCATCCTTTAAGTCTATATAATCTGCTAATATACCCAACAGTAACTTTATTGGGATCTAACCCCATCTTTTTTCTAAGGATTTTGATTTTCTCTGTATCGAAAGGATAAAAAACTTCTAAATCCACTCCCCCTGATGGATAGACTCGAATCTGTTCCTCTGGATACTTGTATTTATCTATAACTACCCTTTTAAAATACTCAGATGGTACGACTACTTTATCTGCTTTCCTAATCGCCCTACAGGTATTTATCTCTAACTTTTTCTGTTTTTCATTCGTTGGAAACACATCGCTCCCATGTACATTAACGTATAAGGGTCGTTTTTTTATCTTGTTTGCGAACAAGACCCCTAAAGCACTATAAGAAGGATAGTGAACATAGATAGCATCATAGTTTCCGAACAGAGTATGACCGAATGAACTGACATAAAATGATACATAACTTAATACTTTTTTTAACGTATTAGTCTGCTTATGCATTACCACTCGATCGTGGTGTACTCCAATCTCATCTAATTGATTGCAAAAATTTCTTATAAACGTTCCATAGGTTGGAAACCTTTTACTCGGAAACATGTTTGCTACTACCAACACTTTCATTAGCGACTTCCTCTGTTCTTTATCAATCTTGCCGGCACTCCGCCAACCACACTATACGGTTCAACATCTTTTGTAACTACAGCTCCAGCTCCAACAATTGCATATTCACCAATAGTCACTCCCGCTAATATTTTTGCTCCATATCCAATCCATACATTATCTGAAATAATAATTGGCTTGCTAACGGCCCCCAGATGCTCTAATGTAAGTTCATCAAATGCATGGTTCAATCCCAGAAATACACATTGAGGAGCAATCATTACATTATTGCCTATAACAAGAGTTCCAGAAACATATCCGCCATCGCCGATGCCAGATCTGTCGCCAATACTGATGTGATTTGAAAGACGACATTTTCTTCCAAGATTTATACCCTCTCCACACTTATCAAATAGTAGCTTCGCACTCAATCTTCTTACTGCCTGAGAAAGTGGAAATTGCTGATAAGAACCATGGGGAAGTACCCCCCCCACAACATATATGATGCGTCCTAATAATTTTTTTCCGTTCATATAAACCCCATTCTCAAATCCTATATGTTCTCGGCAGCTGGCAAATATTATGGCAATCCAGCACTACTTTCCCTTCCAGCTTATCCATGTTTTCTTTGATCTCGTTATGCTTGACCATCAGGACAACAAAATCGACACTCCCAAGAAACTCATCCAAATCGTGGTACTGATTCTCGACCATATCCTTTTCAATCCATGGATCATAGACCTTCAAAGGCTGGCCCAGGTGCTTCTTCTGCATTTCCATCAGCTGCAGTGTAGGACTCTCACGGTAATCATCCACGTTTTCCTTAAATGTCAAACCGTACAATCCAACGCGGTCAGCTTTGATGCCCTTCTCCTGGCAAATCTCATAAATCCGCTCCAGCACATACTCAGGCATCGAAGCATTGGCCTTGAGGCTTTCCCCGATTACCTTTGTCAAGCTCGGATAATCACCAACCAGGAACCATGGATCGACCGGAATGCAGTGGCCTCCAACACCGGGACCCGGATTCAGAATATTTACTCTCGGATGCATGTTGCAGATCCGAATAACCTCGTACACATCCATTCCATCGTGACGGCAGATCTTCGCCAATTCATTAGCAAAAGCGATGTTCACGCAGCGGAAGGTATTCTCAATGACTTTCGTCATCTCAGCAGTCTTGATATCCGTGACAACAATCTGTCCGCCGCAGAAGGAGTCATACAGTTTCTTAACCTTCTCTCCCACTTCCGGATCATCCGCTCCGATGGTCCTGTCATTGTGGAGCAGTTCATATACCATGTTTCCGGGTATGATCCGCTCCGGAGCATGCACAAGGTGAATATCTTCTCCTATTACTTTTCCTTGACTTTCAACATACGGTCTTACATATCGATCGATGCTCCCCGGGCTGATGGTGCTTTCAATGACCACAATCGCGCCCTTTGGAGCAACCTTCAGCACATCCCCAATGGCAGCGTTCACGTAGCTCATGTCCACTTTCTTAGTGAACTCATCATACGGAGTCTGGACAGACACGATATATACATCCGCAATCTGATACTCCGTGGTGAACAGGATGCCGCCATCAAGAGCAGCTTGGAAAAGTTAATCGAGTCCCTTCTCTTTGAAAGTAGTATGTCCACTCTTTAGCATATCTACCTTGCCCTGACCATGATTCGTTCCAACGACTTCTATACCATGTTTGAGTTTCCGTAAAATTCGAGACAAAGAAAAAAGGCAGTTAGCAGATAAGTAAAAACAGCCATGATACTGCTGCGGAATGCCCTGTGTTTGTCGACAATTAGTTGCAAAATCTGCCTGTGGAAAACTTTTGCTGTTTGTTTAGATCTGCTTTCTGGTTGCACAGTCATTTTCAGGCGAATTGTTCTTATTTCCTGCCTGGAAAATGTTATGTAGTCGATTTTCAGATGATATTATTCTGAACTTTTTGGCCTGTTTGAAAAATACGGAAACTCAAAATACCATGAGAAGCCATCATAAGAGCGGTAGGAAGCCCAATGTATCCAAGGCCAATAACGTGCAACTACTCCTTCAATTTCTCTGCCCACGACTACTGTTTATCCCTCTGGTGGGCTGTAATAATTTGACGCGCCAGCCAGAGTCGGTGCTGAGTATTGTTGGGGTAGTGCTATTTATTCAAGCCTACCCAGCTTCAGCTATCGTTCTTAAAATCCTCATGGGAACGCAGGCGCAGAAGCTGGGCGGATTAGAATCTCTTAAATGTGGTACACACCGGGGAGATCAATGATGTTGTGGCAGTCAAGGATCACCTTGCCCTTCAGTTTGTCCACGTTCTCTTTGATCTCGTTGTGCTTGACCATAATGACTACCAAGTCGCAGCTGTCGATGAACTCATCCAAGTCATGCATCTGATTGGGAACCACATCCTTTGTAATAAACGGATCATAGCTCTTAAGAGGAGCTGCCAGATGATGCCGCTGGGATGCCAAGAGCTGCAGAGTCGGAGACTCTCTCATGTCGTCAACATTCTCTTTGTAAGTTAACCCATACAGACCAACACGGCTCATGTCCGTGAATCCATGTTCCTTCATGATCTCGTAGATGCGGTTCAGTACGAAATCCGGCATCCCATCATTCGTCTTCATAGACTCATCAATTACCTTTGCAAGGGACGGATAGTCGCCGACCAGGAACCACGGATCGACAGAAATGCAATGACCGCCAACACCAGGGCCTGGCTGAAGAATATTTACACGAGGATGCATATTGCAGATCTTGATGATCTCATACACATCCATGTTGTCGTGACGGCAGATCTTAGCCAGCTCATTTGCAAATGCAATATTGACGGCGCGGAAGGTATTCTCGACAACCTTAGTCATTTCGGCAGTACGAATATCCGTAACTACGATTTCTCCGCCACAGAAAGAAGCATACAGCTCTTTTACCTTCTCCCCGACAGCCTTATCGTCAGCACCGATGGTACGGTTGTTATGAAGAAGCTCATAAACCATGTTGCCAGGAATAATACGCTCGGGGGCATGGACAAGCTGGAGATCGGTTCTTCCTGCCTCTTCGATCACTGGACGCACGCTCTTATCAATAGTGCCAGGGCTGATTGTGGATTCGATAACCACAGTAGCGCCCTTCGGTGCAACCTTCATGACGTCTTTCACAGCGGCAATAACATACACCGCATCAACTTTTTTGCTGAACTTGTCATAAGGTGTAGGAACTGAAACGATATAGGTATCCGTAACCTGATACTCAGTGGTGAACTTGATGCCTGCTTTGACAGCATCATTGAACAGTTCGTCCAACCCGTCTTCCTTAAATGTCGTCTTGCCAGCATTCAGCGTGGCAACCAGTTCTTTGTTATAGTCCGTACCGATAACCTCAACACCGTGAGACGCCATCATCAAAGCTGTCGGAAGACCAATGTATCCAAGACCAATTACGTTTACCATATACTTTCTCCTTCTGCCGATTTACGGCTTCCATCTATTTGTCCTTCTGCGGTATCCTTCGTACCCAGTGTGACTGTGTTACTTTAATCAGCCCCAATAGCTGACTGATATTTATGCCTTTGCTGCTTTCTGCTCTCTTTTTACCTTGTATGTATAGGCCACAAATTTCCAGTTGCCAACCACATATCGGTTCCATAATCGTCGCGGCTCCTGAATAAAGCGGTAGAACCATTCAAGTCCATGATCCTGCATCCATTTCGGTGCGCGGTCTGTCACGCCAGCAACTACGTCAAAACTTCCTCCGACTCCCATAACAAATGGGATATTCAGATCATTCAGGTACTTATTGACCCAGAACTCTTTCTTCGGACTTGAGAAAGCAACGAACATCATGTCTGCGCCGCTTTCCGCCATGTTCTTCACAATCTCTGGCTCATCGGCTTCTGTAAAATAGCCATTCCTCACGCCAACAATCTGAAGGGTGGGGTACTTTTCTTCAAAGATCCTCTTAACCTTCTGTACAACCTCTTCCTTTGCACCGAAGAGGTAGATTTTGTATCCCTTCTCTGCAGCCAGTTTGACGAGATTTTCAAAAAGGTCTATTCCCGCAACACGCTCTGTAAGCGGGACACCCAGTTTCTTTGCTGCCCAAACAATGGATGCTCCATCGGCGTTGATCAATGGGCAAGCATTAACGATCTTCTGCAGCTCTGCGTTCTCATTCATGAGATTAACCTTCAGAGCATTGATAACCACGTGCTGTGTTGGCTTTCCAGCCTTTATGATTTTCTCTACCTCGGCGATCGTTTCATCCATAGAAATGGCGTTCACGTAGGTATTCAAAATCGGATACCTTTTATCTGGCATTGTCTTCCTCCTATGAATTACTTCGCCACCCAGGGGCTGTATTCTTTACCTTCAAGAATATCCGCTATACGCTCACAGGCATGGCCATCGCCATATGGATTACAGGCATGGGACATCTTGTCGTATTCTTCTTTGTTCTCTAACAAGAGCTTGAATGTGGAGTATATGATTTCCTCATCCGTGCCAACCAGTCTCAGTGTCCCAGCATCCACACCTTCCGGGCGCTCGGTAGTATCGCGCATCACGAGGACAGGTACGCCATAGGACGGGCACTCCTCCTGGATTCCGCCTGAGTCAGTCAAGCAGAGGAAGCTCCGAGCCTCAAAATTGTGGCAATCAAAAACCTCTATCGGCTCAATGATGTGGATGGATTCGCATCCTCCTAATTCTTCCTCAGCAGCCTGTCTCACGACCGGATTCATGTGAATCGGGTAAACCGCTTTACATTCCGGGTGTTCATCAAGAACACGGCGAATCGCTCTAAACATATGGTGCATCGGCTCTCCGAGGTTCTCCCGACGATGTGCCGTAATAAAGATTAGCTTGCCATCTCCAACCCAGTCAAGCTCTGGATGCGTATAATCTTCCTTCACAGTGTGCTGCATCGCATCGATAACAGTATTTCCCGTGATATAGACCGTCTTTGGATTTTTTCCTTCTTTGATCAGATGATCCGCTGCGAGCTGAGTCGGAGCGAAATTAAACTGCGAAACGATACCGACTGCTTGTCTGTTAAACTCCTCCGGATAAGGAGAGAAGATATTATAGGTCCGAAGACCGGCTTCAACATGCCCCACAGGGATCTGGAGGTAGAAACAAGCCAATGCTGTTACGAAGGTTGTGCTGGTATCTCCATGAACGAGAACCACATCCGGCTTTTCCTTTTCAAGAACTTCTTTGATTCCGTTCAGAATATTCGTTGTAATATCGAAAAGTGTCTGCCGGTCTTTCATGATATTGAGGTCATAATCCGGAACTACGCCGAAGGTCTCCAAAACCTGATCTAACATCTGACGATGCTGCGCAGTTACGCATACGACAGTCTGGATAGATGGCCTTTTCTTTAGCTCATTCACAAGTGGACATATCTTGATTGCTTCCGGTCTCGTTCCAAAGACCAACATTACTTTCTTCATCTGTTTCCATCCTTACTATTTGCCCGTTGATTTCTATATTCTTCTGTGAGCGTACCTCACAGGGGATTTACTCATTTACTGTTCTTCTCTTTACCAGCCAAATCATCAGCACCGCTATCGCCACTCCGACCCAGTCCTTGACCAGATCAACGAAGTCAAATTCTCTCGTCGGCAGCAGTACTTTAATTCCTTCATCTATCAATCCAGCACAACATCCAACAGCCAATATCACCCACCAGCTCCAGCCGCATTCCCGGCCATACAAGCACAAAACAATTCCGAAGAGGAAGTAGAGGACCAAATGGGCGTTTGACCTGAAGCTGTGGAAATCGCTCTTTATAATGGTCCCCAGAATCAGGACCACGTCTTCCAAAAACATCGTGAACGTGGTATGATCCAACAAATGCAAAGGAGAGATGACACATGCCACGAAGCACATACACAGCAGCATTCAAGACGTAGATTGTCCTGGAGGTACTCCGGGAGGAGAAGGAGCTGGGCGAAATCGCTGCAGAGCACAACCTGAACCCCAACATGGTGCGCAACTGGAAACGGGAGTTTCTGGAAAATGCGCAAACCGTCTTCGAGAATCCGAAGAAGCTGGAGAAGGAGGCTCGGAGAAAGGAGGCTGCCCTGGAGAAGAGGAATAACCAGATGCTGAAGACCATCGGTCAGCTGACGCTGGAGCGCGACTTTCTCCAGGATTGCTTTCGCCGAGCCGGAGAGGAAATCCCAAGATTTCATTCAGAAGACGCATAAGCTGTCGG
>ATWA01000058.1 GCA_000421005.1 Clostridiales bacterium NK3B98
ATCAAACTCTCAATAAATTGTATTCCATTCAGTCGCTTCCGCTCCTGATTGAAACCTTATTGATTGCTATCTCTAGCTTCAAAGAAAATGACTTGAGTTCGTTTCTTGTGTTCACACAATCCAAAACTTCAAGCATAAGAATAAATCCTTATCTGGTGCTTCGTTTGTTTCACGTTGTTTAATTTACAAGATACAGGCGCCGCTCGCTCTCGCGAACAGCTTATTTATTATATCCACTCAACCGCCGTTTGTCAATACCTTTTTTCGATTTTTTTGAAATCTTTTTCAGGTCAATCAGCTTGTGGTGGGCTGCCCTCGCGGACAGCTTGCATATATTACCACTCGCCAAATGGTTTGTCAACACCTTTTTTCAGATTTTTGCAAAATTAATCCAAATGCGATTGTTGCGCCATTTTACCCTTTGTAGTATGATATATATTGTGTTTTCCACTACTGATTTCACTGGAGTGATTCCTTATGCCGATTAAAATACCCGACGCACTCCCTGCCGTTGAAACACTGGGTGCCGAAAATATCTTTGTTATGACGGAATATCGTGCTATCCATCAGGATATCCGTCCATTGAGCCTGCTGATCCTCAATCTGATGCCCACGAAGATCGTCACAGAGACGCAGATTCTTCGAAAGCTGTCCAACACTCCCTTGCAGATCGAAGTAGAATTTCTTCAGACTGCCAGTTACACTCCCTCCCATGTTGACGCCAATCATCTGGAATCCTTTTATCGTACCTTTGAGCAGGTTCGGCACCGTACCTTTGATGGTATGATTATCACCGGGGCTCCGGTGGAGAATCTGGATTTCTCCGATGTAGATTACTGGGATGAGCTTTGCGATATTATGGAATGGACAAAGACCAACGTCCATTCTACCATGCACATCTGCTGGGGCGCTCAGGCTGGGCTCTATTATCACTACGGGATTGAGAAGTATACTTTGCCCGAAAAGCTGTTTGGTGTTTTCCCCCACCGTATTATCAAGAAGGAATCCCCTTGGTTTCGGGGCATTGATGATGTGTTCTACGCCCCCCATTCCCGTTACACCACCATTTCTCCCGAGGATGTTGCAAAGGTCCCGGAGTTGTCCGTCTATGCTGACTCTCCTGAGGCAGGCATATTTGCCCTCAAGTCGGAGGATAACCGCCGCTTCTTTTTGCTGGGACACCCTGAATACGACGGACAGACCCTCTCTCTGGAATATCACCGGGATTTGGCCAAGGGTAAGAACATTCATGTTCCCGCCCACTATTATCCCAATGATGATCCCACTCAGACACCTGTTGTTAACTGGCGCAGCACTGGGCAGCTGCTCTACACCAATTGGCTCAACTACTATGTCTACCAGACAACCCCCTACAAGCTCACAGACATTCCCTCACAGGGATAAGCAACACCCCGTTCCGCAAACGGAACGGGGTGTCTCTATTATTCAGGCTGATTTTGGTTTTGATTCTGGCTGTTCTCTCCGTTCTTTCCCCTTCCGGAGCGATGGCGGCGGGGACGGCGGGGGCGCTGCTCCCCGTTTTGCTGGGCTCCCTTCGGCTGGCTTTCCTGCTGCGGCTGGTCTTTTCCCTGCGTGTCCTTTTCTGTGCGGGGATTGCCCTCCTGTGGACGGGGCTTTTTGCTTCGGCGGGGGCGATGCTCCTCCCCGCTCTGACCACTCTTTTCTTCCGTTTTCGGCGGCTCATCCAGCAGCACACGTTCACGCCGCTCCTGCTTCGGGGCGTTCTTGGGATTCTCCGGCTTTTCGTAGCCCTCGGGTCGCTTGCCTTTGCCGTTGCGAATCACACACAGGTCACAGTTGGCATAGCAGCGGGGTTCATCGGGATTGTTATCCAGAATCACCTTGCTGCTCTCCCGCAGCAGATTGACCTGACACACTGTGCCCACCCCATCCGGTGTCTCCACCAGCGAATCCTGCTTGGGTGCACGGCGAATCAGGTCGGTATAGGCGTCCTGCTCATACTGGAGACAGCACATCAGTCTACCGCAGGCACCGGAGATTTTCGTCGGATTCAGAGAAAGGTTCTGGGTTTTTGCCATTTTAATGGAGACAGGGTGGAAGTCATTCAGGAACGACGAACAGCAGTAGGGTCTGCCGCAAACGCCCAGTCCGCCCAGCATTTTTGCCTCGTCCCGGACGCCAACCTGCCGCAGTTCAATCCGGGTGCGGAACACCGCTGCCAAATCCTTCACCAGCGACCGGAAATCCACCCGGTCTTCCGCCGTAAAGAAAAAGAGAATCTTGCTGCCGTCGAAGCTGTACTCTACGTTAATCAGCTTCATCTCCAGCTTATGCTGGGCAATTTTCTCCTGACAGACCTGAAACGCCTGCTGCTCCCGGCGTTTGTTTTCCTCCAACTGGCGCAAGTCTCCCGAGGTGGCAATGCGCAGCATGGGGCGTAGGGGAGAGAGGAGCTGTGTCTCGTCAATCATGGTATTGCCCCGGGTACAGGTGGCGCATTCCACCCCCTTGGCGGTTTCGATGATGACCATTTGGCCCTCTTCCACCTTCACGCCGTTGGGATTAAAAAAGTATTCCTTGCCCCCGTTTTTAAAACGAACGCTGATGATTTCTGTCATAGGGGTTCCTCCGTCATATGTCTATGCTTTCGGCCTTTCCGTCTCATGTGCCGCAGATTACTGCCACAGCACCGCTGACACGGCAAACCAGCCCGCCGAATGGGCCGGGGAGACATTGCGCTCCATGGCATCCACGCCCGTGCGGGTCAAATCCGCCAGTCGTGACAGCCACGGGGCATCCCACTGCGCCAGCGCAGCACCGGTCTGCCGCCCGGCAAGGGCATCCAGTGCCCTGTCCCGCAGCAACGCATAGGTTCTGCTCAGCTGCTCCCGGCTGATTTTATCCGTCTGCACCCATACCGCCCACTCCATCAGTGCCAGCTCCGAACGCTGCTGCAAAGCGTCCACACAGCGGTTCACACTGGAAATGACCGTCTCGTCCTCCTTGCTGTCCCCGTCCAGCAGTGCAATTGCCTGTCCAATAATCCCTCTGGATTGGTCAGCGGCAAGCATCAGTTCCTCCCGGCTTTTGTCCGGGAATCGGCGTTGCAGCACCGGAAGGGCTTCCCCGGTTTGCACCGGAGCCAGACGATAGACCACGCACCGGGAGCGAATGGTAGGCAGAAGCGCCATGGGATTGTCCGCAATCAGCAGAAAAGAGGCGTAGGAAGGACCGTCCTCCAGCACCTTGAGCAGGGCATTCTGGGCGTTGGGATTCATCTCCTCTGCAGGGGCGATGATGTAAACCTTTCGGCTGGCCTGATTGGGACGGATAAACACATCCGTCCGCAGGGCACGGATGGTATCCACCACAATCGCCTTTTTGTCCTTATCCTTGGATGACACAAAGGAGGACAGTTGGGGAACATCCGGGTGTACCCCCTCCGCCACCCGGCGGCAGTTGGGACAGACGCCGCAGGGCGCATCCTCCGGGTGGTCGCAGACCATCGCCTGTGCCAGCAGACGGGCAAGGGTATGCCGTCCGGAGCCGGGACTGCCACAGAGCAGCATGGCATGGGGCAGCCGTTCCGGATGGACGAGAGACTGCTTCAGGGGCAGGTTGCCCGCCAGCTCGTCCAAACGCATACCGACTCCCCCCTATCCCTCGTGGCAGACCAGAATCCACTCATTCAGTTTATTATATCCCATCTCTCTCAGATAATCCAGATGTTTTTTTGAGATTCGTTCTCCCGGCGCCACAACAGGCACTCCGGGAGGGTAGGGGGCGATCTGCTCTGCGGCGATCTCCCCTTCCGCATCGGACAGAATGACCTGCCGCTTTGCGCCAAACACCGCCTCTCTGGGGGAACGAACTGTCTCAATCTCCGGCACTGTCCGGGTTGCAGGGGCATAGGGAGTCTGATAGCCAAGCCCCAATGCGGTCAGCACCTCATCCAGCCGGTTAAACTGTTCCTCGCCGTCTGCGCCGGAGAAGATCAACACCACATGGTGGGCGTCCGCCATTTCCGGGTATACGTCCATGTCCTCCAGCATACTGGCAAGGGCATATCCGTCCTCCACCAGCAGCGTCACCCGCATGGGATCCAGCACTGCCCCCTCTTCCCGGATGCAGGGAAACTTTTCCCGCAGGTGGAGGGCTGCCCCGGCCGCCAAAAAGGTGCGCTCCTCTCCTCCGGCAGCCAGCCAGGTACGCAGACGGTCCAATGCAGCCATCATGGGATAGGAGGGAGAGGATGTGGCAAAGAGCAGGGAGGAATGACGCAGTTCATCCAGCGTAAATCCATTGGCAAACAGCAACGCACTTTGTCCCGGCGCAGGCAGCGTCTTATGGGCGGAGACCACTGTGAGGTCAGCGTCATGGTAGGGATTTCGTTGATAGAACACCGGAAGATGAGCGCCGTGGGCGCCGTCCACCAGCAGCTTTGCCCCAAAGCTGTGACACACAGCGGCAATGGCATCCACGTCAGAGCAGACGCCATAATAGGTGGGAGAGGTGACGCACACCGCCCGGCAATCGTGATGCTCTGACAGCAGCTTTGCCACATCTCCCGGCTCCACCGCCGCCGAAACACCGCCTTGGTTCATCCACCGGCGTTGCAGCCACACCGGGTGCAGATCCAGCAGCGCCATTCCGGTATGGAGACAGCGGTGGCTCTCCCGATCCATAAGAATTTTGTCTCCCGGACAGCAGAGCAGATTCAGCGCTGTGTGCAAGCCCTGTGTGGAGCCTCCGGTGAGAAACAGGCAGCTCTCCGCACCCCAATACTCCGCCCACAGTCCCTCCGCCCGGTCGATCAGCCCGTCCGGCTCATAGAGATTCCCCGTCTGAGAAAGCTCAGTGAAATCTATGGAGGCGTAGCCCTTCAGCTCAGGCACCGGAAGACCGATTCCCTTGTGTCCGGGCATATGCAGGCGCAGGGTGTGGCGCTGGGCGAAGTCATGCAGCGCGTCGTAAAGGGGCGCTTCCAGCGGGGTGTCATTCATGGTATTCATCCTCCGTTTTTTTCAGGGTTTCTGCCAATAGCAGGCAAAAGAAAAAGTCCGTGAAAACACGGACTTACGGGCGTGTTCAGTTCATTTTTTCATCCATCATCCGGCGCAGCTCATCCATAAAGCTGTCCATGTCCTTAAACTCCCGGTAGACGGAGGCAAAGCGGACATAGGACACCTCATCCACCTTTTTCAGCCGCTCCATCACCATCTCGCCAATACGCTGGGTGCTGATTTCCCGGCTGATGGAGTTCTGCGCCTCCTGCTCAACCTGATCGGTAATGGCCATCATGGTTTCCATACCCACCCGCCGCTGGTCGCAGGCGTGGATCAACCCTTTCAGGATCTTGTTGCGGTCAAATCCCTGACGGCTGCCGTCCTTTTTCACCACAATGAGAGGCAGCGTCTCCACTGTCTCATAGGTGGTAAACCGTTTCCCGCAGCCGAGACACTCTCTGCGGCGGCGAATACTCCCTCCGTCCTCTGCCGGGCGGGAGTCTACCACCTTACTGTCCTGATAGCCGCAATAGGGGCATTTCATGGCCATCCGTCCCTTCTCTTTATTTACTCTGATTGTATCATACTTTTCTCTTTTATGTAAAGCATTTTTCCGCCGTCCATGAAAAATGCCGCTTCCGAAGAAGCGGCCAAGCCCATTATCCCATGGAGGAAAACTTCTGATAGGTCTGGTTGATCTCTGCCCCGTCGGCAGGCTTGAACTGATACCAGCCACGCTGCTGCGCCTGCTGCACCAGCTCATTGCGGATGCCCTGATCCAGATTCAGCAGGTCCAGAAATTTGCTCCGCAGCTGAGGGTCAACACATTCACTGGCGAACTCGTTATAGTTGGTGCTCATCTTCTTTTCCAGAAGGATCAAATCGGTAATACGTTCCTGATCGTTCATCTTGTGTTCCTCCCTGTCACTTCAAAAAGGTCAGCAGGGTGTTAAAGCTCTGCTGATGCTCGCCTGCGTGTTTGTTGAAGCAGTCCCGCAGGGCACGCTCCTGCGTCTCCGCAGCGGCAGCCTGATACTTACACACGCAGACGTGTTCGAAGTTGAGCTGGTCTTCCAGTGCAATCAGCTCTTTGGCGGTGAGATTTGCCATTTGAATCAACTCCTTTACACCCTCAGTATGCCCCGGCTGTGTGCTTCTATACCTGTTTCCCGGAAAAAACTGTCACCGGCGCACCGTGGTCGTCCAGTAGAAATTCCACCTGTCCGTTTGCCGCACAAGCAAAGCAAAACAGGGTGTCCATCGGCATTTCCTGTCCCACCTGCCACGGAAAACTGAGCTGCCAGTATCCTTCCCGTCTGCGCCACCGTCCACCCGTCCAGCGTTTCAGCGCCCGAGCGATCACCGGGTCATCCGGGGTCATGGGCGGAGATTGATCCTCCTGAGGTCTCCAATCCGCAGGGCGGATCTCCCCCCACAGTTCCTCTCCCATGCCCTGTCTGCGCAGCTCGGTGCGGGCAATCCTTCTGCGCAGACGCCACCGACCCCGTTCCGGTGCCAAAGTACCCAGCAGCATCTGTCCGCCCTCCCCGCTTCGGAGCCACACCTTTCTCACGCCTTCTCCCCCGGCGCAGTCCGCCGTAAACACGTCGTGCAGTCCCTCCTGCTGACAAAGCAGCGTACCGGCGGTTTGGTCATTTTCGTACAGTGGAAATCGCTGTTCCATGGCTGTTCCCCTCTCCCAATTTCCATTGGTTCAGGATTATGCTCAAAATGGGCAAAAAAGAACCCCGGAGGCAGATTTTTCTGTCCTCCGGAGTTCGTCATTCCGCTGTATTTTCGGTGGTAGGTTGGTCGGCGGCACTGTCTTCTGTGGGCTCTTCCCGCTGTCCCAGCACCCATTCATGGTTGAGCAGAGAGAAAACCGTCGTCTCCACGGTACGGGAGGAAACCACAACTGCGTCCCCCACTTCCAAGCCCTGCACCACTTCCACATAGGAGCCGCTGCGCAGCCCGGTTACAACATCACGGCTGTGGGTCAGTCCATCGCCGTAAGCCACCTCTACCGTCTCGCTGCCATCCTGCTGGAAGCTGACCGTTTTAATGGGAATCAGCACTGCATCTTTATGCTCCTGCAACACGATTTCGCCGGTCAATTTTTCCCCCGGCTGGTGTCCCGTTCCCTGTTGCATGGCCACCGTTACATTGCAGGTAGCGCCGTCCAGCTCTTCCTTGGTCAGACTGCGGGAGACAACACCGGTACCCCTGCCGCTTTCAAAGCTGAGCTCTACCGTCTGCCCCTCTTGAACCCGGTACCCTTCCCGGGCGGGAATTTCCAACGAGACAATGCAGCGTTCCTCCGAGACAATGCGGCAGAGCTGCTGTCCTTCCTTTACCTCCGCTCCCGCCTCCGGGTCGCAGTCCGCCAGAATACCGGTGGCTTCCGCCACCACCTCCGGCTTTTGCTGAAAATCCCGCAGCAGCAGATAGCGCTCCACCGCCGCCTGACGCTGCTGCACAAGGGTCTGGCAATCACTTTCCTCCCCTAAGTCGATACAGGTAAACAGGGAATCCCCCTCTTCCACCTGATCGCCAATTTCACAGGAGACCCCGGAGATGACGCCGACCCGCTCACACTCCAGTGTCCATGGCTGATTGACTTCTATGCTGCCTTTGCCCAGCAGTTTCCCCTTGGAGTCTTTCAGTTCAACTTCTTCATCCAGCGGCCATTCCGCGCCGTCGGGGAAGGTGACCGTCACTTTACCTTCTTCCACGGCGGTCACGGTGCCTTCCGCCTTGTTCCGCTCCAGCACCACTCGGACGGTTTCATCCTTTTCCAGCTCCACCCCCTCTTCCGGGGTGAAGGTCACCTTCAGCAGCCCGTCCGTAGACAGCACCGCAAGGACGCCCCCTTCGCTGGGGCTGCCCCGCTGGGCGGAGAGCATTTTGACCAGACCGTCCTCCTCTGCGGTAAGGGTAAAATCCGTCTGCTCCCCAAGGCTCTGAATCTGCTCGTCCAGCGCTTCTATTTCGTCCAGCACTTCTTCCATCAGCGGCAGAAGGGAATCCGGATCATACAAGGCGATCACATCGCCCTCGTTTACCCTGTCTCCCTCCGAGGCTGACCACGACGCCAGTACACCGGCAGAGGGAGCCGCCATGCTCTGGCTTTCCATGCTCTCCACCCGTCCGGTGCCGGAGACTGTCTCCCGGATTCTTCCGGAAATTGCCTGAACTGTCTCCACCTCTATGCTGGTATCCACCCGGGCGCCGCCGTCCCGGATGAACGGAATGAGAAAGATCAGCGCCAGCAGCACCAGCGCAGCCAGAACCACCCAGCGGCGCTGCATTCTGGGCTTATTGTCCGCAGAATCTGCCATCGCCATCCCTCCTCTCTGCCATTCTTCGCTAGTCCTTCATCATATCTGATTTACTCTGCTAAATTATGAACAAACAGTGAACATTGTCGCATAATTCTCTTAATTTTGCAAAATGCCGGTCTATGGTTCACATCCGGTCAGGCGCTTCAAAGCCCAGCAGGTCAATGGCGGACTCCAGCACATGGAGCACCAGCGTAATCAGGGCGATATACCCCGCCTGACGCATGGCATCCGGCTCCCGCATAATGTTATGCTCCACATAGAACTGGTTCAGTGCGCCAGTGAGGTCATACACATACCGGCACAGGCGGTTGGGAGCCTTCTGCTCATAGGTCTCGTACACCGCCTCGTTGAACCGGCACAGGGTGAGGGCCAAATCCGTCTCGCTGGCACTCTCCGGGGAAAGGATTGTCCCTTGGGCAGCATTCGGATAAGCGGCATGGTACTTGGCAAGAATGGACTTGATCCGCACCATGGTATACATAATATAGGGCCCGGTATTGCCCTCAAAGGAGGCGAACTTATCCAGATCAAAGATATAGTCCTTGGCGGGCTGGTTGCTCAAATCGCCGTACTTGATGGCGGCAATGCCCACCTTGTGGGCCACCTCTCTGCCCTCCTGAGGGGAGACATTTCCACCGGACATCACTTTATCGTAAACCGCATCCTCCACGCTGGAAATCAGGGTTTCCAGCCGCAGCACGCCGCCCTCACGGGTCTTGAAGGGTCTGCCGTCCTTGCCGTTCATGGTGCCGAAGCCCACATATTCCAGCGAGCATTTGTCCTTGTCCACCAGCCCGGTCTTGTAGGCGCACCGGAAGCAGCGGACATAGTGCAGCTCCTGCCGCTTATCTGCCAGATAAATCATCCGGTCCGGGTCAAAGTCCCGCTTCCGCTGGATGATGGTTGCCAAGTCGGTGGTCTCATACTGAGCGCCTCCGTCGGACTTGAGAATCAGACAGGGGGGTACCTCCCGTGTGTCGCTGTCCTCCTGCACGTCCACCACCAGCGCGCCGTCACTGAGATAGGCATATCCCTTTTCCTTCATCATCTCCACCATAGGCGGGATGTCCGGCTGGGCGTTGCTCTCGCCGTACCACAAGTCAAAGTCCACATTCAGATTATGGTAGTTCTTTTTCAGGTCGGCCACAGACACGTCCACAATGTGCTTCCACAGCGCCCGGTAGCCCCGGCGTCCGTTTTGCAGCTCATAGGTGGCGTTCTGGGCACGCTTTTTGTACGCCTCATCCACCTTACACCGTTTGCTGGCGGCGGGGTAAATCTCCTCCAAGTCAGAGATGGTGAAGGGTGCCTCCGTGGGATATTCCCCGGTGAAGTCCGGGTCAAAGTAGGGCAGCTCAGGCTGACGTTCGTAAAGCTCGGTGATAATCTGCCCCATCTGCAAGCCCCAGTCACCCAGATGGGCGTCGCCGATGACGTTATGCCCCAGATACCGGCAGGTGCGTTTGATGCTCTCGCCGATGATAGCGGAGCGGAGATGACCCACATGCAAAGGCTTTGCCACATTGGGTCCGCCGTAGTCCACCACGATGGACAGGGGCTTTTCTGCCTTTTCCACGCCACGCATAGGGTCGGCTTCCAGCTCAGCCATGGCCTTTGCCAGAAAATCCGGGCTCAGGTTCAGGTTGATATATCCCGGACGCACCATTTCCAGCTTGGAGAACATGGGATTTTCCCCGATGGCTTTTACCACGTCGTCCGCAATCATAAAGGGGGCTTTATGGTACTGCTTTGCCCCGGCCATAGCGCCGTTGCACTGATATTGGCACAAATCAGGGCGGTTGGACACCACCGCTTTGCCCAGCGCAGGGTCATATCCGGCAGCCTCAAAGCCGGTGCCCAGCACAGCGGAAATCTGATCGATCAACTTTTTCATGGTTAATTCCTCACAATTTATTCACAAATCCATGGTACAGTATAGCCGAACAACTCCCCTGTGTCAATGTGATAGCCCCGGACAACCGGAGAATTCCCTGTTATCTGTTGCATTTTGCGTTGCATTCGGTATAATCAATACAGTTATCATATCCTTTTTCAGGAGGTTGGACCATGAATTCCTTTACCTACTATTCCCCTACCAGGGTTCATTTTGGCCCCAAAACCACCGATCAGGTGGGGCAGTATATCCGTGAAAGCGGCGGCACCTCGGTGCTGGTCCTTTACGGCGGCGGAAGCGCCGTGAAAAGCGGCACCCTAAAGCGGGTCACCGATTCTCTGGCCGCCGCCGGGCTGTCCTATGTCTGTGAGGGCGGGGTACAGCCCAACCCCCGTCTGGCATTCGCTCAGGGGCTGGTAGACAGGTATCAGGGCAAGGGAATTGACTTTTTGCTGGCGGTGGGCGGAGGCTCGGTGCTGGACACCATGAAGGCAGTCTCCCACGGTCTCACCTGCGGCAGCCCGGTTTGGGACTTCTACGAAGGCAAGCGCACCGTCACCGCCGCCCTGCCTATGGCCAGTGTGCTGACCATCGCCGCCGCCGGCAGTGAGACCAGCGATTCCAGCGTTCTCACCAATGAGGCCATCGGGGTCAAGCGGGGCGTGAACACCCCCTTCAACCGCCCCCTGTTTGCGGTGATGGACCCGGAGCTGACCTACACCCTGCCCCCCTATCAGACCGCCTGCGGCGTGACCGATATTATGATGCACACGCTGGATCGGTATTTTTCCGACCATGACGACGACTACCTCACCGATGCCATCGCCCACGCCCTGCTTCGGGATGTGATGGACGCAGGACTGCTGGCCATGGCGGAACCGGACAATTATTCCGCCCGCAGCGAGATCATGTGGTGCGGCTCTCTCTCCCACAATGACCTCACCGGTCTGGGGCACACCAAGGACTTCTCCGTGCATCAGCTGGGTCACGAGCTTTCCGCCCGGTTTGACTTGGCTCACGGGGCAAGTCTCAGCATCATGTGGCCGGTCTGGGCCAGATATGTGGCAGGCACCAATCCCGCCCGGTTCGCCGGGCTGGGTCGTGCTGTGCTGAACATCACCGAGGCCGACGATGCCACCGCCGCACAGCTCACCATCAGCGGCTTTGAGGGCTACTGGCAGCGGCTGGGTATGCCGGTCTGCTTCTCTCAGGCAAAGGAAGTGGGCGTACAAGAGGACAGCGTTTTGCAGGCGCTGGCGCTGGGATGCTCCCGCCAGAACACCCGGAAGGTGGGGGTATTCCGCCCCATCGACACCGCCGATATGCTGGAGCTTTACCGGGCCGCCAACCACTGAGCCATGTTCGGATACGTCACCGCCGATGCCGCCTCCCTCACCCCGGAGCAGGAGCAGCGCTACCGCAGCGTATACTGCGGCCTGTGCCGCTGTATCGGACAGCGTCACGGGCAGAGCGCAAGACTTTCCCTCACCTACGACATGGCCTTTCTGGTGCTGCTGCTGGGCTCTCTCTACGAACCGGAGGAAAAACGGGGGCAGGGCCGCTGTCTCCCTCACCCGATTCACGCAAGGGAATATGCCTCAAGCTCTGTCACCGAATATGCCGCTGACCTGAATGTGGCTCTCACCTACTACAAATGTCTGGACGACTGGCACGACGACAAGAGCGTCCCCCGGCTGGCCGCTGCAAAGGCGCTGGAGGGACGGATGGGGTCGATACGGGCGAGATGGCCCCGTCAATGCGCCGCCATAGAGGACAATCTGAACCTTCTGTCCCGGCTGGAGACAGAAAAAAGCGCCGATTTGGACGGCTGCTGCCGCTGCTTCGGCGCTCTCATGGGTGAGCTGTTTGTCTGGCGGGAGGATCGCTGGTCTGACACCCTGCGTCAGTTTGGGGCGCATCTGGGGGCGTTTATCTACCTGATGGACGCTGTTCTGGACAAAGGTGAGGACGACAAGCGTGGGCGGTACAACCCGGTGACCATGTTCGAGGCGGAAAACGGCGGGATGGATGCTTTTCCCGTGCTGACCATGCTCATCGGCGACGCCGCCGGGCAGTTTGAGCGTCTGCCTTTGGAGCAGGATCTGGCGCTGCTTCGCAATATTCTCTACTCCGGCGTGTGGGCTCGCTATGCTCAGGCGCAGAAATCTTCCCCCAACAAGGAGGAACCCAATTCATGATACAAGACCCCTATGCGGTGCTGGGCGTCTCTCCCGACGCCTCACCGGACGAGATCAAAAAAGCATACCGCCGTCTGGCCAAGGAGTACCACCCTGACCTCCATCCCAACGACCCGGAGGCCGCCCGGAAGATGAACGAGATCAACTCCGCCTACGACCAGATCAACAACCCCTCCAAGTACCAGCAGCAATATCAGCAGCAGTACCGTCAGCAGAATCCCCAGGGAAACCCCTACGCCGACCCCTTTGGCTTTGGCGGAGCTTACGGCAATCCCTTCGGGGGCAATCCCTTCGGGGGCGACCCCTTCTCCAACCGGTCTCAGCAGTATTACACCCGGCAGAGCAGCTACGAGGACTCCTCCGATTTGCAGGCGGCGCTGCACTTCATCCAGTCGGGCAGCTATCAGGATGCCCTGTCCGTTCTCATGCGGATGGAGCAGCGGGAGCGGGGTGCCCGGTGGTACTATCTGGCGGGCACCGCCAATGCGGGCCTTGGCAACAAAATTCTCGCCTTGCAGCAGTTGCAGCGGGCGGTGCAATTGGAGCCTAACAATCTGGAATACCAGCTGGCCTTCCAGCGGATTCAGCAAGGGGGACAGCGGTACCAGTCCACCGGAATGGATGTTTGCGGCGGCGGGGGGTTGCAGTATCTCTGCTATGCCAGTTTGTGTATGTCCATGTGCACCGGACAGCGGTTTTGTTTCTATCCGATTTTGTGCTGCTAACCCCTCTCATGTCAAATCTGCGCCGATCCGCTGTGAAGTCGGCGCAGTTCTTTTCGCCGTTTGACAGAACGCGCAGTTGGTGATACCATTACCCCGCAAAAGGAGTGAGGTTATATGTCAGTCTTATCCGGCTATCAGCCCCAAAACGTTTTATTCTGGTTTGAACAGCTCTGCGCCATTCCCCACGGTTCCTTCCACACCCGGCAGATCAGCGATTATCTGGCAGACTTCGCCAAAAAGCGGAATCTCCGGTATGTGCAGGACAGCGCCGATAATGTGGTGATTTTCGCCTCCGGAACCCCCGGCTATGAGCAGAGCGCCCCGGTGATTCTCCAAGGTCACATGGACATGGTGTGTGAAAAGGAGCCGGGGTGTGACATTGATTTTCTCACCGACGGTCTCCGGCTCAAGGTGGAGGACGGGTATCTCACCGCTGAGGGCACGACGCTGGGCGGTGACGACGGCATTGCCGTTGCCTACGCCCTTGCCCTGCTGGACAGCAGTGACATTCCCCATCCCCCGCTGGAGGTGGTCATCACTGCCGACGAGGAGGTGGGAATGCTGGGCGCCGCTGCGCTGGACTGCTCCATTTTACAGGGCAGAACCATGCTCAATCTGGACTCGGAGGAAGAGGGCTATCTGCTGGTGAGCTGCGCCGGTGGTCTTACCGCCGACTGCTGCCTGCCCGTTGACCGGGAGAGCGCCTCCGGGCTGTCCGTCACCCTCTCTGTGGAGGGACTCACCGGCGGGCACTCCGGCGGGGAGATTCACAAAGGGCGTGCCAGCGCCACCCAGCTTCTGGGGCGGCTGCTGTGGGCTTTGGGCAAAGAGATGTCTTTCCGTCTCTGCGCTGTGAACGGCGGCGGCAAGGACAACGCCATCCCCCGCAGGGCAGCGGCAGAATTGCTCATCGTACCGGAGCAGGCGCAGCAGCTAAAAGCGTTTGCCGCCCGGTGGCAGCAGGTCTTTGCCCATGAGTACGCCGCCACTGACCCGGCGCTACAAGTCACCGTTCAGGAGCAGGGCAGCGTCACCACCCATGCCATGACAGGTGAGTGCCAAAACAAGGCGGTGGCCGCACTGGTGCAGATGCCCTTCGGCGTGCAGCGGATGAGCCACGACATCGACGGTCTGGTGCAGACCTCCCTGAATCTGGGCATTCTCTCCACCAATGACGTGGAAATGCACTGCATCTTCTCGGTGCGCAGCAGCGTGAGAACGGAAAAAGAGGCATTGCTGGCCAAGCTGCAATGCCTTATGGAGCTGCTGGGAGGCAGCATCTCCGTCACCGGGGACTATCCCGCCTGGGAGTATAAAAAAAGCTCCCCCCTCCGGGACACTATGACCCGGGTATTTGCCCAGCAGTATGGACGGGAACCGGAAATCATGGCCATTCACGCCGGGTTGGAGTGTGGATTGTTCTCTGACCGCCTGCCCGGTCTGGACTGTGTGTCCTTTGGCCCGGATATGGACGACATCCACACCACCGCCGAGCGGCTGAGCCTCGCCTCGGTGCAGCGGACGTGGGATTACCTGTGCGCGGTGCTGAAAGAGCTAGGGAAGCGCTGAATAAATCTCTCGGATGGATGAGCGAGGATGTTTTTTGTCAGCTGGGGATAAAAGACCGCAGGAATACCGGCGTATTTCAAGGGATTTTAGACCCGGATGGCGGAAAACAGACCGCTCAGACGCCGTAGCCTGATTTGTTCAGCGCTTCCCTAAAATAAGCACAAAAATCGCTGTCTCTCAGGTGAGGGACAGCGATTTTCTCATGCGGTTATCTAATCACTCGTGACCGTGCTCGTCATCATCGTCGTCGGCGAACAGCTCCGGGTCATAGGCGATGCCGTTTTTGTCGTAGTAGTCCTTGACAGCAGCCTTCACCGCCTGCTCTGCCAGCACGGAG
>ATWA01000059.1 GCA_000421005.1 Clostridiales bacterium NK3B98
AGATGGCTACCGGCAAGGTCTCTGAGATGGAGCTGAAGGATTCCAACGTGGTCTCCTACGATCTGGAGGACGGCACCACCTTTATCATCCGTCCCTCCGGCACCGAGCCCAAGGTCAAGGTTTACATCCTTGCCAGCGGCAAGACGCAGGCTGAGGTAGACGCAAAAGTGAAGAAGTATGTTGACTTCGCTCCCTGCGTGAAGGAAATGGGCTGATTCAACCGTTTTTCAAACAAAACCCCGCCGGTTCACCGGCGGGGGTTTGTGCTGCGGGGTAGGGCGGAAAAAATTTGAGGAAATTTGAAATTACCCCTTGACGAACGGCGTTTTTCTGCTATAATACTACCTGTTGCTGACGAGTTGAAGCCTTCCAGCTCCGGCAATCAGTTGTTCATCGAGCGCTGCCACGGGTATGGAGAAGTGGCTGAGTGGTCGAAGGCGCACGATTGGAAATCGTGTTTACGTTAATAGCGTAACAAGGGTTCGAATCCCTTCTTCTCCGCCAACAGAAACCGCTGAATCTGTAACAGATTCAGCGGTTTCTTCTGCGTTTATGCGGTTTTTAGTGTTAAAATATTCGGTAGGGGAGAGCGGCGGTTCGTGTTTCCCCTACGGGTTCAAAACACCTTCCAGCATGTCCGCAAATCAAATCCCCCGTAAAAACTGCTCAATCACATAAGACTCATAGAGATGAGCAGCATCATTGGGATGGGTATTCCGGCTCCCGGTGAGGGTGCCGCTGTAATCCACAGCCCAGCGGTGAATTAACGCTTCCTTCACAAAATCAGCTACATCTGGATTCACCGTACGAATCATGGCGGGGGTGTGGCTGTCCCCATTCAAATCCAAATAGGCAAAGCCGTATTTTCGGGCAGCCGCTATGGTCATCTTCCGATAATCCTCTGTCTCCACCCCGTTGGAGACAATAATGCCCACATGGGCGTTGGGACGGTTCTGCACCAGCCACCAAAGCACCACGTTCCAAGCCCCGCCAAAGCTGTGGATGGTCTGATCCTCCAGTGTCCCCAGCGGAATTTTTCCGGTGGTATCCTCTCCGTCTCCGGAGAAGGCACGGGGGGCATGATGGCTGTCGTTGATGCCCAGATAGATGGTGATGTAGTCCGCGTCCTCCGGGATATTCTGGTAATTCCAGGGCATACCCGGTGCCGTCAGGGAGTTGCGGAAATCACCCGGCTCCGGCGGATAGGCAAGAGTGCGTCCGCCCTCAAAAAAGGGGACAATTTCCATATCATTGCGGTTGGCAATCAGATAGGGATAGACACTCCGCTGTCCCCGATAGGGACCCTCCGGGATAGGTGCGTTCTGGGCGAGACCGTTGGTAAAGCTGTCCCCGCAGACCACCCATTTCTTGCCGTTAAGGACGTTAAAACCAGTAGACATGACAAAATACCTCCACAAATTCACCCTCTCAGGGTAGCACAAAACAGGGGAGAGGGCAAGAGCCGTTCAAAGGAATAGAAAGAAAATGGCCCCCTTCTGTCCAGCGGCAGAAGGGGGCTGCATGATAGGATGGGATCAGCTCAGGGTGGTTCCGGTAAACAGGCTGACGGCGAAAATCACGATCACCGCAGCGGGAACGACAAAACGAATCAGGAAGCTGAAGGTCCGCACCAGACGGAACTTCACGCCGCAGCGGGTGATTTCCTCCACAGCGGTTTTGGGCGTCCACGCCCAGCCCACAAAGATGCAGGTGCCCAGCGCGGAGAGGGGAATCAGCACCCGGTCGGTGAGAAACTCCATGGCGTCGCAGAAGAGGGGGAAGGAGAGGCCGTTGGCAAAATCAAACCAGATGCCGTGGATGGGATACGCCGCCTGAGAGCAGGTGTACACACAACCCATGAGGAACAACACGACGCACAGACCAATGGTGGTAGGGGTACGCTTCCAGTGGAACCGTTCAATGAGAAATGCCACAATGCCCTCAATCAGGGAGACGGTAGAGGTGAGGGCGGCAAAGAGCAGCAGCAGATAGAACATCAAACCGAAAATAGTGCCGCCAGCCATCTGCTGGAATACCCCGGCCAGAGAGACAAAGGCAAATCCGCCTCCCTTGCCCACGCCCTCAGCGCCAAGGGTGGCAAACACAGAGGGGACAATGACAAATCCGGCGACCACCGCCACCAGCGTGTCCATCACACAGACCAGCAGGGTATTGCGGGGCATATTCTCCTCTTTGGGCAGGTATGAGCCATAAGTCACCATAATGGACATACCCAGCGACAGGGAATAGAAGGCCTGAGACAGGGCAATCAGGAAGGTCTGACCGTTCACCTTGGACAGATCCAGCGTCAGCATATACTTCACGCCCTCCTGTGCACCGGGCAGGGTGACAGAGCGCACCAGCAGGATGATGAGAATGACAAACAGGGCGGGCATTCCCACCTTATTGAACTGCTCAATTCCGTCCTCCACGCCCCGAATAATCACCACAGCGCAGATAATGAGAAAAACGGCGGCGAACACCAGCGCAACCCAGGGGAAAAAGGTGGTCTCGGCGGCGGCATCGTAGCCCAGCATCCGGTAAAAATAGGCCAGCGGGTCAGCATAAACGCTGCCGGATTCCGTGGCATAGGCGGCCACATACCGCAGCACCCAGCCGCCCACATGGCTGTAATACCCGGTGATGATGAAGGCTGCCAGCCATCCGACCCAGCCCACCCAGGCAAAGCGTTTGTGACCCAGCTTGCCGAAGGCGTCCACCACATTGGACTGGCTGGCACGCCCCACCGTCAGCTCGGCCAGCATGGCAGGCATACCCACCAGCGGGACAATGAGCAGATACATCAGCAGGAATGCGCCGCCACCGCCTTCAAAGGCCTTTCCCGGGAACTTCCAGATATTGCCCAAACCAACCGCGGAACCTGCCGCGGCAAGGATAAAGCCCAGTTTACTGCCCCATTGGGCACGCGTTTCTTTCATCCGTTTCTTTCTCCTTTGCGAAAATGGGTCATAAACAACAATTTCGGATTATAACGGAAAAAAAGGAAATTGTAAAGACGATCAGAAAAAATGGGAAAGAGAGACTTTTTTAAAGTGGTATACTTGTAGACAGGATGGAATTGTGTTATGATAAAGCGGAGTCAGACAGTTTTATCTCAGCATGGAGAGTTCGGTTATATGAAAGAAATACTTAAAACCCTGAATGCGGCAGAGTTTACCACCTGCACTGATATTATACAGCAGGAAAACCGTCTGGCGATCCGCCATATGGTGAATGCCTGTATCCCCCTGTGCATCGCCAACATTGTCATTCAGATCCTTTATGGCAGGATTACGGATGTGACGGTTCAGGGCTATCTTCTGCTGGTCTATTTTGTGGTGTTGGCGTTTATTGAGCGCTATATGCTGCCCAAAAGCACGCCCCATGCCACGGCCCTGCTTTATGGGATACAGCTGCCAGCCGTTCTGTTCACCATCCTCATGGGAACGGTGTGGGACCCCAATCATCAGGCGCTCACCTTCTTCCTGTTTCTCATGTCCATGCCGGTTTTGGTGCTGGACAGGCCAATTCGTGTCTTTTCCACCTATACGTTGTCTACTGCTGTGTTTCTCATTATGTGCATGACGGTGAAAACGGAGGAGACCCGCTGGCCGGATCTGTACCATACGCTGGAGTTCTATCTTGCCTCGGTTGTGGTCACCTATGTGGTGCTTCGTATCCGGCTTCATTCCATGCAGAGCCAGATGCGTATTCGCTATCATCTGGAGCACGACGAGCTGACGCAGATTCGTAACCGCAACGCCCTGCAAAACCAGATGCAGCACTATGTGGGCAAAGCTGTGCTGCTGCTCATGGTAGATCTGGATCAGATTACCCTGTTTAATGACTTCTACGGTCACGAGATCGGGGACGAAATGATGGTTGCCCTTGCCCGGCTGGCGGGCGAACTGTTCACAAAGGAGCATTGCTACCGCCTCGGGGGAGATGAGATCCTCTGCGTTCTGGAGGGAATGGATGAGAACACCTGCCTGAACAGCGTCAGCAGGCTGCGTCAGGAGCTGGCGGATTGCCGGTTTGCGGGCAGCAATGTTTCAGTGACCTGCGCCGTGGGCTATGTGACAGGCAAGGCAAAGAGCAAACAGGAATTTGCCGATATGGTCCAGCTTGCGGACATCTATGCCCATCAGGCAGCCAGACGGGGGCTGGGTCAGACAGAGGGAGGAGTTTTCGATAAGCTGGTGCTTCAGGAGGCAAAGGAGCGCAGCCATCTCTTCTCCCATGCCCGTGCCTACGAGATCAACCAGCTCACCGGCCTGCCCTCCCTGTCCTATTTCCTTGCCCGCACGGATGAACTGATCCCCACCGTGGTGGATCTCAGCAGAAAGCCGGCCATTGGATTTTTCAATGTCATCCATTTCAAAAAGTTCAATGACGCCTTTGGCTATTCTCAGGGGGACGACTTAATCAAATATACCGCCAAGGTACTTCAACAGCATTTCCCCTCCCGCCATGTCTGCTACATCACCGGCAGCCAGTTCGGTATTCTCTGCTATGAAGACGAGATCAAGCCCGGCATGGAGTCGGTACATCGGTCTTTGCAGCGCTACAAGGCGGGCTACCCCATTGATACAAAGGCGGGCTTTGCGCTGTATTCCGGAAGGGAACAGGCGGTGTCCCTGATGGACAAAGCCCGGGTCGCCCATGACAGTATTTATGAGACACGCAACACCCTTTACCGTGTCTACGACCAGCGGCTGGACGAGGAAAACCGTTTCTATCAGTATCTGATCTCCCATGTGGACGAGGCGATTGAACGGGGCTATTTACAGGTTTACTACCAGCCCATCGCCCGTGCCATCACCGGGAAGGTGTGTAACGAGGAAGCCCTTTCCCGCTGGGTGGACCCGGTCTACGGCTTTCTGACACCCTACCGCTTCATCCCCACGCTGGAAGAAAACCGCCTGATCTACAAGGTCAATCTCCATGTGGTGCGTCAGGTGCTTCAGGACTTCGACCGCAAGCGTGCGGCAGGCATGAACATCGTTCCCGTTTCGGTGAATCTGTCCCGGTTTGACTTTGAAGCCTGCGACATGGTACAGGAGATCTGCAAGCTGGTGGATGCGTCCGGATACAGCCGCTCCATGATTAAGATTGAGATCACGGAAAGCGCCTTTGTGAAGAATCAGGAGATGCTCAAGCGGGAGGTCAGGCGGTTCCGGGAGCACGGCTTTGAGGTCTGGATGGATGACTTCGGCAGCGAGTATTCCACCCTGAACCTGCTTCAGGAGCTGGACTTCGACCTGATTAAAATTGATATGCAGTTTATGCACCACGTCACCGAGTCGGGGCGTAATCAGATTATTGTCACCGAGATCATCGAAATGGCAAAGCAGTTGGGCATCACGACGCTGGCAGAGGGCGTGGAAACGGTGGAGCAGCATCGGCTTCTGCGTAAGCTGGGCTGCGAGAAGATTCAGGGCTATCTGTTCAACAAGCCCAACGATCTGGACTATATCATCAACCGGGCCACAACCGGCACCGGGCTGACCTTTGAAACCGGCTCGGAGGAAGGGTACTACCACAAGATTGATAATATCGACCTGAATAACCCCTTCACGTCGGTGGATCAGGCAGAACACAGCAGCTTTGCCCGCACCTGGGAAATGGCCAGCGGTGTGTTGGAGTACAAAGGTAGCACCCTCAGCTGTATCCGCAGTACCGAGTTTTTCTCCACCCTGATGTCAGATCTGGGCATGGGCGGAGCCCATTCGGCGGGAGAACGCCGGTGGAGCCTTGAGAACAATCCTGTGCTTAGGAATCTGGTGTCTCAGTGCAGGAGCGATGGACGCTGGTACAGCGAAATCGTTGGCCAGAGAGAGCGGCAGAGCTATACCTTTTACATCAGACAGATTGGCGTCAACCAATTGAATGGTGCCACTGCGCTTCTGGCCATTTTGCTGCCAGTGCATACCGACTGATCCCAAACCGGGAGAAGCCATCTGCATTCCTGCACATGGGGCACTCCGTGGGCACAGGTGATACAGGGAGGAATTGGCCACATGGCTTTTGGAACCCGAAAAAAGAAAAAGGAGACAGGGAAAAAAGGCACTTCCATCCGGAGCATCCTGATCCCCGCCGGCCTGCTGGTTCTCATTTTGCAGGTTCTGACGGCAGCGAATACCTTTTACGTCCGCAGCATGGAAAAGCAGGTGGACCGACTGAATCAGCAGCGTTACATCTGCTTCCAGAGCTTTGACGGACTGAAGGAGTGCGCCGAGCAAATGGCGGAAAAGGCACAGCTCTATGTCAACTCCGGGCAGAGCGGCGTGCTGGAGAGCTACCATGTGGAGTACCGCACCGGAGAGGACTATCTGGAGCGGGTGGACAGCTACTTAAATAGCTCCACATCCCGGGCAGTGACCACTCAGGTCAACCAGACCACAGGACTGTTTCAAAAGCTGCAAGACGCTGAACTGCACGCCATGCTGCTCAGCGCCACCTTTTACGAAGAAGACGTGTCAGGGTACACCATGATGGACGATCAGGCACTTACCGAAGAGGAAGCGCAGCAGCCGGCCAGCGTGCGCCATGAGACGGCAATGGATACCCTGTCCAGCGACTCCTTCCGCACTGACCTGAAAGACTTTGGCAAGGCTGCCCGTCTGGCGGAGCAGCGGATTCTCACCGATCTCACCCGGGAGTTAAACAGCCAAAAGACCCACATGACCTTTTTCTACCGTCTCCAGTGGATTTTGACAGGGCTGGTGCTGGTGGTGCTGCTGTGCTTCTGCCTCCTGCTCTACCTGTTGCTGGTGATGCCGCTGGAAAAGTGTACCCGCCTGATTGAAAAGTCGGATGTGATTCCGGAGACCATGCGTCTGGAGGAGCTTCGCCGCCTTGCCCGCATCCACAACCAGCTGCAAAAGGACAGGGCGGTGCTGGAAGGGAACCTGCGTTCCCTGTCCCTCACAGACGCACTGACCAACCTGCCCAACCGCCTCGCCTTTGAGAACTATGTGTCCCATCTCAGTGCCGCCTGTCCGGAAAGCTCTGTGGTGGTGTTTTCGCTGGACGTAAACGGACTGAAAAAGATCAACGACACCCTTGGCCATGTCTACGGCGACGAGCTGCTGCGCAAATCCGCCGCCTGTATCGAAGAGGTGTTCAGCGACAAAAGCGGTAAAAACTGCTTCCGCTTTGGCGGCGACGAATTTGCCGCCTTCTGGCTGAATACCCCGGAGAGCGATATCGAACCGGCTCTGGAACACTTCCGCAAAGCCCAGCAAATCCGGGGCATCAGCATTGCCGTGGGCTATGCCTATGCGGACCGTCTGGGCGACACCACCATCCCCGAGCTGTACCAAAAGGCGGACGACGAGATGTACCGCTACAAGGCGGAGCAAAAACGAAACGGCACCGCCGAAGCCCGCCCGGAATAGCTTCTATCTACAAGAAAAATCCCCGTTATCCGACCAAAACCGGACAACGGGGATTTGTTTTTTGGTTGTTACTGGAAATTCATGTGCAGCAGATCTTCCTTGATGTTCCAAAGCTCGTCGGAGAGATCCACATAGTAGGTGTGGGGGTTGTCAAACCGGCGCACCTCGTCCCACAGCAGGCTGACCTGCTCCTTGCAGTAGGCCTGAATGTCCTGCAAATCAGGCAGCTTGTACACCAGCGTGCCGTTCTGGAACACCGGCACCAGCATCTCCCGGGCGGTGTAGTTGCGCACCGTTTTCCGCTTCCAGGTGGCGTTGGGGTCGAACAGCCGCATGGGCTCGTCGCTGTTCAGCGTCTCAGAGTGGACGGTAAGCACATCCGCAATGGCCTTGCCTGTCTCATTGTCAAACAGGCGGTAAACCTTCTTGAAGTGGGGGTTGATGATCTTCTCCGGATTCTCGCTCACCTTGATCTTGGGGATGACCCGCCCCTCGTCGTCCTCTACGGCCACCAGCTTGTACACCCCGCCGAATACCGGGTTGGACTTGGAGGTAATCAGCCGCTCTCCTACGCCGAAGGAGTCCAGCGCCGCCCCCTGATGGAGCAGGTCACGAATCAGGTACTCATCCAGAGAGTTGGAAGCCACGATCTTGCAGTCGGTTAGCCCCGCCTCGTCCAGCATCTCCCGGGCCTTCCGGGACAGATAGGCAAGGTCGCCGGAGTCCAGCCGGATGCCGCACTGGGTGATTCCCTGGGGTAGCAGCACCTCTTTGAATACCCGGATGGCATTGGGCACGCCGGACTGAAGCACGTTGTAGGTGTCCACCAACAGCGTGGCGTTGTGGGGATACAGCTCGCAGTAACGTTTAAAGGCCTCGTACTCGCTGGGGAACATCATCACCCAGGAGTGCGCCATGGTGCCAACTGCGGGTACGCCGTAATCCCGGTCGGTCTGGGTGCAGGCGGTAGCGCCAACGCCGCCGATATAGGCAGCCCGTGCGCCCAGAATGGCAGCAGAAGCGCCATGGGCACGGCGGGAGCCGAACTCCATCACCGGACGGCCCTTGGCAGCACGGTTGATCCGGTTTGCCTTGGTGGCAATGAGACACTGATGGTTGTACACCAGCAGCAGATAAGTCTCAATAAACTGAGCCTCGATGGCAGGGGCGCGGACGGTGACCACCGGCTCTCTGGGGAAGATAGGCGTGCCCTCCGGCATGGCCCAAATGTCGCCGGTGAACCGGAAGGTGCGCAGATACTCCAAAAACTCCTCGCAGAAGCAGCCCTTGCACCGAAGGTATTCAATATCCCGTTCGGTGAAGCGCAGATTTTGGATATATTCCACCAATTGCTCCAGCCCGGCGGCAATGGCAAAGCCGCCCTTATCCGGAACATCCCGGAAGAACATATCAAAATAGGTAATCCGGTTGCGAAGCTCAGGGGTCTGGAAATAGCCGTTTGCCATGGTCAGCTCGTAAAAATCACAGAGCATGGTATAGTTGGTCTGGCAGTCCATGAATGATCGCTCCAATCCCGCCAAAAGGCGAATATCATCGGTAGGTCTGTAAGATGTGGGGACATTATAGAGCAAACAGCCTCTTTTTGCAAGCCTTTGCCGGAAAATCCTCCCTGTCCCCCTTTTTCTTTTTTCCTGTTTGTGATACAATGACATAAAAATCAGGTAACAGGGAGGAGGCGTACCAAATGTCCTATCGTCCATTGGCGGATGAAATCCGTCCGGAGTGCCTGGATGACGTGGTGGGACAGCGGCACATTTTGGGAAAAAACGGGATGCTCCGCAGGATTATTGAAAGCGGCAATATTCCCAACATGGTCTTTTACGGCCCCTCCGGCACGGGCAAGACCACCGTTGCCAATATCATCGCCCACCGCACCGACCGCACCCTCCACCGACTCAATGCCACCACCGCCTCCATTGCGGATATCCGGGAGGTCATCTCGGACGTGGACACCCTGCTTGCCCCCAACGGCGTTTTGCTCTATCTGGACGAGATCCAGTATTTCAATAAAAAGCAGCAGCAATCCCTGCTGGAGTTCATGGAAAACGGGAAAATCACCCTCATCGCCTCCACTACCGAAAACCCCTATTTCGCCGTGTTTAATGCGGTACTGTCCCGCTCCACCATCTTCGAGTTCAAAACGGTGGATGCCGCCGATATCCGCCCCGCTCTTTCCCGGGCGGTGCGGCTGATGGAACAGCGCCGGGGCAAAACGGCGGAAGTGGAGGAGGGGGTTTTGGACTACCTCGCCTCTGCCTGCGGGGGAGATGTGCGAAAGGGCGTCAGCGCCGTGGAGCTGCTCTTCTCCGCCGCCCCGGAGCATGAGGGGAATCTGCTGCTTACCATGGAGGACGCCCTCACTGCCGGGCAGCGCTCCGCCATGCGCTACGACCGGGAGGGGGACGACCATTACGACATCGCCTCCGCCCTGATGAAGTCCCTGCGTGGCTCTGACCCGGACGCCGCACTGCACTATCTGGCCCGTCTGCTGGAGGCGGGGGACATGATCACCGCCATCCGGCGGATTATCTGCTCTGCCAGCGAGGACGTGGGAATGGCCTATCCTCAGGCGGCCCAGATGGTAAACGCACTGGTGAATAACGCCAACATGGTGGGACTTCCGGAGGCCAAACTGCCTCTGGCGCAGGCGGTGATTCTGCTGGCCACAGCCCCCAAGTCCAACAGCGTGGTAGCTGCCATCGACGCCGCCATGGCGGACGTGCGGGCGGGACGCACCGGGGACTATCCCCGCCACCTGCAAAATGTCCACGCCGACTCCCGGGGCATGGAGCGGGAGCAGGGGTATCTCTATCCCCATGACTACCCCAACCACTGGGTGGAGCAGCAATACCTGCCTGACCGATTGAAGGACACCCGGTATTACCAGTTTGGAGACAACAAAAACGAGCAGGCCGCCAAAGCCTATTGGGAACGGGTCAAGCAGACCCGGCTATAAGGAGATGACAGAGCCGTGGATGTACGTCTGGGCGATGTGCTGCAAATGAAAAAGGCCCACCCCTGCGGGGGACGGGAATGGGACGTGCTGCGGGTGGGCATGGACTTTCGCCTGCGCTGTACCACCTGCGGACGGGAGATGCTCATTCCCCGGGTGCGGGTGGAAAAGTCCATCAAAAAAATCCTGAGAGAGAAAGAAGAGGTCTGAGCCATGAAGGAATTCTGGTCTTCCCGGATTCGGGACCTTACCCCCTATACCCCCGGCGAGCAGCCCAAAGAGCGGCGGTATATCAAGCTGAACACCAATGAAAACCCCTATCCCCCCTCTCCCAGAGCCATCGCCGCTATTCAGGCAGAGGCAGGGGAGCGGCTGCGCCTTTACCCTGACCCGGAGGGTACCCCTCTGGTGCAGGCGTTGGCAAAGCGTTACGGGGTAGCGGAAAATCAAATCTTTGTGGGCAACGGCTCGGACGAGGTGCTGGCCTTTGCCTTTCAGGCGTTTTTTGACCCGGGAGCGGAGATTGTCTTCCCGGACATCACCTATTCCTTCTATCCTGTCTACGCCGGTATGTTCGGCATCCGCTACCGCACCGTCCCCCTGAGGCGGGATTTCACCGTCCCGGTGGAGCAGCTCTACGGCGGAAACGACGGCGTGGTGCTGGCAAACCCCAACGCCCCCACAGGCATGGAGCTGGACTGGAACGCCCTGAGGGGTGTTCTGGAACACAACCCGGATGTGACGGTCATCGTGGACGAGGCGTATGTGGACTTCGGCGGCACCTCCGCCCTCCCTCTCATCCGGGAATACCCCAACCTGCTGGTGGTACAGACCACCTCCAAGTCCCGGGCGCTGGCAGGGCTGCGGGTGGGCTTCGCCTTTGGCAATGCCAATCTGATTTCCGCCCTGAACTGCGTGAAAAACTCCATCAACTCCTACACGCTGGACCGCCTTGCCATCGCAGGTGCCGCCGCCGCTGTGGAGGATGAGGAATACTTCCGCACCCAGTGCGCCAAGGTCATCCATACCCGGGAGGAAACTGCCCGCCGGCTCTCTCAGCTGGGCTTTCACGTTCTGCCCTCCAAGAGCAATTTCCTCTTCGTCAGCCATGACGAGCATCCCGCCTCTGAGCTGTTTTCTGCCCTACGGGAAAACGGCATTCTGGTGCGCTACTTCGCCCAGCCCCGGATTGATAACTTCCTTCGCATCTCCATCGGTACAGATGAGGACATGCGTACCCTTGTGAAAACCATGGGAAAGCTTACCGGAAAGGATTGACCGTGGGTAAGATCACGGAATATCTGTATCAGTATTTGGGGCTTCGGCCCCTTTGCTGCTGGTGTATCGCCTTCTCAGCGGCAGTCTTTGCGGCAATTTACCTGCTCAACGGTGTGTCCATGCTGCTGTTGGGAGGGCTTTTGCTCTTTATGGGGCTGGTGCTCTGCCTGAGGGCGCACAAAATCACAGGCAAAATCATCGTGGCCGCAGCGCTGGGATTCTGGATGGTCTGGATGTGGCACTACCGTGTCACCTCACTGGTCACCCGCTGGCCGGGAAGGGTAGAGCCGGTCATCGTCACAGCACTGGACTATTCCGCCCCAACCCAGCGGGGCGTGTGGGTGGAAACAAAGGTGGAAGCCCCGGAAGCGCTGCAAGGGGAGCGCCTGCTGCTGTGGACGGCTCAGCCGGAGCTGACCGTCACTCCAGGTGACCGGCTGGAGGCGGTAGTCACCCTCCACTCCGCCCGGGAAACCAGACCGGAGTGGCGCTATTGGAACTACTCCAACGGCTTCTTTCTCACCGCAGCTGCCCAATCCGCCACGGTTACGCCTCAGACGACACCTTTCCACCTCCTGCCCCGTGTGACGGCACACCGGATCGCCGGATCGCTGGAGGCCCATTTTCCCTCAGAGAAGGCAGGCTTTCTTCTTGCGCTGTGCATCGGCAATACCGCCCGGCTGACGGGAGAGCTGGAAAATGCCCTGCATGTCACAGGGCTCAGGCATATCGCTGCGGCTTCCGGACTTCATGTCACCGTATTGACAGCGGCGGTGCTCATGCTCCCCGGCAGCCGAAAGCGAAAAAGCCTGCTGCTGCTTCCGCTGCTGCTGTTTTATGCCGCAGTAGTTGGCTTTACCCCGTCCATCACCCGGGCGGTGGCGATGCAGTCCTTGCTTCTGCTGGCACCATTGCTGGGACGGGAGGCGGACGGTCCCACCTCCCTCTCGCTGGCGTTGGCGCTGATTCTGATACACAACCCCTTCGCCGCAGCCAGTCTGAGCTTGCAGCTGTCCTTTTCCGCCATGCTGGGCATTCTGCTGTTTACCCCGCCGCTGCTGGAAGGGCAGACAAAATGGGAAAAACCGGGAGAGATGCTGCTGCGCCTCGGCCGCAATGTGCTGGCCATTACCTTCGGCGCCAATTTCCTCACCCTTCCCATCTCTCTCCACGCCTTCGGCAGCGCAACCACCTTATCCCCGTTGTCGAATCTTGTCGTCCTCTGGCTGATTCCACTGCTGCTCCCGTTGGCTATGCTGACTGCGGTTTCCGGGATTTTCCTTCCCCCTTTGGCAGCTGCCCTCAGTGTTCCCACGCTGTACCTGACCCGGATGGTCATTGCATTGATTCGGGGCATCTCCAACCTGCCCCATCTGACCCTCCGGGACAATACACTGATGGAACTGTGGGCGCTGCTGGTGTTTACAGTGGTCTGGCTGATTTGGCGGGGACTGCTGAGAGGGCGGGGAAGATCGGTGAGCGCCGCCGCCCTTGCGCTGGGATTGCTGCTGTGCTGTCTTCCGGAGAAAGGCAGCAGCCTGTATCTGCTGGACGTGGGACAGGGACAGTGTATTCTCGCTGTTTCCGGGGACACTACCGCTGTCATCGACTGCGGCAGCGCAGAAAACCGGGGAGCAGGTGTCCTGACGGATGCACTCATCCGTCAGGGCTGCGGGGAGATTGACTATCTCATGCTCACCCACTATGACGGCGACCATATCAACGGCGTTCTTCCCCTTCTCTCTGCGGTGCGGGTGGGCGAGTTGCTGCTGCCTTTCCCGGAGATGGAGGATACCGAAACCGCCCGGACGATAGCAACAGCGGGCAAAGCAAACGGAGCAACCGTCACCTTTCTTTGTACGGAAACGGAAACCCGATGCGGAGATGACCTGCGCCTGACCATGACCCGGGTGGGTAAGGAGAGCAACGGTGGCCTTGCCGCGCTGGTGCATCTGGGGCAGGTGCAGATTCTGGTCACAGGCGACGCTGATTTTCAAGGCGAGGAGGAGCTGCTGCAACGCTGGCCGTTGGAACAGGTGGATATTCTGGTGGCAGGACACCACGGCTCGGCATCCTCCACCGGGAATGAGCTGCTGGAGCGCACAAGACCGTCAGCAGTGTTGATTTCAGTGGGAGAAAACAGCTACGGACACCCTACAGAGGAGATGCTGGAGCGGTTTACCTCATTCGGCACCTCCGTTTGGCGTACCGACCGGAGGGGAAGTATTTGCGTCACTGTAGAAGGGACTGGACGAATCCGGGGAAATATGCTAATATACCCCATATCTGAGTGACATTTCCGAAAGGACGCATTTCCATGAAGAACCTGCCCAACATTCTGACCGGCCTTCGCATTGCCATGATCCCCTTTCTGGTCTGGCAGATGCTTGCAGGCAACGCACTGAACGCCGGTCTGATTCTCATTGCCTCCGGCGTCACAGACACGCTGGATGGTTATTTGGCCAGACGCTTCAACTGGGTCTCTGATCTGGGCAAGATTCTGGACCCCATTGCAGATAAATTTACCCAGACGGCGGTTTCCATCTGCCTGCTGGTGCGCATTCCCAACCTCTGGTATTTCTTTGCTTTTTTGATCTTTAAGGACAGCGTAATGCTTACGCTGGGGGGATACCTCACCCGCAGCGGTGTGAAGATTGAGGGGGCAGGTATCTTCGGTAAGGTTGCCACGGTGGTCTTTTATGTGGTGATGATCCTGATTTTGATTATCCCGGACATCCCGGACTGGGTGGTGTGCAGCATGGTCGCCATTGACGCAATCTTTGCGCTCATGGCCGCCCTCAGCTATATCCCTGACTTTCACCGCTATCTCGCCCAAAGACAGACACAGGAAAAATAGGGAAGCGCTGAACAAATCAGGCTACGGCGTCTGAGCGGTCTGTTTTCCGCCATCCGGGTCTAAAATCCCTTGAAATACGCCGGTATTCCTGCGGTCTTTTATCCCCAGCTGACAAAAAACATCCTCGCTCATCCATCCGAGAGATTTATTCAGCGCTTCCCTAGAACGAAAGAAGGAGCCGCCCATTCGGACGGCTCCTTTGCGTTTACAGCCCGATGGAGTCGGACAGATCACTCATCAGGTCGGACATGGCTTTCACCGCCTTGCCCACCGGAGAGCGATGGGTGACCATGGGTTTGGAGGCACAGGACATACCGATTGCGGCACCGAGCGCCATGCCAAGCCCCATTCCCCG
>ATWA01000060.1 GCA_000421005.1 Clostridiales bacterium NK3B98
GGCTTTCAATTACTCTGACGAGCCGCTTTTGGTCACACATATCGCAAACCGAGTCAATGCGTTAGTAGATACGTCATCCATGAAGAAGCTGTCCGGCTCTTTGATTCTGAAATGGCTGGACAGCATCGGGATGGTAGAAGTGGTTTTGACGGAAGCAGGAAGAAAGAGCAGACGTCCAACTTCACAGGGAAATACCATTGGGATTACTGTGCAGATGAGGGATGGCTACAATGGTCCTTATCAGGCTGTCACCTATAACCGTCAAGCGCAGCAGTTTATCATCGACAATATGGAGGCGATTACGGCGCAGGCTGAGATGTAAAATTGCTCAAAAAGCGATCTACTGTTAGCGCAAATGGAATTTAGTCCCAGTGCAAGTCAAAAAGTTTTCCCTTACGTTTTCCCTTAAGCGATTATCAGCCAATATCACAGCCCGATATATAGCGTGAAATAATCACTGTATGTACAGAAATCAAGGAACTATTAAAACTTTTTGCTACATCATTGTAAGACGGGCTCCAATTCAAATCCCTCCTTCCGCGTAGAAGAAATCCCTCTAAACCGTTTGGTTTAGAGGGATTTCTCTGCGGTTGCGGGCGATTTTGGCTTGAAAAAGTTATCAATACGAGATGTGGATTTTTTACCACCCCTTATTCCACCCCTTACAGGGTTGAAACACGCTGAAATACCTGTTCCATTTTTGTCTGGGATTCTTTCTTCATCGTTTCGCTGGTTGAGGTGTAGACATCCATGGTGAAGGCCGAGGAAAAATGCCCAGTGTTATTTTGTAAAGGGCGGTTTTGACACCACCCGATACAAAATGGCTGGCGCACCCCGAAAACTGAATACCCGAAAGCCATTTGTATCTGGTTTTTCTCTATGCTGAGAAATCCCATACAAATGGCTTTTTGTTTTCGGAGCGCCGCAGAAGGAGGTCAACATGATGGAAACGAAACAGACAATCTTTGAACGCATGGGCGGCACCTACACGCTGGGCGATGATGGGATATATTATCCAGACCTTGTCTTAGGTGAGGATGCTCCCCACTACGGCAAGTACGGCAGCATGAGAAAGCGGTACTTGCAGCAGCACGGACCTGCGCTCTACGCCCAGCTTGTTCTGGAAGGAAAGCTGGTGGCACATCTCAATGAGGTAGATGATACCTGCAATGAGCGTATTGAACAGGTTGCCAATGCCATGGCTGAGGTAGAGGGCATCACAGAAGCCCTGAAAGCGTCCGACCAACTGGAATGGGTACGGCGGCTGGAAAGCATCCGCAGCCGTGCGGAAGAAGCCGTCTGCCATGAGCTGATCTACGAATGAGAGGTGCAGCATGAATCAGCATGATCGAGAATTTCTGGAAGAGATGATGCAGGAGCGCATGACCCGAATCTATGCCGTTGACCACAGCAAGCGCAAAAACGACATTCAGAGGTTCACCGCACTGGAAGAGAAGTTGAACCACGCCCTCACCCTTCTGCCGGAAGAGCAGGTGAAAAGTGTCCGTCAGTACATCGAGTACCTTTTCCAGCAGGACGCAGAGAAAGAGGTGTTCTTCTACCGGAACGGTCTGCTGGACGGTTAAAGACTGTGCCAGCATATCCAAAGTGTGCTGGATTCAGCGTAATCGGCACTCAGGACATAATTCATCATTGCGGTTTTCTGCCACAAACACCTTTCCGCAGCTGGGGCAGCACCTCATGGGGCTGGCTTGGTCTGTCAGCATAATGCTGAACAGCATCTGAACCTGCAGCAGCAACGAATGAAAGTCCCAGACCATGGTGGGGCGCTCCCGCAGCTCTATGTGATATGTGGGAGCGCTCCCGCCAAAGGCGGACATACCCTTTTGGAATAGCTCCCTGCTGAGGTCGTCCATACGCTTCTCGTCCAGATAGTAGAGAAAGCTGGTCAAGAAAGTGAACGCCCAGTCTTGCAATACCTGAAGTATCCAGTCATAGCGTTCAGAATACTGACGCTGACAGCACAGATTGACCGACATGGGACGGTCTGCCAGTGCCATGGCAAGGGCCATCATGGATTTGTCATCCGAAATGTTCCACCGGGACTGTACCCCACGTTTGACTACATCCGGGGAATCAAAGGGAAAGAACAGGCGCAGATAGTCCTCCGTCTGCATCACTTCTTCCCGGATAAAGTGATTTTTTGGGAGATACACCTGCTCATACTCCATAAAGTCTGGGGTGGTAGGAAGGGCAGGCATAAAGCCCAGAAGCCCGTATTTCTGAACGAACTCTAAAACTTCTGACTGAAGCTGATCTGCCCTATCTGCCCTTGCAGCAAGCCTGCCCAAGTTCAGGGCATCCAGCACCAACGACTCATAATCATTCAGCGGGTCATACAGAATGGGCGAACTGTCCTCAGTGGGCGTGATATACAGGATGTTTCCAGACTTCCGATACTCGTAACAACTGTACCGCACCCAAGCGGAGCTGGTGTGTTCAAAGAGATTCTTCATGTGTGTTCCTCCAAAAACGTCCGCTCTGTGGTGGTCAGGGGCAGACCCAAGTCCGCTCTCCTTTTCAGCACTGGGAGTAGACGGGATTGCAGCTTTTTTATCATGGTTGCCCGCACCTTCCGAATGTTCCGCTGTGTCTGCCCTCGAATCTGACCTATGGCGGCGGTGCTGAGCAAGTGCAGACCGGAGTAGAACAGGATTTCCTTGTGTTCTACCTTTAACCCTGCGATTGCCTGAGATACATCAGGATTGGAGATCAACTGGTGCATCTCAAAGGGACAGTCAAAAACCACATCTTCCAGATTGCCGCTGCGAATTGCCCGAAACTGCATGGGGTCGTGGGGTGCCGGGAAAATCAGCCCGTCTTGTGTAGCCTCATATTCCAGTGGGACATCCCCTCGGCTGACCTCGTGATAGCGTTCCCGGCGTTCCCGGTTGGCGTCCAGCCTGTCCCAGAGCGCAACCACTTCCATAAAGTCCGCTGTGGTTCGGGCGGCTTCTTCCATGCGCTGCTGGGCAATGCGGCGCAGGTCACGCATGAGCAGAGCATGGGAAGAACCATCACCTTCCCAAGTCTCCGGCTCTGGATTCAGTTTGTGCTGATTGTCAGTCAAGCGGCATCCCTCAATTTTTTTCATCTTCCCCTCAAAACAGTTCCTCAGACACCCTCACTTTTCTCCTATCAGTGAAGGGACATTTTCAACCGTCCCGAAACTGCGAAAAAGGAGGAACGTCCAATGAGATTATAGCGATGAATACCCCCCGAAATCTGTTGAAAACGAACGAATGGATGCAGAAAAAATACGTTCTGTCTGAACGACAGAACAGAAGGGAGTTTCTCATCGAAACCGATCAGAACAACCGCATGACCTGCCGCATTGGAAATACCACCTACCATGTGAAGGTGTACCTCAGCGAGAACGCCACCGAGACTTTTCAGGATAAGCTGCTGTGGCTGGTCAGGCACGACAGCACATTAAAAAGCGAAAGGACGGATTATGAAACGAAAAAAGATTGACGATACACCGAAAGTAACCGCACTTTACGAACGCCTCTCCCGTGAGGACGATGCCGCGGGCGAGAGCGGCTCCATTACCAATCAAAAGCTACTATGTAAAGGGTGGTTTCTGCCACCTAATACATATGACTGCGGCTCATTTGTGGAGAGTGAAAAGCAGTGATCGGAAGGGAGGTACTTCTCCATAATTGCAAGCACCACCACAAATACGGAAAGGAAGCTGTATACGGATGAGAGGCTATGACATCATTTCCGAACTGTACCGGGGCAACCTGCGTCCCTGCGACAGGCGGTTTCGCAATGATACACCTTATGGAGCCATGATGGTGATGGAATCCGTCAGTGATTCTGTCACCGCATTATCTGAACTATAGTTTATAAAAACAGAGGGCTTTGTTCTAAACATGCCCTCTGTTTCTTGCTCAGAAGTATGAATATATTGTAAAACTGCGTGCAACCGACAGGATTCGCCATTCTGATTGGATTTATAGTGCTACGCTAAGATCACATTCCTCCTCCACAGAGGTGACACAACTGAATGACCGCAGGGTAACGAATTCCCTTCTCTCAGAGAAGTACGAATCGACGCCACGGCAGAGCGTGTAAATGTGGTGAAACCACAAATAATGCTGAGGCAGGAAGCGTTACTCGGAAAGCGGCATGTTCCTACCCAACAATTATTACCCCGGCAACTGAATAATCGCAAATTGATTTCCTCCCTATGTGTTGCCGGAGTAATAAGTGCCATGTTTTGCGGTTGCCCCGCAGGGGCGAGCAAAACGGCATTAAATGATTTATGATTACTTCGGGAATTGTTTAATTGCCGAAGTAATCATAACGAATGAATGGAGATATTTCGATGAACACTACAGTTGAAATGTTTGCACAGCGAGTGCAGAAAGCGAGGAAAAATGTCAAACAACACTCAGTTGAATCGAAGAATCGGTTCGACCAGCTATATCATGACCGCATATACGAGCGATACCGCTACTGAAACCTTTGAGGATATAATCCTGCGCCTGATCCGGCAAGAGGTGCTGAATTTCAGCGGGGGATGTGGTATAATAAGTTCGCCACAAATGAGCCGTCAGTCTGAAAGGAGCGCCTGAAATGGCAAGCGGACAGACGGAAAGCAAAATCACAGCGCTATATGAGAGATTATCCCGTGACGATGATCTGGGTGGGGATAGCAACTCCATCATCAATCAGAAAAAGTATCTGGAAACCTACGCTGCACAGCAGGGATATGAACATATCGTCCATTATACGGACGATGGCTGGAGCGGCGGCAACTTTGACCGTCCTGCGTGGAAACAGCTCATCGCAGATATAGAAGCGAACCGGGTAGCCAGAGTGATCACCAAGGATATGTCACGAATTGGCAGAGATTATTTGCAAACAGGCTTCTACACCGAGGTCATGTTCCGGCAGCACGGGGTACACTTCATTGCTGTTGCCAATAACGTGGACAGCAATGACCAGACCAGCAATGAGTTTGTGTCTTTTTTAAATGCCATGAACGAATGGTATCTTCGGGACTTGAGCCGCAAGCAGAAGGCCGCCATTCGTGTCAAGGGGGAGTCCGGAAAGCCCACCAGCAACAGCGCAGTTTATGGCTATCAGAAAGACCCAAACGACAAGCACAAGTGGATCATAGACGAGGAAGCAGCGGCAGTTGTCCGTCGAATCTTCCAGCTCACAATCGAAGGCCATGGGCCGTATGAAATTGCCCGAATGCTTTTTGATGATAAGGTGGAGACACCTGCTGTGTATTTTGCAAGGCGTGGAATAGGCATATGGAAGTCAAAGGAAGCATTTCCCACTCCCTGCAACTGGAGCGGCACTGTCGTGGCAAGCATCCTTTCCAAGCCGGAATATATGGGTGATACAGTCAATTTCCGGTCGCATAAAGCATCCTACAAGGATAAGACCAGCATTCCCAACCCGAAAGAGGAGTGGCTGATTTTTCAGGATACCCATGAGCCCATCGTAGATCGGGAAACGTGGGAGCTGGCGCAGAAGCTGCGAAAGACGCCAAAGCGTATTGACACCTTCGGGGTGGCAAATCCCCTGACCGGACTGGTTTTCTGTGCCGACTGCGGAGAAAAGATGTACAACCACCGCACCAGAGGAAATCCGGAGACAGGCAAATATCCTTCAGATTTCTTTGACTGCTCCACTTATACTCTGGGACATTAAAAGCATTTCACCGCCTGTAAGGCGCACTACATCACCACCAAAGCACTCCGGGAACTGGTTTTGGAAACCATCCGTACTGCCAGCGCCTATGCCATTGGCAATAAGGACGAATTTCTGGAAAAGGTTCGAGCCGCCTCGCAGATCCGTCAAAAGGACGCTGCGAAGGAGGCAAAGCGCAAGCTGAACAGAGAGCGGAAACGCAGGAGTGAACTGGACGGTATCATCAAGAAGATCTATGAATCCTTTGCCATTGGCAGAATCAGCGCAGAACGGTTTGACAGTCTGCTTGCAGATTATGAAGCAGAGCAAAAAGCGCTGTCTGCCTCTATCGCAGAAGGGGAAACGCAGCTTGACTCTTTTGAGGAGGACTCTGCCCGTGCAGAGCAGTTTCTGGAGCTGGCAAAGAAGTACACGGATTTCTCTGAATTGACCACGCCGATGATCAACGAGTTTATAGAGAAAATCGTGATTCACGCACCGGAGAAGGTGGATGGTGATCGGGTGCAGGAGGTAGACATCTACCTGAGCTTTATCGGAAACTTTACGTTCCCGACCCCGGAACCGACACCGGAGGAACTCAAACGTCAGGCACAGCTCAAACACCATCGCATCAAGAGCCGGGAACGCTATCAGCAGATCAAGGCAGGCAAACACGCTGTGGGTCAGCCGTTTACCCTCACCTGTCAATGCTGCGGTCACCCCTTCGAGTCCAAACGCTCCAACAGCCTGTTTTGCGGTGTCAACTGCCGGGCAAAGTATTATCGTCAGCAAGCGGCGGAGGAACGCCGACGTGAATGCGTCTGTGCCAACTGCGGCAAGGTTTTCAGCACAACGAGAAATAATGTGAAATATTGCTGCGATGCTTGCCGGAGGGCTGCAAAATCGGCAAGTAGTTCGGTGAAAAAGATGGACAAACCTGATTATCCTGTTGGCGGCATGGAAGATCAGACCATGCAGGAATCGTCAGCAGCGTTCAGCGGATAAGAGCAGCACCAAGGCTCGTGGGATTTCCGAAAGGAAGTCTCACGAGCCTTTTTTCGTTTTCTGGCGGTTTTTGATTTTTGTAGCGGCTTTGCCGCATTTTCTGAAAGAAAATTAGTCCGTGGGTTTGGGGCAGCGGAACGAGATAGATGAGCGCCTTCGGCGTGAATCTGTCTCGTTTCAAAAAATATGCCACTGGCATATTTTTTTGAAGCTCACCCAACAAGTGTACCGACGAACCTTTCACGCAAAGCGGGAAAGTGTGACACGATACGAACCTTGCCCTTCCCAGCTACCGATTTTTTATTTCCGGCTCTCGCCGGGACTTAAAAATGCAAAACGCACAACCTGAAATCACGTTACATCCGTTCATTCAGGTTGCGCATTTGCTAACTAAGAGCAGTTTAGCAGAGATTACTATGAAGGTCAAGTGGATAATTGTTTTGGTATTAGTCGCAATGTGCGGTTCTTTGGATGATATGGGCCTTCTCCCATACAAAAGCTGGTTTCACTCGTCTCGTATCCAGCGCAGGATATTACGGTAAAGGCGGTGAAACCCTCACGGGTAGCGAGAAGCTCCCATTCCCATATAAGCCTTTTAGGAACGATCTTCCGCCTTCTTGTATTTCCGCCACGCCAGCACGCTCAGCGCAGCCACTGCGATCACAACCACTGCATCAATCACATAGGCGGTCATCTGCCAGCCCTGTACGCTGCTCTGCTGATGCTCCTCGTCATAGGTCCAGCTGTTGGCGGTGGTGAAGAGAATGTTGTGGGTAGCCTCTCTCATGTACTTCACGTTGGAGGCAGCGGACTTGTCGGTGACCTGATTGGGTCCGCCCTCGAAGGTGGATAGCATAGCGTCCACGCCGTTGGCAAGGGCGGTGTCGGCGTTCATGAAGCCGTGACCGTTGTTGCGGAAGAAGTCGGACACCACAAAGCCCCGGAAGCCCCACTCATCCCGGAGGATGGTCTTCATGACGCTGCTCATTTCGCCTACCCACTTATTGCCGATGAATGCCCAGGATGCCATGGCAGCGTTGGCACCGCCCTCCTTGATGGCAATCTCAAAGGGCTTGAAGTAGATTTCCCGCATACTCTGCTCGGTGGCCCATGCGCAGACCATCTTGCCGTTGCAGTCGTACATCACATAGTGCTTGATGGTGGAGTACACACCCTGAGTCAGAGCGCCCGCCACTGCGTCAGCAGCCATATAGCCTGCGAGAACGCCGTCCTCAGAGAAGTATTCATAGTTACGGGCAGTAAAGGCAGAGCGATGGGTGTTCATGCCGGGGGCATACCATCCGGTGGAGCCCATCTCCTTGCTCATCTTGCCCATCATCACACCCCACTGAGTGGCAAGGTCATGGCTCCAGGTGCAGGCGATGACCACCTCAATGGGGTAACCGATGGAACCTGCGCCGGTAAAGTTGTTATTGATGGCGGCAGGGCCGTCGCAGTCCACATTCTGTACCTTGCCGATGGACTCAATGGCGGGGGTCTGGTAGCCGGACAGGGCAATCATGTTGGACATCTCGTCCACCGTGAGCTGATCCAGCAGCTGATCCCACATGGGATCGTCATATTCCTTACCCCGCAGGTCTACCAGCTTCAGATTTCCGGAGGCTCCGGTGACAGGCATCTCGTCCTCGGAGTTGATGTAGGCGTTGGGGTCATAGTTGGCGTTCAGATGATAGCCGGGGATATACTCCTCGGGCATATTCAGGTCAGCGGGAGCGGCGGTCGCTTCGGCGTAGTTGGCGAACTTGTCCTTACGGGACAGGTAAATGGCGTTGCCCTGAGCGTCCTGAAGCTGGTTGACAGCCGCCACATCGTCGCTGGAACGGGGATTGCTCTCGTTGTAGGTGAGGGTGGCATCCTGAGTGAAGCTCTTGCTGTCCAGCACGTTGTGGGAGTCGCTCTTGATGGAGATCACATAGTCGCCAGCTTCCAGCACATAGCAGCCTGCGCCCTTTTCATCGTAGGAGGCCATATCCTCAGCGTCAAAGCGGATTGTGATGGTCTGGGAAGAGCCGGGCTCCAGCAGATCGGTCTTTTCGTAACGGATTAAGTTGGCACTGGCTTTCTCAACGCCGCCGTTGGTATAGGGTGGATCGAAGTAGACCTCTACCACATCCTTACCTGCCACGCTTCCGGTATTGGTGACGGTGACATCAAAGCTGATGGTGGTGCCGGATACACTCAGCTCGCCCATCTTCTGCTCAAAGCTGGTGTAGGACAGACCGTAACCGAAGGGATACTGCACCACGGTGTCGAAGTCAATGATACCCTCAGCGGCGGCAGTCTCGTAGAACTTATAGCCCACATAGATGTTCTCCACATAGTTGATGAAAGCGGGAGCATAGTTGGTGGGAACGCCGGCATTCATACCCTCCACGGTCATGTCCAGCATATTGGCGTAATCCCGCTTTTCTGCGTTGTTGTAATAGGGAGCGGAGTCAATGTCATAAACAAAGGTATCGTTGGTTTTGCCGGAAGGGTTGACTGCTCCGCTGAGGATCTCACCCAAAGCGTTGAAGCCCACATTACCTGCACCGGGTGCCCAGATCACGCCCTGAATGGAGGGCAGTTCCTCCACAAAACCCAATTCAAAGGCATAGGCGCCGTTATAGACCAGAATCACCTTGTCAAAGTTCTGGCAGACCAGATTGACCATATCCTCCTCTGTCTGGGAAAGCTGGAGGTAATGCTCCCCCGCCTCAAAGTCGTTGTAGACATCGGAGTTGTTGTCATAGGTGGCGGCGGACATATCCTGGGGAATGTCGCTGTGTCCCTCGCCTGCCAGACGGGAGATGACGATGACCGCCGTGTCAGAGAACGCCTTGGCGTTGTTCATCAGCTCATCGGTGTAATTGGCTGCGGGAGGCTCGGGCAGATTCCAGTTCTGCGCAGTGATGGAAACTGCCGCCCGGTTTTCTGCATAGCCGATGTAGAAGTCATGCAGCTCCGTGTTCAGCTCAAAGCCTGCGTTGCGCAATCCCTCTTCCAGCGAGACAATGGGGAACAGATCATTGATACCGCCAGAGCCTGCGCCGCCGTAGATGGGATTGGTGGAGGCCCAGCCGAACAGGTTCAGCTTTTTGGTATCCTTCAGGGGCAGGAGATTGTTCTCATTTTCCAGCAGCACAAAGCCCTCCTCAGCAATCTGCTGCGCCACTGCGGTGGCCTCATCGGTGGTCTCCTGCGTGACCTGACCGCTGCCGGTGGCAAGGGAGATCAAAGCGTTCATGGGGCCAAAGCAGATCAGATTCACAATGACGCAGATTGCCAGCAGTGCCGCCAACCATGCCTCCTTGCGGATGAATGCCCGCTTTGCCTTGGTCTGCCTGCCCACCAGAACGGTGATGAGGATGGCAGCCAGCAGAGCAATGCCCATTCCAATGAAATAGGGGGTCAGTCCTTGCAGTACGCCAATCAGGTCTTCCATCTCGAACGAAATCATGTATGTTCCTCCTTCTTTTTGTGTTCCGTTTACAGGTTGATCGATTTAGGTTCAGTCTGTATTTTTCTTGACAACCTGTCTTGAATTAAATATACTAAGCACAGATATAAAACGCAATGACACAATTCCAGAACAAAATCGTTTCTTTACACTTTTCCAAAATGTGTAAAGAAACGCACAGATGAAAGGAAGCAGGAACATGAACTCAGCCTCATCCACCGGCAAGAAAGTAGACCGCCGCACCGCCTACACCCGCATGACCGTAAAGGACGCCCTTTTAGAGCTGCTGGAGGAGCAACCCTTTGAGAAAATCACGGTTGCTGCGCTCTGCCGTCAGGCGGAGATTACCCGCGCCACCTTCTATCTCCACTTTTCAGACATTAACGCCGTACTGGACGAACTATTAGACGAGGCGCTGATGGTGGCGGAAGCCGCAGCAGCAGACATGAAGGTGGAAGCCAGAATGTCTGCGATCATGGAACTCGTCCGTTCTGGCAGCGCAGAAGACCTGCGCCGCAACGAAAGACTGCTGGGGCCCTGTCAGAGAGTGGCGGATGATCCCAAGTACCGTGCCATTTTTCAGGACCCCACCCTCTCTCATTATGTAATTCGCAGAATCTACATGGTGGAGCGGGACAGCATGGTGCCATACTTGGTGAAAAATTGTCATCTGAGCCACAGCGAGGCGGACAAGCTGTTTATGATGATTGTGTATGGACTGTTCTATGTGAACCGCTCCATGAAGTGGATGAAGGACGACAGCTGGTACGAGATGCAGATGACCGTAAACCGTTTTATGTTCGGGGGATTTGATGCCCTTCGCAATGGATGACCGCCCCCGGAGATTTTGACTTCTTCCCCTGATGTTTCCGCTCTACGGTGGAAAACAGAAATCGCAAAATGCTCCTTGACAGAACAGCTCCTATATAGTAGAATCTGATAAACTACTATATAGGAGCTGTTTGTATAGATGAACGGTGGATTTCTGGTGACCAAAGTAAAGCAGCTGAGTGATCGGATCTTTGAAAGAATCCTCAGCGCAAAGAATATAGACGCATTCAACGGGGCACAGGGTCGAATCCTCTATGTGCTGTGGCAGGAGGACGGAATACCCATTAAGGCGCTTTCGGAGAAGTGCGGACTGGCGGTCACATCACTGACCACCATGCTGGAGCGGATGGAGCGTCAGGAGCTGATTCGCCGGATTCCGTCTGAACAGGATAAGCGGAAGACCCTCCTGCTGCTCACAGACCGGGCACGGGCCTTGAAAACGGACTATGACGATGTCTCTTCTCAAATGAACGGTATCTTTTATAGGGGGTTTTCTCAGGAAGAAATCTCCCGGTTTGAACACGATCTTGAGCGTGTTCTGCTGAATTTGGAGGACTGGCAGGAATCATGAGTATTTGCATTAAGGATCAGATTCAGAACATGAATCTGGTCATCGGATGCACCGTTGGGTGTGATTATTGCTACGCTCGCAATAACGTTAAGCGCTGGCATATGATTAACGATTTTGCAAAGCCGGAATTTTTCCCGAATAAGCTGCGCTTGATGGAAAAGCAGCGTCCACAGAACTTTCTGCTGACAGGCATGAGTGACCTTGCTGTATGGAAGCCGGAATGGCTGGAAGCTGTGCTCGCAAAGATTCAGGAGAATCCACAGCATCAGTTTCTCTTTCTCTCCAAACGGCCTGATTTGCTGCGTATCAATACTGATTTAGAAAACGCCTGGTTTGGTGTGACGGTGACAAGAAAATCGGAATTGTGGAGAATTGATGCGTTGCGGGCGAATGTCAGGGCACGGCACTATCATGTCACCTTTGAGCCGCTGTTCGACGACCCCGGTCTTGTGGATTTATTGGGCATTGATTGGGTCGTTGTGGGTACCATGACCGGTGCTCAGAGCAGGAAGGTGCGAACAGAGCCGGAATGGGCGTGGTCTCTGACGAATCAGGCTCACGCAGGTCGTATTCCGATTTTTATGAAGGAAGATCTTGCACCTATTATCGGTGATGAAAACATGATTCAGGAAATGCCGAAGGCAATTAACAGCGTATTGGAGGCACAGAAAGCATGGCGGAAGTAACAATGGATGGTATCCTCATCGGCGAGGTAGAGACGAAAAACATCATGACCAAGTCCAGCCTGCCGGTGGGTGGGTATTCGGTCAATCCCTATGTGGGATGCACCCACGCCTGCAAGTATTGCTATGCTTCCTTTATGAAGCGATTCACCGGTCACACAGAGGAATGGGGGACGTTCCTGGATGTGAAACACTGGCCGGATATCAAAAATCCAAAGAAATATGCCGGGCAGCGGGTGGTGATCGGCTCGGTGACCGACGGCTACAACCCACAGGAGGAACGGTTTCGCAACACCAGAAAGCTGCTGGAGCAGCTCATGGGAAGTAATGCGGAGATACTGATCTGCACCAAGTCCGACCTGGTGCTGCGGGACCTTGACCTTCTGAAAAAGCTGGGCAAGGTGACAGTATCCTGGTCGATCAACACGCTGGACGAAGACTTCAAAAACGACATGGACTCAGCCGTCAGCATTGAACGCAGAATCGCTGCAATGAAACAGGTTTACCATGCGGGCATCAGAACGGTATGCTTTGTGTCGCCTGTTTTCCCCGGCATTACTGATTTCGAGGCGATCTTTGAGCGTGTCAAAGACCAATGCGATCTGTTCTGGCTGGAAAATCTGAATTTGCGAGGCGGATTCAAAAAGACCATTCTGGACTACATTGCCGATAAGTACCCGGAGCTGTCGCCGCTCTACGATGAGATTTACAATCGGCACAATCGCAGCTATTTTGAGGCTCTGGAAGAGAAAGCGGAAGCCATGGCAAGAAGATACGATTGTCCCTTCGTGGACAACGAGTTGCCCTACGGCAGGGTGCCTCAGGGGCATCCGGTGATCGTGGATTATTTCTACCATGAGGAAATCAGAGGCTCTGATAACACAGGGGCTCGGAATAAAAAAGGAGGAACAACAAAATGAGCAACTACAGCAAATGGAACGCAAAGCAGGACCCGAGGACGGAGCTGCACGATGTGCTGGGACTGACCGGCGCTGAAATCAGCATCAATCATCTGCCCGCCGGCGTGGGGGTTCCCTTCGTCCACTCCCACAAGAAGAATGAGGAAATCTATATCATCCTTTCCGGGAAAGGAACCGCCGTGCTGGATGGTGAGACGGTGGAGTTTTCGGCTGGCGACGTGATCAAGGTGGCACCGAAGGCAAAGCGTCAGTTCAGCGCCGCATCCGATTCCCCGGTGAGCTATGCGTGCATTCAGGTTCGGGAGCATTCTCTGGAAGAATATACCGGCGCTGATGCCGTCATGGAGTAAATCAAATAGCAATTTGAAAACAACCCAGCCAGTCGCTTTCCCCGTAGGAGAGCGGCTGGCTGGGCTCTTTTTTATGATTGAGATTTGCTGTCAGAGCATCTTCACACACCAACGATATAATTGTGTCGTATTTCAGATTCACGGGAATCTTTGAACGATTAGCGCTATCCAGACTGCCCGAAAACACTCTAACTGCATCTGACATCCGTCAGAGCGCCCTCTGAACAATCACTCCCATATCAGATCAGGGCAAAGGCTGGGATTCCACCGCTTCCACCCTGTAATCCCGAAAAATTTGGTGGATCACAATGTCCGCCATTTCTGCGGGCGTTTGGACATATCCTTCCTTTGCCCATTTCAGGAAAACGCCATACAGCCCGTATGCCATGTAGGAGCGGGCGAAGGTGTCCTGCTGTTCTTCCAGATCGTAATCCCGGAAGATGATCTCATAAGCGGCGAGAATCGCTCCATGCCGATGCTGTGCAAGAATCAGATCGTTTATCTCACGCAGGGAATAGCAAAACCGG
>ATWA01000061.1 GCA_000421005.1 Clostridiales bacterium NK3B98
CCGCATTTACATCGCCCGTGTCCAGACCAACAAGGTGGAGCGCAAGGCGGTGGCCAAGGTCACCGGGGAGAGCGCCGGCGACGGGCAGGAAAAGCCCCGCCGTGCCCCCGTCCGCAAGGCAAAAAAAGTTGGTCCCAACGATCCCTGCCCCTGCGGCTCCGGACTGAAATACAAGAAATGCCACGGACGCAACCGGGGCATTGAATAACAAGGTTTTAGGAAGCGCTGAATAAATCTCTCGGATGGATGAGCGAGGATGTTTTTTGCCAGTCGGGGATAAAAGACCGAAGGAATACTGACGTATTTCAAGGGATTTTAGACCCGGATGGCGGAAAACAGACCGCTCAGACGCCTTAGCCTGATTTGTTCAGCGGTTCCTTAGATCAATCCGCCGGAGAACCCGGATTCCCTCGCAACTGACGAAATTTTCTTGCCTACGAATCATTGCCAATGCCCCCCTCCCTGAGGGGGCTGTCACGAAGTGACTGGGGGAGTACCCCCTGCAATATCCACCCATCATCTCCCACACAGAGAGAGGAGCCTGTCTATGTCTGTCTTTCGCTGCTATTCCGAAAAACGCCCCGGCTTTGATGTCCACGCTGTCCAGACCTGTAAAGAGCTGCAAGAGCAGCTGGGTCTGAGTGAGTTAAAGGGACTTCGCATTCTCCACCGTTACGACGTGGAGGGCATTGACCCCTCCGTGTTCCAGCGTGCCGCCTCTACGGTATTCTCTGAGCCCATGTGCGACTATTTCTACGGCGACGTGATGCCGGAGATTGCCGCCCCCCACAGCGTCCTTGCCGTGGAGCCCCTGCCGGGACAGTTCGACCAGCGCTCTGACTCCTGCGCCCAGTGCATCCAGCTTCTGGCGGGCTGCGAGCGTCCCACCGTCCGCTCCGCCACGGTGTATGTCCTGCTGGGTGAGTTGGACGAGGAAACGGTAGACCGTGTGGCAAAATACCTGATTAACCCGGTGGAGTCCCGCCGGGCAGGGGAGAACAAGCCGGAGACGCTGGCCATGGAGTACACCGTCCCCACCACCGTTGCCACGCTGGAGGGCTTTACCGCACTGGACGAGGGCGGACTTGACGCCCTTCGGGCAAGCTGCGGTCTTGCCATGGACTTGGACGATTTGAAGTTCCTGCAAGCCTACTTCCGGGACGAGGAGCACCGTGACCCCACCCTCACCGAGCTGCGGGTGGTGGACACCTACTGGTCTGACCACTGCCGTCACACCACCTTCTCCACCCATATCGACCAGACAGACATCCAGAATCCCGCTGTTGCCGCCTCCTACGCCGCCTATCTGGCAGGCAGGGAAGAGGTCTACGGAGAGGAAAAAGCGGCCAAACGCCCCCAAACCCTGATGGACATTGCCACCGCAGGCACCAAGGTGCTGAAAAAGCGGGGCCTGCTGCCCAATCTGGACGAGAGCGAGGAAATCAACGCCTGCTCCATCCACATCCCTGTGGACGTGGACGGCAAAGAGGAGGATTGGCTGCTCCAGTTTAAAAACGAGACCCACAACCACCCCACCGAGATCGAGCCCTTTGGCGGCGCTGCCACCTGTATCGGCGGCGCCATCCGTGACCCGCTGGCAGGACGTGCCTATGTCTATCAGGCCATGCGGCTCACCGGATGCGGCGACCCCCGCACCCCCATCGAACAGACCATCCCCGGCCGTCTGCCCCAGCGCAAGCTGGCGGTGACCTCTGCGGCAGGCTATTCCTCCTACGGCAACCAAATTGGTCTTGCCACCGGCATGGTCAGCGAGTTCTACCACCCCGGCTATGTGGCGAAGCATATGGAGCTGGGCGCTGTGGTAGGCGCTGTCCCCGCCGCTCATGTGGTGCGGGAGGTGCCGGAGCCGGGAGACGTGGTGCTGCTGCTGGGCGGACGCACCGGACGGGACGGCATCGGCGGCGCTACCGGCTCCTCCAAAAGCCACACCATGGACTCCCTGCAAACCATGGGCAGCGAGGTGCAGAAGGGCAACGCCCCGGAGGAGCGCAAGCTCCAGCGGCTGTTCCGCAACCCGGAGGTCACCGCCCTCATCCGCCGCTGTAACGACTTTGGCGCAGGCGGCGTATCCGTAGCCATCGGCGAGCTGGCGGACGGTCTGGAAATCGACCTGAACGCCGTGCGGAAAAAATACGAGGGTCTGGACGGCACTGAGCTGGCCATCTCCGAGAGTCAGGAGCGTATGGCCATCTGCGTCCGGGCAAAGGATGTGGACAAAATCATCGCCTTTGCCACAGCGGAGAATCTGGAAGCTTATCCCGTGGCCGTGGTCACTGAAAGCCCCCGCATGGTGATGCGCTGGAACGGTCAGACCATTGCCAACCTCTCCCGTGCCTTTTTGAACACCAACGGCGCTGCCAAGCACACCACCATCTCCGTTCCCAGGCCGGAGCAGAAAGAGGCAAAGCACCATGTGCAGCAGGTGGCCGCCGCTATGGAGCAGTTGGCGAAAACCCCCAATCTGGCCTCCCAGCGTGGTCTGGGAGAGCGGTTTGACTCCACCATCGGCTCCGGTTCGGTGCTGTCCCCCTTCGGCGGCAAGTACCAACTCACCCCGGCGCAGGTGATGGCAGGACTGCTCCCTGTGGGTCCCGGCAAGACCACTGATACCTGCTCGGTGATGGCATGGGGCTTTGACCCGGAGCTGAGCCAGCGCAGCCCCTACGACGGCGCTTACAATGCCGTGGTCGAGAGCGTCGCCAAGCTCACCGCCGCGGGAGCCGACCCGGAGCTTGCCTACCTCACCTTACAGGAATACTTCGAACGCCTTGGCACCGACCCGAAGCGCTGGGGCAAGCCCTTTGCGGCGCTGCTGGGCGCTTATCAGGCACAGCTTGATTTGGGCTGCGCCGCCATTGGCGGCAAGGACTCCATGTCCGGCTCCTTTATGGACCTGGACGTGCCTCCCACGCTGGTCTCCTTTGCCATCGCTCCCGCCAAATGGGGCGAGGTGATTTCCTCCGAGTTCAAGCAGGCGGGACACCCGGTCTACCTGTTCTCCGCCCCGGAGGGAGATACCGCCGCTATGCGGAAGATGTGGGCGGATTACCGTGCTCTTGCCCAATCCGGCAAGGTGTGCGCCGCATGGGCGGTGAGCGCTGGCGGCGCTGCCGACGGACTGATGAAAATGTCCTTTGGCAACAAAATCGGCTTTGCCGCAGAGAACGGCATTGACGTGGACAGTCTCTTCGTCCCCGCCTACGGCTCCATTGTGGCGGAGCTTACCGAGGACGCCGCATTCGGCACCCGTCTGGGCGTGACCACGGACGATGCCTCCCTCACCATCGCCGGGGAGCGGATGGAGCTGGACAAGCTGTGCCAGACTTGGGAGAACACCATGGAGCAGGTCTATCCCACCAAAGCCCCCGCGCGGGAGCAGACTGCCATTGCCTACACCTGTGATGTCCGTCCCGCCCACGCACCTGCCGTGAAGGTGGCCCGCCCAAAGGCGGTGATTCCCGTCTTCCCCGGCACAAACTGCGAGTACGACACCGCCAACGCCTGTCTCCGGGCGGGAATCGACCCCAAGGTGGTGGTGATTCGCAACCTGACCACCGATCTGCTGCTGCAATCCGAGCAGGAGGTTGCCGCCGCCATAGCGGAAGCGCAGATGGTGATTCTCCCCGGCGGCTTCTCCGGCGGCGACGAGCCGGAGGGCTCCGGCAAGTTTATCGCCTCCTTCTTCCGCAATGACCGCATCCGGGACAGTGTCCACGACCTGCTTCGCAACCGGGATGGTCTGATGCTGGGCATCTGCAACGGCTTCCAGGCGCTGATTAAGCTGGGTCTGGTGCCCTACGGAGAAATCCGTGATCTGACGGAGAACGACCCCACCCTGACCTTCAACCTGATTGGCCGCCATCAGAGCCGTTATGTTCAGACCCGTGTGGCCTCGGTGAAGTCCCCGTGGATGCTGCTCAGCCAGCCGGGGCAGGTGTATACCGTCCCCATCTCCCACGGCGAAGGTCGTCTGGTGGCTCCCCAGAGCGTGCTGGACAGCCTGATTGCCAACGGTCAGATCGCCACCCAGTATGTGGATCTGGAGGGCAACCCCACCATGGATGTGGCCTTCAACCCCAACGGCTCCAACTGCGCCATCGAGGGTATTTTCAGCCCCGACGGACGGGTGTTCGGCAAAATGGGACACTCCGAGCGCCGTAACCCCGGCGTGGCCCGGAACATCTACGGTGATCTGGATATGCCTTTGTTTGAGAGCGGGGCGCTGTACTTCAAATGATAGATCACATTGACGCAATCATCTTCGACGTAGACGGTACCCTGTGGGACTCCCGGGCGGTGGTTGCCCGGGCGTGGAATCAGGCGGTCATCGACCTGAAAGGGGAGAACCCCGGCTATACCGCCGACGACATGACCCCGCTTTTCGGCAACACCATGGATCAAATTGCCCGGATGCTCTTCCCGGACATGGAGGAAGCCCAGCGCCAGCCCCTGATGCGTGATCTGATCCGCTACGAGGACGATTTCCTCACCCGGGAGAGCGGGGCATTCTACCCCGGCGTGTCCGAAACCATCCGCCGCCTTGCCCGCCGCTATCGTCTCTACATCCTCTCCAACTGTCAGAGCGGATATATCGAGTCTGTCATGGACTTCGGCGGCTTTCGGGACTGCATTGTGGATCATCTCTGCTTTGAGGACACCCATCTCCCCAAGGGGGACAACCTGCGGCAGTTGATCGCCCGCCACGGTCTGCGCCACCCCGTCTATGTGGGAGACACCGAGGGGGACTGGAACGCCTGCCAGCAGGCAGGTATCCCCATGATCTTCGCCGCCTACGGTCTGGGTCAGGTGGAGGGACTGCCCACCATTCACAGCTTCCCGGAGCTGGAAGCGCTTCTTCCATAGAACGTATCCGCAGGGGCGCGCAATGTGCGCCCACAGCCGAATGCCCCTCATCCACCGCTTCGCGGTCCCCCTTCCCCAGAGGGGAAGGCTTGAGTGGTTGCCTTTGGCAAATAAAATGCCCGCCCCGGAAATTCATCCGGAGCGGGTTTCTTGTCACTTAAATTGGTTGCTTGCCGGGTCGTAGTCAAATCCAACGGAGGAGAGCCTGTCCACCAGCTCCCCCTTGTCCGCCTGTAAATCCTCACACAAAGCGTCCAGCGAGCTGTATTGGTCTCTCAGCCGGGTGTTGACAAAACTCAGCAAAATAATGGGGTCAGAGGGAAGCATCCTTACTTCTCCACGACCTTTTTCAGGTGGACGAAGCGAGGCAGGCTGTTCTCCTTCTTCAGCTGGATCTCGCCCTGAATCAGAGGCAGAGCGTACTTGATGAACTCGTCGGACACGTCGTTGCCCCGCTGGTTGATCCACTCCACAGGCACCTTCTTCTCGTAGTTGGCCACCTTGGACAGATCCAGCAGCTCGGCCTCGCACTTGTAGCCGTTCTCGTCACGGGTACACTTGAAGCCCACCATCTTGTCGGTGGTGCCGGCAACTGCTTCCTTTACAGCGGTCTGACCGGCCATGAAGGACTCGTCAGAGTCGGTCTGGGAGGCGCAATGCTCGGCGCAGCGCTGCAGCAGGCTCAGCTCGATGGGACGCACCTTGACGCCGGGGATGGTGTTCTTCACCACGTCGGCCAGACGGGCAGCCAGACCGCCCAGCTGGGCATGACCGAAGCCGTCGGTAGCGGAGGTCTCCGCCTCGGAGACGAACTTGCCGTCGGCATAGTGGATGCCCTCGGAAACGGCAACCAGCACGTTCTGGTTCTCGTCCCAAATGCGCTTGACATCCTCAATGAACTCGTCCATCTTGAAGTCCACCTCAGGCAGATAGATCAGGTCGGGGCCGTAGCCGGTGACCTTGGCCAGAGAGGCAGCGCCAGCCAGCCAGCCAGCGTGACGGCCCATGATCTCCACGATGGTGACCTGTCCCTTGTCGTAAACGTGAGCGTCCTGATAGACCTCCACCATAGAGGTGGCGATATACTTGGCGGCAGAGGCGAAGCCGGGGCAGTGGTCGGTGCCGTACAGGTCGTTGTCGATGGTCTTGGGGATGCCCATGACACGGCAGTCATAGCCCACCTTCTTCATATACTTGGAAATCTTGTTGCAGGTGTCCATGGAGTCGTTGCCGCCGTTGTAGAAGAAGTAACGGACATTGTACTTCTTGAAGATCTCCAGAATCCGCTTGTAGTCGGTATCGTCCACGTCGGGATCAGCGATCTTGTAGCGGCAGGAGCCCAGCGCGGAGGAGGGGGTATACTTCATCAGAGCCAGCTCGTCAGGGTCCTCTTCGTCCATGATATACAGCTTGTCGTTGAGCACACCCACGATGCCGTTGGCTGCGCCGTAAACCTTGGTGATGCAGTCAGAGTCAAGACCTGCCTTGATTGCGCCATAGCAGCTGGCATTGATGACAGAGCTGGGGCCGCCGGACTGGCCGATGATCATTGCACCTTTTAATTCACTCATAATACATTGTCCTCCTTGAAAAATTGTAGGTGACATAAAACCCGTCTCAAAAGTTCTTTCGGATTTTCTAGTAAATCATACCATACCCTCTTGCTTTTTGCAATCAGCTTTGTTAAAATATTGACACCAAATTTGAAAGGAGATTGATTCCTATGCCTCTGGTAACTACAACCGAAATGTTCAAGAAGGCCTACAACGGCGGCTATGCTGTCGGCGCTTTCAACGTCAATAACATGGAGATCGTTCAGGGCATTACCGAAGCCGCTGGCGAGCTGAAGAGCCCCGTCATCCTTCAGGTGTCCAAGGGCGCCCGTGCCTATGCCAACCACACCTATCTGGTGAAGCTGGTAGAGGCCGCTGTCATCGAGAACCCCGAAATCCCCATCGCTCTGCATCTGGACCACGGCGACACCTTCGAGCTGTGCAAGAGCTGCATCGACGGCGGCTTCACCTCCGTCATGATCGACGCCTCCTCCAAGAGCTTTGAGGACAACATCGCCCTGACCCGCCAGGTTGTGGAGTACGCTCATGACCACGGCGTGGTGGTCGAGGCCGAGCTGGGCACTCTGGCCGGCGTGGAGGACGAGGTGGCTGTGGAGTCCGGTAAGGAGTCCTACACCCGTCCCGAGGAAGTGGAAGAGTTCGTCACCCGTACCGGCTGCGACTCTCTGGCCATCGCCATCGGCACCTCCCACGGCGCTTACAAGTTCACCCCCCAGCAGTGCACCCGCAATGCTGACGGCATTCTGGTTCCTCCTCCCCTGCGTTTCGACGTGCTGGAAGAGTGCATCAAGCGTCTGCCCGGCTTCCCCATCGTGCTCCACGGCTCTTCTTCCGTGCCTCAGGAGTTCGTAAAGATGGTCAACACCTATGGCGGCAATATGCCCGACGCTATCGGCATCCCCGAGGAGCAACTGCGTCAGGCTGCCAAGCTGGCCGTGTGCAAGATCAACATTGACTCCGACATCCGTCTGGCCATGACCGGCAACATCCGCAAGTATTTTGCCGAGCATCCTGACCACTTCGATCCCCGTCAGTACCTCAAGCCCGCCCGTCAGGCGGTCAAGGACATGGTCGCTCACAAGATCGTCCACGTTCTCGGTTCCGACGGCAAGGCCTGATCTACCAGAAGCAATTACCCAAGGCTCCGGCTGGCTCGTTCAGCCGGAGCTTTTCAGCAGAAAGGAGCAGAATAAATGCATATCGAACATTCTGAAGTCTGTGAATGTAAGCAGGTGCATCCTGGTATTGTCACACTGGTGCGTTCAAAAATGCCGGAGGAAGATCCTGTTTACGAGGTAGCAGAGCTATTTAAGGTCTTTGGTGACTCCACACGAGCACGGATCATCTGTGCATTATCCATCTCTGAGCTGTGCGTATGCGATCTGGCTGAGCTGTTGGGTATGACTCAATCGGCTATATCTCATCAGCTAAGAATTCTGAAGTCCGCAAGAATTGTGAAAAACCGACGTGCAGGGAAGAGTGTATACTATTCTTTGGATGATAACCATATTCAGGAAATTTTCAAAGTAGCGTTTGAGCACGTTATGGAAGACTGAGGAATATAATAGGGCAAAGGGGAGAACCTGATGTCTCAATTGTGTTTCTATCGACGTCAAGCTGCTGTGAACTATGCCCACCAGTGGGCGTACAGCCGAAATCCTGCCTACGCTGATTTTCAGGATATGGGAGGAGACTGTACCAACTTTGCCTCCCAGTGTCTTTACGCAGGTATTGGGTTGATGAACTTTACCCCCATCTTCGGTTGGTATTACCGTTCCCTTCGGGATCGAGCTCCAGCGTGGACAGGGGTATCCTATTTTTTCCAATTTGTCACTCGAGCGCAACAGACACCCGGCCCAGTTGCGGAGCTCGCAGAACTGAAGGATTGTCTCCCAGGAGATTTTATCCAGCTTAGTTTTGATGGTCAAAATTATACCCACACGCTGATAATTGTGGAGACAGACTATCCGGCAAGCTTGGAAACGACGCTTGTTGCAGCCCATACAAACAATGTGGATTACCGTCCTTTATCTCGATATTCTTATAAAAACATTCGATTTCTTCATGTTCTGGGCGGTTATTGCTGATTAGAAATTCTTTCAAAAAAATGCCAAAAAACAGTTGACAAACAGCGGTGACATGAGTATAATAAAACCTGCGCTTGACGAGAGGGCACGACGGGAGCATAGCTCAGCTGGCTAGAGCACCTGCCTTACAAGCAGGGGGTCACAGGTTCGAGTCCTGTTGTTCCCATCACTCGTGAAGCAGGCCGTATGGCCCGGTAGTTCAGTTGGTTAGAACGCCAGCCTGTCACGCTGGAGGTCGACAGTTCGAGCCTGTTCCGGGTCGCTTATGCCTCTGTAGCTCAGTTGGTAGAGCAGGGGACTGAAAATCCCCGTGTCATTGGTTCGATTCCGATCGGAGGCACTTTGCGGGAGTAGCTCATCTGGTAGAGCGCCACCTTGCCAAGGTGGAGGTAGCGAGTTCGAGCCTCGTCTTCCGCTTAACAAAAGAAAACAGGAGCGAAATGCTCCTGTTTTCCATATGGCAACATAGCCAAGTGGTAAGGCGTGGGTCTGCAAAACCCTGATTCCCCGGTTCGAATCCGGGTGTTGCCTCTTAGAGACGCTGAGTTTTCAAATCGTAAAACTTAGCGTTTTCTTTTTTTCACCAATAAGGAGCAGGGACTTTCTGTCTATCGCCAGATCAAGGAAGAATCTCTGAACCTATAAAAACAGAACAAGACAGAAAGAGAAAACAGAGATATGTGGTATAGAGAGTATTTGAGGTATGTCCTTCACAATGACCATGGCTTCGGGATCGTGTGCAGTGACGGCAGGAAAGAGCCGTCCGTTATGGTTTTCTATGAGGATGGAGCATACCTGCCCGAGCTCACACTTCGGACAGCGCATTGATCACAGAGCTGGAGAAATTCGGAGAGAAAACCAGGGTAACATCTCCAAAGACAGCGGAGATGATAAGCGCCTTGGTGGATGCAGGAAACTGCCGGTTTCAAAAGACCGGCGCCGATGCAATCGAGGCAGTGGTGGTGGACAAGTACAAGTCCTTTACAGTCTCTATTACATCCTGAAGCGGATGCTTTTGGGCAAGCTCCTGGTTTTGCCCATCTCACCGGAAACGCCCCTGAACCTTGTGCCTGTGGACTATGTGGCGGACTGTGTTATCCGGATTAGCGGCTCCGCTGCCGGGGAAGGCAAGACCTTCCACTTGACCTGTCCCAGAGAGGTGGCGCCAAAGGCGGGAGAGCTAGCGGAGTATGTGAGAGGGTGGGCCAAGGACAATCTCTCCCTCTCCCTCCCCAACCCCCATTTTCTGCCCGTCCAAGCCTTGAAACAGGCAGGACTTGCCTACAACAAACGGGAGACCGACCGGAAAAAGGGGACAGAGTGGCGCTGACCGGAATCAATTCGGTGGACTACATGACCCTGGAACAGGCAATCGGGCTGCTGGGTGCGGTGAGTGTGCCCATTTACTACACCACCCCCGCCCAAGAGGTATCTCTCCTGCTGGGAAAAAGCGGCGCATCCTGGTTCTTTGTAGGCGATTTGCGGATGATGGAGCAGGTGGAGCAGATAGAGACGGAGGCCAGAAAGGTGTCCTTCTCCGTGGCGCAGGCGGTTTCCAAGCCCGGCGTCATGTCATGGCAGGACTTTTTGGCAAACGCATCCCAGACCGCCACGGCGCAGCATCCCGACCCGGAGGATTTGGCTACCATCCGCTATACCTCCGGCACCACAGGAGAGCCCAAGGGGGTGACCTTCACCTTTGCCCAGCTGGCTTGGATGGGAGAGGTACTCACCAACCTGCTGCCCTAGGAGGATCGCAACCGCTCCATGCGCTACCTGTCCTTTCTCCCCCTGAGCCATGTGGTAGAGGGGATTCTGGCGTCCTATGCGCCATGCTATCTGCTCGCGCAGGTGGATTATTATTACCTGAACGACTTTTCCGCCCTGACCAGTGCGCTGCCCAAGGTGCGGCCTACCGTGTTTTTCTCTGTGCCCCGGTTTTACGAGAACGTCTGGGAGCAGGTGCGGGAAAACCCGTTGGGACAGCGCTGGCTCTCCGCCCCGGAAGGCACCCTGAAACAAGCGCTGGGGGCAGTCCTGAAAAAGGCAGTGCTGAGCAAGGCGGGCATAGACCGCTGCAAGCAGCTCATTGTAGGCTCTGCGCCTGTGAGTGAGGGGCTGCTCTTACAGTTCCGGGCTCTGGGCATTGAGATCTATAACGCCTACGGGCAGACGGAAGCACCCCTGATCACCATCAACCATCTGGGGGACAATGTGATTCCCACCATCGGCACCCCCCTGCCAGAGACACAGGTCACCCTGGCAGAGGACGGGGAGCTGCTGGTGAAGGGTCCTCAGGTCACCCGTGGCTACTACGCCTTGGAGAGCGAACAAATTCGAGACGGCGTGCTTTCCACCGGCGATTTGGGGACGCTGGATGACAACGGCCACATCACCCTTTTGGGACGGAAGAAGGAGCTTATCGTCACCGCCTACGGAAAGAATATCAGCATTCCCAAGATAGAACAGCGGTTGAAGGAGATTCCCGGCGTCTCTCAGGCGGTTCTCATTGGAGAGCGCCGACCCTACTGCACGGCGCTGCTGTGGCTGGAGGGAAAAGCACCGGATTTGGACGGGGCAATCCAGACCATGAACGCCGCCCTGTCCCACCCGGAGCAGGTGCGAAAGTACCGAGTCATATCTCAACCCCTGAGTATTCAGGCGGGGGAGCTGACCCCCAACCTGAAAATCAAACGGGGGTTATGATGGCCAGAGAACTGCAAGGGAAGTATCAGGTGACCATTCTGGAGGCGGGCAACGGATTCAAGCCCTTTTCGCTGCCCATCCATACGCTGGCGTGGGTTCGCCGCACCGGATTGTTTCTGGATGAGCGGATGATCCGTCTGCTGCTGCCCAATATGCTGGTGGAAAAATCAGAAGAGATGGTGCTGGTCAGGGGGATTGGCGTAGGTGGCACCACCACACTGGCCACCGGAAACGCCGTGCGGTGGGATGGTGCGCTGAAGGATTTGGGCATTGACCTGGAACCGCAGTTTGAAGCCCTCTATGAAGAGCTGCCCATCACCACCCACCACCAAAAGCACTGGACGGAGACCACGAAGGGGATGTATGCCCTCTTTGCGGACATGGGTCTCAACCCCATGGTCACCCCCAAGTTTCTCAAGGCGGAGCAGTGTGTGGAGTGCGGCCACTGTGCCATCGGCTGTCCCACCGGGGCAAAGTGGGATACCCGGGCATTGGTAGCGCAGGCGGTGCGCAGCGGTGCGGAGCTGGTGACCGGATGCAGGGTCACAAACCTTGAAATCTCCGGCAAGGCGGTCACTGGGGTGCAGGCAAAACGCCACGGCAAGGGGGTGGACTTCCATGCGGACCTTGTGGTTTTGGCGGCAGGGGGTTTGGGCACTCCGGTGATTTTGGAGCACTCCGGAATCCCCTGCGAGAAAACCCTGTTTGTAGACCCTGTCTTGTGCGATGCCGGGCATATCCCCGGCATCCGTCAGAACCGGCAGATTCTCATGCTCTTTATCAGCCAGCAGGACGGGTATATCCTGTCCCCCTACATGGACTACCTCAGCTTCTTCTTCCACCGGGATTGGCGCTATCCCATGGAGGAGATTGCCAGCATTATGATTAAGATGGCAGACGAGGAGGCGGGGAGCGCAGACGGGAGACACATCCGCAAACGCCTGACAGAACATGACCGGGCGCGCATGGCCAGGGCGGTAGCCCAGAGCCGGGAGATCCTTGCGCGTATGGGTGTGCCGGCGGAGCGGCAGTTCTTGGGCACCCTTAACGCAGGGCATCCCGGAGGCATGCTCCCTCTAACGGCAAGGGAGCGGGAGACGCTGCACCACAGCGCCCTTCCGGACAACCTCTATGTGGCAGATGGAACCATTCTGCCCAAAGCAATGGGAAATCCTCCCATCCTCACCATTATGGCTTTGGCAAAGAAAATGGCGGAGCTTTTGCGGGAATAAATGCTGAGACGCACCGTTCCAGATCAGGGGGAACGGTGCGTCTCCTAACTGCCGGAGGGCACGCCTCGAAACTATCGTAACGGGTATGGCAGGAAAACCATCAAGACCCAGTTAGGCGAGGTAGACATCAAAGTACCCCGTGACCGCAACGGTTCCTATGAACCCAAGATCATCGGCAAGTACAGCCGTAGCGCAGATGGCATGGAGGAGAAAATCCTCTCCCTCTACGCCTGTGGCATGAGCCAGCGGGACATTGCAGAGCAGATCAAGAGCCTGTACGATGTAGAAATCTCTCCGGAGCTGGTCACAAAGATCACCGAGAAGATCATCCCGGAAGTAGCCGCATGGCAAAACCGCCCTCTGGAGCCGGTGTACCCCTTCATCTTTATGGATGCCATCCACTACAAGGTGAAGGAGGAAAAGGGGCAAGGTACGCCCCGAAGGTGCGAAGCACAGTAGAACTTTGAAGCACTCAGGTCATATTCGCAATCTGCACACCCTTTACACCGGGCGGCAGACTTGCAACCGCAGAACTCCACCGTGACTGTGCTATGTGCTCACGATAGGCGGGACACTCATCAATAGCGGCACACTTCCAGCACAACAGGCCGTAGGACTTGCCGCATAGAGTGCGCCCCTTTACTTCTGGGGACACGGTTCAAACTCCAGACAGCGGCCACGGGGGTCAAAGTCCACATTGTAATCCGCATCAAGCTAGGGAAGCGCTGAATAAATCTCTCGGATGGATGAGCGAGGATGTTTTTTGTCAGCTGGGGATAAAAGACCGCAGGAATACCGGCGTATTTCAAGGGATTTTAGACCCGGATGGCGGAAAACAGACCGCTCAGACGCCGTAGCCTGATTTGTTCAGCGCTTCCCTAGATAGAAGCGGCGGGGAACTGGGCGGCATCCAGCATGATGTTCTCAGAAGTCCAGCCACGAGCGCCGACCTGCATATCAGGATGGATAGCGGTAACGAAGGTCAGGTCATAGGGGTTGACCTTCTTCTTGGATACTCCATGAGATTTACGAGCGCCGATCACTTTTATTTTCATA
>ATWA01000062.1 GCA_000421005.1 Clostridiales bacterium NK3B98
GATGCACAAGGCGGGAGTCGAACCCGCACGCCCGCAAAGAGCACTGGCACCTGAAGCCAGCGAGTCTACCAATTCCACCACTTGTGCATACGCAGATGCGCTGGTATCGGACGCAAGAGAGAATATAGCACAATTCTGCCCTCATGTCAACCGCTTTTTGCATTTTTCGCCCGGACGGAGTATGCTCCGTCCGGGCGAGCCGTATTATTTGGAGTGTTCCGCCTCATATTGCCGCAGAAAATCCACCAGCGCCTCCACGCCCTCCCGGGGCATGGCGTTGTAAATGGACGCCCGCAGACCGCCCACACTCTTGTGGCCCTTCAGGTTGTCGAATCCCGCCGCCTTGGTAGCAGCCACCACCTCTGCGTCCTGCTCCTTGGAGGGGGACACAAAGGGCACATTCATCAGGGAGCGGTCCTCTTTGCGCACGGCGCCGGTAAAGAACTTACTCTCGTCCAAAAAGTCGTACAGCAGCGCCGCCTTCTCCCGGTTGCGCTGATCCATGGCCTCCAGACCGCCCTGTGCCAGCAGATACTTGAACACCTTGCCGCAGCAGTAAATCGCCCAGCAGTTGGGGGTGTTGTACAGGGAGTCAGCGTCGGCGTGGGTCTTGTAGCTCATGTAAGTGGGCACCCACTGGGGCAGATCGTCCCGGATCAGATCCTCCCGGATGATGACCACTGCCATGCCGGCGGGGCCCACATTTTTCTGTACCCCAGCCCAGATCAGGCCATATTTGCTCACGTCACAGGGGCGGGAGAGGAACATGGAGGACTGGTCGCTCACCAGAGGCTTGCCCTTGGTATCGGGCAGGTTGAAGTAGGTGGTGCCGTTGATGGTTTCGTTTTCGCAGATGTAGACATAATCGGCGTTGTCCGGAATGTCCAGATCAGAGCAGTCCGGGATGTAGGAGAAGTTCTTGTCCTTAGAGGATGCAACGATCTTTACTTCGCCATATTTCTTCGCCTCGGCAATGGCCTTTTTGGACCATGCGCCGGTCTCCACATAGCAGGCCACCCCGTTTTTCATCAGGTTCATGGCAACCATGGCGAACTCCACCGTGCCGCCCCCCTGAATGAACAGCACCTTGTAATTGTCGGGGATGTTCATCAGCTTGCGCAGGTCTGCCTCTGCCTCATCCCGAATCTGCTGGAACACCTTGGAGCGGTGGCTCATCTCCATGACGCTCATACCGCTGCCCTTGTAGTTCAGCACCTCGGCGGCGATCTCCTCCAGTACAGGCTCCGGCATCATGGCAGGGCCAGCGGAGAAGTTATAGACACGGTTATACTTCATCGTTCATTCCTCCTTAAAAGGTAATCCGTCTTTACTGCTTTAGTATAAAACAGTAAAGACGGAAAATCAATTCGTAATAGAAACGACCTGCGGGGCAATATGGGCAAAATCTTTGTCCATTATTCCCCATCTTCCCGCTGATCCAGCTTGGAGTAGACCACCTTGGAGGAAACTCCCTCCAGCCGTCCCACCTTACCGGACAGGGCGGAAATCACGTCCCCCGGGGCATCCAGCATAATGCTCATCAGGTTCACCTGACGCTTGGGATAGGGCAGCCCCATTCTGCCGATGATATAGGGGCCGTACTCATGGAGCAGCTCGTTCAGCTCCCCTACTGCATCCGGGTTTTCCACCACAATGGCCAATAGCGCAACTCTGTATTCCTGCATATTGTCTTCCTCCTTTGTATGTTCAGGGAATCAGCTTTTTCGGTTTGATATAGCGCTCCTCCTCCGAGAAGACGCAGCCGCAATACTTCTGCATATAGAATCCCAGCTCTCTGGCTCTGTCCTGCCCCGCTCGAAACAGGGGGCGAAAATCCCGGTAAAGGAATTCCACGCCGTACTCCTCCCCAGCCCGCTGCGCCACCTCCCGCATCAGGTCATGCTTTTGATAGGGGCTGATAAACAGGGACGAGGTAAAGCTGTCAAAGCCGTTTTCAGCGGCGTACTGCGCCACCCGGTAAAGCCGCATTTCATAGCACTTAACGCAGCGGTTGGCAATGTCCTCCGCCACTGCCCGTACAAAGGGGCGCAGGGCGTATTCGTTCTGAATAATCAGGGGCATATCAATCTGTTTGGCGTAATCCTCCAGACAGTTGCGCCGGGCACGAAACTCCGTGACCGGGTGGATATTGGGGTTATACCAAAAGCCGGTGACCTGCCGTCCCTCCTCCCGCAATGTGTCGATACACATATTGGCGCAGGGTGCGCAGCAGCAGTGCAAAAGGGTGTTCATAATCCGTCCTCGATTCCATAGGATTCTCAAAGCATTATAGCACAACAGAAGAGATTAGGGAATAGCGTTGGCGCTGTATAATGGATATACAGGGACCATGTAGGGGCGCACAGTGTGCGCCCGACAACACGCGCCCATCAAGCAACGCCTGCCGACCCGCCCGTCCTCCGCCAACGCCGGCTTCCCTTGACACTTTCCCGGATTTTGGATAAAATAAGCTGATTTCGTATGGAGTGTGAAGGATACATGGCACCAAGAAAGAAGAAACCGGAATACGGCAACGAGTCCATTGCCGCCCTGAAAGGCGCCGACCGGGTGCGCAAGCGTCCCAGCGTCATTTTCGGCTCGGACAATCTGGAGGGCTGCGAGCACGCAGTATTTGAAATTCTGTCCAACGCCGTGGACGAGGCCAAAGAGGGACACGGAGACACCATCATTGTCACCCGCTACGCCGACAAGTCGGTGGAGGTGGAGGACTTCGGGCGGGGCTGCCCGGTGGACTGGAACCCGGTGGAGAAGCGGTACAACTGGGAGCTGGTGTTCTGCGAGCTGTACGCCGGCGGCAAGTATGGGGACAATTACGACTATTCTCTGGGGCTCAACGGTCTTGGCTCCTGCGCCACCCAGTACGCCTCGGAATACTTTGACGCAGAGATTTACCGAGATGGGAAAAAGTATAACCTCCACTTTGAAAAGGGCGAAAACGTGGGCGGGCTGAAAAGCGAGGACGCACCCCGTCACAAAACCGGCTCCAAATTCCGCTGGCGTCCGGATTTGGAGGTGTTCACCGACATTGACATTCCAGTGGACTACTACCGGGACGTAATGAAGCGGCAGGCAGTGGTCAACGCCGGAGTCACCTTCCGTTTCCGCAATCAGGTGTCAAAGGGATTTGAGACAGAGGAATTTCGGTACGAGAACGGCATTCTGGACTATGTCACCGAGCTGGCCGGGGAAACCCCCCTCACCTCCCCCGTCTTTTTCCAGACCGAGCGTCAGGGGCGTGACCGGGCAGACCGGGACGAGTACAAGGTAAAGCTCAGCGTGGCCTTCTGCTGCTCCAATACCGTCAGCGTGGTGGAGCACTACCACAATTCTTCCTGGCTGGAACACGGCGGCTCTCCTGACGCTGCCATGCGCTCCGCCTTCCGCACGGCGGTGGACGCTTACCTGAAAAAACAGGGGAAGTACCAGAAAAACGAGTCCGCTGTGAAGTGGGAGGACATTCAGGACTGTCTGGTGTTCGTCTCCAACAACTTCTCCACCCAGACCTCCTACGCTAACCAAACCAAAAAGGCCATCAACAACAAGTTTGTGCAGGACGCCATGACCGAGTTTCTGCGCTCTCAGTTAGAGGTCTATTTCATCGAGAACCCCATTGACGCAGAGAAGTTCACCGGTCAGGTGCTGGTGAACAAGCGCAGCCGGGAGACGGCGGAGAAAACCCGTCTCAACATCAAAAAGAAGCTGTCCGGTACGGTGGACATCGCCAACCGGGTGCAGAAGTTTGTGGACTGCCGCAGCCGGGATGTGAGCCGCCGGGAACTGTATATTGTGGAGGGCGACTCCGCTATGGGTGCGGTCAAGCTGAGCCGGGATGCAGAGTTTCAGGGCATTATGCCCATCCGGGGCAAAATCCTCAACTGCCTGAAGGCGGACTACAACCGGATTTTCAAAAGCGACATCATCACCGACCTCATCAAGGTCATGGGCTGCGGTGTGGAGCTGCCCGCTCACACCAAGGCCAAGAGCAAAGACCTGGCCGGGTTCGATCTGAACAACTTTCGTTGGAACAAAATCGTCATCTGTACCGATGCGGATGTGGACGGCTTCCAGATTCGCACGCTGGTGCTGACCATGCTCTACCGTCTCACCCCCACGCTGATTCAGGAGGGGTATGTGTATATTGCCGAGTCTCCCCTGTATGAAATCACTTGGAAGGAAAAGACCTGGTTTGCCTACTCCGATAAGGAGAAAAACGACATCGTTGCGGAAAACGCCGGAAAAAAGCTGGATGTGCAGCGCTCCAAGGGACTGGGTGAGAACGAGCCGGATATGATGTGGCTCACCACCATGAACCCGGAGACCCGGCGACTCATCAAGGTGATGCCCGAGGACGTGGAGCGTACCGCCCAGACCTTCGACCTGCTGCTGGGGGACAACCTTGCCGGGCGGAAGGAGCATATTGCGGACAACGGGTATAAGTATCTGGAACTGGCGGATATTTCGTAAAGAAGGAACGGAAACATGCCAAAAAAGAAACAACCAAAGGACAACTCCCATAAAAACAACCCCAATGTCATGGGCCTTCGCCCCGAGGTGCTGGAACAGCCCATCACTGAGACGCTGGAGATCAACTATATGCCCTACGCCATGAGCGTCATCGTCTCCCGTGCCATTCCGGAGATTGACGGCTTCAAGCCCAGCCACCGCAAGCTGCTCTATACCATGTATCAGATGCACCTGCTGGGCGGGGCGAGAACCAAGTCCGCCAACGTGGTGGGCGCCACCATGAAGCTGAACCCCCACGGCGATCAGGCCATCTACGAGACCATGGTGCGTCTCAGCCGGGGCTACGGAGCGCTGCTCCATCCCCCGGTGGACTCCAAGGGCAACTTCGGCAAGGTTTACTCCCGGGATATGGCCTTTGCCGCCAGCCGTTACACCGAGGTGCGTCTGGACCCCATTTGCGCCGAGTTCTTCAAGGACATCGACAAGGACACGGTGGACTTTGTGGACAATTACGACGGGCGGATGCAGGAGCCTACCCTGCTGCCCACCACCTTCCCCAACGTGCTGGTCTCCGCCAATCAGGGCATTGCCGTGGGCATGGCCTCCAATCTGTGCGGATTCGATTTGGGCGAGGTGTGCGACGCCGCCATTGCCCGGATGAAAGACCCGGACTGCGACCTGCTCTCCATTCTGAAAGCCCCGGACTTTCCCACCGGAGGACAGCTGCTCTATGACGAGGCCGCTCTGCGGCAGGTGTACGAGACGGGACGAGGTTCCTTCCAGGTGCGGGCCAAGTGGCGGTATCTCAAGTCAGAGAACATCATTGAGGTCTACGAGATTCCCTACACCACCACGGTAGAGGCCATCATCGACCGGGTGGCAGAGCTGATTAAAACAGGAAAAATCCGGGAAATTTCCGATATGCGGGACGAGACCGACCTGTCCGGTCTGAAGCTGGCCATCGACCTGAAACGGGGCACCGAAGCGGACAAGCTGATGCTCAAGCTGTTCAAGCTCACCCCCATGCAGGACTCCTGCTCCTGCAACTTCAATATCCTCATTGCCGGCTCTCCCCGGGTGATGGGCGTGGGAGAGATTCTGGACGAGTGGACGGCATGGCGGATGGAGTGCATTCGCCGCAGAGCCTTCTACGATATGCAGAAAAAGCAGGAAAAGCTGCATCTGCTGGAAGGTCTTGCCCGTATCCTGCTGGACATTGACAAGGCCATTGCCATTATCCGGGAGACCGAGTCGGACGCTGAGGTGGTGCCCAACCTGATGGTGGGCTTCGGCATCGACGAGGTGCAGGCCAACTTTGTGGCGGAAATCAAGCTGCGCAACATCAACAAGGAATATATCCTGAAACGCACGCAGGAGATTGAGGACTTGAAAGCGGCCATCACCGATTTGAAGGATGTGGTGGACCGTCCCGCCCGCCGCCGGAAAATCATCCGGGACGAGCTGACCGCCGTAAAAAAGAAGTACGCCGGACAGCGGCACACCGAGATTCTCTACGACTTCACCGAGGAGACCGAGATTGAGGAGGAACAGACCCCGGATTACCCGGTACACGTCTTCCTGTCTCGAGAGGGGTATCTGAAAAAGATCACTCCCCAATCCCTGCGGATGTCCTCTGAGCAGAAGTACAAGGAGGGAGACGAGGCCAGCCAATACTGGGAGGCCAGCAACCGGGATGAGCTGATGGTGTTTACCAACCGTCAGCAGTGCTATAAAACCTTCCTGTCCGAGTTTGCAGACACCAAGGCCAGCGTGCTGGGTACCTATCTGCCCACGGCGCTGGGCATGGAGGAGGGAGAAACGGTGGTCTGGGCCTGTATGCCCGGGGACTACTCCGGCAGCATTCTCTTCTTCTTTGAAAACGGCAAGGCTGCCCGGGTGGAGCTGAACCGCTATCAGACGGTGGGCAGACGGAAAAAGCTCACCGGCGCATACAGCGACAAAAGTCCCCTCCGCTCGGTGCTGCTGCTCCGGGAAGAGACGGAGGTAGCAGTTACCTCCACCGAGGGGCGCTGTGTGGTGTTCCATACCTCCGCCCTGCTGCCCAAATCCACCCGCTCTACTCAGGGCGTATCCGTGATGACGTTGAAGCCCAAATATCAGTTGGAGTCCGCCGCTTTCCTCTCGGATACCCCTATTCAGAACAAAACCCGGTATCGGGCAAAAAGCATCCCCATCGCCGGGGCGCTGCTGCGGCCGGAGGACCGGGGCGAAGAACAGATGACCCTGTAACGGTCGAAAGGAGGAACTGTCATGCGCTTTCGCATCCCTGTGCTGACTCTGGCGCTGCTCTGTCTGTGCGGCTGTTCCTCCCTTTTGAATCGAAGCTATCGGCAGGTTCGGTCCCATGTGACCACCACTGTGGACTCGTCCGAGTCAGAAGACATCCTGCGGGCAGAGAACTATGGCGAACTGGTCAATGCAGTGCAGTTCTTTGTCTCCCAGCAGCGGGAGACGGGAACCATACACGTCTATGGATACCCCGGGACGCTGGAATCCGACCTTGAAGCGGTCTGTCAGGAGCTTCTCACCCAAGACCCCCTGTGCTGCTGGGCGCTGGACGACATTCAGTGGAGCCGCAGCCCCATGATTTCCTACGACGAGTGTGTCTTCACCTTTGCTTACCGGATTGAGCCGGCCGAGATTGCACAGGTGGAAAAAGTGGTTGGTTCTGGCGCCATTCGTGCCAAGCTGGCTCAGGCCATGTCTCAATTTGAACGCCGCACTGTTTTTTTGACCACCGCCTATTATGCCCGGGAGGATCTGCTGCTCCAGCTATGCCAGCAGGCCTACTACACTCAGCCGGGATACGCCATGGGCTATCCTCAGGCGGAGGTAAAGCTCTATCCCCCGGATGCAGGTCACTCCCCTGCTCTGGTGGAGGTTCTGTTGGATTATACCGCCTCTGATGCTCTGCTCCGGAATCAGGCGTCCAAGGTTGCCGCCTCTGCCGCTAAATTGGTGGGAACCTCCCCGGCGCAGGGGCAGGTGGGATGCTGGCTGCTCTACTCCCGTCTCGCCCAGTTGGATCACTACGCTCCCCAAGGCAAGTCGAGCGTCTACGCCGCATTGGTGGCAGGTAACAGCAATAGTGAGGGCATAGCGCTGGCCTACCAATTTCTGTGCCAGCAGTCCGGCATTGAGTGTATGCTGGTCTCCGGCACACTGGATAATGTTCCCCACTGTTGGAATCTGGTTTCCATTGATGGTGAGTGGTATCATCTGGATGTCACCACTCCCGAAGATCAGCAGCATTTTCTCCGGGGGGATCGGGAGATGAAAAAGCGCTACGTCTGGGATACAGAGCAGTATCCCGCCTGTCCCGTTTATGTTGCACAGGATGCAACTGCTGTAGAATAGCCGTTACGAAGGGGCTGTCTCACTAAAATGAGACAGCCCCTTTTCCGTTTACGGTTCTCTTTTCTCTCGGCGTTCAATGTCCCGGCCAAATAAAGCCAGTATTCGCTCCGGCACCAAGTCCGGGTTCATGGCACAGATATTCTCCACGGCGCTGACCAGCTCCATCAGGCAGATGTACACGCAGATGGCCGCCCCCACCGGGGCTTTCAGCCCCAAGTCAATGAGGGTCTGGGCGAAGTCCACCAGATAGCCCACCACCATGGCCATGAGCAGAGCCAGCTTGTGCCACAGCCCTTCCCGCATCACCTTCGAGCTGAAGCTACGGGTCGCCCCCGCCTTGCACAGTCCGGTGATGTAGTCCATGCAGATAAAGGCAAATGTTACGATATAAGCATTCATGGTTTCGTCCTGCTTATTCGTCGGTCTCCGGCTCCGGGTCAGGTTCAGGCGGCACTGCCCCCAGCACCTGCCGCTCCATCACTCTGCCGTCAGCAGTCATCAGCATGACCATCTGCATTTTCCGGTCATCCCGATTGCACATCTCCGCAAAGCAGGCGTGGAACTCACCCATGGCCCGCTGGTGTGCCTTGGTGGTGTCGTTGTTGTAGTTCCGGCTGTCAAAGGTCTTGGGATAGCCGGTCAGGGTGTTGTAGGTGCCGTTTGCGTCCACCACATAGGCGGTAACATTGTAGATTGTTCTTTGCATTGTTTTTTCTCCTTTTCAAATTATGTAAATGATAAATATCTGTTTACATATTCATCATCAACAATACATGTTCTAATTTTGAAGTCATTGATTGTTCCATGCCAAAACCGAAATTTTGCACCATTAGTACCCTGGCAGCAACCAAGAAGCAACGAAAGATTGTTCTTATTGCTAGTCCATGAAGCGCTTTGACTAAATCTATTGCATCGAACGCCATTAACCGAAGCGTCAAGTGTTCTTGTTCCTGTACCACGAGCCTTTCGTATTACCATCCTTATTTCTGAGCCCGGCGAATAAGCAACAGGTAACACCCTGTTGTTATCGTTCCCCGCTGCTCCAAAACAATATCTGTTTTGACCTTGGTATCTCTGAATACTGATACCTGGATAAGGGGCTGTTTCAAGAACGCAGTAAAATACACCTGTGTAGCTATTTGTCCCTTCTTCCCCTTGAATAAATGTTAATTCAATGGAAAAATCAATATCCTCCTCCATTAGTTTTACGTTAGTGTCAATGAAATCGGAACTGCCATTAAAGGTCGTTGGTTGAGGAAGTTTATACAGGCACATTTCTTTATTTCGCATCAACGCTTTCCGTCTCATCATCAAGTCCAACTTGCCGCCACCCCCAGACCGTCCATGATATTGATCTCATAGGTGGTATCCGTATCCAACTGAGCCGGGTCAAACCCATTCGCCCACGTCACCGTGGAGGGCACCGTCAGCACCGCCGCAGTGGTTCCGGACGTAAATACCACGTCAATGATGCCGCTGGCAGGGGGCGTGATGCTGATGGTGTTCACTGTACCGCATACATACCGCACACCGGGCAGGGCATTAATAGTGGGTGTTGTGCCCGTGACTGTTACTGAGCCGTTAAACATCTCAGAAATTGCGGATTTGGCGGATTCGGTGTACTGACCAACGGGTAAAGTAGAGTTTCTCTCGTCACTTCCTGCGGCTTTGGCTAGACCATAGAAAGCGGAAGCATGCTGCGTTGATGGCACGATTGGATACCAGACCGACGTGCCATCTTTTACAAAACCGCCATCAGCATGGGTGATTAATAATGTGCCACTGGATGCTGTTATACCCTTTGTATGATCTATTTTTACAACGCCGTATGCAACATTGCTTCCAACTGGTACATTCGCCACACCATCAGTCACAATGCTGGTGCCGTTGACTTGCACATCCGTAACAGCGTCAGGAGCGTCCTCACCGTCCATCACGTCAAATGAGTGTGCTCCGGTTTCGTCTGTTATTGTGACCCTGTGACCACCTGTTATGTCGGTGATGGAGATTGTGGGGGAAAATCCGTCCTCACCTTTTGCACCGGGAGCGCCGGGAGACCCCCTTTCGCCCTGCGGGCCTGTGGCTCCGGTGTCACCCTTGGGGATTCCGAACCGAAACGCCCCATCTGTCAGCGTCACCGTAGCGGGACTGCCAGCAGGCAGGGTTTCCGCACTGGCGGTGTAGTCTCCACCGCCGCCTTCCACCGTCGTCCACTCCGTGTCATAGTCCGCCCCGCTGGCCTTTGCCAGCACCTGCCCCTTCGTGCCGCCGGACGGCACCCGCTGATTCATGCCCTCCACCTGCTCGGTCAGCAAGTCCAGCGCACTCCTGACTTCCTCAGGCTCCCCGCCGGGGTCGCCCATGGAACGTGCCGTGCTGGTGGAAAAGGTGACGCTCTTGGCCAGCGCATCCCCCACATACCACCGCAGCTCCGCCCTGCCTGTGCCGGGCATGGCCGTGTCGTCGCTGGTAAGCGTCCAGAGCAGCTTGTCCCCGCTCTGCTCCACCTGCGCCGGGATGTATGGGGTAGCGTCCCCCTTGCGCTGGTGGAGCAGCTGGGCGGTGCCTGCGCCGTAATAATCCGTGAAGACGGACAGGTCAAAGGAAATTTGCCGGGCGTTGTTTTCTCCCCGTCTGCCCATGGGAATGGATAGGGTGCAGCCGTCTACTGCAATGACAATCATGTGACCACCTCCTAACTGATTGTGAATGTTCCGTTAATGTCCAGCGTCAGGGGCACATTGTTGGTCACCGCAGCCGTGTTGCCGCTGGCCTTGGCCAGTGCATAGGCAAATGTGACCTGAACCCGGATGCTGTCTGTGCGGTTGAAGCATTCGATGCCTGCCACTTCGTTGTTGCGTACCGTGCCGCCGTTCTGCCAGATGGATACCTGTCCAGACCCCAACTGAGTGTAGGTACCGCCGTTGCTGCCAGAGCGTGCAAAGGGATAACCGCCGTCCGGGTGACGTGCAATGACACTGAGGCTGGTGCAGGTGACCGTCGCTCCATTCGCCAGAGGCCGGGACAGGGGGACGGTGAAATACATACTGGCAGCCCCGCCTGTGAGGACAGCAGGGACAAAGTTCCGGTAGGTGAGGGTGGTGTCGGAGAGCACCAAGGGAATTGCAAGTGCAATCACATTCCCCTGAAACTCGCCGTTGCCCTTCACAAAGCACCCTGTCACGCCGTAGTAGGCAGGAACACCGCCGTATTCTTCCTCAGTGCGTCCCATCCTTATAGCTAATCCTTCGGCGTCATTGATTCCGAAGTATTTTCCAGAACGTGTTTCCAGATCAAAAGAGCCTTTTTTAATGGAGATATTGCCGGACTCTGTAACAATATTTCCTTTTGCGGTGATGCTGCCGTCTGCCGAAATGTCCCCCAATGATGTGATGTCGCCACGATAGCCGTAATATTCCTTGACGGTGACGGTGATGGTTTTCCCTGCGTATTCAGACGGAAAGTCAGGAAGAGCGCAATAGCCATTGCAATTGTTGTCCGGGTGGATATTCCAGCCGGACACAACCATATACTGCTCAACGCCGCTCTCCCACGTTTCAATTTGAAATTCAGCGTATGCTCGTGTTTCATCGTCTTGGAGCGTACCGTCGATCGCAAATGTGTCACCGCCATATGTTCCACGGGTAACGGTTACGCCGATACCAATTAAAGACATCCGTGGATCTGGTGCATCGGCTCCGGGCGGCATGACCGTCGCCCATATCAAATCATTCTTTCCGGGACCCTGGGATGGTGATACTCCGGAACGGATTGTAACAACACCGTCGAACACTCTGGTGTATGACGATTCTGTTTCTCCAATCACAACGCTTTTTGCCCGAATCTGCTGTGCAAAAAGGTTTTTCACCCATGCATCATCCGCATAAAGCCGGTTGACCTTTGCCACCGCCGCTGCGAAGTTGTCCGCTGTCAACTCCTTAAACTCGGCAATGTCCGCCTGAATTTTGCTCAAAAGGCGGCTGACAGGCCCCTGCGTCCCCACGGAAAGGGCAGTTTCACTCTCCCCGCGGGCTTCTGCTGTGGCTTTACAGCCCCCGTCCAGCTCCAGTGTCAGCCCCATCACCGGAAGAGCGCTGGTCACGCCTTGCAGGTCGGTGACAGAGAGTATGTCGCCCGTTTCGTGTTCAACGCCACCAAAATAGGAGCAAGAGCCTGTCCGAAACGTTCCAAGACCGCCGATTTTCGCCCACACAGCGTCAACGATTGCCTGCGTGGCAAAGGGGTTTTCCACCTCCATCACCAGTCCTGTGCCTGTGCCTGCGGAATACACGGTGGTCTGTTGCTCTTCGGTGGTGATGCCGTCAGCGCTGGTGGTGCTGACGGTGACTTTTTTGGTCATTCGCAACCCCACAAGTGTCTGCTCCCCTTCCAGCTTCAGACCGCCGGAGTAGTAGTCATCCGGGGTGATGCTGTCCCCGGCGGCAAACCACCGCAGCGCCAGCTTGCCCTCCCGGTCAATCAGGGCGTTGCGCCCCAGAAGCGCAGACATATAGCCAACAATCTCCCGGCATGAGTAGCCCGTGAGTGTTCCGGAAACAGGCTGGTCGGTCATCCCGGTGGTGTCCGCCAGAGAAAGACCGCACTGCGCCGCAACGTCCCGGAGGACAGCCAGCGCCGATGTGGGAGCTGTCTCCGAGTCTGGAACATACTCCCTGCTCAGGGCGTAATATGCAGCGTCGTGGGCAGTGATGGTGGTGCGCTCCTCCCCTGCGGTGCATTCGGTGACCGTAAAATTGCCAAGGGGCAGTGTAATCCTCCTTTCTTCCAGCATCGCTTCCCCGTAGAGTTCGGCGGGCTGGTTGGTACAGTCCTCCGTGTCGCACAGCTCTGCGGTGAGTTTGGCGGACAGCACAGCGCCAACAGTCAACTGCGTCCCCTCCCCGCAGGACAATTTGGCTTTACAGAGCGTCCGCTCCTGCTGCCCAATTCGGATCCCGATACCGCAGAGATGTAGTTCGGCATCTTGGGATCCACGGATTTGGTACATCTGAAATTCCTCCTTTCTGATGGCACCAGCATAGCAGTTACTCTCTCTTCCGGAAATGCAAACTTCCAAATTATATCTTTATTTCCCTTCAATTCGCCGATATTTTTGCATTATTGCGCAAAAAAGCGCCATCAGCCTTTCTAGCCAATGGCGCAAAAAATCCCCGGAGCAAACTGCTCCGGGGATCATGACCTGTCGGGGATTCGAACCCCGGACACCCTGCTTAAAAGGCAGGTGCTCTGCCGACTGAGCTAACAGGTCAAAACCTGGGATGGCGGGATTCGAACCCACGGATGCGGGAGTCAAAGTCCCGTGCCTTACCACTTGGCGACATCCCACCGTAGATGAAAAGCCAGACCGTCGCAAAACGTCTGGCCGAAAGCCTGCCATGCAGGAGAGGGTGGGTAGACGGATTCGAACCGTCGGCCTCCAGAGCCACAATCTGGCGCTCTAACCAACTGAGCTATACCCACCATAAGAGTTCGGCGCTCCGTAAAACGAAGCCCATCACTGTGCGGAAACTGACATTGCCTGAAGGGACTCGTTCAATCGAGGCGGCAACATGCCCCCGGCATGTTGCTTTGATCTCACGTTCGAGTCCCCGCTCTAAACAGCAAGACCGTG
>ATWA01000063.1 GCA_000421005.1 Clostridiales bacterium NK3B98
AGGAAGCGCTGAATAAATCTCTCGGATGGATGAGCGAGGATGTTTTTTGCCAGTCGGGGATAAAAGACCGAAGAAATACTGACGTATTTCAAGGGATTTTAGACCCGGATGGCGGAAAACAGACCGCTCAGACGCCGTAGCCTGATTTGTTCAGCGGTTCCTTTATGTTCCAGCCGTCTGGCTGACCTTCCAGCTTGCCGCCTCCCGGCGCTGACCGATGAAGTCCTGATAGATACCCGGCTCCTTCATCAGCGCTTCATGGGTGCCGCTTTGCACGATCTTTCCCTGATCTACCACCAGAATCTGATCAGCGTGCTCCACCGTTTTCAGCCGGTGGGCAATCATGATGACGGTCTTTTCCTCCGTCAGCGCCTGAATGGCCTGCATCAGCTCGTTCTCATTTTCCGGATCCACATTGGCTGTGGCCTCGTCCAGAAAAATGACCGGAGCGTCCTTCATCATAGCGCGGGCAATGGAGATACGCTGTTTTTCGCCTCCGGACAGGGATGCGCCGCCCTCACCGATCACCGTGTCATAGCCCTCCGGCAGTGCGGAGATAAAGTCATGACAGCACGCCTTCTTCGCGGCGGCGATCACCGCCTCCATAGGCGCCTCCGGCTGCCCAAATCGGATATTGTTGGCCACCGTGTCGTGGAACAGATACACGCTCTGGAACACGAAGGAGAAGTTTTGCATCAGAGAGTCCATGTCATAGTCTCTCACATCCATACCGCCCAGGGTCACGCTGCCCTCGTCCACGTCCCAGAAGCGGGCAAGCAGATTGACCAGCGTGGTCTTGCCGCCACCGGAGGGGCCTACAATTGCTGTGGTAGTCTTTTCCGGAATCCCAAGGGAAACGCCGTCCAGAATTCTGCGTTTGTCGTAGGAGAAGGAAATGCTGTCCGCTGCCAGCGTCCTCTCTGCGGGAGTGATTACCTCCCCTGCAATGTCCATCTGAGGGGTGTTCAGAATCTCCTGCGCCCGGTCTACGCTCACATCCACCACCCGGAGAAGGGCTGAGTAGTTGCCGGCTGTCTCCAGACTGGCATACACGATAAAGGCGGAAATCACCATGACCACAGCGGTGAGGGCATCCATGCTCCCCTGACAGTAAAACCAGCAGGAAAAGCCCACCATACAGACCCCGGTCAGCTTTGCCACAAGGCTCTGGATGGTCATACGGGGAATGAGGGTCATCTCCATGTCCGTGTTGATCTGGGCGTTGGCGGAGATTGCCTCGTTCAGCTCCACACTCTTTTGCCCGGTGAGATGATACGCCTTCACCTCCGCCATGCCCTGTAGGTATTCCAGAACCTTTTCCACCAGCTTTTCATCAGCGTCGATCTTGCGTCCTGCCAGACCGCCTGCTGCCTTTTGCAGACCCGTGTTTGCCAGAAGGAACAGTCCGAAGCCTGCCGCCAGCACCAGCGCAATCCTCCAGTCAAAGAAAAGCAACATCAGAATGATAATGGAGGTGGTGAGCAGTCCCTCACACACCAGCATCACCACACGGGTGGCCACGTTTTCCAGATTCTCCATCACGTTGGTGGTGACAGAGGTAATCTGCCCCAGAGAATTGGCGTTGAAGTAGCCCATGGGGAGATAGCGCATATGCTCCGCAATCTCCACCCGCTTTCTGGCGCAGGTGTCGTAGCCCGCCTCGGTCTGGAGCATGGTGCTTTTCGCCTTAATCAAGCCAGAGCCAATGATGGAGAGCAGCATAATCCCCAGAGCCAGCAGAATGTCTCCTCCTGTCACAGCACCCCGAAGCAGAGCGCGAACCATGCAGGCAATGGCCGGGATTTTCAGCGCCTCAAAGATTGCCTGCAACACCCCCAGCAGAATGGAGGTCACAAACTTTTTCCGGTTCTCCTCACCGCAGAACGAGAAGAACTTCCTGATGATCTCAACCATTGTCCTTCACCTCCATGTGCGCTTTCCACATGCTCTCGTATAGACCATGGTGGGAGAGCAGTTGGGCATGGGTGCCTTCGTCGTCAATGACCCCGTCCCGAATGACATAGATCCGGTCTGCATCCATGACAGTGCTGAGCCGGTGGGCAATCACAATCAGCGTCTTGCCCTCGGTGAGCTTGGACACTGAGCGCTGGATGACCGCCTCGTTTTCCGGGTCGGTGTAGGCGGTGGCTTCATCGAGAATGACCACAGGGGCAGCCTTCAACATTGCCCGGGCGATGGAGATGCGCTGCCTTTCGCCCCCGGACAGATGACCCCCGGAGGAACCCACGAGGGTGTCGTAGCCGTTTTCCAGTTGGCAGATAAAATCATGGCACCCAGACTGTCTGGCAGCTTCTTCCACCTCTTCATCTGTTGCCGAGGGTCGCCCCAGCCGGATATTCTCCCGGACGGTCATATTGAACAGGTAGTTGTCCTGAGAGACAAAGGCGATCTTGTCTGCGTAAGCCTGCTGGGAAATCTCCCGGATATCGGTGCCGCCTATGGAAATGCTGCCCTCAGATACATCCCAGAGGGAGGCGATCAGACGGGCAATGGTGCTTTTGCCGCTGCCGCTGGGTCCTACCAGCGCCACAAAGCTGCCCTCCGGAATGTCCATGGACACCCCGTGGAGCACCTCTTTATCCTGATAGGAGAAGTGGACGTTTTGCAAATGCAGGTCATTGCCCTCCGGTGTTTTACCCTGCGCAGGACGTGTCATCTCCGGCGCCTCCAAAATGGCGCGCACCTCACCGAAAATGGTGCCCATGGTGCGAAAGTCGTCGGAATAGCTCATCATGGTGATAATGGGGGTGATGACACCCACCGAGAGGATGATAATGGTCACAAAGTCCTGAGGGCTGAGACTGCCGTTTTTCACCAAAAGACCACCGATGGGGAGAACGCTGACCATAGTGGAGGGCATAATGACCATGGCAAAGGTAAAGGGCAGAATGCTTGCCTGCATCCAGTCGATAAAGCTGTGGGCAGCCTCATAGGCATCGTGGGAAAAACGTTCATAGCTGGACTTGGTTTTTCCGAACACCTTGATTACCTGAATGCCGCCGATGTATTCCACCGCCGTATCATTCAGCGCTTTGGTGGCGGTGACGGTGCGGGCATAGAAGTTTCCGCTGCCTACCATCATCAGCACATAGCAGAACATCCCCAGCGGCACCGTGGCAAGGGAGGCAAGCCCCATTCTCCAGTCGATGGAAAAGACGTAAATCAGGATTACCACCGGAATCAGAAGATTCGCCGTAAACTCCGGCACAATGTGGGCAAGGGTGGTCTCAATGCTGTCGATTCGTTCAATCAGGGTGTTCTTCAAAGCGCCGGAGCTCTGTTCCAGAACAGCGCCAAGGGGCATACGGCTCAGCTTTTCCGTGCAGCGTTTGCGGATCTCTCCCAGCACTGCAAAGGTCGCCTTATGGCTGGTGGCGGTGGAAAAGGCATGAAACAGCACCCTTCCCATCCAAAGGACAGCCATGAGCAGACAGCGTGTCAGGTAGAAGGAGAATGCCCGCTCTCCATTCATCAGCCCCTGCACAATGCCCACTACCACAAAATAGGGCGCAACGGAAAACGCCACGCCGATGACCGCCAGCACTACGCTGAGGATGTACTGTCCCCCGTGATCCCCGGTCTGTCCCAGCACCCAGCCAATGGGTGAGGATGATTTTTGCTTGCCTTCCATAAGCATTCCTCCTGTCATCTTTCTTTTCGCAGTTCAAAATTTAGAGATGGTTAACTTCCCTTTGAATCTATCGCCTGCCCGGTACAGAGCAGGCGATAGTTAGATTTTGCTAACTAAATAGTAGCATTGTTCCTCTGACCTGTCAAGAGAACAGGATGCCCTTTCTTTGCAGAAATGGTCTCTCAATGGGAAAACACAGTCTTCCGTATTTCTTGAAAGTTTGCAGTTTGCAGTTGCTAACTCATTGCAAATCATGTATGATAGGCTCGAGAGGTGATTGAAATGAGGTATGTGATTCTCGGCGTCTTGATTCCATTTCTCGGAACATCCTTAGGCGCAGCTTGTGTTTTCTTTATGAAAAAGGACATGAACCGACAGCTTCAGCGCGCTATGCTTGGATTTGCTGCAGGGGTGATGGTTGCAGCTTCTGTGTGGAGTCTGCTGATTCCCTCTATTGAGCAGGCAGAAACCTTGGAAATGGCTTCTTTTATTCCTGCAGTGGCTGGCTTCTGGGCAGGTGTTCTTTTCCTGCTGATGCTGGATGAGCTGATACCTCATCTGCATTTGAACAGTGAACAGCCAGAGGGAATGGAAAGTCAGCTTTCCAGGACGGTCAAGCTTGTTTTGGCTGTTACGATTCATAATATCCCAGAGGGCATGGCAGTGGGCGTTGTATATGCCGGATTGCTCTCCAATCAAAGTGGTATTACTGCGGCAGGTGCGCTGTCTTTGGCGCTTGGCATTGCAATTCAAAACTTTCCAGAGGGCGCAATTATCTCTATGCCCCTTCAAACAGATGGTGCCGGGAAACCGAAAGCGTTTCTATACGGAGTACTGTCTGGCATTGTGGAGCCTTTGGGCGCTGTTTTGACCCTTGCAGCTACCAGTCTGATGATACCGGCGCTTCCTTATTTGCTGAGCTTCGCTGCTGGTGCCATGCTGTATGTGGTAGTGGAGGAACTGATTCCTGAGATGTCAGAAGGTCCCCATTCCAATCTGGGCACGATCAGTTTTTCCGTTGGCTTTTCACTGATGATGGCGTTGGACGTTGCACTGGGATAATTTGGTTACTCAGGATACACTTATTCATGACATCATTGGCATTTTTCCACGCCCACTGTGTGCAAAGGGTATCCCGTCTGGAGCCCGGGACAATCAGGCGGTTTGGACTTGACACTGACAATAACATCCGTTATCATAAGTAAGGAAACTCTAACTTGTGAGGCTGCTATGAATCGGGACGGGCAAAACAATCGAGAGCGGTTACTGGACAGTGGGCGGGCGGTGTTTCTTGCTGCCGGCTATGAAAGAGCGTCCGTAAGAACCATTTGCAGCAAAGCAGGGCTGACAACCGGGGCTTTTTACAATCACTTCACCGGGAAAGAGGCGCTGTTTGCTGCGCTGGTAGACCCTGTGATCGCCGGTTTTCAGCGCATGTATGAAACTGTGATTGCCCAGGAGCTGACTGATCTTTCCACGGGGATCGAAAACGAGCTGACCTCCATCACCTTTGCCATTGCCCATAAGGATGAGTTCCGCCTGTTATTTGACTGTTCCAAGGGGACAAGATACGAGGGATTTCGAGAGCACCTGATTCACGACGTGTTCTACCCCAGCTATCAGCAGGTGTTTGACCGCTATGCGGGAACGCATGTAGACCCTGCGCTGGTTCAGATCATCCTGCACATGAAGTTTGAAGAGTATATGGAATTGATTTACGGAGGGTATACCATGGATACGGTGAAAAGGCTGATTACGCAGCTTACGGTTTTTTCTCAAGCCGGTTTTTGTAAGCTGCTGGAAGACATCAAGATAGAACGCTGAAAGCCTGATCGGAAACGATCAGGCTTTTGCAATAACAGTTTTGAAGATTCGTTATCACGGTAAAACCGGCATTGCCGTTTTTATAGACTATGATTTTGCAAAGGAGAAACACATCATGGCAAAAAAAGCAATTACTCAGACCACGCAACCCAGCGACAAGAAAATGAGAACCCGGGACCTCATTTACGCCGGCGCATTTGGTGCGATCTACATCGTGCTGATGCTGATTGTGGTGCTTGGAACCAGCGCGATTCCCATTTTGTACATCGTAGCGCCCTTTACCGTTGGCGTTGTCTGTGCGACTGTATATGAGCTTTGCGTGCTAAAGGTTCACAAGTTTGGACCGGCACTGATTCTGGGCGTACTGTTTGCCCTGGTTGCCTGCTCCGGCAATGTGCTGGGCATGGCGTTGGCAGTGCTTGCGGCACTGGCGGCAGAGCTGATTATCATGATGGGCAAATACAAATCCAAGAAGCTGTTCTTGCTGTCCTTTTTGGCTTTTAACCTGAACATGGTCTGCCCTTACACCATGCTCTATTTCCACCGGGATGAGTTCATGGCTCGCTCTGTCAGTTTCTATGGTCAGGCATTTGCCGACGAGCTGGCGAAATATGCCATCAACGGACTTGCCTTCATCCAGATTGCCCTGGCGCTTGTTGGCGCAGCGGTTGGCGTTCTCATCGCCTCCAGACTGATCCGGAAGCATTTTGAGCGGGCAAATATTGTGTAATGATGGACTTCAGCATTTACGGGGATGACTCCAACGCCCTGATACGCTTTGACCCCAGAACCAAATTGTTCATCTTTCTCGCCTGCGGCGTGACAAGTCTCTACACCTACAGCGGTCTCTATATCCTCCTGTTTGCAGGGGCAGTCTGCGCTGTTCTGGCACTGAACGGAAAGCCCATCACTGCTTTGAAGGCATTTTTGATTTTCGCTGTGGCAATGTACATCAAGGAAACCGTAGACCATGCAGGCAGCTCCTCCTCTGTCGTCGTGCTGATCGTGTCTGTGCTGACCACCCTTGTGCTTTACTCCCTTCCCACGATTCTCAGCATTCTTTTGATCGTCCAGACCACGAGGATCAGCCAATTTCTCTCTGCCCTGACAGCCATGCATCTGCCTGTCCGGGCGGTGATTCCCGTCGCTATGCTGTTTCGCTTTATACCCACGGTGCAGGACGAGTGGAACGGCATCCGAAAGGCGATGGCGTTTCGAGGGATCTCTCTGAGCTTCGGCTCTGTTCTCCGTCATCCCGGCAAAACCATCGAGTATGTGCTGGTGCCGTTGCTGTTTTCTACCATAGGGGTCATGGAGGAGCTGGCTGCGGCGGCACTTGCCCGGGGCATGGATGTGGATGTGAAGCGCAGCGCCTATGAACAGGTGCGCTTGAGCGGGGCGGATTACATTGTGATGCTGTTGTTTGCTGCCCTGAGTGCAGCGATCGTCATCATGGTCACTGCAAAGGGGGCGGAAGGATTTTGATTCAGTTCAAAAATGTCAGCTTCCACTATGGCGGCGAAAATGGGACTGGCGAGGGTGTGGACCATCTCAATCTCACCATCCAAAGCGGTGAGGTGGTGGTGCTCTGCGGTCCATCCGGCTGTGGGAAGACCACCATGACCCGGCTCGTAAACGGTCTTGCGCCACACTTTTTCCCCGGTGAGCTGGAGGGTGAGGTATGGGTGGATGACCTTTGCGTCTCCACAGCCTCACTCTCTGAGACAAGCAAACGGGTGGGCAGCGTTTTCCAAAACCCCAAAAGCCAGTTCTTTAATCTGGACTCCACAGGGGAGCTGGTCTTTGGCTGTGAAAATCAGGGCATGGGACGAGAGGAAATGCAGCAGCGTCTGGAGCAGACCGTAGCAGATATGAAGCTTTCCGCTCTGCTTGGCCGCAACATTTTTGAGCTCTCCGGTGGGGAAAAACAGCAGATCGCCTGCGGCAGCGTCTATACTGCCCAGCCGGAGGTGTATGTGCTGGACGAGCCCTCCTCCAATCTGGACAGGAAAGCCATTACCCGCCTGCATGAGACAATGCGCCGCATCAAGGACGCAGGTAAGACCATGATTGTCTCAGAGCACAGGCTTTACTATCTCATGGATCTGGCAGACCGGTTTCTTTATCTGGAGGATGGAATCATCACCGGAAGCTATACGCCCGAAGGGTTAAGGGCGCTTTCTGACGGGGCGCTTGCCGCACTGGGACTTCGCTGCACCGACCTGGGTACGCTGAAGCAAAGTCCCCTGATTGGGGAGATTCCCCACGGCGGAAAGCCTGTGCTTGAGACAGTTGACCTGAGCTGCAACCGGGGCAGCCATCAGATTTTAGACATCGACCGTATGAGCATCCCTGCCCACAGCATCGTCGCCATGATTGGGGACAACGGCAGCGGCAAATCCACGCTGACAGAATCTCTGTGCGGAGTCATCCCGTCCAGCGGCAGCATTGCATTTGACGGGACGTATCTGACCGATCGGGAGCGGGCGAAACGCAGCTTTCTCGTCATGCAGGATGTGAACCGGCAGCTCTTTGCAGACAGTGTAATCGAGGAAGTGATGCTGAATGCACCCACCTCCCGGCAGGAAGCAGAGCAGACACTGGACAGTCTTGGTCTTAAAGAGCAGATGGAGCGGCATCCCGCTTCCCTTTCCGGGGGGCAAAAGCAGCGGCTTGCCATTGCCTCCGCCCTCTGTGCGGGGAAGGATATTCTCTTTTATGACGAACCCACCTCCGGTCTGGACAGGGGCGGCATGGAACGGTTCGGAGCGCTGCTGCGGCAGATGCAGGACAGGGTGACATCCGTAATCATTACCCATGACCCGGAGCTGATTTTACAGTGCTGCACCCATATTTTGCACGTGGAAAACGGACGTATTCTCAGCTTCTATCCGCTGGATGCAGAGGGCGTTGCCCGTATGCGCTGGTACTTTCTCTCTGAGTGTGAGGACAGCACCTTAAAAAAGCGGGAAAAGCTGGGGATGTTCGGCAAGGTTCTGCAATACGCAGGGAATGAGAAAAAATACACCTACTGGGCAGTTGCTTTCATGGTGATTGGCGCCCTTTGCAGCGCAGTGCCCTATTACGGTGTTTATACGCTGATTGGCAGGCTGCTGCAGGGCAATACCCTGCGCCTGGAAGATGCACTGCCTGCTGTAATCAGCGTTTTGGTGTTTGGCATACTCTATGCGGTGACATATACCGTGGGGCTGCAGTTCAGTCATCGTGCCGCCTATCACACTCTGGAGCATCTCCGGGTGAGCCTGCAGGAAAAACTGGAGCAGCAGCCCTTGGGAAATGTGCAGGAGATGGGTACAGGCACTGTGAAAAAGCGGTTCACTGATGACATTGAATCCATCGAGCTGATGCTTGCCCACGTCATTCCGGAAGGGATTTCCAATCTGGCAGTGCCTGCTGTGATTTTGCTTTTGCTGGTGGCGGTAGACTGGCAGATGGCGCTGCTGACGGCAATCCTGCTGCTTTTCGGTTTCGGGGCATCCCGGCAGATGTATTCTGTGGGCATGGATCGCATGGGCAGCTATTTTGCAGCCTCCAAGCGGTTAAACAATACCATCATTGAATACGTCTCCGGCATGGAGGTGGTGCGTGTATTCAACAGGCAGGGGAAATCGGACCAGCGCTTTGTGGATGCGGTGAACGGCTACCGCGATTTTGCGCTGGCTTGGTATCAGGTCTGCTGGCCATGGATGGCGCTTTACGGAAGCCTTTTGACCAATATAGTCCTCTACTCATTGCCCTTCGGCGCTCTGATGGTGGTGCTGGGACATCTTTCGTTGAGCCGTTATGCTTTGGCCTTGTGTCTGAGCTTTGCCATTGGACCCATGCTGCTGCGAACCCTCCCTCTAATTGGGGCAATTCCACAGGTGAACTATAAAATACAGGCGTTGGAGAAGGCGTTAGACCGCCCGCCCCTCAAGTGCGGGGCTTCCGCCTTTGCGGGGACGGATCACAGCGTCTGCTTCGATCAGGTGCGCTTTGCCTATAAGAGCGATGAGGTCTTGAAGGGTATTTCCTTTACCGCCCACGAAGGGCAAATGACTGCCCTTGTGGGAGAATCCGGCAGCGGAAAGAGTACCATTGCCCGGCTGCTGAGCCATTATTACGACGTGAGCGCAGGGAAGATTACCATCGGTGGGCAAAGTCTGCAGGACATGAGCCTTGACGCACTCAATGGAGAGGTGGCATACGTCTCTCAGGAGCTGTTTCTCTTCCCCGAAAGCATTCTGGAAAATATTCGCATTGGCAGACCTGATGCCACGGATGAAGAAGTAAAGCAGGCAGCACGAATGGCGCAGTGCGAAGACTTTATTCTCCAGCTCCCGCAAGGCTACGATACGCCGGCAGGACTTGCCGGGAGCAAGCTCTCCGGAGGTCAGCGGCAGCGTATCGCCTTTGCCCGGGTGCTTCTGAAGGACGCCCCCATTATTGTCCTCGACGAAGCCACAGCATTTCTTGACCCGGAAAACGAGCAGAAAATGAATGCGGCGATAGCGGGTATCGTCCGAAACAAAACGGTGCTGGTCATCGCCCACAAGCTCTCCTCCATCGTCCATGCAGACCAGATCATCTTGCTGCAGCGGGGAAAAATCGCTGCCAGAGGTACCCACGAAGCATTGATGCGTGAGAGTGAAGACTATCGAAGCCTGTGGGCAGCCTCAGAGGAAAGTCAGCTATGGCGGCTAAAGGGAGGGGAAAGCACATGATTCCAATGGTGCATCGTATTCTGGTTTTCTGCGGCAGACCGTTTGCTGCAAGGATCCGTATTGCCTACCTGTTCTCTTTCCTGAAGTCCGTCTGCCAGAACGCCCCCATTTTCACCGCAGTCTGGCTGATACGACATCTGATGGACGGTTCAGCAGAGGTGGCGACTTGCTGTCTTTCCGCCTCTATGCTGCTCTTGTTTCTGGCGCTGGGAGCCATTTTTCAAAATCTATCTGACCGTTTCCAGTCTGCAACGGGGTATGAGGTCTTTGCCGAAAAGCGAAAGGCATTTGCTGCCCACCTCCGGCAGTTGCCCATGGGCTATTTTACAGCGGACAATCTGGGGCGGATCAGCGCAATCCTGTCAGCGGACATGGTGTTTATTGAAGAGAACAGCATGAACATTGTGGCGGATGTGGTCAGTGACAGCTTTGCGCAGCTGGTGCTGACAGCATTCCTGTTTTTCCTGCATCCTTTGCTGGGACTGACAGCACTGGTCACGGAGCTGATTGCCGTCTGCATGGCATCTCTCATGAACCGGGAGTCCATGCGAAACTCACAGGCTCGGCAGCAGAGCATTGAGGATCTGACCGGTGCGGTCATTGAATACGCAGAGGGGCTGGCCGTGGCAAAGAGCTTCTGTCTGACCGGAGAAAGCGCAGCCAGGCTGCGGCAGAGCTTTACGCAAAGCCGAGAGGCAAACCTCACCTTTGAGCGGCAGCATACACCATGGGAGCGAGGGCTCCAGATCCTGTATGCGGCAGGGACAGCTGCAATGCTTGCTGTTGCCGTGTGGTTGAACCGTCAGGGTTCTCTGGATGCGTCAGGTTTTCTGGGGCTTCTGCTCTTTCTCCTGAACATTTTTTCGCCCATTAAGCATCTGTTTCAGCTGGATTCCCGGCTGACGATTATGGAAAACTGTCTGGATCGGTTGGAGGCTGTATTTGCAGAGAAGACGCTTCCCGCCGGGGGCAGTGCAGTTTTGCCGGAGAAAGCAGAGTATGAGCTGGCGTTTGACCATGTGAGTTTTTCCTACGGGGACGATACCGTTCTTCACGATATTTCTTTCCGTGCCGCTCCGGGACAGGTGATCGCTCTGGTTGGCGAGTCCGGCAGCGGGAAGACCACTGTTGCAAACCTGCTTGCCCGGTTCTGGGACGTGCCCCAGGGGGCGGTGATGATGCGCGGCGTCAATGTGAAAGATCTGCCCATGAAAACACTGATGGCGCAGATCAGCATGGTGTTTCAGAAGGTCTACCTCTTTGAGGATACGATTTTCAACAACATTATCATGGGGTATCCCGAGGCGTCCTATGAGCAAGTCGTGGATGCGGCAAAGAAAGCACGGTGCTATGACTTCATTATGCGTCTGCCTTATGGCTTCGACACAGTGATTGGCGAGGGCGGTGCAAGCCTCTCCGGCGGCGAGGCACAGCGCATTTCCATCGCCCGGTGCATTCTGAAGGATGCGCCGATCATCGTTCTGGATGAGGCAACGGCAAGCGTAGATGCAGATAACGAGGTCTATATTCAGCAGGCGATCAGCGAATTGTGCCAAAACAAGACGGTTCTGGTGATTGCCCACCGGCTGAACACAGTACGGGGCGCAGATCAGATTCTGGTGCTGGACAGGGGACAAATCATCGAACAAGGCAGCCACAGGGTATTGATGGACAAAAAAGGGATGTACGCCCATATGGTTGAACTGCAGGAGCAGATGGGCGGCTGGAGCAAAGAGGTGCGTGCATGAGTAAAAACACCTGTCGAATGATCGGATTGATTATGATGCTGGTCAGCATCTTCTTTTTGATTGGCGGACTGTTTCTTGGCGGCACCGGTCTTCCGGACTACGCTGTGCCGGTGTGCCATTTCACAGGATTGATTCTGCTTGTGACTGGCATTGTGTTTTATCACATTCTCAAGAGTGAATAAAACAGGAAAGGGTTATTGAGTCAAGGCTGTTTTGTCCAGTCGTAGTCGAGTTTATAACAGCAAGGGGTTGAGAGAACGTGAAGAAGTATTTGCCTATGTATGGTGCGGCTCCGCTTTATGTGTGTACGGTTGCGGTGCTGATGCCGAAAAGTCTGAAATGAGGAGGTATGAATATTTTGAGTTTCCGCAAAAAACACCCCGGCCCAGATGCAGCTGTTCGAAAATTTCAGGCCAAGCAATACCCCCGAATACGCATCTGTCCCTGATTTGGTCTGAGCGGCTTGAAATACCCGCGGATGCCAGAGCGCGCCTTCGATAGTATCATGCCTATGCCGTCAGCAATCCTGTAGTAGAAGAAATGCACCTGATCCTTGATCGGCTTTGCGGCCTCGATGCAGTCTCGGTACAACAAATTGGTTTTCTCACTCTCCTTTAGCGTTGCAAGAAAGAGCAAACACACACCAAGCCAGAAATTAAGCGCATTGATTGACCGCAGCGAGCGCACTCGGAAATGCTCAAAACCGAAACTC
>ATWA01000064.1 GCA_000421005.1 Clostridiales bacterium NK3B98
GTGACCTTCAAGGTGGTCAACGGCTCCTGGAATGAGGGCGACGGCGACGCCGCGACAGCGGACAAGACCGTGACCCTGACTGGTTACGAGGGCGACACCCTCAAACTGGCGGCAAATCAGATCCCGGCAGTGGGCGACAAGCCCGGAACGAATTACAAGGCTGGAATCTGGAATGTGACCCCGAGCGCGGACACGGCGATCACAGCGGATACGACCTACACCTATACCTATGCGCAGAAGGACACCATCAGCCATACTGTGACCTTCAAGGTGGTCAACGGCTCCTGGAACGATGAAACCGCGACAGATAAGACCGTGACCCTGACGGGTTATGAGGGCGACACCCTCAAACTGGCGGCGACGGATATTCCGGCAGTTGGCAGCAAGCCGAACGACACCTACAAGGCCGGAAGCTGGGATACGACGCCGAGCGCGGGCACGAAGATCACAGAGGCGACCACCTATACCTATACCTACGCGCAGAAGGACAGCATCAGCCGGACCGTGACCTTCAAGGTGGTCAACGGTTCCTGGAACGATGAAACCACGACAGATAAGACCGTGACCCTGACCGGCTATGAGGGCGATACGCTGAAGCTGACCGCAGCCCAGATTCCAGCCGTCGGAAGCAAGCCGAATGACACCTATAAGGCGGGGAGCTGGGATGTGACACCGAATACAACTGCGGCAATCACAGAAGCGACAACCTACACATATACATATGCGCAGAAGGACAGCATCAGCCAGACCGTGACCTTCAAGGTGGTAAACGGCAAATGGGATGATGACAGTACTGCGGATAAGACTGTGACCTTGACGGGCTACGAGGGTGACACGCTGAAGCTGGCAGCAAATCAAATCCCTGCAGTCGGTACAAAACCGAATGATGCCTACAAGGGGGGAAGCTGGGATGTGACACCGAGCGCGGAAATTGCGATTACAGGAGCGACAACCTACACATATACATACTCACAGAAGAATAGCATCAGCCAGACCGTAACCTTCAAGGTAGTCAATGGCAAGTGGGACGATGAAACCACTGCGGACAAGAGCGTGACCTTGACGGGCTACGAGGGCGACACGCTGAAGCTGGCGGCGACGGACATTCCGGCAGTCGGCACCAAGCCGAACGACACCTACAAGGCCGGAAGCTGGGATACGACGCCGAGCGCAGACACTGCTATTACGGCGGCGACTACCTACACCTACACCTATGCGGCAAAGGAAGCATCCGTTGTAACCAAAGCACCGACAGCCAAAACGCTGACCTATACCGGCTCTGCGCAGGCGCTTGTGACAGCAGGCGAAGCCACCGGCGGCACGATGCATTACGCCATCGGCACTGCAACCGAAGCTACTGGAACTTATGGCACATCCATCCCCACAGCTACCAACGCGGGAACCTATATCGTCTGGTACAAGGTAATTGGAGACACCAACCACACCGACACCGACCCTGCAAGCGTTTCTGTGACCATCGGGAAGAAGGAAGTGGGCCTGAGCTGGAGCGACACCAGCTTCACTTATGACGGGCAAAGTCATCAGCCCTCGGCAGCGGCCTCCGGGCTGGTGGCCGGTGACACCTGTACCGTAACCGTCACCGGCGAGCAGACCGATGCGGGCACCTACACTGCCACGGCCAGCGCACTGAGCAACGGCAGCTATAAGCTGCCGGACAGCCCCACCACGTCCTTCACCATTGAGAAAGCGGAACCGGGCACACCACGGGTGACCATGCAGGGCTACACCTACGGCGGCACACTTCCCATCCCCGCCATCGGTGACTACACAGGCGGCGGCGCTGTGACCTGGTATTACAGCACCAGCAACAGCAATTCCGGCGGCACAGCGTGGACGGACAGCATGACAGCCACCAGCCTGTATGCGGGTACTTATTATATGTATGCAGTGATCGCCCCCACGGAGAACTATCTGGGCTATACCACCCAGACCTCACGCTTTGAAATTACCCCGGGTGTGGTCACTGTCAGCGGCTCCATCAACTTCGGCAATTACTCCGGAAATCTCACATTATCGCTGCTGTCCAGTGACGGGAAAGAGACGGTGGCCTCTGACAGCATCAGCGTCAGCGGCGGCAAAGGCACCTACCACTTTGAACATATCACCCAAGGCCAATATATCCTTCGTGCCAGTTGGAGCGAGGGCGGGGCAGAAAACGTACTGAATGATGAACTGGAAATCCGATAAGCAGGTGAGATACGCTTCCAATCGGTAGAACAAAATGAACCTAAAAAAGATACAGGAGGAGACAGAGCATGAGCGAAAGAGGATTTGACAGGTCTGATCTGCAGCGGGTGATGCGGAGCAAGGGCATCGAGATCGAGGCGGAGGAGAAGAAGGAGAAACCGAAGTCACCTGGCAGACAGGTTCGGAATATCCTGCTGACTGTGGTTGCGTGCGTCTATTTTGTCGTTCTGTTCTTTGGAAAGTATTTCATTCCCGCAGACAGCGACATTCTGCTCAGTCTGGATGTGTTTTCCGGGGCGGAGCATCCGATCCGGCTGATTCGGATTGTGAGTCTTGCGATTCTGACCCTGAGCGTCAGCGCCATTCTCCGCTTTTTCATTGGCAGAATGGCAGACAACAGCTCCATCACAAAGCGCACCGGCAGAGCCATGATTGAGCTGTTTGCGAATTTTGTCAAATATACCGCCTTTATCGTGCTGATCTTCCTGGTTCTCAGTGCACTTGGAGTGAACACCACGGAGCTGCTGGCCGGGCTGGGTATTCTCAGCCTGATTCTCGGTCTCGGCGTCACCAGCCTGATCGAGGACGTTGTGGCGGGCATCTTCATCATCGCAGAGCGGCTCTATGATGTGGGCGATATCGTTGTGGTAGACGATTTTCGGGGCACCATCGTGTCCATCGGCATCCGCTCCACTCAGATCGAGGACGACGGCGGCGACATTCTGGTTCTCCGCAACTCCAATATTGAGTCCCTGATCAATATGACGAATCGGGCGTCCTATGCCATCTGCGACATCCCCGTGGCCCGGGCAGAGCCCTTCGAGCACGTGGAGGAGGTCATTCAAAACGCACATCTGGAAAAGCTGAGCGAGCAGTATCCCGAAATCGAAAAAGGCCCCTATTACCTTGGTCTGTCTGAAATCACCGAGAGTGGACTGCAAATCATCACTTTTGTTGCAGTTTGTGAGGAAAACTCCAAGTACTGGATTCAGCGCACCATCAACCGTGAAGTAAAACTGCTCTTTGAGCGCAACAACATCAAGCTCGGTGAAGAACCGGAAGACGAAGGCTGAGCTGTTGGGAGGCGTGTGCCATGCGTGCAGGACAGTTTAACAGGCGCAAGCCCAAAAACCTGATTGGCGGCGGCGACAGGCCGGTCAATGAGTTTAACGTCGATTTCAAGGAGCAAAGGCAGCTGCCCGCCCCTCAGCTCTCCGGAAGAAGGGCGAAGCAGCGCAAGCGGATAGCAACGATGATGGTGATCGCCTCGGCGTTCCATGCGGCGGGCAGCGGTTCATCCAGATGGGAGAAGGGCAGCCAATCCCGGAGCGACGGAAGCGGTACCGGCAGCAGCCATGTAAGGGGCAGCGGTCGAGGAACCGGCAACAGCCGTGGAAGCGGCAGCAACAGCCAGAGCTGCACCAGCCGCCGAAGCAGCATCAGTCCCAGATACACAGGAAGCAGGGTGGTCAGCAGCCGTTCCCGCAGCGGACGAATGGGGCTGGCCAGAGAGCGCTCTCGGCATCGTAAACAGAGACGAGACGAGCGAAGGGAACAGATGAAACGAAGGTACCGGAAGGTATTTGCGATGCTGTTCGGCGTGATTCTGGTGCTTGGAACCTATGCATCTTCTGTCGAATCCATTGATTCTGTTCAGGATATCGTACCGGAGATTCCTACTGAAGCGGCAGAGCAAGTGGAGGTTCTTCCTCCGTTTGACACGGAGCCGGAGCCCCCGACAGAGGGCACCACGGAAGTGCCTACGGAGATGCCCACGGAAGCGCCGACGGATGGTCCCGTCGAGAAACCGACTGAAGAACCGACACAAGCCCCGACGGAAAGCCCCACGGAGCAGCCGACTGATGAACCGACACAGAAGCCCACAGAAAGCCCCACAGAGGAACCCACAGAAGCCCCGGTTTGGACCTGGAACATGGATGCCGACCCACCAACAGCTACGGTAAAAGTGGACGGAGTTGGCAGCCTTTGGGCAACGGTGACCTGGACCGACGTGCCTGCACAGTGTGCAGTTTCGGGAACACGGACGTACACAGCCAGAGCGGAGTATCTGGATCAGGTCTATACGGATACCAAAACGGTGACACTGCCTGCCCTGGGGCATTCCTTCGGCGAGGCGGAGACCACCACGGACAGCGAGGGCAACATCATCATTCGCCACACCTGCAGCCGCTGCAAGCAGACCTTTGAGATCGGCTTCCAGACGGCGCTGGAATGAGATGCCCGAATCACGGACACCATAGGCGGAATGCGGTCAGGACAGCCTGACCGAAAACGCAGCGAATAGATCGCGTGCAAACAATACCATGCTAACTCTGAAAGGAGACGGCAGAAAGGAACAATACATGAAAAAGAAGGTTACATGGAAAGATCGGTTAAAATACTGGTTCGATGGCAAAATGTCCCAGGGCAGTATGGGCCTCATCAAGCTGCTGGTGATCGTCACCGTCATTTTTGCACTGACTCTCGCCCTCATCATGCAGGGGCTGGGGACCACCATCCTCTATGAGTATGATACCTTCGGCGCAAGGCTCTACTCCAGCTTCTCCGCCTCCATCACCGGCTTCCTTCCCTTCTACAGCGACGGCGATGTGCAATACCGCACCTTCGTAATGATTGCCGCCATTTACGGCATCTTTGTCTCCAGCATCCTGATCGGTATCATCTCCACCGGACTGGACGAGAAGATCAACAGCCTGAAAAAGGGCAACGCCACCATTCTGGAGGAAAACCACATTGTCGTGCTGGGCTTTGAGGCAGGCGAGTATTCCCTGCTTCAGGAGCTGGTCTATGGCGCGGACAAACGCCCCTGCTGCATCGTGGTGGCCAGCGAGACGGAGCGGGAGGAGATGGAGGACAGCATTCGGCAGAATGTGAAGTGCCCCAAAAATGTGCGTATCCTCTGCCGCACCATCAATATTTTTGACCCAAGCACCCTGGAACGCCTTTCCCTTGCGGATGCCCGGACGGTGCTCATCAGCCCGACGGACGTGGACCGGACGGTTCGTTCCATTCTGGCCGTATCCAGGGTACTCCACGATGCGCCGGACAACAAGGTCAAAACTATCGCAGTCCTCTCCGAAAACGAGTATCAGATTCCGGAGGCTGTCCTCAAGAAGAATAACATTCTGCTCCTGCACAGCGAGGGGACCATTGCCCGTATTATGGCCCATTCCTGCACTCAGCCCGGGCTTTCCCAGACCATGATGGAGATGTTCCACTTTGACGGCTCGGAGATGCACATCATCTCCCTCCCCGGCGCAGAGGGCCTGTGTTTTGAGGAGCTGCTCTGCCGGGTGGACCACGCCTTCCCCATTGGCATCTGCAAGGGAGAGGACTTTTTCCTGAACCCCGACCCCGGCATGAAGCTGGAGCGGGGGGACAGGCTCCTAGTCTTTTGCGAGGAGACCGACAGCGCAAAGCTTCTGCCCGCCACGAAACTGGCCACGATGGAGGAGATGCCCTCCTACAGTGGGGCGCAGGATGCCGGTCAGATCATCATCATTGGGTATAACGAGTTCCTGTCTACCATTGTGGAGGAGCTGCCTGAGAATGTCCGCAGCGTCACCTTTGCGGATGTAGACCCGAAGTACCGGGATGAGGTTCTGCAGGGGGCTGCCCAGCGGGAGACTCCCCTGTCTGTCAATTTCTTTGACAAGGATACCAGCGATCTGGCGACGCTGGAGGAGCTGGCAAAGACTGCGGACCACATCGTCGTTCTCTCCGACCATGAGAGAGAGGAAAACGAGGCGGATATGCAGCACATCTTCACCATTATGAATATCCGGGACATCCGTGACCGTCTGGGCCTGCACTTCAACATCACTGCGGAGATGAGACGTGAGACCAACCAGAACCTGCTGATTCCCGACAATGAGACAGAGTTCCTCGTGTCCTCCAATATGTCCTCCCTCTTCCTGGCACAGCTCTCCGAAACCCCGGAGCTGGTGAAGGTCTTTGATGAGCTGCTGACCAACGAGGGCAATGAGGTCTACCTGAAAACGGCGGAGGAGCTGAACTGCGTGGGCACCAGAACCGTCCTGGAGCTGCGCCGACTCCTGATGCCCCAGCGCTATGTGATGATCGGAATCATGACGGCGGCGTCCTACCAGTGTTGCTTTGATTTCAGCCTTGGGGACAGCGTGACCCTGAAGCCGGAGGACAAGCTGATCGTCATCGGCGAAAACTAAAAAAATCGCTGACCTGAACCGTAACAAGCCCTCTCGGATGGTCAGGCTGGCATTTCGCAAAGCCGGGACGAAGAAAGGAATATCGCACCATGGAATACACCATCAGAGATATGATTGCCCGAAAGGGCCGCCGTCTGGAGGATACGGATTACGCCGCTTCCAATCAGAGTATGCTGGACTTTCGCCTGTTTTCCGGGGACTTCTATGAGTGGATCGGCGGGAAGCTGCGCTTCAAGGACAGTGCGGAGGTCATGGATTTTGACCAGGCAGCCAAGGCCTTCCCGCCCTTTGGAGAGATTCGCTACGCAAGCCGGGAGCTGTTTCCGTATTTTACCGACAATCTGGATGCTCTGATGGAGGCCCAGGCGCAGGGGGAGTCCATAGCGGTAGAGGGCGGGCCATGCCTGTTCGGAGAATACGAGGTGACGGTCTCTGTGGAGCTGGACTCCGGGGAGAGCCACCTGTTTGACTACGCCAACGGCAAAGCCTATCTGGGGGAGACGGGCTTTGAGGAGACCATGGGACTGGCGGAGTTTCTGCGGTTGAACGGGGACCGTGTCAAGAGGATTTCCTTCCAGCAGCACAAATGGGAGCTGACGCCTCAGGAATATCTGGGGCTGCGCTATCCCTTTCAGATTGCCGCAGCTCTGGACGGGCCGCTGGTGATTCCCATTCCGGATATGTCCTATCGAAAATACCTGCTCTATTCTCTGGACGCTGTTTCGGAGGACATCCGGAATCAGGCGTTGGAGGAGTTTGACGGGATTCTGGACCGGATCTCGGATATTTATCTGAGGATCATCGGCGACTTGCAGGCCCGTTTTCAGATCAAGCAATTTGCCTGCGTCCATCGCCGGGACCCGGCATCCCTTGGGATGTGGTATGAAAAGCGCACCGACTACATTGAGCGCAAAAAGATTCTCCGCAATCTGACGCGACTGCCGGAGAAAATCGAACCCATTAAGGACTATATTTCCATGCCCGCCCTGCCCTTCTATCTCTTCGGTTCCAACCGGATTCTTGAGGTTAACAGCGTGGACGAGACGGACTCTTACCGCAAGTGCAAAAAAGCCCACAAGAGAGTGGCTCAGATGGGATGTATCCTGTATCCAGAGCTGCTCAGCGGCGACGGGGTTCGAACCTACTATCATACGACCCTGCAATGGAAGGAATACGGAGTCGGTGCGGAGGATTGGACGGCAGATCGGCGCATGACATTGGATGCGTCCCTTTTATCAGGTGGTGGAGTATCTTTCGTGGGAAACAAAATCGCCCCGCGACAGAGTATCCTTTCGGTTATGGACTGTCCTACACCTCCTTTGAGCAGACTATGAGTGATCTGACCCAGACGGAGGATGGCTTTGACCTCAGCGTCACCGTGACCAACACCGGCACCACCGCCGGCAAGGAAGTGGTGGAGCTGTATATCACCCCTCCTTACACCAACGGAGGCATTGAAAAATCTGCTGTGAACCTGCTGGACTTTGGCAAGACCGGACTGCTGGTGCCCGGCGCATCCGAGACGATCTCTTTCCGTGTCAAGAGCGAAGATCTGGCCTCCTTTGACGATCAGGAAAAGAACTGCTATGTGCTGGAGAGCGGCGACTATGGTATCAGCATCCGTTCCGATGCCCACACAGTGCTGGACGAGCGCACCTACACTGTAGACAGCGCCATCGTATATGATCAGGCCACCCCCCGCTCCACTGATCAGACAGCGGCAGTCAATCAGTTTGACTTTGCCCGTGGAGACAACGTGACCTACCTCAGCCGTGCCGATGGCTTTGCTAACTATGACGAAGCCACCGCTGCTCCCACCAACTACACCATGAGCGAGGAGCGCAAGACAAACTATCAGAACATTACCAATTATGATCTGTCCCGCTACGGCGACCCGGATGCGGAGATGCCCACCACAGGTGCCAAGAACGTCGTGGTGCTCAAAGATCTGAGAGGGAAGGACTATGACGATCCCCAGTGGGACAGCCTGCTGGACGAGCTGTCTGTACAGGACATGGTAGATCTGATCGCAGGCGGTGGTTATCAGACGACTGCTATTGCCTCCATTGAGAAGGTTGCCACCACGGATAATGACGGCCCCGCTACCATTTACAACAACTACACCGGCGCAACCGGCAGCGCCTACACGTCCGGCGTCATGGTTGCCAACACATGGAGTAAGGAGCTGGCCTATCAGATGGGCAGCAGCATCGGCAAGGAAGCGGACGAACTGGACGTATCCGGCTGGTATGCTCCGGCCATGAATCTCCACCGTACTGCCTTTGGCGGACGGAACTTTGAGTACTTCTCCGAGGACGGCGTTCTCAGCGGCAAAATTGCTGCCCAGCAGACTCAGGGTGCCAATCAGTATGGCGTCTACGGTTATATGAAGCACTTTGCCCTGAACGATCAGGAGACCAACCGTATCTATCAGGTCTGCACATGGTCTACCGAACAGGCTATCCGGGAAATCTATCTGAAGCCCTTCGAGCTGGCGGTCAAGGAAGGCCAGATTGGCGCTGTCATGGATGGTCATAACTTTGTAGGCGACAAGTGGACCGGGGCCAGCGTGGAGCTGAATATCAATGTGCTGCGCAACGAGTGGGGCTTTAACGGTCTGGTATCTACCGATATGTTTGCTGGTTACGGTTACTATGACGCAGACGTGGCTGTTCGCAGCGGCGTAAGCAGCATGCTCAACCCCATGAACGCTCCCGATGCTACTATGTCCGACACCACCAGCGCTACCTCCCTCTCTGCCATGCGTGAGGCTTGTCACCATACTTTGTACACAGTTGTGAACAGCAGAGACTATCAGGATGACAACGGATTTAGCATGGTGCTGTGGATGAAGCTGTTGATCTGCTTCGATATCGCAGCTGCAGTCGTGATCGCAGTGATTGAGTATCTGGTGATCCGCAAGCATAAAAAGAAGTCATGATCACATACAAATAGAGCTGCTTTCCCAAGCGGTGCTTTATTCCATGAACAGATACTGTTGCTTCTCTCGGTGTCCTGTTCCAAGAAACACCCCGCAGGGTTTCCCCCTGCGGGGTGTAGCACTGTTTCTTGCACCTTTCCGACGGATCAAATTCTGCTTGTAATGATTCAAGGCAAGAAGTTGGTAATCTTCTATCAGATAGCCAGTTTCTTGTCTTTTTTCTATTATTTGATTTTCCCCCTTGACAACATGACTCCCCCAATGCGCTTTGGACGGTCTTCACGTCGTCCCCGTTCTGGAGGGACAGAACCGCAAAGGTGTGGCGGAGGTCATGCACCCGGCTGTCCGGTGCGCCGATTTGCTTGGCCAGCTTCTTGTAGTGGTTGTAGACCGTCTGGGGACTGAGGTTGCTGCCAGTCATGGTGGTGAAAACCAGTGCCGTCCTGCGCTCCTCCTCGTTCTGCCAGCCTTCCCACAGATCACCCACCCGCAGCCGCTGAACAGCCTGTTCCTTCCAGCGGCGCTCCAGAAGTTCCATGACGGACCGGGCGGGCTTCAGAATGCGGGTTTTGTCGTTTTTCAGCGGGGCGAAGGTAAAGCCTCCGTCCTGCTTGGGGCGCTTCTGGAGCTGCTTGCAGATCTTCAACGTCCCCTTGTGGAAGTCCACACAGTCCCAGGTCAGACCGATTGCCTCAGACTCCCGAAGACCGGTGAACAGGATCACCTTCAGCAGAATCTCATATTCATCCTCCCCGGCGATCTGGAGAAACTGCTTTACCTTCTCATCGGTCAGCGGGTGGATTTCCTTCTTCTCCACCTTGGGCAGCGTCACCTGGGAAGCGGGGTTCGTCCGAAGATAGCCCACTTTGACCGCCGTGCTCAGGCATTTGGTCAGAATGCCGTGGATATTGCGGACGCTCTTGGGTGCCAGCCCATCCCTGAGCAGGCGGTTGTAGAACGCCTGAATCTGGGGGACAGTCAGGGCGGACAGCTTCACAGCGCCCAGTGACGGGATGATGTGGCTGTTGCACTGGGCTTTGTAGTGCTTGACGGTGAGATATTTCTTATCCCCGGTGTATTCCTTCAGCCAGATTTCCACCCAGCTTTTCAGAGTAATCCGGGAGGGCTCGAAGTAGTCGCCGTTGTTTACGTCTACGGCGGCAGCCTGCATCTTCTCCCGGACCTCCTTCTGGGTTTTGCCGGTGAAGGACTTCTGGATCTGTTTCCCCGTGCCGGGGTCGGTGCCAACTGTAATTCGTGCCTCCCAGAAGGTGTACTCTTTGCCGTTGCGGGTGACTGTCTTTTTGCGGATGGTGCCGCTGCCGGAGGCTGCTTTCTTTGCCATATGTAACATTGCTCCTTCCTATTGCACCTCTGCAGCCCTTTTGGTACAATAAAGGGACACAGGATGCTGATGATTGTGGCTTCGGTGCCTGTGATTGTTCGGAACTGCTGCGAACAGTTTCGTTCCCACTGCCTCTGGTGCTGCGAACACCAGAGGCAGTTTCTCTGTGCCGTAATGATAACACGATTTCCTAAAAACTTCAACGCTTTAAAGTGAGATTCTGCAATACTTTTTTCACCTCCGCTTTTGCCCTTCAGGGCAAGAAAAATCTCCCCAGTTTCTCCTGTGTAAACCATCCCTGTAGGATTGGGCTTTTCAGGTGAAATTGAAGAGTGCATCCGTTCATTCAATATGCAATTTGTGATTGCATGGATAGTATAGTTCAGGAAAGAAGGATTGGCAAGGGAAATGGCGTCGAATTCTGCCGATGCGCAGAAATAAAGAAACATTAGACACAATGGAAGGGTGAATTGTTCGGCGGCTTTATTCCAGCTCATAATACTGGTTTCTGTTCAGTGTGCGCTGGATGGTACGCTCTTGCTGCGTCAGCAGTTTGTAGCCGTCCTCCATGGTCTTGATGGTATCCTTCAAACGCCGTCTGCGGTCATAGAGGTCTTGCTGCTGGGCGGTAAGCCTGACCTTTGCTTCCTTCAAGGATTGATAGTTCGGCACACAGTTGACGTTATGCGCCCGCTGGTACTCATGCAGATATTTCACAGCGCCATCGTAGAGCAGTAACCCCTGGATGTGTTTCTCCCGGAACTTGGGGGACTTCCGGGTTTTCAAATACTGTTCGTATAGCGGGCGGTATTTGTGGTAGAGTCCGAGATGCTTCAACAGACCGTTGCATTCTTTCAAATTCTTTTCCACCCGTAGGAGACGCTGAGTATCATGTTTGAAGTCCTGTTTGTGGTCTTCGATGGTCGCTTGCAGGTCGTCGAGGTTGAGTAGATGGTTTTCGGTGAGGTAGTTGAAACTGAGGCTCATAGCTTTCAGGTTTTGAATCTTTGCCCACTGCGTCAGCCCGTAGCTTGCCTGAATCTTTGGGTCGTTTAGGTCGATAATACGTCCGGTTACTACCGTCTCAATGACCGGGCGAGAGGGTTTCGGCTCAGGCATTGGCTTCTTCTCTGCCTTTTTCTCAGGCGCAGCCTGTGCAGCTTGTTCCTTTGCCTGTTGCTGTTGCAGCTCCAACAGGCGCTGGTTGATAAACGCTTCGATGGATTCTTTGCCGTAATCATCCCCAAGTCTGCGGGAAGTGATGGGACGTTTGCGGTATTCCGGGAGATAACTCCACCGTCCCCGGCTCTCTGTTACGACGATGTTGTGTTCTCGTTTTAGAATTGCTTTGAAGTCCTCAACAGAGTTGCATTTCTGCTTGGTTTTGTCGATTGCCTGACGGATTCTGGCTAGTTCCGATTTGAATTTGGATTCTACGGGTTTGCCGCCAACGCTGCGGATGGCATCATTTTTGCGGTCAAGCCGTTCTTGACCTCGTTGGATTGCCCGGTATTCTTTATCCGTTACATTTTGTTTGGCTTTACGATTCAGATCAACCTGATGCAGTCCGTTCTCCCGGCACATACGCTCTACGTCGGCTTTCAGATAGCGCAGACATTCCGACGTGTTGTGGAATTTGTAGCCAGCCTTGCCGTCACGTTCCAGTTTGGAGTATTCCGGCTGTGGAATATCTTTGATACGGAGACTGTTGAAACCGATGTGACAATGAATCGAACCGCTGCCGTTGTGCCCATCATCGTGGGT
>ATWA01000065.1 GCA_000421005.1 Clostridiales bacterium NK3B98
CTCTTGCGTCCGATACCAGCGCATCTGCGTATGCACAAGTGGTGGAATTGGTAGACTCGCTGGCTTCAGGTGCCAGTGCTCTTTGCGGGCGTGCGGGTTCGACTCCCGCCTTGTGCATCCGAAAACGCCCCGAAACCGTAACGGTTTCGGGGTGTTTCTTTGCGTTTGTGAGGTATTTTGCGGTTTGGAAGTTCGGAGTTCATCGGGCAGGTTTTCTTTTACCCTTCCATTTACCCTTAACAGGTTGTCCCCTATCCCCCACATGTGCGCCACCCCATTGGCATTACCGCACCTGCGTTCCCGGATAGTAGTGCTGTAAGATTTCCTGATAGGTGCTGCCCTGCTTTGCCATGACATTTGCTCCGTACTGGCTCATGCCCACTCCGTGACCGTAGCCTGTGACGTAAAAGGTAAATCCCCCCTCGCCCCATTCCACCGTAAAGGTAGCGGAGCGCAAACCAAACAGCCCCCGCAGCTCCTGAGCGGAAAACTCCGCCCCGCCCACGGTAAAGCTGCCGGGCGCGCCGCTGTCGTCCTGCTGAGGGTCACTGAACCAGTCAGAGGGGTCGTCCGAAAGCTTCAGCTCTTTTCCCGTGCCTTCCAGCGCCTGACGCACCTGTTCTTCGGTGAGGTTGACCACACTGTAATAGTTGGGGGCGTCCTGTTCTCCCTCCGGGCTGTCCACCGAGACCAAATAGGGAATTTCCTCCCCCCACACCGCCAGCGCAGAGCGGGTCTGTCCCGCCGAGGAGGCGTGGAACACGGTGAGGGCGTGTTCCTCCCCGCTGTACACCCCCTCGCCCGCCGTGGACTCCACTGCATCGGTAATCTTTTGGGCGTATTCCTCCCTCTTATCCTCCGGCCAGCGCTCCAAACGCTCCTCCCGGCTGATCCACGCCTGACAGCAGGCAAAGTCCGTGCAGATATCCGCCTCCGGGTGAGCGCCGCCGGGGTGGGCCATCTGCCACAGGGTATAGCTCCGGGCTGCCACCGCCTGCGCTTTCAGCGCCTCCGGTTCAAAGGCAGCCGGCATCTCCGCCGCCACCACTCCCCAAAGGTATTGCTCCAATCCCATTTCCTCCACCGTCCCGTCCGGCATCTTCACCCGGACGGATTCCGGCAGGGCGGAAGTCTCCTCCCCCTTTTCCGGTTTCTCCGGCTGAATCAGCTCGTCCAGTTGGGAAACCGGCTGCTCCTGCGCCGGTGCATCCTCACGGGCAGGGGATTGCCCGGCGTTGTCCTCAGGCTCGTCCAATGCCGGAAGGGGAGATGGCTCCTGCGCTGTTTCGCCATGAGACAGGAGGGTCAGCGGCATTGCCAGCAGCAAAAGCTGCAACGCAACCGCTACGAGAAAAGAGCGATGAATCATATGTCACTTCTCCTTGCATTTTTCCTTTTCGTTCCGTCCTCTATTTCTGAAAAAATTCCACATTATCCGGTCAGTTTCGGCATTTTCTCCAATCTTCCCTTTTCCCTCCCGGCTCTGTTATGAATCATGCCATTGACTTCCTTTCATCCTCCGTGCTATACTGGCAGAAAGAAGAACACTTTGCAAAGAAGGCGCTGATACCATGACACATTCCCTTTCTCCCCGCTCTACCGCCTCTGTGCTGCACATGACCGAGGTGCTTCGGGCGCAAAAGCGGATTCGTCCGGAGCTGTATGACAAATATAAGGTCTGCCGGGGGCTGCGCAACCCGGACGGCACCGGCGTAATGGCCGGTCTCACCGAGGTGGGCAGCGTACAGGGCTACTACATCGATGACGGCGACAAAGTCCCCATGGACGGCCGTCTGCTCTACCGGGGCATCAGCGTCAAAGACCTGATTACCGGATGCAGCCGGGAGAATCGCTTCGGCTTTGAGGAGACCTGCTATCTGCTGCTGCTGGGGCAGCTGCCCACCAGAGACCAGTTGGCCAGCTTCACCTCTGTATTACAGGAGATGCGCCCCCTTCCCCATATGTTCACCGAGGACATGATTCTCAAAGCCCCCAGCTCCAACATTATGAACAAGCTGGCCCGTGGCGTGCTTACCCTCTATTCCTATGACGACGACCCGGAGTCTATGACCCCGGAAAACCAGCTGCGTCTGTCGCTGGAGCTGATCGCCCGGGTGCCCATGATTATCGCTCACGGGTACGCCGCCAAGCGGTGTTACTTCGATAAGGAGTCCCTCTATCTCCACCGTCCCATCCCCGGCCACAGCACCGCCGAGAACATTCTCGCCTCCATCCGCCCGGATCAGCAGTTTACCCCCGAGGAGGCCAAGCTGCTGGATATGTGCCTCACCCTCCACGCAGAGCACGGCGGCGGCAACAACTCCACCTTCACCTGCCGGGTGGTCTCCTCCTCCTATACGGACATCTTCTCCGCCGTTGCGGCGGCGGTCAGCTCCCTGAAGGGCCCCCGCCACGGCGGTGCCAACATCAAGTGCAAGCAGATGGTGGACTATATTGCGGACACCGTCAAGGACTGGAAGGACGAGGAAGAAGTGGCCGCCTGCATTGCGGAGCTGCTCCACGGCAACGGCAACGACGGCAGCGGTCTGATCTACGGCATGGGTCACGCAGTCTACACTCTCTCCGATCCCCGTGCCAAAATTCTCAAGCAGTTCAGCCGCTCGCTGGCAGTGCAGAAGGGCTGGGAGTCCCGGCTGGATCTCATCGAGTCCATTGAGCGGGTGACCCCCAGGGTGTTCGCCTCGGTCACCGGCAAGGACAAGGTGATGTGCGCCAACGTGGATCTCTACTCCGGCTTTGTCTATCAGATGCTGGGCATCCCTGAGGATCTGTATACCCCCCTGTTCGCCGCCGCCCGTACCGCCGGCTGGTGCGCCCACCGCTTGGAGGAAATCTACAACGGCAGTCGGATCATGCGTCCCGCCTACAAGGCGGTTATGCCCCGCAGCCCATTTATTCCTCTGGACGACCGGGGTTAAATGTGCTAAACTGTGGGGGAACGGCGAAATTTGTCGCAACCCATGTTACGAGCCGTGGTTTCACGGCTCGTTTTTCCTATCATCTGCAAGGGAGGCATTTCCATGGATAAAAACAAGCAGCGCCGCATCTCCCGGCGCCGGGAGCGTGCGGGCTTCTATCTGAACATCGCCTGCTGTCTGGTGATGGTTCTCTGTCTCATCATCGGCAAAGTCACCGGCGTGGGCTTTAAGGCTCCAGACCCCGCCCAGGCGGACACCGTCTCGGACGCAGCCGCAGAAGGGGAGAGCAACGAGACCGGGGAGGGCGGCGATGACGCAGTCACCGAAGAGACCCCCCGTCCCGTCCCCTCCAAGTATGACTTTACCCTGTCCTTTATGGGCGATGTGAACTTTGACGACAGTTGGGCTACCATGGAGCATCTCAGCGAGCTGGGGGGCGACCTCACCCGTGCCATTGACAGCGATATGCTCTCCCTGATGACCGGCGCAGACCTGTTTTGCGTCAACAACGAGTTCGCCTTTACCGACCGGGGGGAGGCGCTGGAGGGCAAGGCATACACCTTCCGGTCCAATCCGTCCAATGTGTCCCTGTACGACACCATGGGGGTGGGTCTGGTCTCCCTTGCCAACAACCACATCTATGACTTCGGCCCTGAGGGGCTTACCGACACCCTTGCCACCCTGGATCAGGCAGGCATTCGCCATGTAGGCGCAGGGGAGAACCTGACCGACGCCTCCAAGCCTCTCTATGTGGACGTTCAGGACGTGCGTCTGGGCTTTGTCAACGCCTGCAACGCAGAGGTGAACCGCTTCACTCCGGAGGCCACTGCCAGCTCCTCCGGCGTACTGCTCTGCTACGACCACAGCAAGTTTGTCTCCGCCGTTCAGGAGGCGGAGGCCAACTGCGACTATGTGGTGGCCATCGTCCACTGGGGACGGGACTATGTGTACGAGACCAGCGACGAGCAGCGGGCGCTGGCCAGAGAGCTGATCGACGCCGGTGCGGACGTGGTCATCGGCGGCCACTCCCACAGCCTTCAGGGCATTGAGTATTACAACAACCGCCCCATCTTCTACTCTCTGGGCTCCTGCTGGTTCAACGGCAAGACGCTGGAGACCTACCTGCTGGAGCTGCACTTTGTCAGCGACGGCACCAACCCTTCGGTGACCCCCATTCTGGTGCCTGCCATGCAGCGGGACGCAGAGCTGCACATCGCCGCCGACGCTGCGGAAGCCCAGCAGGTCACCGACCTGATTCTCCAATACTCCGCAGGCATTTGGTTTGACAGCTATGTGGACGAGGATCACGGCGGGCACACCGTTGCCGCACTCCATCAGGACGCGGACACGGTGGACGATTGGAGCAATCCCGGCTCCACTGAGGCCGCTGCTGAGGCCGCCGTTGAGACCGCCGATACCCCGGAGGACGGCGACACCGCAGAGGACACGGAAACCGTCGAGGGTGGAGATATCGAAGTTGCCACCGAGACGGACGAAGTCAAGGGATAAATACACCGTTACGCTATCACCTGAAAAGGGGGCTGCCTTTGGGCAGCCCCCTTTTCATATCATCCACGCCACAGCCAGAGCGCAAACCGCCCCCGCCGCAAACCACAGCAGCCCTTTCCCCTTTTTCAGCCAGTTCAGCCGGCTTTGCCGGGGGCTGTGGGAGCGGAGATACCGTTCCGCCGCGTCCGTAGCCTGATCCAGAATGTCCTCAGCGCTCACTCCTTCCACCGCATCCTCCTTCACCAGAAAAATCGCCTGCTCAAACAGCCGGGGGTCGGGAGAACGCACCACGATCACCCGCCGGGAGATACCCTTCACCATATTCTGTCACATCCTTTCTATATCCAGTCTGTCCTCCCGGCTGGGAAAATATACCGTCCGTTCCCTCACCCCGCTTTCATGGGGGCGGCTTCTGTTTCCGGGGCGGATTTCCCGCCCGCCGGACGGCGGCGCAGCTGCAGCACCAGCACGGTGCGGTCATCCCCCTCCGAAGCGCTGCGCTCCAAAATCTTCGCCGCCAGCGTCCGGGGACTTTTGTCCCGGTACTCCCGGATCATGGGCCAGATCCATTGGTCCTCCTCTCCCTCCAAAATGCCGTCGCTGATCATCACCATCAGATCCCCGGCGGCGATCTGGAAGGAGCGGAAATCCGGCAGCGTCTCCTGCCCCAGCTCCAGCCCGGCGGGCAGGGAACAGCCTGCCAGCTTTTTCACCCGTCCGTTTTGCCGCAGGTAGGTAGGCGCTGCCCCCAGCTTGTAGCTGCGGCACTGTCCAGAGAACAGGTCCAGACCCATCAGGTCGATGGTGGTAAAGCCCAGCTCGCTCTCCCCCCGCAGGGCAAGGGCGTTGGACAGGGTGGCAAGGGCGATCTCCGGGTCCACCCCCGCCTGCAAAAAATCCTCCAGCAGGCTGAGGGCAAGGCTGCTCTGCCTGGCCGCTCCCGCGCCGCTGCCCATGCCGTCGCACAGCGCCACCCACAGCCGTCCATCCCGGTCCCGGAACCAGCTTGCCCCGTCTCCGGACACCGTTTCTCCCGCCTTGGACACCGCCGCCACTCCTGCGGTGGCCTGATAGTTGTCCTGCTGCACCAGCGTCAGCCGCACCGAGTCCCGCTGACGCTCCAAAGGGCTGGCAGCAAACCAGACCCCCACATTCCGGCTCAGCGCATCACGCAGGGGACCGTTTTCCACGGCGCTGAGATCCGCTCCGGTGAGCTGCACCACCAGTCTGCCCCGGCGGTCCCGTCCCACCCGGATTTCCGCCTCCAGACCGTGGCGGCGGAGGAACCGGGCAATGGTCAGCGCCAGCTCCGGCTCCGGGGTCAGCTCATATTCCAGCTCCCCCGCCGCCTGGGAGAGGAGCTGGGACAACTGGGCATACTGCCGCCATACCGCCGAACGGCTGGAACGCAGCCTTGCCTCCATCTGCCTGCGGTGGAGCAGGGCGGCATATTCCAGATTCGCCGCCGAGACCAGCTCCGCCGCCCGGGTACACACCGCCAGAAAATCCGCCGGGGCGTCGCTCAGGGCGGTATGCCCCCTCTGCCGGGTTGCCATGAGCATCTGCTGAAAGGCACGGTAGGTGTCCTGATAGTCCTGCTTCCAGCACAGGGGATAGCGGGGACAGTCCCGGCACACCTGCTCTGCCGCCCGGTCGAACACCTGCTCCGCTCCCATACCGCCCCACTCCGCCTTGCCCAGACCGCTGCGCATATCCTCGTAGAGGGTGCGAAAGGCTTTCGCCTGCCGTTGCAGCTTGTCCTCCAACTGCCGCAGGGTGTAGGACGGGCGTTCCTGCACCGGCAATCGGGGGGCGCGGGCGGGGGCACGGACAGCGGGATTGGGTACTGCGTCCAGCACCGCCAGCGGCAAAGCCAGATAGAGCACGCACCCCGCCGCAAATTCCGCCACCAGCGGGGCTTGCAGCTCTGCCGGACCGCACCACAGCGCCGCCGCCGTGCCTCCCAGCACAAAGACCAGCCCCGAGCGCAATCGCCGCTGAGGCCAAAGTCCCGCCAGCAGTCCCCCGAAGGTGAGCCCTCCGGTGTACAGCCCGCCCCCGGCAAGGCACAGATCCAGCACCAGACCCAGCACCGCCCCTCCGGTGAGCGCCTCCTCCCGGCTGCGCCGGGAGAGCACCAGCACCAGCGTTCCCGCCAGCGCCACGCCCATCCCCGCCGCCCCGGGGAGATGCAGCCCGCCCAAAGACACCGCCAGCGTCCCCGCCAGAAAGAGCAGCCCGGCTCGCAGGGCATCCTGCCCGGCGTTGTGCCGGGGAAAGGGCAGCGCCCGGTAGAGGTGGGCGGACAGGGCGGCGAACACCACCTCTGCCGCCACAGCCAGCACGGTATAGCGCTGATAGCCGTAGTCGGAGAGGTAGAGAATGCCGCTGAGGGTGGTCACCACCGCCGCCCACGCCGGCATAAACCATTCCTTTTTGTAGATGGGCAGATCGTAGAAGGCAAAGCCCACCGCATAGAGGAAGACCGCCGAGGCCACATAGCGCAGTCCGCTGACCATTCCCAGTCCGGTGAGATAGCCCAGCGATGCCCCCGCCATGGCCGCCACCCCGCCCGGCCCCGGACCGGAGGCCACCACAAACCCCAGCGCAAAGGGGGCAAAGCGGTCAAATACCCGTGCTCCTGTCAGCGCCGCCGAGAGCACAAACCGGATGCCGCACTCCGCTGCGATCCCCGGCACCGGGGAGGACATCAGTCCCTGAAGCCCCTCCGAAACGCCCGCCATGGCCTGCTGTCTCAGAACAGACACCCGCTCCATTGTTTTCATATTCCCTCACCTCTTTGGTATGATGGTGCTGATTATACCGGGGCGGGGTTGTGAAAGCAGTCGGGAAATATAAGGATATTCGGAAATCAAAGGGTGTTTTCCGGCATTTCCCGGGCAGAATATTCTATGACCGGGTATCTTCCCCCTCCGCCTCCCCAAAGGGGAAAAAGGAGACGGAAACCCTTTCGTTTCCGTCTCCTGTCAGGTTGTTTTCGATTATACGGCGGTTTCCTCCACTTCCACCGGCACGAATTGGAACTGTTCCACGTCGAAAAGCCCCATATCCGTCAGCTTCATCTGGGGGATGACCGGAAGGGACATGAAGCACAAGGTCATCACCGGCTCCACCGAGCCGTGGATGCCAAGGCGGTGATAGGCGGCCTCGTGAATGGATTCCAGCCGCTGGGCGACCCACTCCCCGTCCCGGTCGGTCATCAATCCGGCGATGGGCAGAGGCAGGGACTCCACCACCTGACCGTTTTCCACCAGCACAATGCCGCCCTGCTGGGCTGCCAGCGCCTGAACGGCGGCGGCCATCTCTCCGTCGCTGACCCCGGCCACAATAATATTATGACTGTCATGGGCCACGCTCAGGGCAACCGCTCCCCGGCGGATGCCGTAGCCCTCCAAAAAGCCGCAGGCCACATTTCCGGTGTAGCGGTGCCGCTCCACCACCGCCGCCTTGCAGATGTCCCGTGCCGGGTCAAAGACAAATTCTCCGTTTTCGTCCAGCGTCACCTGCGCCTCCCCCTTTCCGGTGACCACCCCGCCGGGGAGAATGCGTATGGTGCGCACCCGGTTGGATTTCAGGTGCATTTTCAGCTTTTCCCCGGAGAAGTCCTTCAGCCGGACACTGCCCATCACCGGGGCAATGGGTTCCCGCTGGATTTCCGGGAGATACTCTCCCTGCTTGCTCACCAGCTCCCCGGCGATCCACACCTGTTCCACGAAAAAGTCGGTGAGGTCGTCCACCAGTACGATGTCCGCCCGGTAGCCGGGGGCAATGGCGCCCCGGTCATACAGCCGGAAGCACTCGGCGGCGTTCAGGGTGGCCATCCGCACCGCCGTCACCGGGTCCAGACCCCCATCCACGCACATCCGCAGCAGGTGGTCGATGTGTCCCTCCTGCAAAATGGTCTTGGGCTGACGGTCATCGGAGCAGAGCAGACAGCGGCGGCTGTTCTCCGGGGTAACGCCGGGGAGCAGCTTTTCCAGATCATGACAGGCAGAGCCCTGCCGCAGGAGAATATACATTCCCCGTTCCAGACGGTCCCGCATTTCCTCCACGGTGCTGCACTCGTGGTCGCCCTGAATGCCTGCCGCGGCGTAGGCAGTGAGATCCAGCCCCGCCAGACCGGGGGAGTGACCGTCAATCAGCTTGCCCGCCCCCTTGGCGCACAGCAGCTTGTCCAGCACCTCCTCGTCACAGTTCAGGATGCCCGGGTAGTTCATAAACTCCCCCAGCCCCAGAATTTGCGCCCGGGTGATGGGTTCTGCCATGTCCGCCGCCAGCACCTCCGCCCCGGCGTGCTCAAAGGGGGTGGCGGGGACGCAGGAGGGGAGCATATATTTGATGTCCAGCGCCGTCCGCTCTGAAGCACGCATCATATAGTCCAGACCCTCAATGCCGCAGACGTTGACAATCTCGTGGGGGTCGGCAATGATGGTGGTCGCGCCGTGAGGCACCAGCAGCCGCCCCAGCTCCTCCGGGCTGACATAGGAGGACTCAATGTGAATGTGGCTGTCAATGAACCCGGGCAGGGCGTACAGCCCGGAGGCATCCACCTCCCGCAGCCCGTGGTATTCTCCCACGCCGGCGATATATCCATCAGACAGCGCCACATCCCCGGTGACAATCTCCCCGGAGAACACGTTCACCACCTTGCAGCCCTTGAGCACCACATCCGCTTTGCAGCGGCCTCCCGCCGTCTGAATCAGCTTGCGCAACCCTTCTTTTGTCACAGCACACACCCCTTTCCAGCCGGGCGCACCAAGCGCCCCTGTTACCTCTCCCTGTTGAAATTACTTTTACAATTTTGGTTGTAATAGTCTACCACAGGAGAACACCATCGTCAAGGCTGTTTTTTGCCGTTTGTACCCCTTGACCCCGGATGTTAGCTGTGCTATACTTTACCCAAAGACACCCCCGGGGGGTGGGGTATCCCTCCGGTTAGAAAGGACATTTTCCATGAAGCAATCTTTTGATGTCACCGGTATGAGCTGCGCCGCCTGCTCCTCCCATGTGGAGCGGGCAGTTAAGGCGCTGCCGGGGATGAAGCAGGTGCAGGTGAACCTGCTCACCAACTCCATGACTGCGGAATACGACGAGGGCATCCTCTCCGCTGCCGACATCTGTAAGGCGGTCTCCCAGGCGGGGTACGGGGCTTCTCCCGTGCAGCGGGGCAAGTCCGCCCCCAAAGCCGCCCCCCCAGTCAAAGACCCGGCTGGGGAGCAGGAGGGGCGGATGCGGCATCGGCTCATCTGGTCGGTGGTCTTTCTGCTGCCCCTGATGTATGTGAACATGGGGCATATGCTGGGGCTGCCTTTGCCGGACATCCTCACCGGGGCGGAAAACGCCATGAGCTACGCCCTGTTGGAGCTGCTGCTGGTGCTGCCCATTCTCTATCTCAACGACAGCTACTTTATCGGCGGCTTCCGCTCCCTCCGCCGGGGTGCGCCCAATATGGACGCCCTCATTGCCATCGGCTCGGCGGCGGGGATGATCTACTCCCTCTGGTCCATGTTCGTCATCGGTCACGCACTGGGACATGGGGATTTGGAGACCGCCCATCTCTACGCCCACAAGCACCTCTATTTGGAGTCGGCGGGGATGATCCTCACCCTGATTGACGTGGGCAAATATCTGGAAGCCCGAAGCAAGGGCAAGACCACCGATGCCCTGAAAGCCCTGATGAACCTCCAGCCCAAAACCGCCGCCGTCCTGCGAAACGGGGTGGAGACGGAGATCCCGGTGGAGGAAGTGGAAGTGGGGGATGTGGTGTCGGTGAAGCCGGGACAGGCCATTCCCGTGGACGGGGTGGTGCTGACAGGCTCCACCTCGGTGGACGAATCCGCCCTCACCGGGGAGCCTATCCCCGCCGAGAAGCACCCGGGGGACAAGGTCTCCGGAGGTACCGTCAACGGCAACGGGGCTTTCACCTTCACCGCCGCCCGGGTGGGGGAGGACACCACCCTTGCCCAGATCATCCGTCTGGTGCAGGATGCCTCTGCCTCCAAAGCCCCCATTGCCAAGCTGGCAGATCAGGTGGCCGGGGTGTTCGTGCCGGTGGTGCTGGGCATTGCCGCTGTCACGGCGCTGGTGTGGATGGTGGTCACCGGGGACGTGTCCCGGGCGCTCACCGCCGGGATGGCGGTGGTGGTCATCTCCTGCCCCTGCTCGCTGGGTCTGGCCACACCGGTGGCGATTATGGTAGGCACCGGCAAGGGGGCGGAGCTGGGCATTTTGTTCAAGTCCGCCGAGAGTCTGGAAACCCTGCACCGGATTGACACCATCGTGCTGGACAAGACAGGCACCATCACCCGGGGCAAGCCGGTGGTCACCGACCTGCTCCCTGCCCAAGACCGGACAGCGGAGGAATTGCTCATGCTGGCGGCCTCACTGGAAGCGGCTTCCGAGCATCCTCTGGCGCAGGCCATCACCGCCGAGGCAGCGGAGCGGAATATCCCCCTCGCCCCGGTGACAGACTATCAGGCGTTGCCCGGTCTGGGCTTGCAGGCGGTGCTGGACGGGGACAGCTACGCCGCCGGAAACCTGCGGCTGATGGAGCAGTTGGGGGTGGAGATTGAGCCCTCTCTCTCCCTCGCTCTGGCAGAGCAGGGGAAAACCCCTCTCTATTTCAGCGAAAACGGGGTGTATCTGGGCACCATCGCCGTATCTGACCCGGTAAAGCCCTCCAGTCCGGAGGCCATTGCCGCCCTGCGGGCGCTGGGGATTTCGGTGGTCATGCTCACCGGGGACAACGCCCGCACCGCCAAAGCGGTTGCCGAGGGTCTTGGCATTGACCGGGTCATTTCCGATGTACTGCCACAGGACAAGGAGCGGCAGATCGCCGCCTTGCAGGCAGAAGGCCACAGGGTCGCCATGGTGGGCGACGGCATCAACGACGCTCCCGCTCTGGCAAGGGCAGATGTGGGACTGGCCATCGGTGCCGGGACGGATGTGGCCATCGACTCGGCGGATGTGGTGCTGGTGCGCTCCGACCTGCGGGACGCCGCCGACGCCATTCGGCTCAGCAAGGCGACGATTCGCAACATCAAGCAGAATCTGTTCTGGGCGTTTTGCTACAACGCCATCTGTATCCCCTTTGCCGCCGGGGTGTTCTATCCCCTGAACCACACCCAGCTTGACCCCATGTTCGGTGCCGCCGCCATGAGTCTCAGCTCCTTCACCGTGGTATCCAACGCCCTGCGGCTTCGGCTGTTCCAGGCAAGCCCCCGGGCAAAGGGGGGAGAGACGGAGAAACTGTGCGAACCCTGCCAGCAGGCAGTATGCAATATCACCATCCAACCAAAGGAGGAAACCAACATGAAAAAGGTATTGAAGGTAGAAGGTATGATGTGCCAGCACTGCAAGGCCAGAGTGGAAAAGGCGCTCTCCGCCGTGGAGGGCGTGGCGTCCTGCGCCGTGGATCTGGACGCCAAAACCGCCGCCTGCACCCTGAACGCCGATGTGGCGGACGAGGTGCTCACCAAGGCGGTCACCGACGCCGGGTATGACGTGCTGGGCGTAGAGGGATGAAGGCAGACCGGGAGCAGATCAACCGCCTGCTGAAAACCGCGCAGGGACAGCTCAGCGGCATTTTGAAGATGGTGGAGGAAGACCGCTACTGCGTGGACATCTCCAACCAGCTGATGGCCACCCAGTCCATTCTGGCCCGTGCCAATGCCGAGGTGCTGAAAGCCCATGTGTCCCACTGTGTCCGGGATGCGGTGGAGGGCGGAAACGCCGAGGACAAGTTGGAGGAGATTTCCGCCATTCTGGATAAACTGGCGAAACGGTAGGCAGATTAAGGAAGCGCTGAACAAATCAGGCTACGGCGTCTGAGCGGTCTGTTTTCCGCCATCCGGGTCTAAAATCCCTTGAAATACG
>ATWA01000066.1 GCA_000421005.1 Clostridiales bacterium NK3B98
CAATGCTATATTATCAGCGGAGGTTCCATTCCTCCGGTGCAATATAGCCGATTCACCCTTGACAATCTTAATAAAATAGTTGTAAAATCAATGCGGATACAGGATTCTGTGTCACAAATGATTGCAATAACGAATGAATGGCTGTTTGTATCACACAATATCACTTCATGGAGATATTGTGACGCAAACAGCCATTTTGTTTCAAGTGATGGTCGGTGCAGATTGCATCAAACGAATGATGGACGCAGAAAACAATCGCTTATCAACAAGCAGAAGGGAGTCACCCATAGAAATCCATCATTCCAACACCCTGATCCGCCGCATCGGGAACACCACCTACCAGATCAAGGTGTATCTCAGTGAAACGGCAAGCGAGACCTTCGAGGACAAGCTGCTGCGGCTGGTATCAACCGAAAGTGCATTGCACGGGGAGAGTGAGCATGAAGCACAAGAAGATTGACAACGCACCGAAAATCACCGCCCTCTATGAGCGTCTGTCCCGTGAGGACGGAGGCAGCGAGAGCATCAGCACCAGAACCAAAAGAAGCTGTTGGAGGACTACTGCTTCATCAATGGCTTCTCTAACCCCGTCCACTACACCGATGACGGTTTCAGCGGAGCCTCCTTCCACCGCCCGGCGTGGGCGCAGCTCATGGCAGGTGTGGAGTCCGGGAAGGTGGGAGCCATCATTGTCAAGGACATGAGCCGTGTGGGGCGTAACTATCTGGAAGTGGGACAGCTTACCGAAGTCATTCTTCCTCGAAAGGGTGTCCGGTTCATCGCTGTAGCCAACGGCATGGACAGCGACCACCCGGAGACCGGCGAGTTCGCCCCTATCCTGAATCTGGTGAATGAACTCTACGCTGCTGACATCTCCAAGAAGATCAAGTCTGCAAAGATGGCACGTTCTCAGAGCGGTCTCTATGTGGGCGGGATTCCTCCCTATGGCTACAAAAAAGACCCAGATAATCATAATCAGCTTGTGATTGACGAGGATTATGCCCCGGTGGTTCGGCAGATCTTCCAGTGGGCAGCGGAGGGGCGAGGCATTCCCACCATCCGAAATCTGCTGAGAGAACGAAAAGTTCTCCGTCCCATGGCAGTCTCCGGTTCTGCGGCGATGAAGGAACACTACGGAGTGAACGAGGACAACTGCCACGAATGGAGCAACAACTCTGTCCGTCAAATCCTCCGCAACCCGGTCTACGCCGGGCATATGGTGGCAGGCCGCCGTCCGGTGGTCTCCATGAAAACCAAGGCGAGGGATTACCACCAGTACGGCGAGTGCATTGTGGCCTACAACACCCATGAGGGCATTGTGAACCAGGAGCAGTTTGACCTTGTGCAGCGTCTCATCACCAGCCGGGGCAAGGCACGGCACATCGACTACAAAGGCCCGGAGTTCCCCAACCTCTTTACAGGACTGGTGAAGTGTGCCGACTGCGGATGTGCCATGGCGATGACCAAGGCGCACCGCCCTTTGCGTGATAATCCCATCGACCGCTACATCTACATGTGCGGCACCTATAAGCGGGAGGGTAAGGGGCTCAGCGGTTGCAGTCAGCACAAGATGGAAGCCCACGACCTGTATGACATTGTGTTGGAGGATATTCAGCGCCATGCCAAGCAGGCGGTATTGGACGATGAAGCCTTTCTCTCCTCTCTCATGGATAAGATGGACAGCGACCGTCAGGAGGAACAGCGCCAGCTTGCAGTGAACACCCGCAAGGCGAAGCAGCGGTTGGAGGAGCTGGATCAGCTCTATGAGCGGCTCTACGAAGACCGGGCAAACGGGCAGATCAGCGAGCGCAACTTCACCCGGCTCTCTGCCAAGTATGAGCAGGAGCAGGCAGAGCTGGAACAGCAAATCAGGGACAGCGAACAGGTCATGCGGAACGCTCAGGCGGAGTATCAGAACGCAAGGCAGTTTGTGGACACCATCCGTCCCTATGCGGAGATTCGGGAACTGGATGCCCCTATGCTGAACACCCTGATCGACCACATCACGGTAGCCGAGCCGGAGGTGGTCAACGGGGAGCTGGAACAGAAGGTCACGATTTATTACAATTTCATTGGTTCTATCCAGTAAGAACCTGCTTTAGGGGACAGATTTGGTGGTTCGCCAAGTCTGTCCCTCTGATTGCGGTCTTTGCGTACCTTGTGACGGGTGATATTGTCAGGGCAGTCACTGTGCTGGTTGTCTTCTGCCCTTGCGCTCTGGTGCTGGCAACCCCTACCGCAATCATGGCCGCTATCGGGCAGGCAACCAAGCACGGTGTTATCATCAAGTCCGGCGAGGCGCTGGAGGCCATGGGAAAGGTTGTCAGGATTGCCTTCGACAAGACCGGAACTCTTACCTATGGGCGGCTGGAGGTGAGTGACATCCTTCCTGTAACGGGAATCAGTCAGCGGGAGCTTCTGACCATTGCCGCTTCTGCTGAACGCCGCAGCGAGCATCCTCTCGGCAGGGCGATTACGGAAAAGGCAAATGGGGAGGGATGTACCCTCTATGAAGCGTCCGATTTCAAGATGATTGCGGGAAGAGGGATTTCCGCTTCCATCAACGGGAAAGCCTATCTCTTTGGCAACGAGAGATTCATCACTGACCACAAAATCCAGCTATTCAGGGAAGCAGCCAAGGCTTTGGAAGTCATCCGGGGAGAGGGCAAGGCGTCTGTCATCGTTGCAGACACGGAAAGGGCCATTGGAATCATCGACCTTTCGGATGTACTGCGCCCGGAAGCCGCTGAGATGATAAGCCGACTTGCCCGCATGGGAACAAGGGCGGTGCTTCTCACGGGAGACAACCCCAAAGCCGCTTCGTATTTTGCCCGGCAGGTGGGTATTTCTGAGATTCAGGCGGACTTGCTGCCGGAGGACAAGGTGGAACGCATTGCGGCTATGAAGCAGTCAGGAAAGGTCTGCATGATTGGCGACGGGATCAACGACGCACCTGCACTGAAAACCGCTGACGTAGGTGTGGCCATGGGCGCTATGGGAAGCGATATTGCGGTAGAGGCTGCGGATGTGGCGCTGATGACAGACGATATTGCAAAGCTGCCCTATTTGAAGTGGCTTTCCAACACCACGGTGAAAACCATCAAGGGCGCAATTACCCTTTCCATGTGCATCAATTTTGTGGCGGTGACACTGTCCGTTCTCGGGATACTCACCCCCACCACTGGGGCGCTTGTCCATAATGCCGGCTCCTGCTTTGTGGTATTATTGGCGGCTTTGCTCTATGACAGAACGTATCAATAAGGCAATCTGAAAACAGAATCATATTTATACCTAAGGCCCGCCTCACAACGGCGGGTCTTTTTATGCAAGCCGAGCAGCTTTCCGGGTATCCTCTCTGGCAGCAGCAGCTCTGCATAGATGCTGTGGTTTTCGGAGGAAATTGACATCTGACGGATACGAGCCTGATAGGTATGCTCACCTGCTGACTCTGTTTTTTATCTGGCTGCACCTCCGGTCAGCTTGGATAGAAGCAGGCGCACCGTCTACGGTCAATGAATAACTGCTCACATAGTCAGGCAGGCGCAGGGCGATACTCCCCTGTACAGGCCGCTCAGCCCGCACCGAGAAGGTGATCTCTCCAGAGAAAGGGAATTGGGTCTGGCACTGAATCTGTACCGGAACGCCGCTGATGCTCACCGTAAATGCAGCCGAAGGGAACAGGTTGACCCATACAGTGTCTCCCCTGCTCATCACAGCATACTCCCCCAGAGAGGCCAGTGTCCGGGCAATGTTGGGCGGACAGCAGGCGCAGCCAAACCATCGCTGACGTACCGGTTTCACATGCTCCATAGAGGTGCCGGGCAGGCAGTTCTCCGGCCACACTTTCAGCGGATTGACGTAGAAAAACGCCTCCCCGGAGAGGGCTGTCCCTGCTGTGACAGTATTCATCAGCGCCCGTTCCATAACGTCGGCATATTTGCCGTCGCAGGTATTTCGCAGCATACAGCGGCAGAACAGCGTCAAACCGATAGAGGCACAACTCTCTCCATAGCCCCGGTCACGGGGCAGGTCATAATCACAGGTAAACCGCTCCAGAATCCCAGAGGAGCCGATGGCTCCGGTGAGGTACATCCGCCGCTGGGCAATGCTTTGAAACAATGCCTCACAGGCTTGCTGCAATTCCTCATCTCCGTATTCCCGGGCAAGATCCGCCATGGCGCAGTAGAGGTAGACAGCACGGACTGCGTGACCTTCGGCATCTTTTTGAAGTCGCACCGGTAAGTGGCACTGATGGTATCTCAGATCAGCCGGTGCGTTTCGCTGCTCTCCGAAGATGGAGATCCATTTGGGATGATTGCTCTCCCGCTGGAAATAGTCAGGCTCCACCCCTCTGCGGTCTACAAACGCCTTTGCCATGTCCAGATAACTCCTGTTCTCTGTGGCCTCATACAGACGGATCAGCGCCAGCTCAATTTCCTCATGCCCAGGATAGGCGTCAGAGAACTCCCCGGACCGGAAAACCTGACAAATATGATCCGCAATGCGGCAGACGATCTCCAGCAGCGTCCGCTTTCCTGTGGCTTGAAAGTGCGCCACGCCCGCCTCGATCATGTGCCCTGCCACATAGAGCTCATGCCCGTTTCGCAAATTGCGAAAGCGGCTGTCCGGAGCCTGTATGGTAAAATAGGTGTTCAGGTAGCCATCCGGCTGCTGCTAGTCCTCCCTTAAATGGGACTGTATGCGATCCTCACTTTGATCCCCTGATTGTAGTTGCCGAAGTTTCTGCCGTAGATGGTCAGACCGCCGCAGTTGGCAGCGTCCTCCGCCACCTCCAAACGCAGGCGCAAGGTGCTCTTGTAGTCCAGAGCCAGTTGGTCAATGGTCACGCCGGATATTTTTAATCCGTCAATGAAGGTGCCCTCGTGGTTGACCACCAGCATTTTCAGCAGTCCGTACTGGTTCCAATTGGGATACCACCACTCCGGGGTGAAAATTCCCCGCACATCGCCATACTCCCCCGGGCTGGTCCACATGCCCACCTTCACACCGTTAAGATAGAAGGAGATGTCCGACGGCCAGTCGATGTTCACGCCGGGTGCCTCCGAGCCGATCTCCATGGAGAGGGTGATCTGATCCATCTTGGTGGACACAGGCAGCAGGTTGGAAATCAGGTACTCCACATACCCTCTGGAAAACCAGAGAATATTGGCATCGATCCGGCCGGGATGGGCAAAGTACCGGGGATCGTCTACCACTCCGATCAATGCCTCCGGGTTGCTCAGCCCGCAGGTGGGAAAGACCCGGTAATCGGAGTAATGCCCTACCTGCACCTCGGCGCTGTAAATATTCGCCTCGTCCTGCTCTGCGCCTGTTTCGATGTTGACCAGTACCTGTGTAATTCCAATACGGCAGCGTTTCTGGTTGCCGTGACCATGGTGGTCAGCAAGCACCGTCACCAGTTCCGTGCTTTCCAGCAGCTTCATGTGGCTGGTCAGAGCGCCGTTGGGCTGGTGCTGGCGTTGGATTTCCGTATTGCCTTCGCCGCTGGCGCAGGCGCACTGCGGGTCATGATGCTGGTGGGCTGCGTGCTGCTGGTGATCCCTTACCTGTTTATTCTATTGTATATTTTCCCGGTACAGGCAAAGTTTGAAAATCCCGTTCTGCTCAACCTGAAAAACGCCTTTCTCATGTCCTTCCAGAGCTTCGGCTACACCCTGATCCTTCTGCTGGTACTGGGCAGCTTTATCTTTGCAGGGCTTGTCTTTCCCCCGTTGGCCGGATTGCTGCTGATCTGCGGCGGGGGGCTGCTGGGGTATCTCACCTGCTGCGTCTAGTGATGGTCTTTCGCCGGTATCTGCCGGATGAACAGGAGCAGGACGCAGAAGCAGCCGGTGTAGAGCAGTGGCGGTAACGGGCTGATTCGGCAAAACGAAGCAGTGAATACGATGTTTCGGCGCTCCCTTGTCCCCATCTGATGGCAAGGGAGCGCCTTTTCCGGCATTTTACCAAGTGAATTTATCTGGATAACCATATTATTGAATTGCCCCAGTAATAGCAAAAGAAAAGGGCTGCCTCGCAACGAGCCTTAAAATCGTTTTGAGACAGCCCCACAAATCGTCCAGCGAGGTCCATATTACGCACCGCTTCGGGCCGTTCACGAACGTCCCCTGCGGAAGGTCGAGCCGCACCAGCTTGCTTTCAAACTAACACTTTTTTGTTTCTTCCGGTATCGTATCGCTCTTTTCTGATAGGCAAGTGAGAACGGCGCTTATGCAGCTCCGGATTCAAGGATTCAGGAAACTGTTGTGTTCCATTCATTACACTTTCATCAGCTTCTCCAGCGTCGCAAACAGGATCTCAGGTTCCACGGGCTTGGAGAGGTGCGCGTTCAATCCAGCCTGCATGCTGCGCTGCACATCCTCATCGAAGGCGTTGGCCGTCAGCGCAATGATTGGAATCTCCTTTGCGTCCTTCCGATCCATCGCTCTGATCGTCCGTGTGGCTTCCAGACCGTCCATTTCCGGCATGCGCATATCCATGAGGATCGCATCGTAGTATCCGGGCTGGTGGCTGGCGAACATCTCCACGGCTGCCTTGCCGTTCTCTGCGTGGTCAATCTGCATCTGCCGCATACTGAGCATCATCATCATGATTTCCGCATTCACGGCTACGTCCTCCGCCAGCAGCACGCGGCGGCCGGCCAAATCGACGCTCTTCCGGATCAGCTGTGCGTTTTTCTTCTGGAAGGCCTCCTGAAATTCATCCATCACCGTGCCGGCAAAGAGCGGCTTGGAGGCAAAGGTATCCACGCCAGCCTCGCGGGCCTCGTTCTCCACGTCATCCCAGTTGTAGGAGGTCAGTATGATGATCGGCGTGCCGTGGCCGACGATGGCACGGATCTGACGGGTCGTCTCCAGACCGTCCATCTCCGGCATCTTCCAGTCCACCAAGATCAGGTTGTAATCCTCCAGACGGGCATGGCGCATCTTCACCATCTCGATGGCGTCCTTGCCGGACAGCGCCATCTCGCAGCTGATGCCGAGCTGGCCGAGCACAACCTGAGCGTGTTCACAGGCAATACGGTCGTCGTCGATCACCAGCACACGCATCTCGCGGGGGCGAAGCCGGATCCCCTCGCCGTCCGAGGCAATATGTCTGGCCTGTCCCAGCGTAACGGTTACGGTGAATGTGGTGCCCACGCCCTTCTCGCTCTCCACCTCGATGTGCCCGTTCATCAGCTCCACGATGCTCTTGGTGATGGGCATGCCCAAGCCGGTGCTGCCATACCTGTTTGTGGTAGAGAAATCCTCCTGAGAAAACGCCTCGAAGAGTTTAGGCAGGTAATCCCTGCTCATACCGATGCCGGTGTCGCTGATGGTGAAGCGCAGCATCGCCTTGTCGTCCATCCGCGCCACGTCTTCGATGATAAAGCTGACGCTGCCCCCTTGGGGTGTGAACTTCACGGCGTTGCCAAGGATATTGATCATGACCTGACGCAGCTTCATATCGTCGCCGATGTAATATTCGTCGATCTGGCCCTTCATCCGGCAGTCGTAGTGCAGTCCCTTGTCCCGGCACTGTCCGTTGATGATGGTATTGACCTGCTCCAGCGCCTTGGAGAAGGAGAACTCCTCATGCCTGATGACCATGCGCCCCGATTCTATGCGGGACATGTCCAGAATATCGTTGATGATCTCCAAAAGATGATGGGCAGAAGCGCCGATCTTTTCCAGATGCCCCCGCGTCCTGTCCGAGATCTCCGGATCGTTCAGCGCGATGCTGTCCAAACCGATGATGGCGTTCATGGGGGTGCGGATCTCATGGCTCATGTTGGAGAGGAAGGCGGTCTTTGCCCTGTTGGCTGCCTCCGCCGCAGTCAGCGCGTCCTGCAGCGATTGCTTCTGCGCCATGGCCTTGCGGGTTTCCACATCTACGTCCACAAAGCATGCCCCGACGTGGTGTACCAGATGATCCGGGCGATTCTCGGGATGGCGCACGCCGGCAAAGCGCACCTCCTCCCATGTGTCCTTGTCATGCCTGTGTACCATATACCGATAGGCGATGACCCGCTGCTCAAGCAGACGCGCCTTGACATTTTCAATCTGCACAAAGCGCAGGAATTCCTCTCGGTATTCTTCCCTGACATTCTCATTGGCGTAAGCGGTCACGGAGGCGATGTACTGGAATTGGTCCCCAACGCGGAAGCCATTCTCCACATCGCTGTGGGATTGATAGCATACGCCCGTGTCGTTGTCCAGATCCAGATAGTAGACGCTCCAATAGTCGGAAGCCAGCGCAGTAATCATGCGGGTCTGCTCCTGTTTCTGCTGCTTCTGGGCGAGCAGTTCTTCCTGAAGCTGAAGCCGCTGCTCCATTTCCGCCTGCTTTACGCGGTTTTCGGCGGCAGCAGTCTCTTTTTCCAGAGCGAGCTTTGCGTTTCTTTGGGTTTGACGGATGATAAACCCGAAGAGCACCAGCAGCGCTGTGACCGTCAGCAGCGACTGAATGACGCTCCTGCGGATGATGCCGTTGGAGATGGCACTGATGCTGTCGCTGATGACGCTCTCCCGGATCAGATAGGTCAGGAGCCAGTCCGTGCCTTCCACCGGCACATAGCTCAGCGTTTCCCGGACGCCATTGAACGTAAAGCTGACCACGCCCCGCTTTCCCTCAGCAAAATCGCCGACCAGTCTTTCGTAGGAATAGCCCGACTCGAACGATGCATTCCGCATGGCTTCCAGAAGGTTATCCTCCACAGCCAAGCCGCCCAAGACGGTATTGCTCAGGGCAACGCCGTCGCTGGTATAGATATTGCAGAAGGTTGCGCCGCCCTCCTGAGCGTCCATGGAGACACCGGTAAGCATTTCCTTCATGTCGATCTGCATGAAGCAGGCCGACAGCTCCATATCGGCGAACCGTATCTGTGTGGGTACGGCGATGATGACCTTTTTGTCCGTGCTGTCCAGATTCTCTGCCATGATTTCAGGTCCATTGAGCGCATTGAAATCAAGGTGATACAAATTGATTTCATCCCGCGGCCCTGTGGAGGTGTAAATCAGGCCGTTATCGCTGACGAAGGCAAAGCGCTCCAGATTAAAAAGCCGCTTGATTCGTGCCTGATAGGCCTGCAAATGCGTGTTGTCGCTCAGATCGTCCTCGGTCATCATATCCAGCGCAGTCTGGATGACGTTGATCTTTTCCTGCATATTCGCCGAAACGACCTGTTCCCGGCGATCTGCCAGTTCATCCAGATAGAGCAGGCTGACAGAACGAACCGCCGATTCTGTGTCCTTCCTCGCGTTGTTGCCCATCCACATCGTTCCGAAAACCAGAATGAATATAAGAACGATGCCGCCAACGGTGGAGGCCAGTGTGATTCCCTTCCGTTTACCGGTCATGATCAATACCCACCTTATGACAAGAATTTCATGTGCGAAACGTCATTGGCTTACGTCGTGAATAGTTTACCACAGCAGACATGTTTCGGCAAGAAATTATGCGGTGAAGCCGGTGGAGGGGGTGTTCTTCCAGCCAAAATTTGACATTCGTCGGGATAAACCTGTGCTTTCCAGCGCCGAGGCGCTGGTTCGCTGGGATCATCCCGAATTTGGTATGATCAGCCCCGGCGTGTTCATCCCGCTTCTGGAAGAGAACGGACTGATTCTGGAGCTGGACGAGTTTGTCTGGAGGGAAGCGGCTTTCAGGATCAGAGACTGGAAGGATCGCTTCGGCTTCTCGATCCCTGTTTCAGTGAACGTATCCAGAAACGACATGCTTGCGCCGAATCTGAAAAGCATCTTCCTTGACATTCTGGCAAGCTATCAGCTGGCGGCTCAGGATTTGATACTGTCCCGAATCTGATAGACGCCGGATTCCTCCATTCCGCAGGCGGTCATGATTGGCTCACAGCATGGCCCAGTGAATCCCAGCAGCTCCACGGTGCAGTCCTGTGTCAGCGCTTTGCAGGACATGGGCACATGGGGCCAGACCAGAAAGGCCTGTCCCGGTTGAATGACGCAGCGCTGACCGTCTGCCACAAATTTACCCCTGCCCTGAATACAGTAATAGAGCAGAAAGAAATCCGTCCCATGGGGAGGAAAAGCAGCTCTGTCTGGGTACTGCCCCGGATACTTTTTTGCCGGATGGGTGCAGACCGCCAGACAGGTGATCGACAGCGGCGCTCTGGGCACCATTACCTCCTTTGCCCTCCACGGCAACCGGGACAACCAGCGGATGCTGGGAGCCATGGACTATATGAACCGTCCCGGAGGCGGGGTAATTCTGGATTACTCCGTGTACTACCTCACGGTGCTGGTCAACCTGCTGGGGCCGGTGCGCCGGGTCAGCGCCAGCATCAAAGCGCCCTATCCCACCCATGTGAATCAGTTTGAACTGTCACCCCACTTTGGGGAGGTGATCGACACCCCCGGCAAGGCCATGTGCCGGGATGCGGAGTATCTGGAATATCTGAAGCGTTCTGTGGCATTCCGGCTGAAGCGGGAGAATTGACGCGCAACACGGAGGAAGCCGTGGGATTCCTTTGCACAACGACAAAAACAAAGCAGGAATCAGTTTCAGTCGAATTTCCAAGGAGTTAATCGTTGCAGGATACCCTTATTCATTCGTCTGTGGGCGAAGACACAAAAACTCCCCCGCCTTGCGGCGAGGGAGAAGGGTTTTCTGTGCGGCGCTCATTGTCTGCGCCAGTTGCTCAGATCGTTCTTATCATAGCCTAACGTGGACACTCTTTTATTTTCTGTCTGCCACTGTCCGGCATTGAACCATGCGTAGCGAAAACTCGAAATATCAGCACTACCGTTATTTCCGAACACATCTTTCAGACCATTGCGGTCGTCATTAAGATAGAAGGTGACAAACTTACCTCTTTTATAGATGCTCGCTTCTGCCGCTTCCTCTTTAAGAGCTAAGTATGATGTCTTGAGATGCAGATTCGCATAGGGATCCACCACCCCGCTCGTGGCGATAACATCCTCCGCATCAAAACGCACAATCTCCATAGTGGGCTTTTTCATTTTCATACTCTTTTCCTCCTAACGTAGATAATGTGACTGGCACATTAAGCATATAAAATCTTTGAAGATTATACCCCCCCCCGATTTTGTCAAGCATATAATTTGTAACTACGTTGCAGGAGAAATTTCGATTTCTACGATCGCAGATACATAAGGCAAAACGCCTGTGAGCTTCCAAACGGAGTTCACAGGCGCTTTTCTACATTATTGCTTCAGTCGATTTCTTCCTCGCCATCGTCCGGCTCCTCCTTCATTATGAATGACTGGGTAGTGGTAAGCTGCCTGCTGTATTCTTCTGCGCTCTTGCTAATATCAGTCTCATCAAGGCCGAAAGAGCTGAGTATGATCTTCTGGGTCTTGGTGACCGCATGGTCAAGTTTGTATTTATATCGGAAATCCGATCAATCATATTATCAGCGGTCCGCTGAGAACAGATTTCTGATGACCTCAACAGGCTCTGTATGCCCTGATGCGGGTTCAGTTCTTTTCCCAATCATGGCGGTAGAGCAGGGTATTGATGACGGAATTAGCCTCTTCCGATTGCTTTTTCTCCCGCCACGCATCAATCTCGCTTCGGATGGAGAGCATCTCATCTGCGATGGTCTCTACTGAGGCGGGGCGCTCATAGCGGAGATAGGCGGCCATGCGGCGGATGGCTTTGGGACTGCCCAAGTGTTTTGCAATCAGGTCGCCCAGCTCTGCCGGGTGACCGATGCCGGTGAGGGTGTCCTTCAGTTCGTCTCTGGCGTCCAGCCAGTCCCAGTTGGGTTCTCTCATTTCTGTCTCCTTCCTTAAGGAAGCGCTGAATAAATCTCTCGGATGGATGAGCGAGGATGTTTTTTGCCAGCCGGGGATAAAAGACCGAAGGAATACTGACGTATTTCAAGGGATTTTAGACCCGGATGGCGGAAAACAGACCGCTCAGACGCCGTAGCCTGATTTGTTCAGCGGTTCCTTAATTCTGATGACTGTTCTGGCTGGATTATAGCAGGCGGCGGAACAAACAGCAACCGTTTTCCGACCTCAGGTACAGCAACAGAGCCGGCACGTTGTTGGTGTCGGCTCTGCGATGGTTTACTTTGTTCCGGTGAGTGCCACGCCGTTTACATAGAGGGTGTAGCCGTTG
>ATWA01000067.1 GCA_000421005.1 Clostridiales bacterium NK3B98
AAAGCATGTCCCGTGTGGCCAAGTGCATTGACAATGGACCGATGGAAGGCTTCTGGGGCATCCTGAAGCGGGAGCGGTACTACGGCAAGCGCTTTACCTCCAAAAAAGAGCTGGTCGAAATGATTGAGAACTACATTCGTTACTACAACAACAGGCGTGTGCAGCGCGGCCTCGGCATCCTGACTCCGATGGAGAAGCATACTCTGTATTTTGCGGCATAAAAAACCGCAAATTCCGGTTGGATGCCTTAAGCAGCCAACCGAAATCTGCGGTTGCCACAGCGCCGCAGCGCTGTAAATCTTCTGTTAATTATTTCACTGTCTGCTTGACGGGGAGCGGTTCACGTTGAATCCGTTCATTCAGATTGGGCGTTGCCGACTAAGGACAGTATACCCAAAACCGAAAAGCAGGTCAAGCACTCCTCACTTCCGATTTTTTGTCAGGAACTATCTGCGGACGATTCACCTCGTAAAAAAACCTTTTCTTATACTTCCATTTCCCGTTCCCATGCTGTATAATACACCATGTATTGGTGTGAACCACCCTTTGATTCCCTTGAGGTCAGCAAGCCGGGCAGAGGAATAAAGCAAAACCACAGACACAGGAGAAGGGAGTAAAGGACATGACCGAAATGCAGACAATCCTCAGTCAGTCAGTCAGTCAGTCAGCCAATTCTGACGCTGCGCCCTTTTCCTGTCAAGCGGAGACTTGGGGTAACTGCGCCCTTTTTGCGTTTGAAACGGAATACAACATTCGTGATGGATAACCGTTGGACTTGACGGGGTTACTATACCCTGTCAGGTTCGGCGGTTTTTGCCATATAAAGAATAAATCACAAGGAGGCAATTTGCATGAAACACAAAACAGGAAGGAAGCTGCTGAGCTTTCTGCTCACGCTGGCGATGGTCGTCGGGCTGATGCCGGGGATTGGGCTGACGGCGAAGGCGGATGGCACAACATATAATCCGGCTTCAACGTATACCGGCTTTGGTGATCTGATTACAAATGACACCGAGGTGACCATTAGTGAGGTGTCCGGGAAAATCTGGTATGTAATTGCTAACGATGGTTCAACGGTCACACTGCTGTCAAAAGAAAGCTTTGGAAATTCGAAGTTTAGTAGTTCCAGTTCCAGTTATGCAAGTTCAACAGTAAAGACTTATGTGGAAGGCCTGACAGGAGATGGACAATTATTAGCAGGCATAAAGGCTGTGCTTGCAGACGTAAGCGTTACAAATCCTGATGTGAGTGGTAAGGTACCTTACCTTCTGAGCAGTTCAGAAGCGAGCAGCTTGTCTAATACGAAAAGGATGGGAGATGGCATCAACTGGTGGCTCCGCTCTTCCGGCGGCGCTTATGCAGCGGCGTTCGTTATCGGCGGGTCCGGGATTGTCAACGCGAATGGCTTCCTGCTCGACTCGTATGGTGTCCGCCCCGCTTTAAAGCTTGACCTGAGCAAGGTGACGTTTGATTCTGACACAAAGACTTTCTCGCTCGCTCCTACCACCTACTCGATAACCTGTGATGGTTCTCTGACGAGTTCAACCGTTGAACCTGACAAGACCTCTGCGGCTGCAGGCGAGACTGTTACTTTAACGATCACGCCGGATCCGGGCACTGTGCTTGATACACTTACCGTCAAGGATGCGAGTAATAATGATGTGGCGGTGAGTGCTGACTATCAGTTCACCATGCCGGCATCTAATGTCACAATTACGGCGACCTATAAGGAGAGCGCTCCCCCCAGCACCTACACCTTCACCATCCCGTCTACCCTGACCGTTGCGAACAGCGGCTGGAACGCCACAGACGGCATCAGCGCCACGGGTACGCTGGCCAGCGGCAAGAAGCTGACCGTGACCGCAAGCTCTTACGGCGAGTTTGCGCTTGTCAATCAGGACAACGGCACCCAGAAGGTGGGCTACCAACTGGCAACTGCGTCCACGGACACGGAGGCTACCACCTCTTGGACGTTTAACACGCTCAGCGACACCCCAACGATCAAGCCCATGGGCATCATCGTGGAGGATTACAGCACCAAGCCTGCCGGAACCTATCAGGACACTGTGATCTTTACGGCGAAGGTAGAGGATGCAGCCACACCGTCAGCGTGAACGGCACAGACATCACCAGCAAGTTGACAGAGGCAAAATAATTATGCGGATGTTGAAAGGTCGTGAGCCTATGAGCCGAAAACCGAATATCCTTGCGGCCTTTCTCGTCCTTTCCCTTGCGCTCCTGCTCACCGCCTGCGGCGCGGGCGGCGACAGGGTGGAGCGGTTCGCGGAGGCGAATCCCGGCAGCGGAGAGAACATCGCCATACCGGGTTATGAGAAGCTGAGCTTCGCGGCAGGCAAAACCGCCCAGACCGTGAACCTCAAAAACCCGCCGGAGAACGCCTGTACCTTCGTCCTCACCCTGACGCTGGAGGGCGGCGAAACCCTCTGGACAGGCGAGGCGCTCTCCCCCGGAGAGGCGTTCACCCGCATCACGCTGGTAAAAGCGTTGGACGCGGGCGACTACCCCGCGACGCTTCATTATGACTGCTATACCATAGAGGACAACCAACCGCTCAACGGAGCGGAGATCCAACTGACACTGGAAGTAAGATAAACCCAAACGAAAAATAAGGGGTGTGCATATGAAATCGAAAAGAAGTAATACCCTGAGAGTCCTGCTCAGCTTTATCCTTGTGCTGAGTGTCATGACGACGCAGGCCTTTGCCATGCAGATTTTCGTCAAGACGCTGACAGGCAAGACAATTACCCTTGATGTGGAGCCCAGCGATACCATCGAAAATGTCAAGGCAAAGATTCAGGATAAGGAGGGCATCCCGCCAGACCAGCAGCGGCTCATTTTTGCGGGCAAGCAGCTGGAAGACAACAGAACCCTTGCGGATTACAATATCCAGAAGGAGGGCACCCTTCATCTGTTACTGAGAGGGGAGAGCGTAAACAAACTGAGCATTACGCTGACCATAGCAGCTGCATCGGTGAAGACAGCGCCAGAAGCGAATACGCTTACATACAGCGGCTCCGCGCAGACGCTGACAACGACAGGTGAAGCGGGCGTCGGAACCTTACAGTATCAGCTGGGCGAAAGCGCAACAACCGAACCGACCGGAACATGGGGAACGACGGTTCCGCAGGGCACGGAGGCGAAGGACTATTATGTCTGGTATCGCTCACGTGTGAATGATAACAATATCAGCACAGCCGGTTGTACAACGGTAACGATTGGGAAGGCATCTATCACCAACGCCACTGTGACTTTGAGTGACACATCATTAGTCTACACTGGTTCGGAGCAGAGCGTCACGGTAAGCAGTGTTAGGCTTGGGGATACTACGCTGACTGCGGATACGGATTATGAGGTCACCAGTGGTACAACCGGAACAGCCAAGAATACCTACACTGTTACCGTTACCGGAAAGGGCAATTACAAGGATACGGCAACCGCGCAGTGGAGCATTGGACTTGCGACACCAACCATTGAGACGATTCCGACAGCCTCTGCCATTACCTATGGGCAAAAGCTGGCAGACAGCACGTTGACGGGCGGTGCGGCGAAGCTGGGAGATACTACAGTGCCAGGCACGTTCACATGGAAGAACACAGAAACAAAGCCCGCTGTCTCCGACAGTAACGCTACTGAGTATGATGTGGTGTTTACACCGACGGACACCGTCAGCTATGCAGCAGTTGAGTGCAAGGTGAAGCTGACTGTCAACAAAGCTGATCCAACCGTGACTGCTCCGACGGAAAAAACACTGACCTATAATGGCTCCGCGCAGGAATTGGTCAACGCTGGTTCTACCGAAGACGGCACGCTGTACTATGCGGCGACAACAACCAACACAGCACCCGATGCATCCCTTTATACCACAGACATCCCTACAAAAACCGACGCCGGAACCTACTATGTCTGGTACAAGGTCGTGGGCAACAGCAACCACAATGACACGACCCCTGCAAAGGTGGATGTGACCATCGTCAAGAAGGAAGTGGGGCTGACTTGGGGCGAGAACAGCTTCACCTATGACGGCGAGAGCCACGCCCCCACAGCAACGGCAACTGGACTGGTTGGCAGCGACACCTGCACCGTCACCGTCACTGGTGCGCAGACCAACGCAGGCGAGAACTACACCGCAACGGCCACTTCTCTGAGCAACAGCAACTACAAGCTGCCCAGCGGCAACACAAAAACATTTAGCATCGCAAAGAAGAACGTCACAATTACCGGGCTGTCCGCTTCGAGCAAAACCTATGACGGCAACGCTAACGCTGCGGTCACCGGCACCGCTGTGATTGATGGCAAGGTAGGCAATGACAATGTGTCCGTGAGCGCAGGCTCTGCTGCCTTTGCAGACAAGAACGTGGGTAACGCCAAGACAGTTACCTTCTCCGGTTACAGCCTGAGCGGAACGGATGCGGAGAACTACAACCTGACCGAACAGCCTGCCAGCGTTACGGCGAATATCGCCAAGAAGGATGTCACCATCACCGGACTGTCCGCTTCGAGCAAAGCCTATGACGGCAATGCCAGCGCCACCGTCAACGGAACGGCCGCTATCGACGGTAAGATCAATGGAGACACCGTAAGCGTCACCGCTGGATCCGCAGCCTTTGCGGACAAGAATGTGGGCAACGCCAAGACAGTCCGCTTCTCCGGCTACAGCCTGAGCGGAACGGATGCGGGGAACTACAACCTGACCGCACAGCCTGCCAGCGTCACGGCGAACATCACCAAGAAGAATGTCACCATCACCGGACTGTCCGCTTCGAACAAAACCTATGACGGTAACGCAAACGCTGAGGTCACTGGTACTGCTGTCATCAGCGGCAAGGTGGATGGTGACGACGTGAGTGTCGCCGCTGGTTCCGTTTCCTTCTCTGACAAAAATGCAGGCGAAAACAAGACTGTCACCTTTACGGGTTACAGCCTGAGCGGAACGGATGCAGGGAACTACAACCTGACCGCACAGCCTGAGAGCGTGCAGGCAACCATCAACAAGGTCAGCATCACCATCGCCGCAGACAACAAGTCCACCTCCTACAAGCAGGACATCGCCCCGCTGACCTATTCCATCGCAGAAGGCGAGCTGAAAAACGGCGACAAGCTGGACAGCCTGAAGATCACAGCCTCCACCACCGCAACCAAGGACTCTCCTGTGAGCACCTATCCCATCACCTTGGAGCAGGGCGAGGGTTCCAACCCCAACTACAATGTGACGCTGACTCCCGGCACCTACACCATCAACGAGGCGGACGCCACCATCAGCGACAAGCCTTATTCCGGTGTCTACGACGGCAAGGGACACAGCATCACGGTAGAGGTCAAGGATACACCCCATAATATTCTCGACCTGATTGCCGCTCTGTTCGGCGCTGACAATAAGGCGGAAGCCACCGTGTATTACAGCACTGAGAGCGCGGAAAAGGCGCAGGAGGACAAAGATACCACCAACCCGGCATTCAAGGATGTGGGAACCTACACGGTCTATTATGCTGTGGAGTTCGGCGGCAACTACAAGGCTGACCCGGTCACCGGCTCTCAGACGGTAAGCATCACCAAGGCGCCCCTCACCGTCACCGCCAAGGATGCGGAGATCTCCTACAACGAGGAAGCCGTCAACAGCGGCGTGACCTATGAGGGCTTTGCAGAGGGCGAGGACGAGAGCGTTCTCAACGGCGAGCTGAGCTATGCCTACAACTATGAGCAGGGCGACAACTCCGGCGAGTATACCATCACCCCCAGCGGTCTGACCTCTGGCAATTATGAGATCACCTTCGTGGACGGCAAGCTGACCGTCAAGGCATTGGGCGACCCCACGCTGGAAGTGACCACCGAAGGCGAGGACAAGCGTCTGGACATCGTTCTGGATCAGGAGTCGGCAGAGAAGCTGCTCACCGAAGATGAGCTGAAGGACTACAACAACGGCGTTCCTGTTGCCGTGTATGTTCTGGTGGATGAGCTGAAGGACAGCGAGGTTCCCGCAGCGGACAAGAAGCTGGCAGAGAACTTCCTGAAGGACGGCAAGATCGGACAGTATCTTGATCTGACCCTGTGGGTGCAGGTGGGAGACAATGATCCCCGTCAGATCACCAACGCAGCCAGCGATGTGACCCTGAAAATCGCCATTCCCGACGCATTGAAGGTAAACGGCTCTGACGTGGAGCGCACCTTCTATCTGATCCGTGTCCACGACGGCAAGGCGGTCTCTCTCGTCTCCACCACCGGCAACGAGCTGGAAGCAGATTCCAGACTGTTCTCCACCTACGCCATCGGCTACAAGGACAAGACGGTGAAGGACGACACCAAGAAGGACACCACCACCAAAACCAAGACCAACACCAGCAAAACTGACACCACAAAGAAGTCTTCTGGCAGAAGCCCCAAGACGGGCGATGTCACCATGCTGGGTACTTGGTTCACTCTGGCAGGCGCTTCCGCCGCCGGAATTGGCGCACTGGCGCTGACGGGCAAAAAGCGGAAGCACAGCCGTGACGACAACAGAACAGCGGGACGCAGACGGAAGAAGTAATCGTTCTGTGAAGCAAAGACAATCCCCCTGGGCTTCGGCTCAGGGGGTTGCTCGTGGGGCGGCAGCGGCATGGAAAGAATAAACTCAACAAAAATTATCAATAGACATAATGTTTCGTTATGTGATTCTCAGAAAATGATAACGGTAGAATTATGTTGTATTGCAGATTTGCGGGAATCTCGGAACAATTCGTGCTACTCAGACCACCCGAAAACTCTCTAACTGCATCTGACATCCATTTGATGATGGCAGGTATACAGATGCCAAGCAACGCAAATCTCACTACATGGGAAAGCGCTCGAAAGGCATTCAAGAGGTCAGCGGTTCGCTCCCGCTTGTCTCCACCAAGGCATCCTAAACTGCAAGGTTTCAGGATGCTTCTTTGTTGATTTTCTTCTTCTGAGAGTTGAATTGTGATAGAACTCACTGATTCCTTTTTTCTGTCCGTACTAGCGGACCATCTGAACGGGCGTTCCACCCCTCCCCCTGACGGCGAAATTGACTGGTCTTCCCTCCTGACGCTGGCCGATCACCACGAGGTTCGTGGCATTATCTGCCATCAGTGTATATGGTCTTTTTGCCTGAGCCGTACCGCTCTCAGCTCTTTCAGGTCTGTTCAACGGAGCTGTATACCTATCATAACCGTGTTTCCCTGTTTGGGGACTTATCAGCTGCCCTCCGTGAAGCGGGGATACCCTTCTTCACCGTCAAGGGAATTGACGTGAGTCAGTGGTATCCTGTTCCCTTCCCTGCGTACCATGGGCGACTGTGACATTGTTGTGCACCCAGAGGACAAAGAGCGTGCTCATGAGGTCTTTCTACGTCTCGGCTTTGAGAACAAAGGGCAGCAGGGGCATGAGTGGATCTACTATAAAAACGATCTTGCCTTTGAACTGCACCACCGTCTTCTTTACAATGAACGGGGAAACACGGAGGCCAGCATAGCATTCTGTGATCAGGTATGGGAGTATGTGAAAGAGAAAAACGGAGGATGGGTACTCGATCGGAATTTCCACTACATTTTCCTCCTGCTCCACCTGCACAAGCACCTGATTCATATGGGCATTGGTTTTCGCCAGTTTATGGATCTATACGCAGTTGCCAGCAGCGTCTCCCTTGACTGGTCTTGGATTGACAGCCAGCTGGAAAAGATGGGTTTGCTGGAATTCTCCCGGCGCTGCACCCATTTGACGGAGTGCTGGTTCAAAGGCGTCGAAATGACAGAGCGAGATATTCACTGCTTCCAGCAGGTGCTGCAAAACGGCGTCTTCGGATATCACAACGAGTCAAACAGGAAAAACCGAAAGGCTGATATCCTTCTTCTTGCCAAAGGACCCCATTGGCTGACCCGTCTCCACAATCTGCTGAGAAGCATTTTCCCGACCTACGAAAAGATACGCTATTTGGAGTATTGCCGTGCTCTGAACGGCCGCCCGTGGCTTCTGCCCTTTTTCTGGGTGTATCGCTGGATTCGCGCAGTGCGGTTTCGGATGTTTGGCAAAGTCAAGCGGGTAGTGGACGAAACACTGGTGAGCAATCAGGAGTTGGAAGAGCGCAGACGTGAACTGAGCTTTTGGGATTTATAAGTTGGTTGGGGATCATTACTGTTCAAAAAGATACAAAGGGGCTGTCTCAATTGGAGGCAGCCCCTGTTTTGCACGAAATCTCCTGCGGCAGCCGGAAGAAAGCCGTAAAAGATTATCTTTTTATTCATTATGCTCTGTCACATCCCGAACACCGGATTCTGTAAAGCGTAATACACGGTCACAGATGGAAAGAGCCGCCTTACGATGGGTGACGATCACCACGGTCATATCCGTAAGGGCACGAAGATTTCGCAGAAGCCGCTGCTCCGTCAGTTCATCCAGTGCGCTGGTAGACTCATCCAGCAGCAATACCGGGCACTGCGAAAAGACCGCCCTTGCAACGGCGAGACGCTGCATCTGCCCCTCTGAGAGCCCAGAGCCCCGCTCCCCCAACTGCGCATCCAGGTCCTCCACAAATTCATCCGCACAGGATATCTCCAGTGCCCGACGCAGCCGCTTCTCATCGTGGGCGGCACCGGGATCGGCAAAGCTGACCACATCCCGAATCGTGCCGTTCATCAAGGCGTTTCCCTGCGGCACATAGGCAAAAAGCCTGCGCCATGAGGCGTCCAGAGCCGTTTCCCCCTCTGTGGCGGCGATATACCGTTCACCGCACTCCAGCGGGTACATACACATCAGAAGCTTCAATACCGTGCTCTTGCCGCAGCCACTGTGACCCGTGAAAGCGATATACTCTCCTTTATGAATCTCAACGGAAATATTCCCCAGAACCACAGGCGCAGAGTCGTCGGATAAATAGGTAAAGCTGGCATTTCTCAGCCCAAGGGACTGAAAGGAATGCAGATAATAGTCGTTAACCTCATCAGCACTCCGTGCTTTCCCATCGTCCGCAAACGCCTCGATCTCCATAAGGCGCTCAGCGCTGGCAGTCACAGCATAGAAACGAGGCAGATAACCGCTGATATTGACAAAGGGGCCCTCAATCTGACCGATGAGCTGCATAATAGCGGTCAGAGTGCCATAGGTTACAGTCCCGCACAGAATCCCGTAAGCGCAGTATACCACGCCCAGCAGGTATATGCCCCGCATGGCGGCGGAATAGCCGATATTGGCCACATTGGAGAAGCAGATCCTGCGCATCCGTGCAGCCTTGTGTCCGTCCATAGCCTGCGCCGCAGCACGGCTGGTCTGTTCTTCAGCAACAAAGGATTTAATCATCATCAGGCTGCCGATGTGCTCCTGAAGCAGGACACGCAGCTCCCCATCGCTCTCCTGGATACGCTTGTGCAAACGCTTGAGTACGCCCCGGAAGGAATAGGTCAGCCCGCAGAGCGCAATCCCGCCCGGCACCAGGATCACTGCGAACATACGATCCAGCGCAACGACCATAATGACAGCTGAGACAAGGCGTACCATGGTGCCTGTCAAACCAGGCAAGATTTCCACAATCCCATTGGCCACAAGCTTGGAGTCGTTGGTCAGGCGGTTCATCCACTCGGCAGTATGAGTAGCTGACACAGAGCTGTATTCTTTCCGTAGGATATTGTCCGTCAGCCGCTGCTTGAAGCGGTTTTCAATGTCAGCCCTGCCCAGCTCCTGTAGCCAGCGAACGATGGCGGAAAGGCTGATCTGTAAGACCACCAGAGCGATAATCAGCATGACATGATGCCAGAAGGCACCGCTGTTATGCCCCACTGCGCTATCCACAATATTTCGCAGCAGCAGAGCGTAGACCACGCCCAGACCCCCGTTTACACCCTGAACCAGTGCCAGCGCAAGCACATAACCTTTTTTTCTGCCAGTGGTTCGCCAAAGCCATCGTACCGCACTATCCATGTGTGTTGTCCTCCCGGGGTAATCATGCAAGCATGTGAAGTATATTGGTGGTCGGGCGTATGCCGGTGGAGGAAAGTATAACCAAAAATGTGGGACAGGTCAAGTGACCTGCCTTTCAAAGGCTCAAAATGATTCAAAAAAGCCAAAGCGTTGGAAAGAGGAAAAGCCGGTTGGGGGTAAAATGTGGGGGAATCATAACAACGCCTCAATTATACCGTATCATCACGCCTACTAATCACTGAAATCATGTAAAAACACCTGCGATTTGCAATAATCGCAGGTGTTTCTTGTATACGCCCGAAGGTACTCGAATTAGGAGGCTTCACAATATTACAGATTATATGGTCTAATACTGCTAAAAGACGGAATATTTCGACCTTTTTGCTCCAATAAATCCACCAGATTATTCAAGGTGCTATCGTGTAAGGGGTGGAAATTGGGGTGGAACAGCCCCCAGCATTTGCAGTGGTTAATGCAGTGGTAAACTTGGAGCAGTTATTGCAGTGGTTATTCATTCCCGCAGATGACTTCACTTATATTTCAGATCAGGTCATTGCAGAGATGTCAGGTGCAGTTAGAGAGTTTTTGGGCAGTCTGAGCAGCACAGAATATTTCACACGATAGAGAAGTGTCTTGCGTTCAATACTATGGTTGTACAGCAGCAATACCGCTGCAATTCAAAAAAGAATTGCAGCGGTATTGCTGTTTCGTCAACATTTAATTGATTTCGTCGTCTCTATAATATCCAGCGCCGCATGGTAGCCCCAGTAAACGGCATTGGTGATGGTGGACACTCTGGAAGCATCTCCAATCACCCGGACAAAGGGAGCTGTTCCCTGCAAGTCCTCCACCACGTCGGTGCGGCTGCGCTGTCCCAGAGCGCAGATCACGCTCTTGCCCGGCACCAGAACCTCGTTGTTATCCTTGTCGGCGCAAATCACGCCGTCCTCTGTCACTCTGAGGGCACGGTAGCCGGTGTGAACGTGGACATACTTGTCAATCTCCGCCAGCAGCAGCGGACGGTGACGGACATTGGCATCGGGAGCCAGCATATCCCGCATTTCAACCAGATGGACATTTCTGCCCTCCTGACCCAGGTGGATGGCGCACTCAGAGCCGGCAAGTCCGCCGCCCATGACGACCACGTCGTCGCCCACCTTGTCCTTTTCCAGATAGTAGTTGTTCACCACTACTACATTCTCTCCGTCCAGTCCGGGAATGGGAGGAACCAGCGGCTTGGAGCCAACAGCAATAATGAGAGCATCCGGGGCTTCCTTCTCCACATACTCTTTCGTGACCTCGGTGTTCAACCGAATCTCCAC
>ATWA01000068.1 GCA_000421005.1 Clostridiales bacterium NK3B98
GACTATCTGGGCTGGATTGCCCCCATCACCATCTATCCCGGCGAGGACGAGCTTCTGGCTCTGGCACAGGGCGCTCTCCGTGTCCTCAAGGGCGAGGAAAAGGCGAAGGAATACTAAGGAACCACTGAACAAATCAAGCTACGGCGTCTGAGCGGTCTGTTTTCCGCCATCCGGGTCTAAAATCCCTTGAAATACGTCGGTATTCCTGCGGTCTTTTATCCCCGGCTGACAAAAAACATCCTCGCTCATCCATCCGAGAGATTTATTCAGTGTTTCCTTAATACACCAAAACAGAATAGAGTACAAAACAGCCGTGAGGCGGGATGTTCCCAACCTCGCGGCTGTTTTGTACGTTCGTTTACTTCTTTCGCAGCAGCAGCCCGAAAATAGCGCCGCAGGTGCCGCCAATGATATGGGTGAGCTGAGACACATTGTCCGGCTGAGACAGCCCGGAGATCACCTCTCCGCCCACATAGATTACATACACCAAAATCAGTGTCAAAGGAATCCGCCCCTGAGACGCTCCGGAGATGGAGGAGAGGATAATCATCATAAACACAATGCCGCTTGCCCCCAGCAGAGCGGAGCCGGGGAAGAATACAAACTGCACCACCCCGGAGATCACCGCCGTTGCCGCCATGCACTCCATCAGCGCCCGTCCGCCGTACCGTTCCTCCAACGGGGGACCGATCACCAGCAGCAAGGTCATATTGCTGATGTAATGCTCATAGTTGGCGTGTCCCAGCACATGACCGATGAACCGCACCCAGGTGAAAGGGTCTTTCAGCGGGGCACGATAGACGGAAAACAGCAATGCGGTAGATGCGCCGCCGGTCAGGGAGCTGATCAGCAGCACCAGAAGGGAGACCAGCGCAAAGGTCAGCACCACAGGGGAGTTGTATTGAATCTTTTTCAGCATTTTCTTACCTCTTTACGCCAACGCAATGGCAGCCAGCGCCGTCGCAAGGACAATCACCACATAGATTGCCATAGGCAACAGGTTGGTGGAGATGATCTTGCCCTCCTCTCCGTTGGCACCGGTGGTAGCGGCAACGGCAACCACGTTGTTGATGCAGATCATATTGCCCATAGCGCCCCCTGCGGTCTGCAAGGCGCAGGTGTACAGGGGATTTACGCCGATGAGCAGCGCCGTATTGAACTGCAAGGGGGTGAACATGACACAGGACACCGTGCAGGAACCGGAAATAAATGCCCCCAGAATGCCGATTACCGGGGAGATCAGCAGAAACCCGGAGCCGGTGAGGTCAGCCATAGCCTGCGCCGCCACCAGAAGCATGGAGTCCATCCCACTGGTATTAATGCCGGAGTTCATCATAATCTGTACCATCACCACGCCGAAAATCAGGGCGGAGAAGGTTTTCAGAAGCTGGAAGAAGGAGCCCACACAGACCTTGCCCACCTCAGACAACCCGATGCCGCTGGACAGACCGATGATAACAGCGAACAGGGCAAAGGGCAGAATGCCGGGGTTCCAGAGAGGCTGGAAGGAATAGGTGCAGCTCTCCACGCCAAACAGCCCATTCCAACCCACTGTCCAGCTTTGCAGGATGGGCTTGAGATGGAACACCGCCACCCGGCTGACCAGCAGAAACGCCCCGATGCAAACATAGGGCAGCCAGCCCTTCCAGATGGGCATTTCCCGATGGGACTGGTGACGCAGATGCACCGGCGTTTCATCTGCCGGGGTATCGTTGGCAAAGCGCCACACATGCTTTGGCATGAGAAAGCCCCTGGACGCTGCCCCGATGGACAGCACCAACCCGGTAACAGCGCCTACAATCGAGGGAAACTCATGGCCGAAAATCATGGAGATCAGGTGATAGGGGAGGGAGAAGGCCAGTCCGGTGAACAGACCGAAGGGCAGAATCTCCACAAAGTCCCGTCCCCAGTGTCCCTTCTCGCCGTACAGCTTGAGAAATACGCCGATGAGCAGCAGCGGCGTTACAATGCCGCCTACGCCAAGAAAGAGAGTGGTGAGATGGGTGGCCTGACGGAGAAAGGCGTCATAGTCCAGCCCGTACTGTGCCACATATTGGGCATTGCCTGTCAGGTCGGAGGAAATCGCCTTCACCATGGCGGTGATGGGGGCGCCGGCGGCGGCAAAGGGAACCGGGGTGGAGTTGGCAATCAGACAGACGATGCAGGCACCCACCGGGGGAAAGCCCAGCGCCACCAGCAGGGGAGCCGCCAATGCAGCAGGGGTGCCATAACCGGCGGTACCTTCAATAAAAGCGCCAAACAGCCATGCAATGAGGATGGCCTGTACCCGCCTGTCAGCGGACACCCGGGAGAAGCTGCGCTGAATGGCCTCCATATGTCCACACCTGCGCAGCATATTCAAAAACAGGATAGCGCCGAAGATAATGAAGAACACTTCCAGCGCCTTACAAACGCCCAGCACCCCGTAAGCTGCCAGCGCCACAGGTTGCATCTTCCACACGCCCAGCGCCAAAACAATCGCCAGAATCAGGCTGACCAGCAGCGCCTTGGGAGCGGAGAGATGGATGCGGCGAATGGCCATAGCCCCAAAGGCAAGAAAAATAGGCAGCAGAGATAAAACTGCGTATAGCATCTTTTCTCATTCCTCCAAACCGAAAAACAGAGATGAAGGGGCAAATTCAGCCCCTTTGCATCAGAATTATAGCAGAGCTGTTCAGGCTTGTCTATTATTACTTCGACAATTTCAAGCCTGTTTTACCCCCTTTTCCCGTCATTCTTCCCCCGCTTTCCACCGGGCGGTAAACGCCTTGGCGGTGGGAGAGATGGCGAGTCCGCCTTTTGCCGTCTCCTTGAGCCGTGGGCTCATGGCATTGCCCACCCTGCCCATGGTGTCGATGACCTCGTCGGCAGGGATGGTGGAATGAATCCCGGCAAGGGCCATATCCCCGGCAGAGAGGGCGTCCATAGCGCCGATTACATTCCGCTTCACGCAGGGCACCTCCACCAGACCCGCCACCGGGTCACAGACCAGCCCCATGAGATTTTTCAGCGCCATGGCGCAGGCGTCCTCCATCTGCTCCGGCGTACCGTTCTTCAGTGCCACCAGCGCCACCGCCCCCATGGCGGCAGCAGAGCCGATTTCCGCCTGACAGCCTCCCTGCGCCCCTGAGATGGAGGCACGGTTGGCAATCACCTGACCAAACCCGGCGCAGGCATAGAGGGCGTGAACAATCTCCTCGTCCGAACAGTCCCGCTCTTCCCAGCAGGTGTACAGCAGCGCAGGCAGCACCCCACAGGCGCCCGCCGTGGGCGCTGCCACGATCCGCCGCATACAGGCGTTGGAGCAGCCCATCATCAGCGCCCGGGCGACGATTTTGGAGACAAAGGGACCACAGAAAGTATCTCCCAGCGCGGCATACTGCTCCATTTTACCGCCCTCTGCGCCCACCAGACCGCTTCGGGAGAGCATATTAGGGTCGTAGCCCCGGATGGCGTCCTTCATGGCTTCCCAGATGAAGCGCATTTTTTCCATCGACGCTTCCGGGGTAATATCCTGCTCCTCTGCATCCGCCTCCATCACCGCCTGCCACAGGGGAATCCCCCGTTCCAGGGCAAGCTGTTTCATCTCTCCGGTACTCTGAAAGGACATTGCGTTACTCCTTTACCTGTAAATAGGTCACCTTCATCACTCCGTCCAGCTTTTCCAGCAGCCGCAGCGCCTCAGCGGGGAGGGAGTGGTCAATCTCGATCATCATCACTGCTGTGCCGCCCCGCTTGTCCCGGAAAAGCTGCAAGGTGGCAATGTTGATGCCGCAGAAGGAGAGCACCGAGGACACCTCAGACACCAGCCCCCGCTTGTCCTGATTGTGGATAATCAGCGTGTTGCTCTCCCCGCTGAACTTCACCGATATGCCGTCCAGACGGTCCACCTGAATCCGTCCGCCGCCCACCGAGGACGCCTGTAATTCCACGCCGGGACAGTTCTCCCCCTGCAAGCGCAGCACAGCGGTATTGGGATGGGCGTCCCGCAGGGATACAGGGGAGATGGTAAATGCCATACCCCGCTCCTTTGCCAGCGAAAAGCTGTCGGGAATCCGGCTGTCATCCGGTTCCAGTCCCAGCAGCCCCGCAACCAACGCCCGGTCGGTGCCATGCCCGGTGCCTGTGTCCGCAAAGGAGCCGTGGAGCAGGATTTCTGCGTTTGTGGGCTGCTGCCCCAGCAGCTTGCGTCCCATCAATCCGATACGCACCGCCCCGGCGGTATGGGAGCTGGACGGCCCCACCATCACAGGCCCCAGAATATCAAACAGATTCATAGACTTCTCCTTCTCCTATCCGGGATGATAACCCGGCACCTGACAAAGGCGTTCCAAAGCGTCAACATCGGTGAGGGTGATTCTGCGTCCCTCCACCCACAAAAAACCATCCTCCGCCAGCCCCTTCCGAAGCCGGGAGGCGGTCTCTCTGGGCATGCCCAACAGATCAGCCAGCAGCGTCACCGTAAGAGGAAGGGGAATTTGTATGCCCCTGCCAGTTTTGACCCCGAACTCCTCCGCCAGCTCCAACAGCTCCGAGGCCATGCGGACTCTACCGTGGAGACTGCTTACCCCGTTACGCAGCCGATGCTCCATCCTGCGCTGCGTTTGCTGCTGCTGCGCCAGCACAGCCTCCACCAGCGCAAAATCCTCCTGCAAAGCCTGAGCAAACACCTCTTTGGGAATGGACAGCACCTGCCCCGCCTCCAGCATCTCGCAATGGGCGAAGGAGGCTTTTTCTCCCTGAAAGGGGGCATTGAGTAAATCCCCCGGCACGGAGAAGTCAAATACCCGGCGCTGTCCCTGACGGGTAACGGCGTAGCGAAAGCTGCTGCCAGTGAGCTGAACGAAAACCGCATCCATAACCGAATCCGGATGAAACAGGGATTCCCGGGGACGAAAGGAGAGAATCTGACTGTTATTCCGAATGAATTGCAGGGTGCTTTCCCTGCAAGGGCGAAACAGGGGAAGCAGAGACAGATCCTCTTTTCTCGCTGACACCGCTCACTCCTCCTTGGGAATGTAGAAATTACCCGACACCTGATTGGTGCGGATCTCGTTGACAAAGGCGTGGGGGTCGGTCTGCTCAATGCGGCGCAGCATCTCCCGGCACTCCTCAGCGGCAACCACCGAGTAGACCACCTTCCGCCCCTCATGGGCATACGCCCCCTCGCCGTCCAGAATGGTGGCGCTGTGATTGCCTACCTGACGAATCACATCACAGACCTGACCGGGCAGGTTGGTCACCACGAACAAAGTCACCTTCTGATACTTCCGGTAAAACAGCTTCAGCGCCTGAGTGGAGGTGAACTGATAGATGACGGAATACAGCGCCTTATCCCAGCCGAACACCAGCCCGGCGCAGGTGAGGATCACCACATTCAAGCCCAGCACAAAGTTCCATGTGTCAATGCCCTTCTTCTGGGAGAAGTAGATGGCGAGAAAGTCGGTTCCGCCGCAGCTTGCGTTCATCCGAAGGGCAAGCCCCATGGCAAAGGCGTTGATGATGCCGCCGAAGATACTCACCAGCAGGGTGTCATAGGTCACCGCCATATGGGGGATGAGGTCAGTGTAGACAGAACTGAGCACAATGACCAACACAGAAAAAACGGTGAACTTCTTGCCCACATAGCGAAAGGCGATATAGGCAGGTACCAGATTGATGGCCAGATTGATGGCGGAATAAGGCACCGCAATGCCGAAAAAGCGGTCAAATACCCGCTGTAACAGGATGCTGATACCGGCAAACCCTCCCGGATACAGCCCGCCAGTATTGATAAAGGTGTTGATGTTCAGCGCCAGAATGAGAGATACCAGCACCAGCACCGGAATACGGTATAAATCTTTCTTGTCCAGTTTCATAGAACGCTTCCTCGCTCGTGTCAAATCCAGCCGGAGCAGGGAAGTACCGCTGTGAAAAAATGGGTACAAACCCTGTTACCGGAAGTCTATCACAGCCCAGAGCCATTTGCAACCATCTTTCCCAATCATTGCGCAGATGAAAAAAGGAGCGGACTGAAAAAACAGCCGCCCCAAATTTCCGTTATTCTGTTTGACTGTCAACGTCTTGGTTCTTTAACGTCCGCTTGTGCTGGTACATCAGGGCATCCGCCCGGTTGAGCACCTCGTTGACGCTCTTGTCCACGCCGGGCTGAAACTCGGTAATGCCCACAGCAAGAGACACCTGAAGCCACGGCGCCACGCCACGCTCATTGATCTGCTCCGCCCGGTAAAGCAGCTGATGCTCCAGCTCCTTTCGGTGGGTGTACTCGTCGTTTTGCAGCAAAACCACAAACTCATCCCCGCCCATGCGAAACACCAGACTGCGGTAAAACACATCGCAAATCAGATTGCAGGCGGTACGCAGATAAATATCTCCCTTGTCGTGTCCGTACTGGTCATTCACCTTTTTCAGGTCGTTGCAGTCCAGCATGGCGAGAGCGAAGACGGGATGGCTAACCCTGTCTCCGGTGGCAATCATCTCGTCCAACGCCTGGGCACAGTCGGCAAAGGCGCTCTTGTTCTTCACGCCGGTGAGGGAGTCGCTGAATGCCTTGCTGTTCAGGTCGCCGATATATCCCTTCAAGTGGGTCACCAGCTGGCGGACGGTATCGGTCAGGGTGCCAACCTCGTCGTTACCGTGGTAGTCCAGCTCAATATCGTAATCTCCGGCGGCAATGCGCTCTGCGGCAACGGTAAGCCGCTGCAAGGGCTGGGTAATCTGCCGGGTGACCAGCAGGGCCAGCAGGATAAACACCACCAGAATGGACGCCGAGGCTGTGGCCACCCGCTGTGCCATATGCTCCCATCTGGCATTGATCTCCTGCTCCGGTGCCACCAGAATCAGCTTCACCCCGCTTTTCAAAGTGGTATAGGTGAGTTTTCGCTGAATGCCGTCCAGCTCATAGGCGATCAGTCCATCACTGCTCTTCTCCGCAAATCTTGTCTCTGGCAGTTCCCCCAAGGTGGATACCAGATCGGACACATTGGTGCCCTCAGGCAGGGTGGGATGATAAATCACATACCCGTCCTCATCCACCAGACAGGCGTATCCCGTTTCCAGCACCTGAAGCTGCTGCAAGTGCTCCACCAGCGTCTCGTAACTGATGTCCATACCCACTACGCCCAGAAAGGTATTCGCTTTGTACACCGGAATGACGTAGGAGAACATATGAATCCCCAGATTCAGATTGTAATAGGGCTTCATCCATACCGGCTTGCCCTGCCGCAGCGGCTCGTAGTACCAGCCCACATGGTCGATGTCCGACGGGTCATAGAGACTCAAATCGGTAACCTGCACCTTTTCAAAGCTGTCTTTCTCCACCTTGGAGTAGAGAAAGCCCTGAGAGGGAAGATTGCGGGTGAGCTGCTGATTGATCCGGTAATAGTAGGCAATCACGCTGCCGGTGTGGTTGGCAAGGCTGGTGAATACCTCCTCTACCTTGCTGTCGTACTGAATCAGGTACTCGTCCAGCGCCTGCTGCCGGGGAGAGTTCCACGCCGCCCGGTACTTGCCGGAGTCTCCGATACCCCGAGCACCAATCACTCCGGTGTTCATCAGCTCCTGAACATCCATTTCATCCACGGCAAACTGATGAATCATATCCACCGACTGCTCAATGTTGCCCAAATACTGATCCAATTGGAGCCGCATATTGTCCCGGAGCAGGGTCATTTCCTTCTCCGCGTTTTGCTCACCCTGAATGCGGATATTCTGAATGCAGATCCCTCCAATCAGGAAGGCGCTCACCAGAACTGCCGTCAGGGTGAGTACAATAAACTTTGTTCGAACAGAACGCATAGTCACGCTCCTGACATCCATTTATATTACGGTCCCATCAAAACAAGAGAGCTGCTTCCGCCTCCATCATCCTGTTTGACATCCCTCATATCTTACGCTCATTTCCTCCCAATCGCAACACCCGCGTGAAAAAAAGACTACGATTTTAGACCTTTTGCCTCTTCGCCTGCCCTGCAAAACGCACAAAACGCCCCCTCATTCATTCCTGTGTGAAATCGTTTCACAGACGATCTTCGGGCTTCACCGAGACGGTCAGGCGCAGACACACAGCAATGAGCATTCTATGCCGCTCTGGCGGAGTTGAGAACGGCGATACAAACACAGACGGCGCAAATGCGCCGCCTGTGCAGTCGTCCAGATATGGGAATTGTCAGTTCACTCTACTTTTTGCAGAGCCACGCCGGTACGGCAGGGGAGATAGATCTTCAGACCGTAACCCACATCCGTATCCCCGGTGTGGTAGATCTGCTCCCGGTCAATCCGCTGCTGACCGCCGAAGGAATAATCGTCCGTGGACAGCACCACCCGGTAGCCGCCCTCGCCGGTGGCGCGGGTGTTCAGGTAGATGCCCTCCTGAGACCAGGTGGGATGGAGGTTAAAGGCGAAAATCAGACCGGCACGGGCGAAGATAATCAGCTTGCGCTCGTTATCAATCCACAGGCTGTCCGCAGGACCGGAGCAGTGGACACTGAAGGTGTTCATAAAGAAGGTCATAGCACGGTCGAAGTTGGCCAGCCACTCATACTTCAGGTTCCAGTTGCGCACCAGCGACCACTGACGGCGGGCATAGTGATAGCTCCAGCCGTTGCCCTCTCTGGGGAAGTCAATCCATTCGGGATGACCGAACTCATTGCCCATAAAGTTCAGGTATCCGTTGCCTGCCAGCGAACAGGTGATGAAGCGGATCACCTTGTGCATATCAATGGCACGGTCCATGTTGGGGCTGTGATAGTTCTTGTCCATTCCGGTGTAGATTTCCGCACCGGTCAGACGGAAGATCAGCGCCTGATCGCCCACCAGCGCCTGGTCATGGCTCTCGGCATAGCCGATGCTCATCTCGCCGGGACGGGAAGTGGTCAGCTCATGCCACAGATAGTGCATATTCCAGTTGTCCTGCATCTGGTCTTTGATCAGCTTGATCCAGATGTCCGGAATACCCATGGCAAGGCGGTAGTCAAAGCCAATGCCGCCATACTCCAGAGGCAGGCACATCCCCGGGAAGCCGCTCATATCCTCAGCCACCGTCATGGCCTTCTCGTTGTTGCCGTGGATCAGCTCGTTGGCCAGCATCAGGTAAATCCGTGCGTCCACGTTGGTATTCATGGAGAAGTAGGAGTCATAGCTGCCGAAGCCGCACAGGCCGTGGTTTTCGTACATCATGGAGGTGACGCCGTCAAACCGGAAGCCATCGAAGTGGAACTCATCCTGCCAATACTTCAGGTTGGACAGCAGGAAGTGAAGCACCTCATGGCGGCCATAGTTAAAGATTTTGGTCTGCCACGCAGGATGCCAGCCTCTGTCGCCGGAGAGGAAGTATTGCCCGTCGGTGCCGTCCTGCTCGTTGAGCCCCTCCCCCACGTTGGGGCAGGCGTGGCTGTGAACCACGTCCAGCAGCACGGCAATGCCCATCTTGTGGGCCTTGTTAATCAGGTACTTCAAATCATCCGGGGTGCCGTACCGATGGGAGGGGGCGAAGAAGTTGGTCACCTGATAGCCGAAGGAGGCGTAGTAGGGATGCTCCTGAATGGCCATGAGCTGAACGGTGTTGTAGCCGGAATACTTGATCCAGTCCAGGGTCTGGTCAGCAAACTCCCGGTAGGAGCCGATGTGTCCATGCTCCTGCGCCATGCCGATGTGCGCCTCATAGATCATGGGAGAATTGGGGCGCTGCTTCTTGTAGTAGTCCCAGTCGGTCCACTCAAAGGGCTCGTCCGGCATCCAGATCTGACCGCACAGCGTCTCATTGGACATATCCATGACGCAGCGGGTCATATAGGCGGGAATCCGCTCAAAGGAGCTGCCCTGACGCCCCACAATCAGCTTGACAAACTGACCGTGCTTCAGTGCGTCAGCGCCGTCCAGATAGATTTCCCACACCCCGTCGCCGATATGGGTCAGGGGATACTCGTATTTGGACCAGGAGTTAAAGTCTCCGGTGAGCCAGGCCGCGTCCGCACCGGGCAGCCACTCACGAAATACCCAGCCGGTCTCGGTGCGGTGGAAGCCGAAATAGTTGTAGCCGTTGGCAAAATCCACCAGCGAATCCTCTCCCGCCAGCTTCCAGCGGGTGTCGTTGTAGCGGTCTAAATGCATTCTCACCTCGCCTGCATAGGGCTCGAGATAAGGGTCTTTTTCCATCAAACGCGCAAGCGCGTCGTCCACATGTATCATAGCGTTTTCCTCCTGCGTATGAATTGCTTTAATTATACTCTTTTCACAACCCTGTTTTCAAGCCCTATTCCCACATCAGATGCTTTTTTTCTCTGCTCCTTCAAAGGGGACGGATCATCCGCACCTCGCAGGCAAAGTGGCCGGTATCCAGCAGGGGCTTTTCCAAACGCTCAAATCCGTACCGCCGATAAAACCGCTGCGCCGCCGTCATATTGTCCAGCGTCTCCAGATAGCAGCGGAGGTAATGCCGCCGGGCAAAGTCCAGCGCCAATTCCATCAACTGCCCTGCCACACCCGTCCCCCGAGCCTCAGGGAGACAGTACATCTTTTGCAGCTCGCATACATCCTCAAGCCCCTCCAAAGGCCCAATGCCTACGCCGCCTACAATGTCACCCTCCTGATTTTCTGCCACCCAGTATCGGCTGCCGGGGGCGGAGTACACCTGAGAGAACCGCCCCAGATCCGGGTCGGCCCATGCCGTTCCCGCGTGGTTCGCCCCAAATTCCACGAGACAGGCACGAATCACCCGCTCCACGGCAGCGTTGTCTTTGCTCTGGATTTCTCTAAGACGGTAGTTCATGGCGCTGATCTCCTTTTCTTTTGCTTTGCCTATTCTATCACAGCTTTTCTCCAGTGTACATACGACCTGCCTGCAATACGAAATATAGATATGCAATTGTTTTTACTAATAGGGGTGGAAATAAAAGGATACTCGTGGTATGATGGGAATAGTAATCTGGCTATCCAGATAATTCAGCCTGAACGATATCGGCTCCCTCCGTCACGGCTCCGCCGTGCCACCTCCCTCTATGAGGGAGGCTTTGGCAATATTTGATTGGTTTTCAGCTCTTGCCAATGGCCCCCTCTTTGAGTGAGCCCGTCTTGAAAACGTGCCAGTGGCACGTTTTAGGGCGAGTGGGATAAAGTGCGAAGCACAACCTCTGCGGAAGGCTGTCAGCG
>ATWA01000069.1 GCA_000421005.1 Clostridiales bacterium NK3B98
ATAAAAGACCGCAGGAATACCGACGTATTTCAAGGGATTTTAGACCCGGATGGCGGAAAACAGACCGCTCAGACGCCGTAGCCTGATTTGTTCAGTGGTTCCTTAACCCCCGGCCGCTGCCGCTCCGTGCAGCCAGGGACAGCAGCAGGGCTGGCACCATGGAGGTGTCAGCCCTGCTCTGGTTTTATTCTGTTGCCGTGTGCGTTTATGTGCTCTCTTATTCGCTTTTCCTTCGTCTGCACAGGCGCAGTATACCCATAGCGAGAATCGGCAAAGCGGCAGCAAAGAATTCTGTTTCCGTCTGAATGCCGGTTGAGACCACCACTTGACTGGTGTTTGTGCAGGCAAGGGTCTGGTTCGTAGACAAGCTGCCGGAGATGCTGCGGCCAGACACCGTCTCAGTGCCGTTCACGGTATACTCCGTCCGATAGCCGGCGGCATCCTGGCTTGATTCCTCAACGGTATAACGCAGACTGCCCGACAAATCTCTCAGGGTCACCGACTCGCCGTGTTTCAGTGTGACCGTTCCGGTTCCGTTGACAAAATGCAGTGTGTTTGTTTCCATACTGCCGTCGCTGTGGACTTTTGAGCAGACGACCGCCCCGGAATACAAAGCGGCATCTCCGTTGGTCAGGGTCATTTCGAAGGGAAACGTCTTGTTGCGATCTCCCATGTTTCCGTTCACCGTCTTTGACAGGGTCAGCTCTCTGGTTGCCCGCAGGTTGGTCACGCTTCCTCCGGAATAGGCATATGGGGAGGAGAGGGTATAGCCGCTTTTGTCCCGATATACCTTGGTATAGTTCCCGGATACCTCCGTTCCGCCTGCGCCCCTGATGGATGTCTCCTGGACAAAATACAGCCACTCGTTCCCGCTGCCGTCATATTTGGGAAGATCGGTCACCGTCAGTGTCCCGCCGGACCATGTGCCCGTGGTGCAGGAGTCGCCGTAGGGATCCAGAATCGCGTCCTGGGACAGGATGGAGGCCGCCGAGAGCACATAGTCTGCACGAAACGAAGCGTCCACCGCCCCGGCTCTTGTCTTTCGGAAGAGGGTCAGCGTGATTGCCTCGCCGTAGGGCCAGGCATTGCCCGCCGTTCCCGACCAGCGCTTGCTGACGGTGAAAGCAGTGGCAGCGGGTCTGTTGGTGATGGCTCCGCCAGTGACAGCGTATCCCTGCACCGGCTCATAGCCTGCCGGTGTACAGGACACCTCCCTGACGATGTAATGCAGTTCGGTTCCGCTGCTGTCGTATTTGGGCAGGCCGGTAAAATCTGCCCGCCATGGGGCAGCAGTCTCTCCGAAGATGCCGCCGTCCGCCGTTCCGTCCAGGGTAATATCGTTGACGTTTCTCACCCATCTTGCGGCGGATGGATCGCTGCCGGTATAGGAATACAGACGGAAGGTGGCTGATGCGCCGTCAGGGATCGGTTCTTTGTCCCAGACCTTGGATACGCTGACAGATATGGCCACAGCCCGGTTCTGGATGGTCAGCACCGTATCTGCGCCATAGGCGGCATAGCTGAGGGCAGGATCAGGGTAGATAACATCATAGCCCTGCGCAGAAACGGTCTCCTGCACCGCATAACGGATCTCCTGCATGACGCCGTCGACGTCGATCTCATATTTCGGCAGTTCCCTGAAGACTGCCCGGCCGGGCAAATCCTCGCCGGCTCCATCCTTCGTTCCGTCAAGGGTGATACTGGCGGCAGGAGATAGCTGCGTATAATTGCCGCTTGCATCAAGCTTGCCCATTGTAAACCGAACTGATTTTCCTGCGGGCCAGGCAATCGTGCCCCCCGTAGGACTGGTCCACCTTTTTACCGCAGTGAGGGTCACCGTTTGACGGTGGTAGGTATTGGTGAGGCTCAACGACTTGTTTTCACCGTCCCTGATCTCCTGGGAGGTGACGGTAAACGCAACGCCCCTTACCGTCTGCGGATTTGCGCCGGTCTCGTCGTAGACCGTATAGGCGGTGTTGGTGAAGCCTCCCCCGCTCCCATCACTCCATTCATAGCTTCCCCGCCAGCTCCAGTCAGGATGTGCGGCAAGAATGGCATCGTTTCCGTATTCCGCCAGGAGATATTCGCCCACCGTTGTACCGCTCTCCAAAGTCAGTCCGGTGATTTCCATTCCGCTGCCCCCGGTCAGCATGGCGTAGGTAATGCCGGTGAAGGACGGGTCAATCTCCTCGGTGTCCTGTCCGGTATCCGGATCGGTCACCGTTGTCATAATGGGCATATAGACAGCAGGCTGGTCGTCGGCAATCTTTTTCTTGCGGAAAAGCTGGTACCTCAGGTAATTCCTTTCCTCCCCCTCCAGGGTGCAGTTACCTGCAACCTGCTTGTCCAGATGCAGCGAAATGCTCTCCGGCATATTGCGGACGGTCATGGTGTCGTCGGGCATAAAGACATAGTCGGTGTAGTTGGCGGTCTCGCTATCCCGGCAGATACTGAAGACATAACAGAAAAAGCTGTCGCTGTGGGGAGACTGGTAGTTGATGACATCTCCGTTGGGAGCCTCGCCCACAGGCGTGGTGATCTCCCGAAGACCGTATACCTTCCCCGGCTCCAGCGTGCGGCCGTCCTGATCCTGACTGAGTTCGATTTCAGCGTAGCCGTCCCCGTAGCGGGTTTCTCCCACAGTCAGGTTACCCGTGGTGAAAACCGCATAGTGGGTACTGGGCACAGGCAATATCACAGGCTCCCAGTCGGCCGCGGTGTTGGAGTCGCCTCTGGTGTAGGTGGAATGCTTGTATTCGTAGAGCTGGAACTGCGCACCATTCAGACCCTTCTCCATGTGACCGGAGCCGTATTTCTTAATCAGAATGGAAGGGTTCATGGCAGAGGAGCCGCCTGCGCCGCCATGGTCTACGTAGTCGTCAACCGTTTTCTTATACTGCAGCATCCTGACCTCATTGGAGACATTGGCAATGCCGGCCGCAGTCTGCAATACGATTGCCTCGTATTCGATGGTCACCTTGGTTTCGTCGGGAATGGTAAAGTAGCCGACGTTTCCGCTGTAATCGTATGACACCTGGGATACCGCCTCAGCAGGCTCGGTGGTGATTGCAATGGTAGAAAAGTCAACCGAAAGATTGGAGCTGTATTCGTCCTCGGCGGTGATCTCCCTGCCCTCATTCAGCCGTTCACGACCTTTATTGAGCACAACACGGTACTTCATCACATAGCGCTGGATATCCTCGCTCTGGATCCCGTCCGGCGTGTCCCGGACGATCTGACCCCCTACCTCTGCATCCTGCAGCTGTATCCGTGAGCCGCTCAAAAGGTCAAGCCATGTCTCCGACGTCTTGTCAATGGGCATAAAGTCATTGGTCACACCAACCTTGACACGGGCGCTGGCGGAGGTGCCCCGGGCAGTGGATGTATTGGTAAAGGTTACCTTTTGTTCGCCCCCGGCCATGGCATTGGCACGGGCCATCTCCTCAATCTGCTTCAGCGCCTCCAGATTCTTCGGGACGAGGTAGTAGTCGATGCCGTAGTAGGGATAGAGCTCACCGCTGGCGGTCTTCATCAGCTGGTTGATGGTGACGCGGAAGCCGGTTTCCGTCAACTCCAGGGTACACCCGTTGTCCTCCGCCTTGCGATAGTAATTGACATTATTATAGCCGAAGCCGTACAGATAGGGGGTGCCGTTGTAGTTCGCCTGGCCTGAGCTGGGGGCCCAGCCGTAGGTGGACATGCCAAAGACCTTCATGAAAAAGGTGTGGGTCCACTGCCTGCCTCCGGATGTCATCACATATTTGCCGCCGGGAATATCATCGGCAGTCACCAAGGTGAACAGAGAGGTGTCAAAGCTGTCCTCGATCACCAGCGGCTCATCGTATTTGATTCCGCTGACCACGACCTCGTACCGAAAGCATGGGAATACCGGCTCTTCCGGATAGAGGGCGCCGGTTTCCGCTGTGTTCCATGGCTTGACAAGACAGTCCGGATAGTTCAGGAGATAGTATGTCTTTTGGCTGGCGGATGCAAGGGTGGAATCAGCGCCGGTGGTGCTCAGGACGGTTTTATAGATGTGGGGTGCCTGGGGCTCAATCTTGTCGGTGTCAAAGGCTCTTGTCTTCAAGGCTCCGGTGCTGTCCGGGGCATCCACAGAGACCCAGTTGATGTGGGCAAACGCACTGCTGTCCATGGTTGCGGTGGTCAGGATATACTCTCTGGCCTTGGAAGCCCATGTCTCTGGGAACTCCGTGGTCAGCAGCACGGTGATGGTGCGGGAGGGAACATCGCCGCCCGGGTTGGTCAAGCCCCCCTGCGTACACGCGAAGTCCTTAAAAAGCTCCACAGCGCAGTAGTCCGCCGACCACTTGTTGCTGGCGCTGGCAAAATCTGCTTCAATTGTATACTCTCCCGGCTGGCTGGGGGAATATTCCGTTTTGGGGTAGTTTCCCGCACGTCCGTAGGTCACCTGGAAGCTCTCGTCGCCCTCCAGTCCAATGACCTCCACCTTTTGCAGGCTCTCCTTGTACAGTAAGCTCTGTTCTCCGGGCAGCTGTATCCATTTGCCGGGAAGGGCGTCTGCGTTCCAGGTCGTGCCGTTATTTTTTGTGCCGCTGTGTTCGGTGAGCACCAATCTCTTGTAATCAAATGCCGCGCCCGAAACGGTCAGCTTGATTTCCCACGTAACATGGGTCGAATCCACCTGCGTTGCTCTTTTCGTGACCCCTATGCCGGGATTTCCCGGAATCGGCAGAACCGCCCGGTCACTGTCTATGCCGCCTTTGCCCTCCGCCGTATTCTCCGCAACTACGGTGTTTGTCTGCCCATCCATATAAACAATGGAGTCATAGGTCAGCACATAGCGGTACACGGGATCCGTGTCCGGAATGTGGTAGGTCCATGTTGTATCGTTGTCCAGATCAACCCCCAGATCCGCCCAGGGGAGCTGGCGCGTATCCCTCAGTGTGCCGTCTTCCGAGTAGCACCTGACGGTCAGTCCATCGCCGTAGTACTTGGAGAATGACTGGATCACCGGTGAAATGGTGTCGGTAATGTCCGTGTCGGCCAGCGGGAACTGGGCGCGCTTGTTTGTCTCCACCTCCCAGGTGAGAATATAGGCATAATTGCCGTCAATGATACGTTTCTGCCTGTTGATGACGTTTTTCTCCAGGTCGGAGAAATCAATGTCTGTTTCATGATAGACGGCAGTATTGTCCGAGGTGTAACTGTCGCCGAAGATCTGCGCCGTGTTGCCTGTCTCTTCAAAGCTGGGGTTGCCGCTGACGGCGATTCCCTCGTAATCTACCGCTGCGGAATAGGTAAAGGCCAGCCGATCCCCGTCATTCATTGCGGGAATGGAGACCTGAAAGGTGTTGCCCGTCCACCGTGTGATTTGGGGCGTGCTGCCTGCGGTATTGACGGAGTTTTCCCCGTCATAGGCAATATCGCCCCGGTAGAGCAGTGCGCTGCCCAGCGTGTCCGTCAACGTAATATCGTTTGTGGTGCCATCGGAGGATACCACCACAGTGTAGTCGATGATCCCTGTATCCTTGTGGAAGACGCCCTGCTTGTTGACGATTGCATTGTGAAGGTCTTCCCGGCGGATGGCAACATCCTTGCCGTTGATGGACAGCAGGTTGGGGTCGGTATCCCGGAAAACGCCGTTGACAACAATCTTCAGCCTGGCCTGTGCGGAATCCCGGAAGAAGTCCCAATGCAGCGTATCCTTCCAGTTCCAGGTCAGCTTCAGATAGCTGTGCGTCTTGCCGTCTTCCCCAACCGCGTTAAAAATGGAGACGAGGTTGTTGGCCAGCACGCCTTTTCTGCCCAGATTGACGTTCAGCGGCATCTGTAAGTCACCGGGAACGTAGAAGCAGTCCGGGAGCTGATAGACCATCTCCGGCGGGTCGGTCTCCGGCGTGGCAAAGCCCAGATCCGGCCGCTCGGCGAAATTCAGCTCCAGAGAATACTGCATCCCGTCTTTATACTCGATGACGGTGTCAGCGTCCACCGTATCGTCAGAAAAGGTTGTGCCGCCCACCACAATCTGCCAGCCGGTGAGAAAGTCGTCCAGGAGATTGGATTCGGAGTAAGTCCCTTCGTCGGTGACGGCGATCCGTATCTGTCTGCCGTCAGAAAGGGTCACGGTCATCCACTCATCTGTGTCGAAGGCCTTCAGGCTCCGAATGACCCAATCCACCCCGTCGTCATAGCGCTCAAAGCGGAGCAGGCCGTCACGGGTAAAGTCCATCTGTATCACATCGGCCGCATCTGCGTCAATGGAGAGCAGGTCAAACAGCTCAGACAGCAGCATGGTGGAGCCGCCGTACATATGGTAAACCCGGTCGCCGTAGGTATAATCCACCGTATAGCACACCGCATAGGCTCCCAGCGTGCCGGCGTTGAAGGATACCGACCGCCCGGCCTCGTCAACAACCGCATCCTCGATGCGCTCCACAGCCTCGCCTTCGTGCCAGCGGTAGATTTCCACGTCCCGAAGGACAGCGTCCTCCTCCGTCTCAGGAATCGTCAGGGTCAGGAGGGTACTGCCCGCCACCTGCTCAGCCATATCCCCGTTTTCATCGCAGAAGCTCAGGTCGACCGTCAGCACCTTGCCCTCATAATCCCGAACCGGCTCAGGCAGCTGCCCGCTCTCTGCCGTGTCGCCCATGAGCTGGACATCGGCACCTGTCAGAGCGGCATCATCCACGCTGAAAATGCTGTCGGGGCTGATCTGCGCCTCCACGGCCATGGTTTTCGTTTCGCAATAGCAGTGATGCGCCTCCGCCTGTTCGCCCGCAGGTGCCTGCTTGTCTGTAGTTGTCTGTTTGGCCGTAGGCGCTTGCTTGGCCGCAGGTGTCTGTTCGCCCGCAGGTGTCTGTTCGCCCGCAGGTGTCTGTTCGCCCGCAGGTGCTTGCTCGGCCGCCGGTGCTTGTTCAACCGAAGAAGATTTCTCATCTGCCGGGAGGATCTCCTGAGGATGGGGCGCTTCAAATCGATAGCAGACCGCAAAGACTCCCAGCCTGTTTACATCGGCGGCGATGGTGTGTTCCGCCTCATCCACGAGGATATCCTCCATGGGCTCCGCTGTATTGTCCTCCAGCCAGCGGTAAAGCACCGGCTCCCGCAGAAGGACATCTGCATCCTCTGTGGGAAGCCTGAAAATGAGATGGATATTCCCGCTTTTCTGTGCCGCAGGGTTGCCATCTTCGTCGCAAAGCCCCAGCTGGAAGGCGCACAATTCGCTGAAACCGTCCTGACAAAGCCCGTCAAACCGTCCGTCGCTTACGGCAGAGGCAGTCAGGCAGACATCCGCAGCCGTCAGAACCCTGTCCCCCACTGCAAACACGCTGTCCGCAGAGATTTCGGCCTGAATTTCCAGCGTTGTGTCGCCGTTGCGTATGGACTGGTCCAGCAGTACGGTTTCGGCCTCCTCCTGCCCACCGTCAGAGACGGCTGCTGTGGTTTCCTTACCCTCCCGGCTGGGACTGATTTCACCTGTCTTCCCGTGAGCATACCCGACAGGAGCAGATGAGATCAGCATGATTCCGGCGAGCAGCGCACAGAGCAGCCGTTTCAGCTTTTGCATATCACCCACTCCTTTCTTTTTCATCATCGACGGGCAGTCCCCGGATGTCTGCGTCACTGCCGACGCTTTCTCTGCCGTACAATATCGGTCAGGTAGAGGACAGACTGGCAAAACAGCCCTGCGGAGGCAAGAATTGCCGCACTCAGATAGCGGTTCAGTCTGTTATCGTCTCCCGTGTTGGGCTGCTCCACGCCGCTGAGTGCCGAATTGGTAAACACCAGCCTGCAATCCGATCCGCTGTCATATTTGCCGCCCTTATCCAGATACACCACAACGGAGGTACACAGCCTGCCCTCCTCTTCTGTGACATAGATGTTCAGATTGTACACCCTGTCATCAAATTGGCGCGCACTCCCATCCGGCTGGTTTTTCACCGTGTAGGAATAGCAGCCTACGGCAGAAAAGGAGAAATGGAATGCGTCGGTTTTTCCTGCAGGTACAGCCAGCCTGGACCGGTCAGGCATCGGACTCCCTTCCTGCGCCGTAAGAACCGCCGTACCTCCATGTTTGATTTCCACCGTAACGTCAATGTCCACCGGCTCCTGCACGGCATAGCACTGTGGGAAGGGCCGCAGCAAAAGCAGTATGAACATCAGTCCGAAAAATAACAGCCTCTTCATAGCACCACCCTTGTGGAAGATAGCGGAAAAAAGAGCAAAGCCGGGTCTGCCCTCCCCCATCAGGAGGCGGTCTCCCACAGACAGCCGAACAGGATCAGCCGCTCCAGCGTCTCAGCGGACTGGCAGGTGGAAAGCGCCAGAATCCCGCAGTCAGGGGAAACCGACTGACCGTCAAAAATGGCCGCATTCTGCTCCAGATAGGTCAGCAAAGACCCTCTGTCGGTGGAGGTGGGGTCAAAGATCAGCGCTTCATTGGCCAGAGCCTTGCAGCAGGCAAAAAAACGGATTTCATAGCTCCGCCCCTCGACGGTCATCAGCGTCCCTGTCCGGTGCTTGGAAAAATAGTCTTGCTGGTAAAAGGCATCCAGCGAACCAAACATCGCGCCGAATTCCATATGGTGTCCGTACACCAGGGAGTAGGGATCGGAGAAATCGCCGCTGTTCCTGTAATCCAGGAAGATGGAGCCGGAGAGGGAGAAGTTCCCGTAGGGATCCGTATTGAGATAAATCTCATTGGTATCCCCCTGCATGACGGGGTAATCAATGGCAGTGCCTTCAATGGACAGCCACGCAGCCACATCCTCCGATATCTCCCCCAGCTCAACAGTGCCTGACTGCGCAAGCGCCGGCTTGTACTTCAGCACGCTGGTGTCATTGGCATTCAGATAGACATTGGCTGCGTCGATGGTGGCATACAGGCAAATGAGGAATAAGATCAGGCAGAGAAATGCCACGATCCAGTTGACCAACCCATCGGCCCCACGAATCGCTTTTCTCAGCATTTCTCTGCCTCCATCTGCTTTCTATGTACGATTGAGGAACCCCCTTGATTTGGTGCCCTCAGTCCTCCTCCAGCCGGAGCTTTCTGGCAACCATGTAGACCAATCCGGTGCCAAACACCAGCAGGCCGATGGCAAAGGGCGCAACCGTCACGATCACACCGGTGGGGATAATTCCGTCACGTTTGTTGGTAAAGGCAACGCTGTGGCTGGCATCCGCCAGCGTAATTGGGTTGGCGCTGCTGCCGCTTACGCTTGCACCGCCGTCAACAGCATGGGTGGCAATATAGTCCTGCGCATCTTCACTGACGGTGCACTCGGCACCTTGGTTCAGATTCAGCACCTTTAAAGAGCTGCCGTTTGTCAGGTCATAGGTGGCGCTGGCAGAACCGTCACTGGCAACGGTAATGGCGGAATGAGTTCCGGTCACATCAGTGGACTGAATCGGATAATCACCGGGAATGGCGTTGGAGATGCGAAGCGTAAAGGTGAAGCGCTTGTTCTTGTCACCCTGATTGCCGTCGATTGTCTTGCTGAAGTCGAAGTTATACTGGGTAATGGTGTTGGTATAGCCTCCGCCTTTCACCCCGGGGTCTGAGATGTATTTACCGTCAGGGCCGATGTCGGTCGCCGCGCTGTGGAGTTCACAGCTGTGCACAGAGAGGACATTTTCATTATTTGCAACCACAAACACATCGAGATAGCGGGGCGTTGCATCATAGGACACACCGGGTTTGACGCCGGGGGTCTGTTGGATGACATACCGGTACACACCGGGCTTTGTAAAAGAGCCGTCCGGGAATCTGACAGTGACGTCTTTCTGGGCATACTTTTTCCCGGCTGTGGGAGCGGAGGGGGCGGTGTCTTCGGGCGAGCCCAGAATTATTCTTCCAGGGGCAGCATTGCTGTAAGAAGCGCTCTCGATGGTCGCCGCAACCTCGCTGGCGAGAATCTCGATGGTTGTAGCTGTTGCGGGTACGGCCTGGCCTCTCTGAATGGTGTAGTCAAAGGTGATGTTGGGAATGTTTGCGTCATCTGCAACAACAAGGTTTTGGATGATTGACGTTGTACCGCCAGTGGGGGTGTAGGTCGTGGCTGCATTGGCAGGGGCGGCAAAGGCGGCGATTGTCATGAACATCACCATCCACGCCAGGAATCGGGAAAGTTTCGCTTTCATTTTGGGGGTCCTCCTTAAATTAGCTTTTATCAATCGGAAGGGGATCCAATTGCATACAAAAGGGAGAGCCGTAACAGGCTCAGAAGCCGCGCCTGCGCATGGTCAGCAGGACAGGGCCAATCACGTCGTCCATATCTACCGCTCCAAAGCTGCGGCTGTCGTCGGTATCAGAGCGAAAGTCGTTGAGAATAAACACCTGATCTGCACCCACGGTATACGGATAGGTCACCGTACCGCTGCGGGCGGGGTGGGTTGGATAGAATATCTCTTCAGCGGGTGCTGTGCCGTTGACCGTCACTGCGCCGTCCTCCGAGATGAATATCTCGTTGCCCGGCATCCCCGCCACGCGCCCCATGCACAGCTTTCCCTCGTGCCGATACAGCACGGCGGCGCTGAGGAAGGGCCGCTTCAGACGGTAGGCGACAATCAGATCTCCGTCTCTGATGGCGGGATACATATTGTTGCCGTAATGGATCGTCAGTCCAAGGACGAAGCTGAGAAGACACCATATGGCCGCTGCAATCAGAGCCAGCTTGATCAGCAGCCCCGCCAGCAGCTGCCCGGTGCTTTTCCGTCTATGCTTCTTCCCCTGCTTCGGAGCCTTCTCCTCCCCAGGAACTTGTATGGCTGTGCCCGTACTGTCCGCCGTACCGCCAGACGGCTCAGGCGGTCTGCCGTCGTATGGGTGCAACGCCGCCTGCTTCACGCTTGTTTCCTCTGACATCTTGTTTACCCTTGTGAAATCATGCTGTCGCCCTGTTCTAGCCTCATTCTAGCATAGATTGCCAATTGACACAACATCTATTTTCCTGTTTTGAAAACTGCTGTGCAAAACAGATTGTCCTAGGGAAGCGCTGAATAAATCTCTCGGATGGATGAGCGAGGATGTTTTTTGTCAGCCGGGGATAAAAGACCGCAGGAATAC
>ATWA01000070.1 GCA_000421005.1 Clostridiales bacterium NK3B98
CTGGGACACAGTGACAAGGCGGTGACGCTGCGCATGTACACCCACTCCGACCCTGACAATATGAGAAAAGCCAGCGAGATCTTCCGCAATGCCCTCCGTTCCAGCAAAGAAAAGGATGCTGGCCGAGGGGATACAGACGGTGTCGCTGGACGGTCGGTGTGAGTTTTCGTGTGAGTTTTTCAGGCTCTGGTGTTTAAAGGTGTTTGCATTTTAAACATTTGTCAAGCAAAGCAAAAGAAAAAGTTCCGAAATCTTACGACTTCGGAACCATTTTGAAAGCTGCTATCCAGATTTGAACTGGAGACCTCATCCTTACCAACTTGCCCGGGGGTTTGGTAAGGGGTACCTGCTTGCGTTACTTGATCCCTTTTGTTCCCGAATGGTCGGGAAACGGGTTGTTTTGAAAACCGGGTTGTGCCGCCCTGTACCGGTTGATACCGGGGTTTGTTTAAAGATTGTTTAAAGGCTTCGAAACTTTTTGGGGGCAAATGTCTACGCAACAGCATCGAAGTTTTCACCAGCCGAGGGCTGGTTTTTTCATTCTCACCGTCGCTCAATAAAATTGTAGGGGACAGAACAGCCGATATTCAAGGACATGACTGAGAAGTTTACGTGGCTCAACATTCATGCGACTTGCCAGTGATCTCATTGCATCCGTAATCAGATTCAGGTTATTCTCTTCAAACTGAAGTTTTTCACGTTCAGACTTTAATATTGTTCCATCGCTCAATCCGATGAGCCTTGCCCCAATTCGCTCAAAGCATTTCTGTGACGGCACATTTCCTGTGTCCACCAGTGCTTTGAACTCAGTATGTCCGGTAATTCGAAATACTTCATTGAGAAACAAACCAATACACCGCGGTCCGAAACCTCTTCCGGTATATTGCCCATCCAGTTCAATGGCAATCTCCCAGACGGGAGTCCCAGTGTCTTTTATACCGATATATCCCACATGCGTGCATGCAATACAGTCATCTGCTATGCAGAAAAACGACTTCTTTTGACACAAATCAAAGCGCAACAGTTCCTGATTCAAACTATTTCCTCGACTCGCTACAATACCCCTGTACATCCTCGAATACTGCATCCGGATACCAACATAGAAATCCGCATCGCTCACAGTGACCGGCTGCAGCGTGATTGCATCATTACTGGCAAAGACCGGCCGGGACTTCTCCGCAGAGAAGTCCCAAATGGCTACCCTGTTCTCATCTCTATTTATGGTTTGGATCATACTGTCCAGAGCCTTCTTCGCAGCAGCCTCTCGTTCCGGCGAGCCTGGTCTCAAGCCCTCCACGGCTTTTCTCAGGATGACGATTTGCTCCTTTGCCTGCTCCTGCTGCGCTTTTTCCTGAATTCTGTCCATGTCGAGTCTCCTCACTGGTATGATGCAGCAAAGCGCAGGACAGTCTTCGAAGCGTTTGCGATGAAACGCTGACCGCTCGGTGTGCTTCCTAAGTATACAGCAATGAAACAAACAAGCGCACCATTTGCCAATCTAATGATGTTGTTCACCCTGTTGGTCTCCATTTCGTTTACATTATCTTTTGATTTCTCTGTCCTTTTATCCTGCCATGCATCGAGTTCTTTCTTATACCTCATTTTCTCCTCTATTGTGAGATCCGGGTCATGCATGATTTGCTCATGAAATTGTGCGTATTGGTCAAACCCACTTAGCTCCATCACTTGACGTGTCTTATCTCTGCAGTCGAAGGCACTATTCAGGGTGGTGTCAAGTATGGCCCCAAACTGATTCACTGCTCTTGTCGTAGTATCGCCGTTCATAGTTGATGGATTGCGAGGGTACTTTTCATCGACATGATTTTCTTTGCTCATTATTGTCCTCCTCTAAAACGTATCTGCTCTGCTTCTCTAGTATATACACTTGCCGAAATCACCTAGTTGACATCCGTTGGTAGATATAATATAGTAGATCAAAAGAGAGCTGTAAAGTAAATTATATTAATTTAATTTACTTTTTAGGTAAGGAGATGAGCTCTGTGTACTATTCTTCAGAAGAATTAGGTAAACGGATTGCAATGTTGCGAAAAGCCAGAAAATGGACTCAGAAACGGCTTGGAGAAGAATTGCATTGTACAGGCAAAACGATTTCGGATTATGAGTCTGCAAAAAACACACCCCCAATTGATAATCTGTTCAGACTTTGCGACATCTTTGACTGTCAATTGGGTTTCCTTCTTGGGGAACCCGATTATTCAGAGGGCACCCTCATTGAAACTGCTATCCACAAAGAAACCGGTCTGACAAAGGAAGCGATGGATGCAATTCGCTTGGTTACTGGAAACTGCAAAGCCTCACCTGGTTTCGGATATCATTCAGCGGAATACCAGTCCCTCCTAAATCGAATTCTCACTTCCAACAGGTTTCTCTTTTTTATGAAGAAATTGCACGCCCTTGATGAAGCGTTCTGTGAGTATCATTCTATTATTCCGAATCTCCGGAACCAGATTGGCAAGGAACGATATGAGGCGGCAAGTAACCTCGCACGGGAAATAGAGGACCTTGACCCAGATGAACCCGGGCCCGATATCACTCAGGAGCAGCGTGAAGATCTTGACTTGTTTCGCAACGCCCACGAAAGGATGTACGATCTTATATTTCCCCTCAAAGTGTATAGATACGAGGCCAGAGAGGCTTTCGAAGCGCTGCTCATGGATCTGTACCCAACAGGGCAGAATGAATAAGTTGCTTTGTAACACTCAGCCCCAGAGTCATTATGGCTCTGGGGCTGAGTGTTTCAAATATCGGTATAGAAAAAGGCTATTCCTTGATTACCTCACCTAATCCATACACCCGCCGCAGACGCACTTCAATCTCCTCTGCGTTTATCCCGCGGATGCCCAAGTCCTTAGGCCGCACCGGCTCTCTGATGTATTCGCTCAAAAACTGCCGCATATCCTCCCGAACTTCCTCCGGCAATTCCGGTCTGTCTTCAGTCAGGAGGATTGCCAACCGGGCAACGTCCTTTTTGTGTTTGCTGATGTTCTTGCTGTCGATATGACGAACTCCCTCTGCCTGTTCTCTTGAGAGGTCCAGCCATGCCTTCGCCTTCAGTGGAATCAAATACTCCGGTCCAAGCACTCTTACGCCTTCTACCAGACGTGCACCCTCACGCACCATCCTGTAATAGGCATCGTTCAGGATAATTGCCGACAGGCTGGAAATATCATCCCCCAGCGGAAGTGGCTCCAGCGTGGACTTCTGGTCAATCCAATCCACTGCTCTTCGGGTAAACAGCTCAAGCATAGCCGGATACGCCGTATTTGACGGCTTTTCAAACCGGTAATATCGTGGCACTCCATCGCTTCTTCTGTTGATCTGATAGCCACCCTCTCGAACAAAGCTCCAGAACCGCCGGGCAAAGGCTTCGCTCAGCGCCTCCACAATCAAGACAATGTCCAAGTCCTTCGTAGCGCGAAACGTCCCTCCAGCTTCCTCAAACAGCAGACTGCACGCAGCCCCGCCGATCAGAACATACTGCTCCTCGAAGTCAGCAAACGCCTCCCGAAAACGCTCAATTCCCCGCATTACTGAAATACGCCTCCATCCAGCCTTCCAGCTCAAGCTCTATTCTGTCTTCTCGGCGCAACTCTCCCAGTGCGGCATACAAGGAGAAGGGGTCTGCGGTTTGACGGCCCCCATCTCCCTTTTGGGAAAAGAGCGACGGGTCATAGCGCCATATCTCCAGAATGGCATCGCCTTCGTTCGATAGAATCTCTTCCTCCGGTGCGGAAGGCGGCAGCTTGTCATACAGATGCTTGCCGACTGCACAGATTATCCGACTTGGTTCTGCCAGCATGGTATGCGCTGCCAATGCACTCTCTCCTGCCAAGCAGACATGCTCCGCGGGCAGATTCTCACGTCGATAAATCAGCCGGCGCATCACCGGAGATATCATCGCTTCTCTCCCCTTCTCCCAAAAGCTGCGCCTATCCGGCCGGCTGTACACCTTGCGGGTGGCTTTTCCTTGTACTGTCAGCAATCCCCTGCTGTGGAGGCTGGACAACGCCCTGCTGACGGAAGCACGAGAGAGGGACAGTCGTTTCATTAACACTGCCACAGAACACACAGGCTCTTCAGAGAGCAGTACCGCCAGAAAGACACACTGCTCTGAGACAGTAAACCGATCTTTTGGAAGCGCCTCCTCCCTTTCCTGACTCTCCAGCAAAGCTGTACCTAGGAAAGGGAGATACATCTGCCATTGGCTGACGTAAAACGGCACACCTCTTTCTATCAACTGTTCCATCTGTTCTCTTCTCAAGGAATTCGTCCAGAGAACACAAGGGACATCTTGCTGATTTGTATACTTTTGAACCTGCTTCATCTGCTTCTGTACTTTCTGAGCGGAGAGATATATTCCTTTGTATCGAAACACAATACAGGCTTTTCCGCAGATGTTTGTATGATAAAAATCATATTCTCCCGTCAAATAGAGGGGCAATTGACCCGCCTGCTCCATGGGCAGTAAGAGGCACATTTTCCCAAGCACCACAAGCTCCATATCTGTCCCCTCCTTTAACTCATTTGCATTTTGATTATATCATTTTTAATGAGTCAATACAAGTTCAAATGATTCAATAGTGAGGGCAAACCTCTCAAGATCCCGCTGTATCAGCAGATGCCACATGAGAAGAATATATTTTTCAGCTCATCATCGTTATTCGCCCGAATCACTTTTTTACGCACATTCAAATCCGTCAATTCCAATCGTCTGAACTGATTTCTTTCACCGGCACCGGTGCTCTTGCGGATCAACTGTACCCTGCCCATGCGGTCTTCTCGCTTTGCGTACTCTGCCAACGCTTTCGCCTTAGCCAGGTTATCCGCATACTGATCCCCGTGCGGTTCCAGAATGTCCACCACATAATCCAAATCCGGATCATTGCGCACAATCAGGAAATCCGGGTAGAACGCCTTGGTCTCTCCTCCCTGTTCATACGGCAGGCACAGTGACCAAGAGGCCCGGGCAGGATTCCGCACCCAACAAACGAAGTCCGGCCTGCGGGATTCCTCCTCAATCAGTGCCGCTTCCCACCCGTTCAACTTGATTCTGGCAGTGCCAGTCGTTTCTGAGACAAGCAGATGATTGTCATACTCGATTCCATCAGGATCTTCACGTACCGTCATGTCCTCCGGGATAGCGAAAATCTGTGGACTGACCTCATCGCTATCGGCCAGGATGTCGTGGTATTTCTTTTTGCAGGAGTCAGATTTGCTCACGATTTTCAGGCGATATTTTCTCACAAACTCATTCAGCTTTGCTTTGGCATACACACCCAGCTCTGCCCGGCAGTCATCATCCGCGGCATACAAAATACAGTCAATCTTATGGGCATTCGGGTCTTCCTCATTATAGTATATCCCGCCATATATGTTTGGAAAACCGTATCTCCCCAGCTTGGCATCCGCATTGCGCAGCTGGCGATCAATCTCTGTCTCGGAATACATCGTATAGTCGTCAAAATAGTTCTCCAGCAGCGACAGCCCAAATGGATCAAACACCTGCACGGAAAGCCGAATCTGCAGCACCTGCTTCGCCAAATCGTCATATTGACCGGTGCTATGAAGTCTGTCGACAAAGGCGCGAATCTTACCCACAACATCACGGTTAACCTCGTCCCTGGCTTCCAAATAGATGTTGTTCTGTGTGAGCAATACCGTAAGGTCAAGCAGGGATTTCAAATAGTCATTGATTCTCTCCCGTCGAATCAGATAAGTCAGGTATCCCTGTCTGTTGATAAAATTGATTACCTCGACACGGTCCAATTCCGGCAGCAGGGTCAGTTGCCGGCCCTGCTGCAGGGCATCCTCCGGGGCAGCAGAGTGCGTTCCCGGCTGTATTGGAGCAGAAACTGTGATCGGCGGAATATACTCCGGTGCGCTACCGGGGTTGCCACCACTCTCAGCGGAGTCCGTCCGTGCACCTTCATCCTGCACCGATGTCTCTTCTCGTGGATAATCATCCAACGAAATCTGGTTCGGGCATGGCGCGATCTGCCGCTGTCTTCTGGGTGCGTAAACCGTCCAGAGAGCAAAACCCTGCTCCTCCAGCGAAACACCATTGATCTCCGTGGGAATCTCGCCGCCCTCGTTGCTCTGGAGCTCGTCAACCACCTTTTTCACAGTCTCTTTGCTGAAATAGGGTAGATACAGCTTGACGTCGTTCAGAAACTCGTCCCGGGAAACCCTCATTTGCAGCGGTGTGCGAATCATTCTTCCCAGAAGCTGGGCAATGTAAGTGGGGTCGCTCCTTACTGCAAACGACATCATTGCTTCCGCCCGGGGACAGTCCCACCCCGTAGAAAGAGCCTCCTTGAAAAATACAACCTTGATCTTGTGATCACTGGCAATGTCTGAAGCCTTGACATGAGGTACCTTCAGCCCGTGCAACTCCAGCGTCGTTCCTTCTCCGAAGCTGTGGACAACCTCACCGTACTGAAACCGCATTCCCGCCTTCTCTTCGATTTTGTCCAGGACATCGTCCAGATTGGTATCGGACAGCGTTCCGGCGCTACCAGGGCAGACCTGCACCACCAACACCGGGTCGACATTGGAATAGTGTTGCTCATAGGTGTATTGATACCATCTTCTGCACTTTTTCTGCCACTCCTCAACGGCAGCCTCCAGCAGAACCATCTCATTGTTTCGCTCCGGGTCCTCCGGATAGGTGATTACGATACGGTCCTTCAACAAACCGGACCCGCGCACCTCATCTGCGGTGATGATGTACTTTTGAAGTCCAACGTTGATATTCCCCACAAGCGTGTTGAATCGCTCCGCTGTGGCGCTGATACCCAGCACCACAGGCATGGCGTGCATTTTCCGCCTCACGTTGTTTTCTGTATACTCATAACCCTTGATGAAACGCTGCATAATGGTAGTATCCGTTCCCGCCTCCCGCTTGCTCTTGGCACCGCGGTGGGCCTCGTCGATGATGAAATACAGATGGTCCGCCTTGTTCTGAATCGTGTTTTCCATCGTCTCCCAGATGGTATATTTGCGCGTGTCTGCGTGTTTGGTCAGCTTGCCGTTTCTGCTGATCTTCTGGGTGTTCAGAAAATAAACATGGCCATCCTCCAACATCTCCATGTCAAAGGAGTCCTCTGTAATCGACACGCACTGTCCATAGCGCAGCTTGCTGGTCTTCACTTCAATTTTTCTCTTGGACTGCTGGTTCAGTTCCGGGGAGTCGGAGAGCCAGACAAAGATCGCCTCCGGCTGTTCCTCAAACGTCCTCCCATCTGCCATAACAGAGCCGAAGAAAATGTTCTCAATCAAAGCGGCGGCGATAATCGTTTTCCCCGCTCCGGTCGGCGCTTGAAGAGATACCACCTGCGTCTTCCGCCTGCGCTGATAGGTTTCACAGGCATCGAACAGATCCATCCGCAGTTCTCTGACTGCTTTCTCCTGAAAGGAAATTAGTTCTATGTTCATCGGCCATGCCTCCCCGCATTGATTCGGAAGTTGTCCAGATAGTCTCTGTATAGCTGATAGGTCGTCTTCCCGGCCAGGGCTTCCGACATGGCCACAAAGCCCGGCTCGTAGTCGGTCACAAGGTATACCACATCAATCTCCGGGTGCTGCTCCAGCGCCTGAGTAAAGACGGAAAACCGGTTCTCGTCATTGAGGATCGCCATTCTGTTCTCCGGCAAAATGAGCATATCCGGTACACCAGCCTCCACGACAGGGCATCTGCCAACCGCCCCGGCCTTCATCCACAGGGTTGACAGCAGCTCCTTGAACTGCATTCCAAGGGACACCTTTGTCTTGTCCAAAAAGCCCAGCTTGAAAAACACCGCATTGGCGCGAAAACCGTCCGCCATGGGACGATCACTGCCCAGATAATTCCCCTTGAGGGGATTGCCGTTAACGTCATGTCCCTCGATGGAGCAGACTGTTCGGGGCCATGTGACATAGCGGGCGATGCCCAGCTTTTCCCATTCCGCATCGCCGGGCTGCAAGCCTCGGCTAGTCATCTCCTTCGCCTCTGCGTCAGACACCTCGTTGTTGGTGACAAGAATGCAGCGGCGGTGCCCGCCGTCCTCTGCATTCAAAAGATTGACGGCATGGAGTGTTGTCCCGGAGCCGGCAAAGAAATCCACAACAAGGGCATTCGGCTTATTCTCTGTAAAAAAACGAATGCAATCTCTCACAGCATATAGTGACTTTGGGAAAGTAAATCGCTTGTCACCAAATATACTTCCAAGAAGCCGCGAGCCATATTGAGTTGCATCGTGGGATGATATTTGCCAAATATCGCCTGGAATCGCTAACACATGGGCAGTATCAATGTCGTCTACTATTATTTCATTATTGATACCTCTCCCAATTTCTTTAAACTCGCCATTCGTCAGTTTTGAATACTCTCCGTCCTTCAGGATATAGACCGTATATCCTCTATTAATATTCCCCCCGATACGAACGCGCCCTTGCTGCATTCTCTCCAAGAAAGTATCGGTTGTCCATTGCCACCTCCCCTCTGAACCATTATCTCTGATAGGCAGCAAGCAAAACATTCCATCTATCTGAGGCGCTTCAGATATTCCTTCTGGTAGTGGATTACCGATTTTTTCTATTTATTGTTTGCGGGATTTATATAAATAGGATAAAACCCTCCCGGAGAGTCATGCCTTGAAGCTCCAGTGCCTGAACGCTTTAATAAATCCCATCTGATTTGGCCGGTATGTGTACGACCACGACTTGAAACCCACTCACGTTCCAGCCTCATTCTTGTAGGTGCTGCATCGCCAAACATCAACAAGAAAATATATTCTCCACTTCTGCCAAATCCTCCAACCCGGGCAACTACTGCTGGATTTATTGAGGTACTAATCATTTGATGCCTGGCTTCCGGAAACATCTCTTCCAACAAGCATCCCAAATGTAGATACTCCTTTTCGTCAATAGTCACAATCAATACAGAATCCTTTGGATTCAGCAGCTTCTTCGCTAGCTTCAACCGTCTTTCCATCATGGAAAGCCACTTGCTGTGCCGATACTGGTCATTCCCGTCCACATAATCGTTGTTATATTTCCAGTCTCTCGCCCCTGTGTTGTAGGGGGGGGCAATGTAGATGCAGTCTACCAATCCGCCATAGAGATACTCCAGCAGTTGGAGGGCATGGTAGTTGTCCGCCTCGATCAGGGTATGCCACAGGTCGCTGTCCGGCGCACAGCACACAGAATCCAGATATTGGAGGCAGGGATAGATGGGCTCGCCGAATTCCGCCGTAGTCACCAGCTCCTCCACCGGAAACTCCGATGTCTGGCTCCCGTCTCTGGGCAAGCACAGTGCTTTTCCATCCTTGATCTGCAAAACAATATAGGTTTCGCTGACCTTCCCGGCTTTCAAAGACACTTTTGACCCCTTGCGAACGGGTATCTCATAGAGAGGAGTACACTCAGGCATATGGTCCTCAAAGACAAGGCCGAACCTCTTTTGTTCAAACAGCTTTCTCGCTGCCTCTTGAATCTGAGCGCGCAGCTCGGGGTTCTCTATTTTTGCAATCAATTCATGTAGCTCTGCCATATCGTTCGCTCCCTTATTCTTGTACCAAAAGCATCTTTTTCAGCGCTGATCGGACACTGTTCCATTGCTCCGGGTGATTCAGAACCATGTCGTATATGTCACTTGGAATATCATTACGATCCTTTGCCGCAAGATTCAAATACTTATAGTATCTGTCATCATTACTAGAGAGCTTGCTCTCCAACACAGCATAGAGTGCCTCTTGTGTCTCACTTGAGGGCGGACTGCCTTTCAGGATGTCGTAGAAGTATGGCCTGGAAATATCTGCCTCTTTGCAAAAAGCCTCTTGAGACAGTCCAGCTTCTTTGATTAATGAGACGAGAAACTGGCCAAATTCTGTCTTATTGCTCTTTTTTTTCGCCATCTGCAGTACCCCTCTCCATTTAGTATGTATGTTTACATACTATCATACTATTTGCTCAATGGCAAGCCTTACGTTTCTCCAACTTGAATTCTTTACTCTTTTATTCATCAAATAGATTCTCAACCTTGATCAAACCTCCCCGTTCCTTCCTCCTCGCCTCCTCCGCCAAAATCCTTGTATTCCCAATTTGTCCCCTGTCATAGCAGATCAAATAGTCACTATGCCGTATCATATAACGGTTTGCCTGAATGATCGCCGCTCTCTTGGGTACCGTCTCCATCCCCGGCGGGTAAAACGTATGGTCAAACCCCTCCGGCACTCGAACCGGGCAATCAAAGGGATGGTAGGGTAGCAGCAATGAGAGCGACACATCATATCGTTTTTTCATCTCACAGACGGTCTGATATGCCATTCGGTCAAAACTCCCGTATCGTCCCACAGTGAAATGATCCACGCCGTACTCTATGATATGCCGAAACACGCTTTCTTCCAAAGCCTTCATTAGCGTTTCCGGAGCGTCTCTGTGTCCAAGGAAAAAGCAGGTTTTCAAAGCCATCCCTCCTGATCTGATTACCCATATTTGGGTTAATCAAATTCTAAGAAAGGTCTTTTCCCTTGTCAACCCGTATTCGGGTAATTCCACATCAAAACACCCTTATGATAACCATAACCCGGAAACGGGTAATCCTATCATAAGGGTGTCATTATGGAGTATTCAGAGCTTTTTGTGAATCGAATTCGTCAGCTTTGCAAAGAACGTGGCATCAGCATCAACAAGCTGGCCGGGATGAGCGATGTGAAGCAGTCCACGCTGGACAATATCATGCGGGGATTGACCAAGAACCCCAGAATCCAGACGCTGCACAAGGTAGCGCTGGCCTTCAGCATGACCCCGGCGGAGTTTCTGGACTTCCCGGAGTTGAATACCTATTCCTTTGATTCTGATACAGAGGAATGATGGGGACTGCCCTTTAGGTGGTCCCCATCATTTTCGCAGTACTTATGCCATTCTCATAATTGCTCAAACCATCGTTTAGCCTGCTCATACTCCACTTCCTTCCACCACAAAGTAAGCGAATCCCGTTTATTG
>ATWA01000071.1 GCA_000421005.1 Clostridiales bacterium NK3B98
TCAGCATCCTGCGCCCCTTCATTGTACCAGAGTCGGCGCAGCGGTGCAACGAAAGGAGCAAACTTTTTCATGGCAAAACGAAACGCACAGGGAAACGGAACCATCCGCCACCGCCCGGATGGATTGTGGGAAGCGAGATACACGTTCAAGGACGAACTGGGCCAGCCACAGCGGGGCAGCGTCTATGCCAAGACCCAAAAGGAGTGCAGACAGAAGCTGACCACCGTTCTCCGGGAGATCGACGATGGCTGTTTTCAGAAGCCCGTCAAGCAATACACCGTAGCGGAATGGTTCCGGGAATGGCTGAAAACCTACTGCGTCAACCTGAAACCCCGCACCATTGATGACTACAAGAAGCGCTCAAAAAAATACATCATCCCCAATCTGGGCAAGGTGAAGCTGAGTGCCCTGACCGGGGTACAGGTGCAGCGGTTCATCAACCGTCTCAGTGACGGACACAAGGAGCAAAAGCCCCTCTCCCCCAAGTCCGTCCAGAACATCCACGGTGTGCTTCACAGCGCATTGAAGCAGGCGGTAATGTCCGGAATCATCTCCCGCAACCCCGCCGACAACACCAAGCTGCCCAAAGCAAAGAAACCTGCCCTGAAACCCCTGATGGATGACAGCATCCCCGCCTTTCTGGAAGTCATCAAAGGCGACCCCTATGAGCGGGTGTACATTGTTGACCTGTTCTCTGGTCTTCGCCAGTCTGAAATCCTCGGTCTTCAATGGCAGGACATCAATTTTGAGGACGGGGAGATCACGGTTTGCCGTCAGCTTCAAAAGAGCCGTAACGGGGAGGGGTACATCTTTCTGGATGAGACGAAGAACGGCAAAGACCGCACCATCGCAGTTGCCCCCGCAGTGATGGACGTTTTGAAGGCTCAGAAACGTCAGCAGGCGCAGTGGAAGTTGGCAGCTGGTCCGGCGTGGAGCAACGAGCATGATCTGGTGTTCACCAATGAGATGGGCGGGCATCTCTGCCATGTCACCGTCTACCAGCACTTCAAGAAGCTGGTGAAGCAGATTGGCATGGACGAGACGAGATTCCACGATCTCCGCCACAGCACCGCAATCATGGCGCTGCAAAATGGCTGCTCCCCCAAGCTTGTCCAGCAGCTTTTAGGTCATTATTCCTCATCCTTCACCATGGATGTCTACGGCGCTGTGAGCAAAACCATGCAGAAAGATTCCCAGGAGCGGATGCAGAAGTTCATTGAACAGGTTTCCAATCTCTGAACAATGCCCGGATAGTCAAATACCCTGTAAGGGGTAAAGTAAGGGGTAAAAGAAAACCCGCTCGGTGAACTCTGGACTTCCAAATCGCAAAACAACTCACAAACGCAAAGAAACGCCCAAAAACCATTACGATTTCGGGGTGTTCTGAGATGCACAAGGCGGGAGTCGAATTATCAGAGGAAAAGATATTGCACTTTCTGCGTGCAAAAAGCTCCATTCTTTCTGTATTTTGAGAAAAACCAGTCTAATAGTACCATTGAACGCTCGTTTCTGCGTTCCTATAAAGGGTCAATTTAAGGGTCAGCGCCTCTGCTGTGCTTGCCGGTAGACGCAACATTTTGAGGGGTTTGATAGGATGAACGAAAACGACTCCGCCGTGACAGAACAAGTCTTGTACAAGGCAGGCGTGGCGGATTCGTCGGTTGGAATAGGAGGTGATTGGGGCTGCCTCATAACGACGGAAAGCGTCGTCTCGAGGCAGCCCCTCTTATCATAGTATCATTACTCTTCCATCGCCATGAAGCTGGTGACTTCACCCCATTCAGATTCTGTTGCGTTGATGGCAGGATCTGCCAGAGCCTTTACCCGGAAGTAATAGGTGTTCCCGGTCTCCGGGGTAAACTCAAGGAAGTTTCCGGTAAGCTGGCCATTCTCCATAGAAGGTGTCACAATACCGCAGCCTGCCTCCACCTTCTGGGTCAGCGCCTCGTCAAGGTAGGTCTCCACCTGATAGCTGGTGACTGCCTCGCTGTCCATTGCCTGAGACAGATCAAGCTCAATTCGGTCTACCGTATGAATCCAGATGATGCCGGGCTGATAGGTTGCCTTCGGCCCGGAGAGCTGACCGTATTTCTCAAAGTCAGTGACAATGGCAGCCTGCGTCTCGTTGTAATTGTCATCCAGACTGTACAGAACCACCGCATAGTCCGATCCAAAGGGCACGCAGCTCAGGTTGCCGCTGCCTCCGTTGGCGGTCTGAGAGCCAAGGACTTCCGCACCTTCAACGGGTTTCTGATCCTGAATGTCAGAGCTGTTGAAAACCTTGACCATGTAGCTGGCGTCTCCGGCGGTAAAGCTGAAATCGCCGTTGGGTTCAATGCTGAAGTCCTTTACCTTTGCGCCGGAGGTTCTCGACATCACAAAGCCCGCTACACAAAGGGCTGCAATCAGTACCACAACCACAGGCACAAAACCCTTGCTCCTGCCCTGACCGTCTGCATTCTCTTGCTCAGAGGGCTTGCGCAGAAGCATGAAGATAGACAATGCCAGCAGCACCGCAAATCCGCCGATGCAGGCATACAGTGTCTTCTGCCACCACGGGGTGACGGACACCACAATGTCGTTGGAGGAAATGCCGTTCATGGCGGAGCAGTTGACGATCACATAGCAGATTCTGTGACATGCCTCCCGCAGGTGGGACATGACATAGGGATTGTCCTTGTAGGCATCCAGTTGGGTGGTACGTCCGTGGTTGTCGTACAGACCGTCATACATATCCGTTCCTGTGGTCACGGCTCTGGGGGCATACATATAGCTGACGCAGATGATGCCCTCATTGTCACTGTCCGCATCGGTGATGGTAAAGCCGTCAAACCCGAACTCGCCCCGAAGGACATTGTTGATATAGGGGTGCATACCGTTCCATGTGGTACCCAAACGGTTGAAGCCAGTCATAATGGCTTTGCCTGCGCCCATGTCGGAACGCAGCACCTTGGAAAATGCGTTCAGATAGATCTCTCGGATCGCCTGTTCGTTGCACCATGTATTCACTCCCTCACGGTGGGTCTCCTGATCGTTCAGGAAACAGTGCTTTTCATAGACGATAACCCCCTTGGACTGAAGGCCAAGGCACTCCTGCATACCGATTGCTCCTGCAATAAAGGGGTCTTCGGAATAATACTCATAGTTTCTGCCGGAATAGGGGGTGCGGTGGGTGTTGATGCCGAATCCATAGAGACCGGAGATACCGGAGTGGAGTCCGTCCTCACCGATGAGCTCACCCACCCGCCTGACCAGCTCGTCATTATAGGTCTGGGCACGCATACTGGCAGAGGGATAGGAGGTTCCCTTGCCGCCGCCTACAAAGGTAGTACCAAAGCCGGTGGGACCATTCTGGTCAGAGGTTGCGGGCTTGAAGATGGAATTGACCGCCGCTGTGGTGTGTCCGCCCCGGATGAGCAGATCCTTCATCTCCGCATAGGTCATCTGATCCAGCAGCTTATCCCACATGGGGTTATCATAGCTCTCACCCCGCAGGGTAATCAGCTTCAGACCATAGTTTGCGCCGAAGGTGGGCATGGTGTATTGGCTGAGGTCTGCTTCCTCCGCTTCGGGGAAGTAGTCACTCTGCACCTCGTTGAACATCCGCTGGCTCATGGTCAGCTCAACACTCTGCGTGGGATAGGTTCCGGTCCAGTCCTTTCTGGTCAGATAGACGATGGATTGAGAACCGTCATCGTACTTGTTCAGATCCACATTGTCAAACTGGTTGGTAATCTCAGCGCCGGTTGCGCTGGAAACGGAGAAGGTCTCGCTGTCCTGCTGGGCGACGTTCCAGCTTCTGACCAGCTCTGCGTTTCCGGCATCGTCCATTCTGCCGTCTGTGGATTCGGGCGTAAAGCCCTTTGCGGAGAGAATATTGTTGACTGCCTCATGGGCACCGTTTGCCACGGTGAACAGATAATCTCCTGCGTCCAGCAGATAGGTTTTTGCGTTGTTGGCATCATAGGAGGCAAGCTCCTCCTTGGATACGGTGATGGTCACCGTCTCGCTTTGCCCGGGCTCCAGCAGCTCTGTCTTATCATAGCCGCACAGCTCCACAGCGGATTTTTCAACGCCGTTTTCCCTGTCGTAGTCGGTATAGGGGGACTGGAAGTAGAGCTCCACCACTTCCTTGCCTGCGGCATCTCCTGTGTTGGTCACAGTGACATTCACTGTGATATCCTTTTCTCCTTCTGTGAGCTGGAAGTCACTGTATGCAAACTGAGTGTAGGAAAGACCCAGGCCGAAGGGGAATGCCACAATGTCGCCATAGCTGTATTCGCCGGGATTCCCGGTCTGCATCACATAGTCCTCATACCGGGTCTCGTAGTAGCGGTATCCGATGTAGATACCCTCCTGATACACCTGATAGTTCATCTGATTCATGAACGCCTCAGGGGTACTGCTGTTTTTCACCTTGTCCAGATAATCGCTGCGGTAATTGGTATACTGATGCTCGCCAAAGTTCATCATGGCGGGGTTTGCGGTGTTATCGTAGCAGATGGTATCCACCAGATGACCGGAGGGGTTGATGTCTCCGGTGAGGATTGCGCCCAGAGAGTCAATGCCGCATTCTCCGGTGGTGGAAATCACCAGCACCGCATCAATGCCGTATTCCTCTTTCAGGAAATCCACCTGAGGCATATTGGCCGCATTGATGGTGACAATAATGCCGTTCAGCCGTCCCTCGTCCTTCAGACGCTTCAGACCAGCAAGCACGCTCTTTTCATCATCGTTCAGGGTCAGTCCGTTGCCGTTCATGCCGGACTCCGTTGCAGTGATGGAGCCGAGGTCGGACTGGGTCAGCGCGTTGTCAAGACCGCTGGGAATGTCGTAGCCCTCTCCCGCCACACGGGAGATGTTGAAGACGGCCACATCGTTGTCCGTCATCTGGGCATAGGCGCTGTCTCCTTCCAGCACGGACCAGTTGACTTCGTTAATCAGATAGTCAGCGGGGCGGGTAATGGAGGGGCCGCTGCGTACATAGTCCTTGCCTGCGCCCTCCGAGTAGAACTTCCACAGCGCCTCGTTGGGCACCAGCCCTGCATGTTCCATGGAGGTAAAGAAGGTGTACTGTCCGGTGGACGCGGTGCTGCCGGAGCCTGTACCGGAGGTGAGCAGATTCACCGTGGACTGGCTGAACAGACCCACTTTGGTTCCCTGGCTCAGGGGTAGCAGGCCGTCGTTCATAATCAGGGCGATGCCCTCCGCCGTTACCTCACGGCACAGCTCCTGCCCTGCTTTGACCAGCGCCACATCGTCATAGACCTCGTTGCCGGACTTGTCCAGCAGAGCTTTGCCGTCTGCTCCCGTCTTGACGAACTCACTGGGGAAATAGACAACGTCGTCTGTGGTGTCGCTCTTGATGGTACGGTAGGGCACCACCCCCAACGCCCAGTTGATGACCGTTGCGTAGTGGATTGCAATGGGTGTGGCAACCACCGAAACGGCAAGCAGCAGGGCGAAGACTGCCGTCAGAATCTTCCAGAGCAGCTTTCTTTTTTTCATACGGATTCTCCTCTCGCATTTCTTGCGCAGTTTTTGTACTGCTTAGCGAAAAGAGCATACAAAATACGCTGCCCTGCCGCAACAGGAACAGCGTATCTGGACATCTGACAGCGTAAAACGCAAGGGGGAAGCTATGCGGGTTGGTCCGGTACCAGCACCACATCCAAATAAAAGATACCGTTTTTGGCAAAGCAGCTCAGCATTCCCCCATACTTTGTGGCCACGCTCAGCATGCTTTTCACGCCGTATCCGTGGTAGTCTGCGTCCTGCTGTGTCTGGGGCAGATCATCCACAAAGGTCACGTCGCCGCAGGGGTTTTCCGTATGCACGCAGACAAACTCCCCATCCCTGCGCGCGGTGAGGGAGATAAAGCGGTCTTTCTCCTTCGGTAGTCTCTGGACCGCTTCGATTGCATTGTCCAGTGCGTTTTTCAGCAGAAAATACAAGTCCATATCCTCCATGAAGTTCAGCTCCGTGCCGTTGACAAAGCAGGTAAACTGGATGCCGTACTTGCGGCACAGCTCCCGGCTCTCTGTGAGCACTACGTCCGCCACCTGATTTCCCGTTTTCACATGGTCGTCGTAGGCGTCGATGGCGTCACTCAGTTCATTGAGATATTTTGCGTCGATGCTTCCCTGAAATCCCCGGACGATTTTCTTCAGGTCGTGGTATTTTTCATTCACCAGCTCGGTCAGCTCTTTGCTGGACTGCCATTGGCTGCCCTGGGCATACAAAACCGCCTGCATACTGTGAACCTCGGCGTTCAACTTTTGCTGTTTGATCAGGCTATATTGCATCACCAGCAGGAAGACTCCGCCTATGGCGGCATAGAGGGAATTGGTCATAAGCTGCCCTTCGGTAAAGCTGGACCAGCCGTGAACATACTGATTGACGGTGTAGAAGCCCAGACTGAACAGAGTGGCCATCAGGGAGAACATATTCTTTTGCAGGCTGGAAATGTCCCTGTTTTCCTGATAGCTGTTATGCTGGAAAATCCGCCAGAGAGCCAGATAGACGGATAGGTAAAAAACGATGTCCAGCAGCACAATCCGATTGCTGTAATCCATGATCTTTGCCGCACCGGGGAGGATACGAAAGGCCAGTTCCAGATTGCCGCAGATCTGCTGGGCGAGGAATCCCGCCGAGCCGATCATCCACGCCGTACTAAAGGAGACCCGGCAGGCAGCCCACACCAGTGCCACAGACAGGGCATATACCAGATAGACATTGGTGCCGTGGTCCAATCCCAGAAGCCCCAGCTTACGGGAGGAAAACAGGACAACTGCCCCAGCCAGCCAAAACACAGCGCACCACGCCCGCCAATGCTCCCGCTTTTGCAGTCCCCGCCAAAACAGAACCACGCCGCCCAGTGCCTGCCACAACAGCCCCACATCCCGCAGGGAGGCATACCAATGCGGAGTATGATACATCAGACGCTCCCTCCTTTGTATTTGGCCAGCTCGCTGAGAAACGCCTTGCGGCGTGTCCGGCTGACTGCCAAATCTGTTCCGTTTACCGTAACTGTGCTGCCCCGAACGCACTGGACATATTTCAGATTCACCAGATAGCAGGCATTGCATCGGGTGAAGAATCTGTTTTTCAGTTCGTCCTCATACTTCGCCAGCGTTCCCCAGACACTGTAATCCCGCTGGTCTGTGTGGAAAATCAGGTCGTGGCCGCTTACCTCCACAAAATAGACGGTATCCGTATCCAGATGGAAGGTCTCCTGTTTGGTTCTGATGGTCAGATAGCTGCTGTTTTTCCGGTGAGAGAGCACGTTTAGAATGCGATCCATCTTGGCAGAAAATGCACCGTACTGAAGGGGTTTGAGAATGTAGTCAAAGGCACGGACTGCATAGCCGTCAATGGCGTACTGGGATAGGTTGGTCACAAATACAATCATCACATTTTCATCCACCTGCCGGATTTTCTTTGCCGCTTCTATCCCCAGCATATCCGGCAAACGGATGTCCATGAACAACAGGTCATAGCCCCCTCTGTATCCAAAGATCAGCTTGCTTCCAGTATTGAAAATATCCGCGGTATAGCAAAAATCCGGGTGTGAGCTTTGGTATCGGGTCAAAAACTGTACCAGCTCGTCGCTTTGGGCGGTTTCATCTTCCAATATACCGATTTTCAGCACGGGATCACCCCTCTGCTTTCTATTCTCTCGCACCGATTTTAACGCGAGGCCGCTGCAAAACGAAAGGAATTGCAGCAGCCTCTTTTTTCAGAAGCGCATAGCATCTGTTTTGGGAGTCTATTCCCAAAGCTATGGTTTGGGGATGCGGTTGAGCCGTTCGTTCAGTAAATAGTAAACCTCATCAGGAAGCTGTTTTTGAATGTGGTGCCACAGGTCGGTAAAACTCAACGCCCCGCCGCTTTCCATCCGCTTCGCCGCTCCGGGATTGTCAATGGCCAGTGCCTTGATGACCAGCTCCTGCACCGCCTTGTACCCCTCCGGAACACTGTAAATCAGCTCCATGGAATCGTTCACCGACAGGTAGCCGGGGCGGATGTCCAGTTCACGGGATACTGGCTCCTGAGACACATCCGCAAACCACTGTGCTACAGCGCTGGAAAAGTTTTTCGACTCTTTGAAAACATATTCCTCCGGCTCAGATGCCACCCGCTCCAGAATCAGACTGTCCATGCAGCCCTCCGGGGTGCGGGCAACCAGCTCGTTAAAGCCCATGCGCAGCGGCACATCAGGGAAAAGGAACACCGTGTTTCCGTCCTGTTCTCCAACGAAATGACCATTGACCCAAAGGGCTACATGGGGCAGATTGGTGTATACCTTTACCTCTATCTTCTCCGCAGCACGCTTGAGGTAGCGTTTTCCGCACAGGTAGACAAACGGCTCTTTGCTCCACAGAGCTTTGTAGAAGAAGAACGCCTGTTTTTTGGTTTTACGGTCATAGGTGACAAGCCCTTTGTTGTTGCGTCCCTTGCAGCCGCCTTCGTCTCTTCCGTCAGCGGCAAAGTCAAACATATTCCAAAGCCAAGTGGCCCAGAGATAAGGGCGGGCGTTGAATGCGGCCATGGCTTTTTCGTGGACGATGGCCTGATATTCCTCCGTGTAGTCCTGCACCTTGGGCTGTGCGCTGTGCCATTGCAGCAGACAATCCGCGCCGTACTCGCTGACAGCCATGGGAATCTCCGGAATGCGGGAATGGCGCTCATCGCAGAAGGAGCCATGGTCATCTGCGCTGCCTGTGTACCAGCCCATATACTCGTTATAGCTGGTCAGGTCTGTGATATGGAACAGGGGACTTTCGGGAACGGTCATTCCCACATTGGCAATGACGGTGGGACGGGTTGCGTCCAGCTGCTTGGCAAGATCGTTCAGCCGCTGGGTGATGGAGAGCATCGCCTCCGTCTCTTTGGCAATGCCCAGCTCGTTTGCAATCCCCCAGAAGCAGATGGAAGGGTGGTTGTAGTTTTGCAGAATCAGCTCCCGAAGCTGCTGCAACAGGTTTGCATCCGCCTCAGGACGGGGGTCATGCCCGCTGATAAAGGGAATCTCTGCCCAGACCACCATGCCTTCCCGATCGCAGAGGTGGTAGAAGAAGGGGGCGTGCTGGTAATGCGCCAGCCGGAGGGTGTTGGCTCCCAGCTCCCGGATCAGGCTCATATCCTCCATGTGCTCCTTTTCGGTAATCGCCCAGCCCATATCCTCCCTGTCCTGATGACGGCACACACCATGGAGCGGGTAGCTTCTTCCGTTGAGGAAAAAGCCCTCCGAGGGGCTGACGAAGTAGTCCCGAAAACCAAAGCTGTCCGAGAAACGGTCCAGCTCTTTTCCTGCGGAGGAAAGGGTGAGCTGTGCGGTATAGAGGTAGGGGGCTGCCGTACCGTCCCAGCGATGGGGTTGGGGTACAGTGAGGCGTGTCACATGGTCTCCGGCGCTGACAATCTCTTCCACAGCCGCCACAGCAGCGCCTGCCTCATCCAAGATTTCCGACCGCAGCAGCCCGTTTCCGGTGAGCGTAGTCTGCATGGTCACGGTTCCGGTCACATCGGGCGTAATCAGCACTGCGTCCGTGCCAAAAGCCTCCACATCAAAGTGCGCTTTCGTATCAAAGCAGATCAGCTCCACCTCCCGGTAAATCCCGCCAAAGAAGGTGAAGTCCGCATACTCCGGGTAAATTGGAAGATCTGCACTGTTATCGGCCATCACCGTCAGTTCATTTTCTCCCTGCCGCAGATAGGGGGTCAGTTCCAGCGTGAAGGCGGAAAATCCGCCGTTGTGGCTGCCCACGAGCTGCCCGTTGCAGTATACCTCTGCCCGCTTGCTCACTGCGCCAAAGCGCAGATAGACCTGCTCCCATGGGGTCTCAGCGAGAAAACGCTTCCGGTACCATGCCTTTCCCTGATAATAGTCTCCGCCGCCATCCTGTCCGTCCAGCGCATTCCAGGTATGGGGCAGGCAGACTGATTCCCAGTCTGCCGCTCCTTCGATTTGGAACTGCCATTGATCATTCCATAAGCTTGTCTGTCTCATATTGAGTCACCTTACATTCAAATAGAAGTAATATAGGTCTCCCGCCGTGCAGCGGCATATCCTTTGACGTCCCGTCCGTTGCTGTGTGTCGTTCGTACCCCGTTTTCACTGGAAAACTTACTTAGGGAGATGATAACATATTCCCCGTTAAAATACCATAGCCAGTACCCAGTTTTCTACAAATACTTGTTAAATTATTGATGCTAGTGCTTGCTCCGATACTCGTCTACTCTGTCCATTTTTGCAATGAGGCATTGCAATTCAAAATCCTGCTTGCTATACTGAAGAAGTCAGCAGAGTCTGGCCTGAACGAATGACGGATGAATCATTTTTCAGGTCAGGCTCTGTCTTTTTATGAGATGAAACAGCTCCGACGAAAGTCGGAGCTACAAAGAGACATCTGGTCGGGGGCAAGATCCGTACCGTGTCACACTTTCCCGCTTTGCGTGAAAGGCTCGACGGTACACTTGTTGGGGCTTCCGCTGCCCCAAACCCTCGGAGTAATTTTCTTTCAGAAAATGCTGCATAGCAGCTACAAATCAAATCCGCAAGGAGGGATTCAATGTCAAAAAAGTACCAAGACCGTGACGAAACCAACCGTTCCCATTTCGTCAACGTCCGGCTCTCGGACGATGAATGGGAGCAGCTCAACATCATCTGCGAACTTCTCAACGAGAACCGCTCCAAGTACATCCGCAGGAGAATCTTCACCGGAAGAATTCCCCGTCCTGTATTCCAGTACGCACTGGACGAAACCACAAGCAAAGCTGTCACCGGGCAGCTTGGGAAAATCGGCTCAAACCTGAATCAAATTG
>ATWA01000072.1 GCA_000421005.1 Clostridiales bacterium NK3B98
AAAATCACCGTCCGCTTTTCAGAGGACGAGTACGACCAGCTCAACTTCATCTGCGAAGTGCTGGGCATCACCTACTCCCAATATCTGCGGCGAGCGGCGCTGACGAGACGAATCGAGCATCCCACCGTCTATGCAACTTTCAGCGACGAAGCCGCTCAAAAGCTCACCGGACAGATGGGCAAAATCGGCTCCAATCTCAATCAGATTGCCCGGAAGCTGAACAGCGGCGACCCTCAGACAGAACAAACGATGAAAAGCATCGAAACCGCAATCGACCAATTGAATGAACGGATGAAATTTCTTTGTAAAGTCGAGGAGTTCAATGGCGATTCTCAAACATTTGACGATTCACGGCAGTAATTATCACGACTTCATCACCTACGTCCTGTTTCAGCACGACAGCCATGCCCGACCCATTTACGACGAAAACCACGTCAAGCACCTCCGGGAAAACGTCCTCATTGACGCTATCAACACCACCCCGTGGACATACGGAATTGACTGCCAGATCAGCAACCGCTTCTGGAAGAAAAACCGTGATCGGAAGGACATCAAACAGCATCACTTCATTCTCAGCTTTGACCCGAAGGATATAGAGTGCGGTTTAACGCTGGAAAAGGCGCAAGCCCTTGGCATGGAGTTTGCCCGTAAGCATTTCAGCGGTCATCAGTGTGTTGTCGCTTCCCACGATGACGGGCACAACGGCAGCGGCTCGATTCATTGTCACATCGGTTTCAACAGCCTCCGTATCAAAGATATTCCACAGCCGGAATACTCCAAGCTGGAACGTGACGGCAAGGCTGGCTACAAATTCCACAACACCCCGGAATGTCTCCGTTATCTGAAAGCAGACGTGGAGCGAATATGCCGGGAGAACGGATTACATCAGGTTGAGCTAAATCGCAAAGCCAAGCAAAATGTCACCGATAAAGAGTATTGGGCAAGCCAACGAGGACAGGACAAACTTGACCGTAAAAACGAAGCAATCCGCAGTATTGGAGGAAAACCCACGGAATCCAAGTTCAAAACGGAGCTTGCCCGAATGCGTCAGGCAATCGACGAAGCGAAGCAGAAATGCAGCTCTATTGATGACTTCAAAGCCATTCTAAAACGGAAACACAACATCGTCGTAACAGAGAGCCGGGGACGATGGAGCTACCTCCCGGAGTATCGCAAACGCCCCATCACATCCCGCAGACTAGGCGATGATTACAGCAAAGAAGCCATTGAAGCATTCATCAATCAGCGTCTCTTGGAGTTGAAGAAGCAAGCACAAATGGAATCACAGCCACAGGCTGCGCCTGAGAAAAAAGCTGAGAAGATGCCTACACCTGAACTGAAACCCTCCCGCCCAATCATTGAGACGGTCATTACCGGACGCATCATCGACCTAAACGACCCGAAGATTCAGAGCAGTTACAGTCTTACCCAATGGGCAAAGATTCAGAACTTGAAAGCCATGAGCATGAGCTTCAACTACCTGACGGAAAACCACCTGCTCAACCTTGACGATTTGCAAGCAACCATCGAAGATCACAAACAGGACTTCAATCATGATACTCAGCGGCTCCTGCGAGTGGAGAAGAATTTGAAGGAGTGCAACGGCCTGCTGAAGCACTTGGGACTCTACCACAAATACCGCCCATTGTATGAACAGTATTTGAAAACCCGGAAATCTCCTAAATTCCGGGAGAAAAACATTCAAGGGCTACTGCTTTACGATGGCGCTGTGAAGTATCTTCGGGAGTACCAAGAGGCGCACCATGTCAACTGTGTTCCAAATTACCAGTCTCTCAAGGAGGCGAAGGTCAGGCTCACCGCTCAACAACAAGACCTCTATGATCGGCGGCGGCGTTTGAAAGATACCATCAAAACCATGGAGGACGGGTACAAGTTACTGACGCAGCAAGAGCATACCATCCAACGCACTCTGAACCGGAACAAGTTCTACGAAATCGAATGAGGGTATACGTTGTTCTAATCAGCCAAGTTGATGATTTGCGGTTTGCCAGTACGCTGAAACTTCCGCTCTGCATAATCCATAAACTCCCGTGTATTGCTGCCAATATGCCTTGCGTACATGATGAGAAAGTCACAATGGTCGATCATGTACCGGTTTGCACGGACAATCGCTGCACGTTTGGGGATTGCCTCCTGTCCCTCTGGATAGAAAAAACCGTCATAGCCTTCGCCGACGTTAGCCAGATGATTCGTGTAGTAGGGCAGCAGCAAAGTGAGTTTGATTGTGGGGTGAACAACTTTGGCAGCTCTTACAACGCTGGATGCCATACGGTCAAAACTGCCATAATGTCCAACGACAAACTCGGTGACTCCATGCTGGGTGATGGAGCGTTCTACAGCCTGTACCAGAGCCGGACGAACACCATCCGGAGCATCACGGTGCCCCAAAAAGAAACACAGCAAAGTGAATCACCTCAATTAGTTCACATTATCGTTTTAATTATACGACACAAATTATTAAATTACAACGATGTGCAAAAGTATAATAAACGAAAATATCAACTAGGAGTTGAGGCTGCGGTGAAGGACATTCTCTCAGAAATCACGAAATACAGAGAAGCCAGAGGTTGGACAGAGTACCAGCTTGCTGACAAAGCCGGATTGCCACAGTCTACCATCTCGTCTTGGTATCGGAAACAGATTGTTCCTACGGTTCCGTCTCTTGCTAAGATCTGCGATGCGTTTGGAATTACCATGTCCCAGCTCTTTGCAGAGGGAGAGGATTCCGTCACGCTCACAGAAGCACAGAGGACGCTTTTGGAGCAATGGACAAAGCTGACGGAAGAACAGCAGACTGCATTTCTGCATCTCATTGAGTTGATGTGATTCTTCACCGTTCGGTACAGTGCCATTCGACAGGATTCACCTTACAAAGCCTAATGTATTACTCCGGCAACTGAATAATCGCAAGTCAATTTCCTTCCTATATGTTGCCGGAGTAATAGTTGCCATGTTTTGCGGTTGCCCCGGAGGGGCGAGCAAAACGGCTTTAAATGATTTTTATTACTTCGGGAATTATTTAATTGCCGAAGTAATAAAACGCTATACTATCCATGCAATCACAAGTTGCATATCAAATGAACGGATACTTCTCAACTGAATCTGTATACCCAGTCCGCAGGATTGGTGTGTACAGAGGAAGATGGGAAGTTTTTCTTTCCCATCTTGCAAAGGGAGGTCGATCAAATACAACAGAACGAATGATCGGTTGGAGGGAGCAAAAAATAATCTATTACGTCTGAAAAACACTTTAAAGCGTTGAAGTAAGCAAAGAAACATGCTATACTATACCAAGAAGTCAGGCGGGCAAGCGGTCTGAACTTCATATCAATCATCGAAAAGGAGATGTTGCCATGGCAAAACGGCGCTCAAACGGCGATGGATTGTTGAGAAAACGATCCGATGGAAGATGGGAACAAAGGCTGACCATTGGAACCCAAGCCGATGGAAAGCCCCAATTCAAGTATTTCTACGGTAAGACACAAAAAGAGGCAAAGGATAAGGCGAAAGCCTTTCTGAAGGAGCAGGACGATGGTCTGACGACAGAGGACATCACCTTCGGGAAGTGGGCGACCATTTGGTTTCGTGACTATCAAAAACGGGTGGAGAAGTCCACCCAGGACGGCTACAAGTACACCCTGAGAAAGCTGATTGACTACTTCGGTGAAATGCCCCTGCGCTCTATCAAAGCAATTCATGTAGAGCAGTTTCTCCAGAAAATGCAGGAGGAAGGAAAGTCCAGCTCCTATCTGGCAAAAATGCGGGGAATGCTCTATCAGGTGCTGAATAAGGCAGAGGCGAATGACTACATCCGAAAGAATCCAGTCCGCTTTGCCGAAAAGATGAGAGGCACGGGGGAGAAAAAGCCCAAGGAGGCATTCACCGCAGAAGAAGTGCAACTGATGATGCTGCACCTGCCGGTGGACAAAATCGGCATCAGCATCCGGGTGATGCTGGGAACCGGACTTCGCAGTCAGGAGCTGCTGGCGCTGGAGCCGAAACACATTGAACCGGACGGCTCGGTCATCCATGTTCGGCAGGCGTTGAAGATGGACGGTGGAAAACCCTACATTGGTTCTACCAAGAGCCGGGACAGCGTCCGGGATGTCCCCGTGCCAGAAGAAATTCGTCCTTACCTGAAGCGTCTGCGCTCAATGGGAGAGGGAACCTACATCTGGGAGAGCGATGCCACGGGGCTTCCTGTGAATCCTACCTGCTTTCGAAAGAAGTTCCGGCAGGCTTTGGAGAAGATCAGGGGCGTGCGGCTGCTGACACCTCATAGTTGCCGTCATACCTATGTGAGCCAACTGCAAGCTCAGGGTGTCCCCATGGAGACGATTCAAAGTCTAGTGGGACATGCGGACTGCCAGATGACCGAGCATTACCTCCACGTCCAGGACAGCGTGAAAACCGCCGCCGTAGAAAAACTTGGGAACATTTTCCACATCGCCTGATGCGTTGTATTTCTGCCATCTGTGATACAGGGCGCTGACCACAATTATTGTGGTCAGGAAGGGGAGCGCCTGAAGCGCAGAATGTGGTCACAAAAATAATAGACGGGTGAGCCGCCCAAACGACTTATCCGTCTCATCTGTACCAGTTGGTGAGAGTATATTTGTGGTCAAACTGTGGTCAGGAGAAATTGAAACCACTGAAATAGTAAAGAAAAAGCATCGAAACCAAGTTGATTTCGATGCTTTGTGGTGGAGATAAGCGGGATCGAACCGCTGACCTCTTGAATGCCATTCAAGCGCTCTCCCAGCTGAGCTATACCCCCATTTGTTATCAATTCGGCTAGTTTAGAAGAACTTTCCGAACTTTTAGCGGATATTCAATTTTTCGGTGAGGGGTCGTTCAGAGTAACGCTTGCGCTCCCAGCTGAGCTATACCCCCATTTGTTATCAATTCGGCTAGTTTAGAACAACTTTCCGAACTTTTAGCGGATATTCAATTTTTCGGTGAGGGGTCGTTCAGCGTAACGCATGCGCTCCCAGCTGAGCTATACCCCCATATTCCGTTCGCCGTTCCGACTCACCCGCGGAACAATGACTATTATATCCATGAGGACAGGAAATGTCAAGAGAAAATTTCACTTTCTTCGAAAAAATTTCTGCCTTTGATGTATCCTGCATTTTCTGCCTGAATCCCCCTGTCAGAAAGCACCTGACAGGGGGGAGGGGATCAATCCACTTCTCTGGTGGCAATGATATTCACACCGGTTCCTGCTGCATTTTCCAGCAGCACATCTCCAATGTGAACCGGAGCTGATACCTGCAACTCTGAGATTGCCTGCATCACCTCAAACATCTTATCCTTCGGCACATCCTCAGCAGTTTTGCACGAGACGGTGATCGCCCCTGAGCGGCTTCCGGATACCCGCACTGTACTGGTCACAATCCGAGTGGGATTGGTCACTTCCTTGCGGGCGTATTGCTCGCCTCTGGGGCAGGAATTGCCCTTAACAGAAAGAACCTGCCCGTTGTCCATCTCAACCTCAATCTGGCAGCCGATGGGACAACGAATACAGGTCAGATTTCGTTTCTCCATCTCTACGCCTCCTCAATGCAAACAGCAATCTGCTTTAGCTCCGGGTGCTTTGCCAGCATTTCCGGTTTGAGCACCACCTGTTCCATCTCACCGGGTGCCATTACCGGACGCTTCCGATGAATCACACGTTCCTCATCCAGATACAGGCTGACAAATCGGTTTTTCATCACAGAACCGACCCGGAAACGAATAACCAAATCACGCTGCACCTTGCCGGGATCAATGGTGCAGGGCACGGAATACCGTGGGCCGCCTTGCAGAGTGACCGGAATGCCGGGTTTTTGCGCCTGTGCTCCACCGTTCACAAACTCTGCGGCATTGCGTCCCGCTTCGGATGCCTCCTGAGATACATAGTCCACCAAATCATGGACATGGAGCACATTTCCGGCGGCAAATACGCCGGGAATGGAGGTTTCCAAACGCTCGTTGACAGCAGGTCCGCCGGTGACCGGAGCCATCTCCACTCCCATTGCCCGGCTCAACTCGTTCTCCGGCAGCAGTCCCACGGAGAGCAAAAGGGTGTCGCAGGGATAGTCCACCTCTGTCCCCGGAATGGGCTTCAGATTACCGTCAACCTGTGCAATGGTAACTCCGGTGACCCGCTCTTTGCCGTGGATATCCACCACCGTGTGACTGAGCAGCAGAGGAATGTCAAAGTCCTCCAGACACTGCACGATGTTTCGCTTTAACCCACCGGAATAGGGCATAATTTCCGCCACACAGCGGACTTTTGCCCCTTCCAATGTCATCCGGCGCGCCATAATCAGACCAATATCTCCGCTGCCCAGAATCACAACCTCTTTGCCGGGCATCCAACCCTCCATGTTGACCAGCCGCTGGGCAGTTCCGGCGGAATAGTCCCCTGCAGGACGATAACCCGGTGTGTTCAACGCACCACGGCTGCGCTCCCGGCAGCCCATGGTCAGAACAATGGCACCGGCCTGTACTTGAAAAACACCGTCCTCCCGGTTCATGGCGGTTACCACTTTGTCAGACGTAATATCCAGCACCATGGTATTCAGCAGATAGGGAATCTCCCGCTGCTGCACCATTTCCATAAACCGATGGGCGTATTCCGGTCCGGTCAATTCCTCCTGAAAGGTCTGCAAACCAAAGCCGTTGTGGATACACTGATTGAGAATACCGCCCAGCTCTCTGTCCCGCTCCAAAATGAGAATATCCTTCACGCCAGCGTCATAGGCGGCGCAGGCAGCAGCCAATCCGGCGGGGCCGCCTCCGACGATGACGATTTCTGTCTGCTTCATCTGCGTCCCCCTCCTTGGTAGCGTTCTTTCGTGTGCCCGAGAATAAATCTGGATGCTCCGCCGCTTTTGGTCACCTGATCCAGTCCGATGCCCAGCTCTTTGGCCAGCAGCTCCATCACCCGGGGACTGCAAAAGCCTGCCTGACAGCGCCCCATTCCGGTACGAACCCGGCGTTTCACTCCGTCAAAGTTGGTGGCTCCCAGCGGGCGGCGGATAGCGTCCAGAATTTCACCCTCGGAGATCATCTCACAACGGCAAATGATCTGTCCATAGGCAGGCTCTCTGCGAATCAGCTCGTTGCGCTTCTCCATCGTCAGCTTTTTCGGGTCGAGAATACCAATGCGTTCCGGTTTCCAGTCCGTCTTTTTGTCCAGCCCCAGACGGCTTGCGATGGTCTCCGCCAGCTCCACGCCAATGGCAGGGGCAGAGGACAGCCCCGGTGACTCGATTCCGGCGCAGTCGAAGAAGAAAGGAGCATCCTCTACTTCACCTACAAGAAACTCCCGTCCGTCCTCGCTGGCTCTCAGCCCGGCAAAACTGGTAATCACCTGACGGGTGGGTACGTTGGATACGGTTTTCCCCACCTTTGCCAGCAATTCATCCAGTCCGGCGGCGGTGGTATTGTTTCCCTCCCGGTCGTCTACGGCAATGGCGGTAGGGCCGAGGAGGATATTATCATGAATGGTAGGGGTCACCAGAACACCCTTTCCCTCCGGACCGGGCACCTGAAAAATAGTCCGCTCTACTATTCCGCTGGCGGTGTGATCCAGCAGGCAGTAATCGCCCCGGCGGGGGGTGATGTGGAGCTTTTTGCCGCTGACCATATTGTGCAGCAAATCGGCATAGACACCGGCAGCATTGACCACTGCCCGGGTGTGCAGCGCCCCGGCTCGGGTCTGCACCGTCCAGCCGCCTTCCTTGCCCTTGGTAACTCCGGTCACTTCCGTATTCAACCGGAATTCCACTCCGTTGGCCACAGCGTTTTCCCCAAAGGCAATGGTCATCAGAAAGGGGCAGACAATGCCAGCGGTGGGAGCGTACAAAGCGCCTGTCACGCCGGGAGCTACATTGGGCTCCATCTCATATACCCGCTGCGGCTCGATCAATTCCAGCCCTTCTACGCCGTTTTTGATTCCGTTGTCATACAGCTTTTTCAGCCGCTCCAATCCCTGCCGGTCAAAGGCAAGCACCAAAGCGCCATTGCGCCGGAAGGGGATATCCAGCTCCTTGGCCAGCGCCGGCATCATCTGACTGCCCTTTACATTATAGTAAGCCATGGCAGAGCCGTGGGGTGCGTCAAACCCGGCGTGGATCAGAGCGCTGTTTGCTTTGGAGGTGCCGCAGCACACATCGCCTTCCCGCTCCACCACACAGACCTTACCTGTGTAGGCGCTGAGATACCGGGCGACAGCGCAGCCAATCACACCGCCGCCAATTACGATCACATCATACAAGGGAAATACCCTCCTTTCCATTTTACGACTACTTTGCCCAGCCGCAGGCGCTGCCCACTGCTCTGTGCCAGCCGTCCAGCTTTTGCTCCCGTTCCTTTGCGTCCAGCGCAGGCTGGAAGGTTTTGCCTACCGCCCAGTTTTGACGAATCTCATCCACGCTGCTCCAATAGCCCACTGCAAGACCTGCCAGATAGGCGGCACCCATGGCGGTTGTCTCTACGCAGACAGGGCGGTACACAGGCACATCAATCAAATCCGCCTGCATCTGCATCACCAAATCATTGGCGCTGGCACCGCCGTCCACCCGCAGGGCGGTGAGATGGATACCGGAGTCTTCCTCCATCGCCTTGAGCACATCATAGGTCTGGAAGGCGAGGGATTCCAGCGTGGCACGGATAATATGATACCGGTTGACGCCACGGGTCAGACCCACGATCGCCCCCCGTGCATAGGGATCCCAGTAGGGAGCGCCAAGTCCGGTGAAGGCAGGCACCACATAGCAGCCGTTGGTGTCCGGAACCTTTCGGGCAAAATACTCGCTGTCCGCAGCAGAATCCAGCACCCGAAGCTGATCCCGCAGCCATTGAATGGCAGAGCCAGCCACGAAGATAGAGCCCTCCAGCGCATACTCCACCTTGCCGTTCAGTCCCCACGCAATGGTGGTCACCAGCCCGTTCCGGGAGAATACCGGCTGTTCTCCTGTGTTCATCAGCAGAAAGCTGCCCGTTCCGTAGGTGCATTTCGCCTCGCCGGGCTGGAAACAGGTCTGACCGAACAGAGCCGCCTGCTGGTCTCCTGCCGCACCCGCAATGGGGATGGATACACCAAACAGGTCGGTTTCTGTGCTGCCATAGACTGCGCTGCAAGGCACCACCTGAGGCAGCAAGGAAGCGGGGATGTTCAGACGCTCTAAAATCGTCTCGTCCCACTTCAACTCCCGAATGTTATATAGCATGGTACGGGAGGCATTGGAATAGTCGGTGACGTGAACCTTTCCTCCGGTGAGCTTCCAAATGAGCCACGTCTCCACCGTACCAAACAGCAGTTCGCCCCGCTCCGCCCGTTCTCTTGCGCCAGGGACGTTCTCCAACAGCCAGCGGATTTTGGTGGCGGAGAAGTAGGGGTCGATCACAAGCCCGGTGCGCTGCTGGTATTCCTCTACCAGTCCTTCCTCGGACAGGGAATCGCAAAACTCCGCCGTCCGCCGATCCTGCCAGACGATGGCGTTGTAAATGGGGTCGCCTGTGTTCTTGTCCCAGAGTATGGTGGTCTCCCGCTGGTTGGTGATGCCGATTGCCGCCACATCCCGGGGGGACACGCACGCCTTGGTCAGCGCCTCAGAGGCTACAGCATACTGAGTGAGCCAGATTTCTGTGGCGTCATGCTCCACCCAGCCGGGGTGGGGAAAATACTGGGTAAACTCCTTCTGGGCGACGCTGACAATCTCTCCCTTCTGATTGAAGAGAATGCAGCGGTTGGAAGTGGTTCCGGCATCCAGTGCCATAATATATCCGGGCATAAACATCGCTCCTTTGCGTTCTTTACACGCATTTTATCACAGCAGGTTTGCTTTTTCAACCACTTAACCAAAAACACTTATTCAAACAAAGCGCAATCAATTGCAAAATTAAACGTTTATTCATTTTACAATGGCTGAGTTATCCGATATACTATAGGAAGCGCTGAACCAATCAGGCTACGGCGTCTGAGCGGTCTGCTTTCCGCCATCCGGGTCTAAAATCCCTTGGGAACCACTGAACCAATCAGGCTACGGCGTCTGAGCGGTCTGTTTTCCGCCATCCGGGTCTAAAATCCCTTGAAATACGTCGGTATTCCTGCGGTCTTTTATCCCCGGCTGACAAAAAACATCCTCGCTCATCCATCCGAGAGATTTATTCAGTGTTTCCCTTGAAATACGCCGGTATTCCTACGGTCTTTTATCCCCGACTGACGAAAAGCATCCTCGCTCTTCCATCCGAGAGATTGATTCAGCGCTTCCTATAGCCAAGAAGATAGAAAGGCATACGATTGCATGAAAAAATATCGTTATTTGATTTTGACTGCCGTAGTGGCTGTCTTTGCCT
>ATWA01000073.1 GCA_000421005.1 Clostridiales bacterium NK3B98
AAGGAGGTTGCGGCGCTGGATGCTGAGATTGCGAAAAAGCAGGCACAGGCGGAGCGTGTCACCCAGACGCTGGCACAGGCGCAGAAGAAGCAGGTGAAGGTCTCCCAGATCGAGGCGGTAAAGCCCCGAAATGTACCTCTGAGCAATCAGGTGATGCTCTCCAAACAAGACTATGAGACGTTGTCCACGGCAGCGGAGCAGTTTGTGGTGCAGACCAGACAGGAGAACAGTCTGCGGAAGCTGCTGCGTGAGGCACGGGGGAAGATACAGGAGCTGGAAGGGGTGATACGGGAGAAAGTGGCGGAGATTGCCGCCCTCCGGCGGGAGCTGAGCGAGTACAAGTCCATCAGGGGGCGGTTGAGCACAGCCAATCTGGAGACGCAGAACCGGGAGCTGAGGCAGGAAAACCAGACGCTCCGGGAGGAAAACCGGGGGCTGAGGGCGAGATTGGCGGAGCTGGGGTTTGGGTTCTTTGACAGAGGTGAGAGGCGGACGAAGGGGATGGAGCGGTAAACACCCCTGTCCGATTATATCGTGCTAACATTGCAATCCTGTTGTAATACTGATAAAATGGAGACAACTTATCTGATTTATGGGAGTGATTGCTGCGATGGAAGAGAGGGTCTATGAAGACAGTCGCCTGCTGGACGTGGTAACCAGAGCAATTGTATTATTTAACCAAAATGAGCTTTTTCTGATTGAAAATAACCTGAGTGAACGGTGTATCTGTGCCAGATTTGTAAGATACATGGAAAAGGCTCTGGAGGAGCATTTTATTTACGGCTACGATGTGGATGTGGAATACAACCGTGGGGACGGCGGGATAGACAGCAACCCCAAGATGCTTGGCGGCAAATTGATCATTGTAGACTTAATCGTTCACAAGCGCGGCTACAACAATGGCTATGATAATCTGATTTGCATCGAAATGAAAAAAAGCTCTTCCGGCCGAGACATCAAGTCTGACAAAGATCGGCTGAAAAAAATGGTTACTCCATATATGGCTTATCAGTATCAGGCAGGCTTTATGATTCTGATTGACCAGAGCAAACGAAGAAACCTATACGGCATGAGAATCGAAAGTGAGTACTATCGCAGCCAACCAGAAACTTATCTGTTCTGAATCAGAAGGAGAACCCATGTACCGTATCCTGATCGTAGAGGACGACACCTCCATGGCTCAGATCATGAAGAAGCAGATCGAGTCCTGGGGCAACGAGGCGCAAATCGCCGACGACTTCCGAAATATCCTTCCCGCTTTCACCGCCTACGACCCCCATCTGGTGCTGCTGGACATTATGCTGCCCTTTTTCAACGGCTATCACTGGTGCAGCGAGATTCGGAAGATTTCCACCGTCCCCGTGGTATTCCTCTCCTCCACCTCGGACAATATGAACATCCTCATGGCCATGAACATGGGAGCGGACGATTTTCTCCCCAATCCGGTGGATCTGAACGTGCTGATTGCCAAGCTGAACTCCGTCCTGCGCCGGGTCTACGACCGTCCCGGACAGGTGCCGGTTCTGGAGCACGGCGGGGCGGTGCTGAATCTGGCGGACGGCTCCCTCACCTATGAGGGAAACCGGGTGGAGTTGACAAAGAATGAGTTTCGCATCCTCCAAACCCTGATGGAGCACCGGGGGAAGATCGTCAGCCGGGACGCCCTCATGACCCGGCTCTGGCAGGACGGCCGGGAGATGATCGCGTCCCTGTCCGCCCAAGTGCGGGAGTTGACGGACCGGCTCCAAAACCAGCGGCAGGAGAGTTTGGACTACTACACCACCTGGGTGCATCAGATCAAGACCCCCATCGCCGCCCTGCATATGCTGCTGGAGGAGCACGAAATGCACTCACAACATTCTTAATTGAATGCTCTTTTGCAAATGCGATCGATAATAGTGTTGACAAAAAGCGTTGTGTAATGTAGCATTAGGGGGGAGGTGAGGATCGATTATGAGATGGCTCCATATTTCTGATCTCCACATTGACAGTTCATGTGACCCTGAGGATTCCTACGGTTTTTTTCATTCCTTCTTCGATGGATTAAAAGAGCGAGTCTCAAATAAGCATGTTGAATTTATTATCTTTACAGGGGATTTGTTCAACCACGGAAAGTGGAATAAAGGTCAAAAAGATGCCGCATTGAAGTTTCTGCAAAAGGTTTACAACGTGTGCAAAGAGTCGTGCGGATGGAATGCTGACGGTGACAGAATGGTACGCTTGTTTTACTGTCCCGGAAATCATGATGTTTTTAGAAGTGCGTTTTGTAATGAAGGCGACTTTGTGCTGCTTCGCAGCAATTTGCTGGAATCTATCAGAGACAATCCTAGTCCAGTTGTTCGAAACGGTTATTTTTGCGATGAGGAAGGAGGCATATCTGTCGAACGAAAAGTCCTGACCGAGTGCACGTTCTCGTTGTTTGACGATGCAATGAAGAATTTTGGAGCGTATTCCACAAACGGCAACGATGGCAGACACCACTATGAGTATAGAAAGTATACACATCATGCGGTTTTACCGACAAGTCCGGTCGTTGCCCTGAACACCGCATTATTGGCAGGGCAGATTTATTCTCAGGATACTGTCTCTCAGGAATTGGGAGAGGCGTGGGATGAGTTCCAGAAAGCACACGCAAAATTCGATTTTCGAACCGCAAAAAAACAATATGACAGATACCAAAGTGCCTATCTGAAACAGCAGGGATTGCTGAGAGACGATGAAGGCCATATGTGTTTTATCAGTCGGAACGCTGCGAATGATTTGAAAGATTCCTTAACTGGTTGCCGGTATCCGATCCTGTTTGGGCATCACCCGATTTCAAGCTATAGTGAGGAAGCGCAGGAGGCGTTCTATCGGTTTGCAAGGGATGTCCATGCCCATATATATTTGTGTGGACATGCGCATAAACCTAAGGGAGAGAAGTATGACCACGGAGTAAAGATGAACCATCATGAAGTCTTTGAAATTACGGTTGGCGGCATTTTTGTGGACGGCTCAGGGTACAATGAAGCAAGCTTTGCCATTGAAGAACTGAAAGATGATGGTAATAATGACGCGAGTTTTAATGTGTCAATTTTTACGCACATAGGGGAGGATGAGGATCAGTTTGGCTTTGATCAGTGGACGGAACGAACCTGGAAGTATGATAGGCTACCGATGAGTATTAGGACCAATCCTGCTGTTCCGACTGTCAAAAACACGACTCCCGGCCTGGACAAGGATAAAGTTGTAAAAAATGAGGATAAATCTGGTTTAGATGAAGTAAAGAACGATGGAAAAGACACTGCTGCCAAACAGGAGCCTGATGACGGGTATCATATCGATGGGGAAATAAGGGAAGCATTTTTGCGCTGGTTGAATATTTGAGTTTCCGTAAAATTCGAGACAAAGAAAAAAGCAATTAGCCGATAAGTAAAAACAGCCATGATACTGCTGCGGAATGCCTTGCGTTTGTCGACAATTAGTTGCAAAACCTGCCTGTGGAAAACTTTTGCTGTTTGTTTAGAGCTATTTTCTGGTTGCACAGTCATTTTCAGGCGAATTGTTCTTATTGCCTGCCTGAAAAATGTTTTGTAGTCGATTTTCAGATGATATTATTCTGAACTTTTTGGCCTGTTTGAAAAATACGGAAACTCAAATTGAATAATAGAAATCTAGGGGAGGAAGGAAAATGAAAAAGATGGATGAAAAAGAATTGGTAATTCTCTCTATTGGTTCTGCACATGAATTGTCGCAGAAAGCTAGTGACGCACGGGATTACGCCAGAATACGCAGAATCTGGCAGATGGTGAAAGATGATCCGGAGTTAGTCGGAGATGCAAACGATTATCACAATTATTCGGTTGTTTTGTCAAGATTGGACGATTACTTGACTGCCTATCATATTGTAGAACGGGGATTGCAGCAGTTTCCCTATAACACAGATCTTCTGGCAGATGCAATCTATTATGGCTCAAACTGTAAAAAGTACATCGAGGCTAGAAATTATGTGGACATACTTACAAAAAGACCCTATTCCTCGTGGACGTGGCGTGCGTTCCAGTTTACAATTGATTTTCTGAGAGGGTCATGGGACTGGGAGGATAACCCGTCGGATGTGGAAAACTCACTAAATATTGCACTGACGCTTGCGGAAAAATATCGGAAATATTATCCTTCAGACGAGCGAAGCTACCTGTCGGGATATAAGATTCGTATGGATCTTGCTAAAGCGGCTATGGATAGCGACCAATACGAGAAGAGCAAAAAATATGAGGAGGATGCTTTAGAGGGATTACGGAAGACGATTGATAAAGGAGAATATGCAGCGGTTCAGTGTTGTTTGCGGTATGCGGATGAAATGTTCCGGAAGCAAAAGTTCGATGAGGTGATTAGAGTATGTGATCGCGCATTGCAATTTGGACAGGAGAGCGCCACAGCTCGTCTGGGATATTTTATGTATCTGTCGGCGCAATCGCGGGAAGCTATATTGTATAAAAAGAAAGAGTGGCGGAAGGATACGCAGGAAGTGGAGACGATTTACCGGGAGTATCTGGCTGCTCTCTCTGATACGGGCAGTGATTACATCAGAAACATAAAGCGCAGGGTTGATATTTTATCCGCCCGAAGTGGAGTCCCTGTTATTGACAGCCTTCAGAAAAAGTTGGATGCTACACCCGACAATGTAAATATTAACCAGCTCTTAGAGATGCTTCGGGAAGCTGCTGGACAAGAAGACTGATGAAAAAGACAATAATCTGTGGGGAATTGTGTGTGATCTGTCCAAGCTGTACGGACTGGACGGCACCCTGCTGTTTCTGGGGCTGATTCTGACGGTGGTATTCCTCTTCGCCACGGCCCTGATCCTCTACTACAAGCAGATCACCGAGGGGCTGGACGACCGGGAGCGGTATCAGATTTTGCAGAAGGTGGGCATGAGCCGGGAGGAGGTTCACAGGACCATCCACAGCCAGCTCCTGCTGGTGATTGCCCTGCCGCTGGCGGTGTCTGCCGTCCACATCAGCGTGGCCTTTCCCATGCTGGTGAAGCTGCTGCGGGTGCTGCTCAACGGGGACGCAAAGCTGTTCCTGCTGTGCACCCTGGGGGCGTTCGGGGCCTTTACGGCGGTGTATCTGGGACTGTACCGGGCCACGGCCAGGGTGTATGAGGGGATCGTGAGGTAAGAAGGAGAGGCTCCACCCCTCACCCGTCCTCCACAGCCCTGGGCTGCCGTGGGAAGGAAACAGGTAAGGAACAGAGCCTCAGATGGGTTGAATGAACTGATTCACATTTTCTTAGCGAAATCGCTATAGAATTGGCTGTTCAGCAGGAAAACCGAACGGAAAACGCAGGTATCCGGTTTCCTGCTGAGCTGGCCTGAACCTCTGACAGTTCAGCAAGCGGTGATCTTACACTTCGTTTTCTGCAAAAGGCTTCCGGTTACGCTGGAAGTCTTTTGTTCTATCACCACATAAGTTCCGCCGTCCAAATCAAAGATTTGGGGCGTCACTTAAGTTCAGCAAGCGCTGATCTTACACTTCGTTTTCTACAAAAGGCTTCCGGTTATGCTGGAAGTCTCTTGCTGTACATCCACATAAAGGATACGAATCCCCGCTTTCGACGTTGCCGAAAGCGGGGTTTTGCGGTCTATATGGGAGTGAAAGCCCCGGCATCAATGCCGGTCAAACTGACCTCCGCCGATGAATTCCCGAATCAGCGATTCTCTGGGAACATATTCGTCCTTGATGGGAACAAAACGGTCAAAAGCCCAGATCATGTTCAAAATCTCCCGGCGGCGCACGTTTTCCCTGGGAATCGCCTGAAACAGAGGCTCGGCATACTTGCGCAGCACATTCACCTCATAGGGGAGAGAGGAGTCGAAAATCAGGTTCGCCCGGTCTTTGAAGGGGGAGATGTACAGCTTTTCCCCCCGGCGCACATTGTCCCACATGGCCAGGGTGCTCTCCACGCTGTTGCCCCGGAAGTTGTAGTCTCGCACTGCCCGGCGGCACAGCCGCATCCATGTGCCCTTGAAGATAATCTGATTCAGACGCAGTACATTGGAGCGGGCGGAGATGTACACCTTAAAGGCATCCGGGTGCCGTCCGGCCAGATTATCATTCAAGGCGTGAATGCCCTCAAAGACGGCGATTTCATCCTGTTCCAGCTTGAGCAGGGTGCCTTTTCCCTCCCGGCGGCGCTGACGGACAAAGTCGTACTCGGGAATGATGATCTGTTCTCCCCGCTCCAAAGCGGTAAAGTGCTGGTGCAGCAGCTCCATGTCCAGACAGTCCGGGCTTTCGTAGTCATACCCGCCCTCTGGGGTCTTGGGGCCGTTGATCAGGTCGGGGGTCTGAAAGTAGTTGTCCAGCGCAATGGCGTGGGTGGTGACACCGTGGCGCTCCAACGCCTGTTCGATTTTCAGGGCGGTGGTGGTCTTCCCCGACCCGGAAGGGCCGGAGAGCAGCACAATGGGGCTCCTTGCCCGGTTGAGGAGAATCTGCTCCGCCGCCTGATCCACATGCCGCTGGAAATCCGCGTCACTCTGGGCGATGAACCCGGCGGGGTCCACATAGGCGCGCCGGTTGATCTCAGTAAGCAGGTATGCCATGATTTACGCCTCCTTTTCGTCCGCTGCCCTCTGTCTCAGCGCACGCTGGAAGGGGACAAGGGCTTTCTTTTCCTCGCAGATGGACTGAATCCGTTCTATATATTCGTATGGGTACTTGGGGTTGGTCATGCGTACGATTTTTCCTGTGGCGGGGTCGGTGAGCTTGGTGGAGCCGCCTGCCCCCAGCGCCACAATGGTATGCAGCTCCTCCATAATGCAGATATTGTACAGCCCCTCGTACCCGCTCTTGCACCAGCCGATGTTTTCCAGCGCACCGGACATATACTTTTGCCGGTAGAGGTAGTAGGGCACATACCCCGCAGAGCGAAGGGCAGCCCATCCATAGTCCAGCATCTGCTCCACCTCGGTGCCGCTGGGCAGACCGTGCTGTTCCAGCATCAGCCGGGAGCCTTTTTTCAGTGCCAGCGTGTGGACGGTGATGTTCTCCGGATGCAGGGACAGCACCTTGTCCACTGTCTCCCGAAAACCTGCCACCGTGTCCCGGGGCAGCCCGGCGATGAGATCCATATTCACCGCATTCAGCCCCGCATGCCGCACAATGTCATAGGCGGTGAGAATATCTGCGGCGGTGTGGTCCCGCCCCATGGCCTGCAAAACCTCGTCCCGCATACTCTGGGGATTTACCGACACACGGCCTACTCCGTGGCGTTTCAGCACAGCCATTTTGTCCGCCGTGATGGTGTCCGGACGGCCGGCTTCTACGGTGAACTCGCTGAGCCGGGTCAGGTCAAAGGCGGAGCGAACGTGGGTGAGCAGCCGGTCAAGCTGCCCGGCGGTAAGGGTGGTGGGAGTACCGCCCCCGATGTAGATAGAGCGGATGCTGCTTCCCGCCTCCTTCAAAAGGGCGGCGGTGGCGTCGATCTCCTGATCCAGTGCGTCCAGAAAGGGCTCCACCAGCTTCAACGCCCGCTTCACGTCGGCGGAGACGAAGGAACAGTAGGCGCACCGGGTGGGGCAGAAGGGAATGCCGATGTACAGCGACAGTTCCTCCGGTCGAAGGGACTGCTTTACTGCAAGCCCTGCCTGCGCCGCTTCGATGGCCAGCCGGGTGCGTAGAGGTGAGACGAAGTATTCGTCATAAAACCGCCGCTCCGTCTCCTCTACGGTAAGCCCCTCCTCCAACGCCTTGGAGGCCAGTTTGGCGGGACGGATGCCGGTGAGAGCGCCCCAGTCCGGCTTTTTGGGGAGCAGCTGCACCGCTGCCTTGTAAAAGGACTGTTTGATGATCCGCTGCAATACCCGGTCATATACCAGAATGTTGCTCTTGTCCGGAGCGGGGGCGGAGGCGATGCCGGTGACCGTCATACCGCCCCGGGTGATCTCTGTTTCAGCGACAGAGCTGCCGTCTCCCATGGTCAGGGAGGAGCGGCAGGCGTTGCCCCCCTCCGGGTTGTATGCGCCGGGATAGGTGGGGCGCTCCTGGGGAAAAAGTACCAGCATAATCTGCTCCACGGCGTATTGATAGTGATGTCCTTGCAAATATAAATCCATGGCGGCACCTCATCCCTGACTTAGAGCGTGGCGGAGGTAGTAATTGCCCCGCCGTTCCTGCTCCAGCGTGGAAAACCCGCCGTGACCGGGACAGACGGTGTAATCCCCCTCCAGCTCGGCCAGCCGTTTCAGAGAGCGCCACATGGCCTGCTGGTCGCTGTTGCCAAAGTCGGTGCGGCCGCAGGAGCCGGCAAAGAGGGTGTCTCCGGTGAACAGCACCCCCTCTGTGCGGAAGGTCAGACCGCCCCCGGTGTGACCGGGGGTTTCCAGCACCTCCAGCGTGATGCCGCCTACCGAAACCCTGTCTCCCTCTTGCAGGAAGCGGACGCTCTCCAGCTCTCCCAGTCCCTCTCCCTCTGATTCCCCGTGGAAATAGGTGGGACAATAGGGATAGTCCTCCCGGCTGATATATACCGGGAGTGGGCCGGAGGCGGCCAGAAAGTCCCGAACGCCGTTCACATGGTCAAAGTGCCCGTGGGTCAGGAGTATCATCACCGGGGTATATCCCTCCTTTTGAAGCAGCCGATACAGCGCCTCGCCGGACTCGCCGGGGTCGATGACAGCGGCCTCGTGGGTGGTCTCGTCCCCCAGAAAATAGCAGTTGGTCTCCACCGGGCCAACCGTAATGGCTTTCAGATACATAACGGCAGCACACCTTTCCTGTGTTATAGAGAGAAATCCTTGTCTGCACCGCCGCCAAGCCCCATGCGCTCTTCCATAAGACGGCTGACAAAGAAGACTTTGTTGCGCCTTCTTGCCCGGGCGGTGAGGTCGTCCAGTGCGTCTGCCCCCGGGTGGGTGAGATGCAGCAAAACTTCCAGAGCGTCGGTGTCGTCCTCCGCCATGAGCTGCTCCAGCGCCACATCCAGATGTGCCCGAAGATGCCCAAGGTATATTTCCCGCCCTTTGTTCAGATGATAGGGCCAGCGCAGCCGGGTGAAGGCGATACGCACTGTGTCCGCCAAGTCGTCCTGCAACAGAGCGGTCACAAAATAGGACTCGTAAAGGTCAAAGTCGATGTCCCGGCTGGAAAAGCACTCTCGGTAGAGCCTCCCCGCCCCATAGGTGATGGTGCGCCATACCCGGGGGGCAGTAATGCTCTCATACTCATAGGAGAAGCCGGGGAGGAAAAACCGTGCCTCCCCGTCGGGACAGAGGACGGTAAGGGTGAGGGAATTTTGCAGGTCGCTGAGCATGACGCTGAGATTCACCCCCAGAGGGGCGGTGAGCCGGGTGAGGGCGGCACAGTTGAGAAAGACCTCCTCTCCCACGAAGGAAACCCCCCGTGGCAGTTCCAGCCCTTCCAAGGCACGGCAGTTGTAAAAGGCGTGATGCCCCAGCGTAGTGATGCGCTGCCCCAGCGTCAGCCGCTTCAGGCTGCGGCACCCGGAGAAGGCGTAATCCGGAAGCGCCTCCAGCCTGTCCGGAAGCTCCAAATGCTCCAATCCGCTGCCCTCAAAGACCCGCTCTCCCAGTGTGTCCACCCCGTCCGGCAGGGTGAGCCGGCGCAGGTCAGGACATCTTGCAAAGGCACGCTCGCCGATGGAGCGAAGACCCCCGGGGAGCGTCACCCGCTTCAGATTGCCGGGGGTGCGGACAGGGGCAGGGGGCGTATGAGTGGGAACAGGGAACAGCCCCTCGTCACCGTCCCAATCCCCTGCGGCAAAGCAGTCCGAACCGAGGGCGGTTACCGGGCAGCCTGCAATGAACTCCGGCAGAATCAGCGGGGAGCCGTCTCCCACGCAGCGCAGTACCGCCGCCTCGCCCTGTTGAATTGTATAGTATACTGCCCAGCCCATGGGGAGACATCCCTCTCTTCTGTTTGACAACCCATTATACCTGATTTTTTAACTTTTGACAAGCATTTTTAAGGAAACACTGAATAAATCTCTCGGATGGATGAGCGAGGATGTTTTTTGTCAGCCGGGGATAAAAGACCGCAGGAATACCGACGTATTTCAAGGGATTTTAGACCCGGATGGCGGAAAACAGACCGCTCAGACGCCGTAGCTTGATTTGTTCAGTGGTTCCTTAAAAATAAAGCGCCCCGGCTAAGCCGGGACGCTTACGGCAATCAAACAGGGAAAAAACCGGATACCAGGGGGATGGTCACCAGACACATCAGGGTGGAAATCAGGATGCCGCTGGTGAGGGTGTCGGTGTTCATGTCGTACTGTGCAGCCATCATCACCGGAGTGTT
>ATWA01000074.1 GCA_000421005.1 Clostridiales bacterium NK3B98
AATCTTTGGTAAGCCTTCCTCTCCATTCAAGTATTCGATGACGGCCGCCATTTTTACCTCAGTGGTAAAGTGCTGGTTTCCTTTTGGGGTAAACCCCTCGACTCCGTAATTCTCATAAATGCTGATCCAGTTTCTTATGGATTGACAATTTGCTCCTGCCAATCGTGCTGCCTCTCGTATGCTGAGCTTGTGTTCGAGACATTCCCGGGCAATTCTTACTTTTTCAGCCACTTCTATCTTTTGCCTGTTTGGCATAACAATGCTCCCCCTATCTTTGACAGTGGTTATATTCTTTCACTGTCTCTCATAGGGGGAGCATATCACGTTGAATCCGTTCATTCAGGTTAGACGTTTCCTATCCTTAGTAAGTATAGCACAAGCGTTCATCGAGTGCAAGCAGCATGAGAATACTAGTCTGAGGGCGGTATTGCTCTATGGAAACTACAAATAATACCGAAAGAACAGCAGGTGCCACGGTAACGTGTGGACCTGCTGTTTGTAATGATTTGACTCAGTATTGTGCTGATGCCTTAGTTCTTTTTGGCATTTTGGGATTTCCAAGCGGCTTCGCCCTCTTTCGCAGCAGAGGCGACAAGAGACCCCAGTGCGATCAGTGCAATTGCATTCGGGAGCACCATCAGGTAGTTGAAGAAGTCGGTCAGTTCCCAGACAAGATCATTGGATAACAGCGAGCCGAGAAAAATGAACACAGTCGCCACGATTGCGTAGATCAGCAGCGCAACGTTTTTGTTTTTGAACAGGTACTGGACATTCAGTTTGCCGAAGAGGTTCCAGCTGAGGATTGTGGAGAATGCGAAAAACAGCAGGCAGATTGCGACAAAGGCACTGCCGAGGCCTTCGACGAATACCATGCCGAAGGACAACTGCGCCATATTGGTCTTGGCAATGCCGTCCGCTGCGCCGGCGGCAAGAGGGCCATTGTCCACGTACAGGCAGGAGATGACGACCAGGGCGGTCATGGTCAGGACGATGAAGGTGTCGATGAACACGCCGATCATGGCGACGACGACCTGATCGTGGGGTTTTTCCACCTTTGCGATAGCATGGGCGTGGGGTGTGGAGCCCATTCCGGCCTCATTGGAAAACAGACCGCGCTTGGCACCCTGACTGATTGCGGTCTTGAGAGCCGCGCCAACGCCGCCGCCGATGATGGCCTGAGGAGCAAATGCGTACCGAAAGATCATCCCCAGCGCGGCGGGCAAGTACTGAATGCGGGCGATCAGAATGATAAGTCCCCCCAGAAGGTACAGGCATGTCATGAGCGGCACGAGCTTTTCGGTGACAGAGGCGATGCGATGGACACCGCCGATGAAGGTCAGTGCAGCGACCGCTGCGATAATGATGCCCACGGCCCAGCCGGAAATGCCAAAGGCGTTGGCGCAGGACTCTGCAATGGAGTTGGACTGAACCATGCAGCCCATGAAGCCAAGGGCGAGAATGATCGCCACGGAGAAGAAACCGGCAAGAAATTTGCCGAACCCGTTGGGGAACGCCTTGCGGATGTAATAGACAGGGCCGCCGGCGACGTTGCCGTTGGCATCGACCTCACGGGTCTTTTGAGCGAGAACGGCCTCCGCATAGATGGTGGACATGCCGAGGAAGGCAATGATCCACATCCAGAAGATCGAACCGGGACCGCCTGTCAGAATGGCGCCGCAGGCGCCCACGATGTTGCCGGTGCCCACCTGGGCGGCGACGGCGGTGGTCAGGGCTTGGAAGGAGCTGATGCCGCCCTGCTGTTTTCCACCGTGCAGGGAGAAGCTGCCGAAGACCTTCTTCATACCTTCCCCAAAGCAGCGAATCTGTACGAAGCGGGTGCGCACGGTGAAGTAAATGCCCGTGCCGATCAGCAGGATGATCAGGATGTAGTCTGCCAGGTAGCCGTTGACAGTTCGAACGAATGGAAGCATAGTGGATCCTCTCTTATCTGAATTTGGCAACAAAAATACCGCCGGGGAGGATCCGCCCGACGGCTCACAGTGGGCAGCGCCGGGCAAAACGCCCTGCACTAGTCTATGATCCGTCCTTTTGCCTGAGAGATTCGGCGGCTCCAAGGGAGCCTGCCTTGCACCTTCGGCACCCCGTTCGTGACGGGGATTCTCGGGATTTTCCTCCGCTTCCTGTTCCGTGGCGGTTCAAGAAGTTTCACCGGAAGTATTCAGTTGGCAGGATCTATTGTGCACGTTTGGAAAACATTTGTCAACATGAAAAAGCAATTTGCGCCGTTTAGGCAGCGTTTATATTGGCTGTTTATTGTGAATTATGCTTGACATTTGGAACAGACGTATTATAATTTACAGGGTGTTAGTTTTAGATAACTAACTATTTGGCTGAAAAATGATATTCTGGTTTGGAGGAGATAAGCTTTTAACTATCCATATTCTATGATGAAAAGACGAAATAAAATTGATTTCAGGAGGTTTTATGACGGTGAAAATTTCACAAAGAATCCTTTCTCTATGCCTTGCGATTCTGCTTGCGCTGTCTGTGCTGCCATATCAACAGGCATTTGCCACAGACAACGGCAGTGGGAATAGCCCAAATGTGCCATCAGCGGAATTCAGCAATGATGGCTGTTATATCTATCTTTCCGGCTTACCGACGGATATGGAGAACGTCACGCTGGTAGATGACGTTCTTATCGATGGGGACGGCACGGAGTACCTCGCAAACCTTGATGACCCAGCCACGATCTCGTTACCGTCGGGAGGGCCTTCAGAGGGTACGGAAAGCCATTTTACCCTGAGCAGTGATAACTACGAGCCTCTCATCATGTATGTACAATTTGGCACTGTGGAACAGCCCACGGCCAACACGGCGCCTGTCAGAAAGAGAGCTGTTTCTCAGCAGGAACCGCAGCCTCAGACCTCCACTGCTCTGCCTGCACCGTCAGAAGGGCGAATTACCCTTACATGTGATGTGAATCTGACCGATACAGCAGTGATTGCCAAAGATACTACGCTAGATCTTGCCGGATATACCATAAGCGGTACATCCGGAGGCCGGGCGATCCGGGTCGACAGCGGAAAGCTGACGATGATTGACAGCTCTGAGCAAAAGTCCGGCAAAATTATCGTGCCTGAGAAGCAGGAAAGCATAGCGATTATCGTCAACGGCGGCGCTTTGGATATGCAGGCCGGTGCGCTCAGCGTCTCCGGTCAGGACGCCTGTGGTATTCGGGTTCAGGCGGGCGGCACTGCTGAAATGAGTGGCGGATCTATTACCGCAAATGGCGTAGGCGCAATGGGCGCTGCCGCAATGGATTTTACGAAATCCACATTCGAACTGAAGGACGGCAGTGTGGAAGTGACCGGGCAGGGCAGCATGGGCATCTATCTGGCGGGTGAAAACCAGAAGGCCATTATGTCCGGCGGTTCTATCACAGTAAGCGGCAGCGATGCTTACGGCATTCAGACGGTTGAAATGGGTGCAACCGGTCATGAGATTGAGGTTTCCGGCGGCTCGATTTCCGTGACCGGAAATAACAGAACGTATGCCATTTATTTGGAGATGGACAACAAGATGACCGTCTCAGGCGGTACGCTGGAGAACAAGACCGGTCCCGCCATCGCCTATTTTCAGGGCGGCAATACCGGAACGATTACCGGCGGCAGAATCACAGGAAAGACCTATGGCGTTACGATTCAGAATTCGGCGAATAACACGCTGAGTATCGCCGGCGAGCCTGTTATCTCCGGTGAGACAGGTTCGGTAAATGCGGGAGGAAATCGATACAAGAGCACGCCTGCAGTTACCATCTCCGGCGGTTATTTCAACGGCGCATTGGTCGGCGGTGTACCCAGTGACAAAACCGACAATTATGCCAAATATGACATTACCGGCGGTTATTTCACGGAGGCGATTGGTGACAGTGCGCTCTACAACTACGCACTGGCGAAGGATTATACTCCAAATGCCTATACCGATGAGGTCAAAGCCGGAGAGGCGAACGAGCTGGCAAATGTCTCTGAAAAGAAGGACGGCGTGACCTATAGCTACACCGTTGCCAAAGCCAGCCAGAGTAATGGCCGGGCGTTGTCCAGCGGTACATATACTGGTACAGGAGAAGGCAGAAATGGAAGCATCACCGTTTCTGTAGAGGTTGCGGATAACACGATCAAGAATGTCACAGTAGTTTCCCAGAACGAGACCCCTTCCTATTGGGAAAAGGCTGTTGCGATGCTGGAGCAGTTTGTGGGGAAAAATTCCGCTGACAAAGTAGATGGTGTTTCCGGCGCAACCCTCAGCAGCGACGGCATCAAAGCGGCGGTAGCTGACGCATTGAACAAAGCGTCTGCCGATCTTGTGGGCTCCGGCATGGAGCAGGATCCCTATGTGATCTACAATGCCATCCAGCTTCAGACCTTTGCGGCCAAGGTCGACGAAGGTGATGAGGCATACACCAAGGCCAATGTGGTTCTTGCCGCTGACATTGACCTGAGCGGAATCGACAACTGGAATCCCATCGGAGCGGAGGGAAAAGCCTCCTCGAACAAGACAAAGCTCTTTGCGGGCATCTTCGACGGCAGGAATCATACCATCACCGATATGAAGATTTCTGGGGAGTACAACGCAGAGGCAAATCTCGGCCTGTTCTCTACCCTGGGCGGAACCGCAAGGGTCAGCAATGTGGTCATGACGGACGTGAGCATCAATGCCAAAGAGACTGGGAGCTGGGCAAATATCCGTGCAGGAGGAATCGCTGGTGACACACAGAGCGCTTCCCCTCGGGCTTCTGTGGTAGATGGCTGCTCCGTCAGCGGTAAGATTACGGTTAATGCCTCTGACGGACAGGGCTTTGCCGGTGGTATTCTTGGCCGGGCGTTTACCAGATCGGCCATTATCAACTGTGTATCCTTTGCGGATGCCTATGCCGAGACAAAAGGAAGCTGGAATTCTGCCTATGCCGGCAGCATTGCGGGTATGACCGGCAACAATACCGTTTTGGCTAACTGCGCCGCATTTGGCAACGCCGAGGCGACCAATGACAAGCAGGACGGATATGCAGGAGGTCTTGTTGGAATGCTCTCCAGCAAGAGCTATAATATCTATGCCACTGGTACGGTAAACGCCCCCGCAGCAGGCAGAGGCGGCGTCATCGCCGGACAGTTAGCTGGCAGCTCCTCCGGAGAGCTGGTATACTACGCATCAGATACAGCTTTGAAGGTGGATGGAGCTGCCGCTGAGACCGTGGCTTTCGGTGAGAATCTGGGCACGATCAAAGCAGAGAGCTGTGTAGGCATGACAAAGGCAGATATGGCAGCCAAAACCTTTGCCGACACCCTCAATCACAACATCAAAGCTGTCAATGAAGCGCTGAACGAGCCTTCTCTCGCTTTGCGTAAGTGGACAGAGAAGGACGGCAAGGTAATTCTCACTGACACCATCTGGATCCCCGACGACATTGACAGCGGCATCTTTGCCAGCGGCACAGGAACCAAATCTGACCCTTACATCATCATGACCCGGGATCAACTGACCGCCTTTGCCGCCTCTCTCAGCAGCGAGATCGACTATACGGGGCAGTATATCCAACTGGGCGAGAATATTAACCTCTCCGGAGAGAACTGGTCTCCCATCGGCGGCAGCTTCTACCGCTTTAACGGCGACTTTGACGGCAATGGCAAAACGATCTCCGGGTTGACTGAGGGCAGTGAAGAATCCCCCCTCGCCCTGAACGGAGAAAACGCCTATATCGGTCTCTTTGGCTGGATCAACGAGAAGGCATCCATCCATGATCTGACGCTGGACAAGGTAGCAATCTTTACCCACAGCCCCGGCAGCGCCTATGTAGGCGGAATTGCCGGCCGCATGAGCGGATCCGAAACGGAAGGCGACTATCACGGCGCAAATATTGATAATTGCGTTGTTCAGGGAACAATCACCCACGTCACCGATAAGGGCACCTCTTTCGTGGGGGGTGTTGTGGGTCACATGTTCAAGGGCTCCATTATCAATACCATGACCAACGTGACTATGAACGCAAGTGAACTGTCCGGGCAATTGGCAGAGGTCGGAGGCATGGTGGGACTGCTCAACCGTGGTCTGGTGGCAAACAGCTATGCGTTGGGCAACGTCACCGGCAGCGGCTACCGGAATACCCAGTACGACATTGAGGGAATGGCCTGTGTTGGCAACATTGCAGCGGTAAACGGCGGCTATATCGTCAACTGCTACGGGCAGGGCGGCGTAGAAGCGCTGGAATACTCCATCGACACCGGCGTGATCACCGGCTGGGTAACCGGCATCGCCAAGGTCTACAACTGCTGGTACAATCAGGACGCACGCATGGTCATTGACGGTCGAACGGTTTCCCCTGTGGATCCCTTCGGCGAAACAGTAGCCGGCGGCGTGAGCGACGAGTGGGGCTTCAAGTTCCCCGGTTCCCTGATTGAAAACAACAACGGGTATCACCCGGCTACAGACGCACAGAAGGTTGCTGACGGTTTAAATTCGTCATTTGAAAAATTCCCCATCGACGTGGAAGGGATTTACGGCCTGCCCACTAACGCACTGAAGAAGTGGACTGTAAAAGACGGACAGGCGGTATTGGGCAGTGAAAAAGCCACCATCACCTATGTCCAGCCTGAAGTCGAGAAGAACATCGCAGAAGAGCCGGAAGCTGCCATGCAGGACGGTACATGGTATGGTCGCTCCAACGATAAGAGCGTCATCGTTGCCATCACCGTCCAGAACGGTCAAATCACGCAAACGCAGATTCTTTCTGGCCAGAATAGCGGAGAAGCCTATGATCAGGCGATTGCCCGCGCAAAGTTCAAGGCACTCTACGGCGACACGACCAACTATTACCCCGCTGATCCATCCGTCTTCCAAGGCAGCGGCACAGAAAGCGACCCCTATCAGATTGAGAACGAGGCGCAGCTGCGCTATCTGGCGGCATCCATTAACGAGGACGTTGACTGGAAGGGCAGTTATTTCAAACAGACCAAAGACATTACTGTCTCCAGCGAGGACTGGAGTCCCATCGGGTGGGGTATCTTTGCCGATGCGGATGGAGACGGATTTGGTCAGGATGTGGTGGCACTTTATCCCTTCCGGGGCAGCTACGATGGTGACAACCATGCCATCAAGGGCTTGCAGGCGGGAAGCAGCACCGCTCCTGCGTCCGGAAATTATATGGGTCTGTTTGGCATCGTCCAAGGAGACTACGAAGGAAATGAGCTTCCGGAAAACGGCTATCGTGCAACCCTGAAAAACATTCGGATACAGGATGCGGCGTTTTACACAGAAAATCGCTGGCGCAGCTACATTGGCGGCTTAGTGGGTAACGCACAGGGCGGCTTTACCATTGACAACTGCTCTGTGACGGGAATCATTGATTCCCGCTCTACGGAGGACTTTGCCTACTCCGGAGGCCTGTCCGGCAGCCTGATGTACGGCAGTGTCACCAATAGCTGGACGGATGTGGACACCACAGCGTGGTCTGGGAAGAATTACAGCTATGCGGCGGGTATGTCCGGCGTCACCAACCGGGCTACGATCGTGAATTCCTATACCCTTGGAAATGTTCATGCTGACGCCGACCAGACCAACCGGGCCGAAGCAGGCGGATTTGTTGCGCTGGATGGCGGTATCTGTATCAACTGCTATGCGAAGGGTGACGTGGAGATTGTCAGCAAGTATAGTATGTATCTGGGCGGCTTCGTAGGTATGGCTGCCAGTGCCTCCGAGCATCGGCAGTGCTACTACAATACCGATGCCAGCCAGAAAGTGGCTGGAGCCGATGTGGCTGAAAAGCGTTACGCCGGCAAGTTTGTGAATGAGTCCGCTGAGGCGAACGCACAGGCGCAGACGGAAGCAGTGATGTCCTCCAATACGTTCCAAACCATTTTGGAACGCAACCGCACCGCAATCTCCGATACTTTGTCTCAGGTTCGACAGGCGCTTGGCGCCGACGAGAGTGGAAGCTCCAAATACCACAGTGTCTATTACAACGGTGACGGCTCTGACCTGCGGGAGTGGATGCTCAAAGCCGGAATTGTAGGGTTTGGCTCAAAAACTGTAGCGAAGACAGATCCGACCTATACGGTTCCCACCGGTTTGACCGCAGTTTATGGAGATAAGCTGGCTGATGTGACCCTGCCCGACGGCTGGACGTGGGAAAACAGCGCTGTAAGCGTGGGCAACCCCGGAACAAAAACCTTCCCGGCAACCTATACACCTGCAGATACGGAGCAATACAATGTACTGGAACATATCGACGTATCTGTGTCGGTTGGCAAGGCTCCTCTGACTATTACCGCAAAGGACAAGACCATCGCCTACGGCGAGGCTCCTGCCAATGACGGCGTGAAGTATGACGGATTTGCGGAGGGCGAGGACGAGAAGGTTCTCACCGGCGAGCTGAGCTATGCCTACAACTACAAGCAGGGAGACAACTCCGGCGAGTACACCATCACTCCCAGCGGACTGACCTCTGAGAACTATGAGATCACCTATGTGGACGGTAAGCTGACGGTGAAGGCTCTGGGTGAGGCTGCTCTGACCGTGACCACCGAAGGTGATGACAGCCGGCTGGAGATCGAGCTGGATCAGGAGTCTGCAGAAAAGCTGCTCACCGAGGACGAGCTGAAGGACTACAACAACGGTGTTCCCACCACGGTCTATGTTCTGGTGGACGAGCTGGAGGACAGCGAGGTTGCCGCAGCGGACAAGAAGCTGGCAGAGAGCTTCCTGAAGGATGGCAAGATCGGACAGTATCTTGACCTGACCCTGTGGTTGAAGGTAGGCAACCGTGACGCCAGACAGATCACCAACGCTGCCAGCGACATCACCCTGAAGATCAGCATTCCTGAAAAGCTGAAAACGAACGGTTCTGACGTGGAGCGTACCTTCTATCTGATTCGTGTCCATGACGGCAAGGCAACTTCTATGGTTTCCACCACCGGCGGCACGCTGGAAGCAAAGTCCAGCCTGTTCTCTACCTACGCCATCGGCTACGAGGATACCGAGGTAAAGGACGAGCCTCAGAAGGACGACACTAAGAAGGACGAGCCTCAGAAGGACGACACTAAGAAGGATGACACTAAGCAGGATGACACTAAGCAGGACGACACTAAGAAGGATACCACCAAGAAGAACAACACCAAGACCAGCACTGCAAAGAAGTCTTCTGGCAAGAAGAGCAGCCCCAAGACCGGAGATGTCACCATGCTGGGGACTTGGTTCACTCTGGCAGGCGCATCCGCTGCCGGACTGGGCGCACTGGCGCTGAGCGGTAAAAAGCGGAAGAACAACCGCACCGACAACAGAAAAGCAGGACGCAGACTGAAGAAGTAATCGTTCTGTTAGACAACGACAACCCCCTGGGCTTCGGCTCAGGGGGTTGTGCGTGGCTGTGAAGGGCATATCTGCGGTTGCCACAGCGCCGCAGTGCTGTGAATCTTGACGTATTTCAAGGGATTTTAGATCCGGATGGCGGAAAACAGACCGCTCAGATGCCGAAGATTGATTTGTTCAGCGGTTCCCTAGACATTGAGCTCAAATCAAAAACAGAATAGACAAACCAAGGTACATCACCGCACCGGCAATATTTCCAGCACCCGGAATGTGGAACGGCGCCTGAACAAGAAACAGCGGCAGAAGATTGAATACGCAGGTCCACGCAGGAAGCGGCGTCATTCCCATCACAACCGGTACGAAATGCGCGAGCGAGAATAGGATGATGCCTGCGTAGCAGCCGACCATCACCGCCGAGGTTTTACTGAAGAAATCGGAGGTCAGCTTCCGTCCTGCTTCGGTATGATCGCTTTTGATATAGATCCATTCCGCCGCACAGCCAAGTATGTGATGCGCCAAACCGAAGGTATAGATCATTGCTGCGCTGACAATCATTATGTTCGCCCAAAGGGAGGAATACGGACGCATCCAGATCCCAAGGGCAAGGTATCCGAAGAACTGCATAAACATAGCCAGCGTACCGAGAACGATTGAACGCAGCGGGGAGCTTTCCGGCATTGCTGTGAAAAGCCTCGCCATCCTTTTGTTGTCCTTCATATCGGAAAAACTGAATTGACCGCCGGGCGTACAGAGAATGAGCCTGTCGCAGTATACGCAAAGAATGTGTCCGATCATCGCCAGAATCAAAATCCAACTGTGTTCCATATTCATTTAGAGTTTCCGTATTTTCTATCTGAAGCAAATAGTTGAAAACTATCCACAGAGAAAAGCCAAAAAGAACAGTAAAAAAAGAGGGAAATCCAG
>ATWA01000075.1 GCA_000421005.1 Clostridiales bacterium NK3B98
GCTCCTCAGGCTCTTCTGACTGCACCGGCTCAATGGTCACAGACAATCTGCCGCCGTCATAGCTGTCGTTGCCCTCGGGGTTGATTGCAAAGATCAGCTCGTCGCCCTTCTTTACCTCATACGTTTCCTCAAAGGTCTCCTTCCGCTCTTCGGAGAAATTGCCTTGGACATGATTGCCCATCCACTTCTTCTCTGTGCCGTTGAGGAAGATTCTGACACTCACGCCGTTGGCGCTGGAATCGTCAGCGTTGGCAAATTTCACATACTCGCCGCTCACCTTGATGGTGCCGTCCTCAGCTACTACCCACTTGTAGGCGGCGTTTCTACCGTTCCCCGGCTCCACGAAGTCCTTTTTCAGCTCCGGCTTGCTGTTGTTGAAGTAGCGCTCATTGTCTGCGTCGTAGGGAATCTTGGTGAAGTTCTTGCTGTCCCAGTCACAGGAGCCGTAGTACCAGCCGTTATTGCCCTGCTTGTCGGTGAAGTCGTTGGCCAGATTGGCGTTATTGGTCCGGTTGGGGTCAGGCTCCACCTCCGCAATTTCAGGCTCCTTGCCAATGGTGACATTCAGCCTGCCGGCATCCCATGCGTTATTGTCGCCCGGGTCAATTTCAAAGCTGAAGATATCCCCCGCCTTTACGGTGAGATCCTTGAAGTCGAAGGTGGCGGTGTTGTCGTTGCCGTCGCCCTTCAGCGCTTTTACCTGCTTTTTGAACAGTTGGTCATTGTTCTGATAGATGGTGAAGGTAATGCCATCCGGCCAATCCGGGTTGCCGTCGTTGTGACCGAACTTGACATAGCTGCCCTTTACGTCCAGCTTGCCGTCATCTTTGACTACCCACTGATAGATGGGATGTTGTACCGCACCGGGATGGACATAGTCCTTTTTCATCTCAAGGGAGTCGTCCTTGGTGGACTTGTAAGCGTCGCCGTCCAGATTGGTGAGGGGTTTCACATTGTCCAGCTTGGTGCCTTCCATGAACCACCAGCCGTCTGTGCCCTGCTCCATGGAGGGGATGTCAGCCAGAACCGAGTTGTTGTCATCACCAGGGGTGCGGTTGAGGGTGGTCGTCTTTTCAATGGCCACGCTGAGCCGTCCGCCGTCCCATGCGTTGTTCTTGTCGGCGCAAATCTGGAAGCTGAGCTTGTCGCCCCGCTTGACGTTCAGCTTGTCAAAGTTGAAGGCGATTACGTTGTTATTGCCGTCGCCCTGAAGCACATTGACCTTGATGCTCTTGAGCTGTTTGTCATTCTGCCAGATTTTTACGGTCACGCCGTCCGGCCAATCGGGGTTGGGGTCCTGATGACCAAACTTCAGATAGGTGCCTGCCACGTCCACCTGTCCGTCCTCAGCAACCATCCACTGATAGATGGGATCCTGCGTCTCGCCGGTGTGGACGTAGTCTTTTCTCATTTCCAGACCACTGGTTTTCAGAGAGACATATCCCTGCTTGTCCTCCGTCTGCTGGGTGAGCAGTTTGGCGTTGGCGGGCTTGGTGCCTTCCATGAAGTACCAGCCGTCTGTCCCCTGCTTCAGCCCTTCCAGTGCGGACAGGGCGGTGTTGTTGTCGTCGCCGGGAACCAGCTTGGTTTCGTTGGTTTCCTCAATGGCAACATCCAGACGTCCTGCGTCCCAGGCAAAGTTCTTGTCCGAGCAGATCTGGAAGCTGAGTTTGTCGCCCCGCTTGACACTGAGGGCGTCAAAGCTGAAGGAATATACATTGTCGTTTCCATCACCCCGGAGCGCCTTTACCTTCTTGGTGGCCAGCGCCTTGTTGTTCAGCCAGATCTTCACACTGACGCCGTCGGGATAGTTGGCGTTGTCGGCATTCTGTCCGAATTTGGTGTAAGCGCCGGAGATATCCACCTTGCCGTTCTTGGCCGCCACCCACAGGTAGATGGGATCCTGGGTTGCGCCGGGATGGACATAGTCCTTCTTCATCTCCAAGGCATCCGTCTTGCGGGAGAGATAAGCGGACTTGTCATCGTTCAACCGGGTGAGCAGCTTGGCGTTGGCAGGCTTGGTGCCTTCCATAAAGTACCAGCCGTCCTCGCCCTGCTTGCGCTGGTCGGAAAGGGCGCGGAGGGAGGTATTATTGTCCTTGCCCGGCTTCAGGTTGGGAGAAGCGGTGGGATCAATGGCCACACTCAGCTTGCCGCCATCCCATGCAAAATTATCGTCTGCGCAGATCTGGAAGCTGAGTTTGTCGCCTCGCTTCACTTGCAGTGCATCAAAGGCGAAGGAGATCACGTTGTTATTGCCGTCACCCCGAAGGACATTCACCTTTTTGCTGCCCAGCACCTTGCTGTTCAGCCAGACCTTCACGGTAACGCCGTCCGGCCAGTCGGGGTTGGTGTCCTCCTGACCAAACTTCATGTACTCGCCTGCCACGTCGATCTTGCCGTTTTTGCCCACTACCCACTGGTAGATGGGATCACGGGTGGCGCCGGTGTGGACAAATCCTGTCTGCATTTCCAGACCTTCCGTGCGCCGGGAGGCGTAGCCGGTGCCCTCGCTGTTCAGCTTGGTCAGTACCTTGGCATCGGCGGGAGAGGTGCCCTCCAGGAACCACCATCCGTCAGTACCCTGCTCCACAGAGGGCAGCTCCACCAGAGAAGTGGAATTATCATAGCTGCCAACCTTCACTTTGGGGGTCTTGTTCGCATCCTCAATGACGAACATATACTTGCCGCCGTCATAGGCGCTGTTCTCACCGGGATCCACGATCATAGTGATGGCGTCACCCTTGGACACCTTGACGTTGTCCACAGACAGGCTCTTGGTCACCTCACGCCCGGTAAGGGGGGCAAAGTATTCCTTGCTCAATACGGTGTTGTCGTGCATCAGGTAAACCGTGACACCGTCCGGCCAGGAGGGGTTGGCATCCTCATTTTTCAGCTTGGTATATTCCAGATCAATGTTGATTCTGCCGTTCTCCGCCACAATCCACTTCACGTTGGCGGAACGTCCCTTGTTGGCGGGGACGATGTAGTCCTTTTTGATCTCAATGCCGTCGCTGGTGAGGTACTTCTCGCCGTTCTCACTGCGCTCCACGTTGACAGCAAAGAAGGGGTCGTCATAATAGCCATACTGATAGTACCAGCCGTTATAGCCCTGCTTGCCGAAGTCGTCCATGGTGGAGGCAAAATTCACCCGTTTTCCGTCGTAGGTGGCGTTCACATCGTCCTCAGTATCGCCCACCAGACCGCTGAGGCTGGAGATGACAAACTGGTACTTGCCGCCGTCATAGGCGATATTGTCCAGACCGTTGATGACCATGGTGATGTAGTCGCCGCGGCTGACACTGAGCGAGGACACATCCAGCCGCTTGGTCACCTCTTTGCTCACCTCAGGGGCAAAGGTCTGCTGGCTCAAAAGGGTATCGTTATAGTAGAGGGAGACACGGGTGCCGTCCGGCCATGCGGGGTTGGCGTCCTCGTTTTTCAGCTTGGTATAAGAGGCGTCAATTTTCACCTTGCCGTTCTGTGCCACCCGCCACTTGATGACCGCGCTTCGGCCATGCTCGCCGGGGTTCACATAGTCCCGCTTGATCTCCAGATAGCTGCTCTCAAAGTAGCGGTCTTCCTTCTGGTCAAAGGAGGTCATGTTGTAGGCATGGAAGGGGTCGTCTTCGTAGCCGCTCTGGAAGATCCAGCCGTTGCTGCCCTGCTCGCCAAAGTCAGCATTCACATCAGCGAAATTCTGACGGGTCTCAGGCAGGTCGACGCTGACATCGCTCTCGTCCTCTGCGCCACGGATGTCAATGACAGTCACATCAAAGGCACCGCCGTCATAGGATGCGTTGCCCTCGGCGTCCACCATGAAGTAGAGCATGTCCGAGGTGGTAACTGCAAGCTTGGGGATGCGGAACTTGATCTTGTTCTCCCCTTCGGCAGGGGCATCCACATGCTGTTCATAGAGCAGCTCGTTGTTCTTGTACACCTTTACCTTCACGCCGTCGGGGAAGTCCGGGTTGCCGTCATGCTGCTCGAATTTGGTGTACTTGATGCGAAGGTCAACGTTGCCGTTTACCGCAGGAACCCAGCCCAGCACCGCATTGTCGTTGATGGCGGGATGGATGAAGCCCTGAGAGATGGAGAGATTGGGGGAAGTGGCGTTGATGTATTCCCCGTTGTTCTCGTGGGACACCGGCTTGCAGTTGTCCGGCTGAGTGCCATAGAGATAGAGCCAGCCGTTACTGCCCTGTGCGCCAAAGTCGGTCTGGCTGTTGGCGTTGTTGTCGCGTCGTCCGGAGGCGCTTGCCATAGCCGGGACGGCTGCGTTCACATCAGAGATATTGATGTAAAGGCTGCCGCCGTCAAAGGCATTGTTGGCACGGGGGTCCACCGCAAAGTAGAGGCTCTCCCCTTTTGTCACCGGAAGATCATCCACGAAGATCTGAGCCAGATTTTCGGTGGTGGTGCTGATGTCCACGTTTTCCAGCTTGAGCAGATTCTCACCCTGATAGACCATGATCTGCACACCGTCGGGATAGCTGGGGTTTTTGTCGCCGTTGACGTTTTTCACATAGGTCACAGCCACGTTCACCGCTCCGTCCTGCGCCACCCGCCACTCATAGATGGGAGCGGCCTCCTGAGAGGTATGGACGAAGGTCTGCTTGATCTCCAGACCGTTGGCACCGGGCTGGAAATACTTCCCGTCGCTGAACTGGGTGATCTGCTTGGAGCGGTGGGGCTTTTGGGAGTCGCCATAGCGGTAGAACCAGCCGTTCTTTCCCTGCTCTCCAAAGTCCTGCACGTTGAATGCGTTGTTGGTACGGTTTGGGTCGTCCACAAAGGGCGGCTCTTCATACTGCTCCGAGGCAAAGGCGGAGGGCCAAAATGCGGGAATCTTTGCCAGCGTAACGGAGTCGGCGTTCTCAACGGCGGGAGCGACTACACCGCCCCCCATGGAGCCCAGTCCGATGGTGGCTGCGGCAATGCCGCCGCCTGCTACCACCAGCGCACCGATTCCGGCTGCTATTTTGGTGCGAAGGGAGAGCCCTGCCAGACCTGCAACCTTTTTCTTTGTTTCCATAATCGGTTTCCCCCTGTGATTATCCGTAGATGGAGACATTGCTCCATGTTACGCCGGAATTGACGCCGAAAAGCTGCCAGTTGGTGCCCTGAGAGCGGTACATTCTGGCGGTGAGCGCCACTTCGTTGTCCACATAGATGGTGGCAACGCCGTCTCCGATGAACATGGTCACATGTACGCTGTCCTTGCCGGTGAAGTCGTAGTCCATAAAGGACTGAGCGTCCGACTCCACAATGTTGTCTGTGTTATAGAACTCGATGCGGTTTTCCTTGATGTTGAACACATAGTTCATGGGGCCTACGTTTTCCATATCCGGGGCGAAGGAGAAGCCGAACAGCCCGTCCTCTTTCCAACCGGAGATGTCCGCCTCCAGACGGGTGGAGCCGTCCAGCGCTTCAAACTGCACCAGCTCGTACTGATCGCCTGCCATGGTGAAGGTGCTGCCATCCGCCTGAACGGTGTCGGTCATCACCACCGGCTCCAGCGTCAGGGGGTGGCTGACAATCTCCACCACCTTCTCGTTGGGGATGGGCTTGAGGGTTCCGTCAGGCTGCTGGGAGAGCTGGTGGATCACCATGTTGCCCGCCCAGTCGTAGTCATTCTCGTCCAGATGGTCAACCTTGGTGCCGTTCCAGCCTACTACATAAAGGTGCTCCCCATCCGTCTCCAGCCGTCCGGCGTAAAAGCCGCTGCCGTCCACCGTATCCTGTTCTGGTTTGGTAAAGGGTCCGTGAATGGAATCACTGACCCGGTAGTGTACCACACGGTCCGGCCACTGGTCAGAGAAGGTGAGATACCACTTGCCGCCAAACTGGAGCAGGGTGGGACACTCCATGTTGGTGCCGTAGCCCATGTCGTCGGTGAAGAAGATGCCTCCGTCCTCCCACTTGCTCAGATCCTTAGAGGTGTACTTTACAATCACGCCGGTGCCCTCGCTGCGGGTGACCACCAGCATCCAATAGCACTGCTCCTCCGCCACATAAAATACATACGGGTCACGGAAGTCTTCCAGAGAGTAGGCATCGGTGGCGATGAAGGTGTCCTCCGGTACCTTGGTCCAGTTGAGCATGTCGCTGCTGGTGGCGTGCATAATCGCCTCTTTGGGAGAGAAATGGTCATTGTGTCCGGTGTAGAAGGCGTGGTAGCCGCCGTTTTGGTCTTTGATGACGCATCCGGTGCCAAGTGCGATGTCCTGATCGTGGATGGTCTCGCCATAGGGAATGACAATGCCCATATCCTCATAGGAGCAATAGTCCTTCGTGCGGATTAGCCCCCAGGGATGGTAGCCCGTCTTGCCGTCTCTCTGATCGGCCAGATAGAAGACATTCATGGTGCCATCCTCATAATAAGGCATGGTATCGCCGATAAATGCATCTGTTTTCGGGAAAATCGTAACCTCTTCCCGGCCTTCCTCCGGTGGCTGCTCCTGCCCGGTTTCCTGCTGCTCCGGCGCTGGGGCGGCATCCGTGGTATCGGAGGCTGCTCCGCACCCGGAAAGCAGGAAAAGAAAGGCCAGTGCTAGACAAATCAATCGTTTCATAGTCTCTCCTTTCGTTTCTTTTAGTACTTACAGTTACACTTTGTGCATTGTGCATTCAGTTTAGCATATGCACACCGAGTTGACAAGAGAAATTTTTGCATTTTGCGAACTTTTTTGGCATTCGCCAATTTTGGTGTGTGCATATGCACAATTCGTTTTCTCGCAATGCCTGTAAAGCGTTTTCACTTGCCACTCTTTTGCTTGGCATATGGCTGGTTCGTCAGGAAGTCAGCGCCATACCAAAAATCGCCCGGAACGAAATCGTTCCGGGCGTTTTTCAAATGAAATGCGTTAAATTGCGTGGACATACACAGGGTGAGAAGGGTGATTCTCGTTCTCAGGGAGTACATGGCTCTGCCACCTCCCTGCCGCTGTCCTGTGCGGTGACAGACGCAGCGGAATGCAGTTTCCGGATAAAGGTGGTTTCAAACTCCGAGGCGTGGAGGGGGCGGGAGAAGTAGTAGCCCTGCACCAGCTCACAGCCCAGAGATTTCAGCAGCCTGAGCTGTTCCTCCGTCTCCACACCCTCTGCCACCACCGGGATTTTCAGGCTTTTGGCGATTTCCAAGATCAGCGCAACAAGCTGAATATCCTTTTCGTTGTGGCCGATATTGCGTACAAAGACCTGATCCATTTTCAGCACGTCGATAGGCATGGAGGAGAGCATATTCAGGGAGGAATAGCCGGTGCCAAAGTCATCCATTTCCACCTGGAAGCCCTTGCGGCGCAGCCGTTTTACCACCTGAATGACGTGGTCGGCATTTTCCGTATAGGCGGACTCGGTGACCTCCAGCTTGAGGGCATCGTAGCCAAGGCCGTTGTGGTTCAGGATTTCATCCAGCACCGATTCCAGATCCGCTTCAAAGATGTCCACCCGGGACAGGTTGACAGAGACAGGGAGAAATACCCCGTACTGCGCCTGCCATGCCACGATCTGCCGGGCAGCCTCCGCCCAGACGTATTGATCCAGCTGGTAGATCTGCCCGTTGCGCTCAAAGAGGGGGATAAAGTCGGAGGGGGGAATCAATCCCAGCTCCGGATGTCGCCAGCGGATCAGCGCCTCTGCACTGGACAGCCGGGGCGGGTCGCACTGAATGTTGAACTTGGGCTGGTAGTATACGTCAAACTCATACTCGGTCAGCGCCCGGTGCAGGTCGTTGAGCAGGCGCTGCTCATAAGCTTCACGATGCCGCAGGGTCTCGTCAAAGACGATGAGATGCTCCTTGTAATTGCCTCTTGCCATGCTGCACGCAGTCCTTGCCCGGTCGAACAGCACCACTGGCTCGATACCCTGCTGCCAGGGCATCACACCCATACGCAGTCTGAGGTTATCGTGAGGGCCTACGGTATTCAGTCGCTGCTGAAGCCGTTCGTAGAGGGGCTGATAGTGCTCCCGATGGGGACAGTAGATGTCAAAGCGGTCCGCCTCAAACCGCCCTGCAATTCCTTTGGCGCTTTTGGCGAAGGCGAAGATTTCGCTGCCCATGGCACGCAGCACATCGTCGCCGAACTGTCTTCCCTTCAGGGCGTTTACTGAGTGGAACTGTTCCAGATTGAGAACGATGGCGTCCATGGGGGTGTCCGGGTGCTCCCGATAGATGCGGTTGGCGTATTGCAGGAAGAAGTCCCGGTTGTAAAGGCTGGTCAGATCGTCCGTCTCGGTGGCACGAATCAGCGCCTCCGCCCGGCGCTCCGCCTTCATGCTCCGGATCATCAGTGCCAGAATGACGGCAAGCAGAATGCCTATTACCACAGAAATGATAATCCAATGGTCCGCCACAAAGTCGCTGACGGTGATCCGGGCTTCCTCGGTGATGTAATAGGATAATGCGGCATTGACGGCGGTGTCTGGCACAAGTCCCACCGTTTTGGTGAGGATGGAATACAGCTCGGTGTCTCCCCGGGTGACGGCGAAGGAATAATCGGCCTCATTTCCGGTGGTGAAGGTGGTCAGGTGGTACCGCTCGCACAGGCGGGCAATGCTGTTATAGCGGTAGTTGCTAATGAGCACACAGTCCGCCATGCCGTCCCCCACCGCTTTGAGACACTGTTCCATGTGGGGGAAATAGATCTTCTGCCAGTCGGGATAGTAGTCCATCAGCAGCGCATCCAGATTGACATCCCCTTGGCATACCGCCACCACCACATGCTCCCGCTGGGAGAAAAACCGCTGGTCCGTCAGGCGTACCACGGCATACAGGTCGGTGCTGATAACCGGAGAGGTGATGTCTATATTGGAGCGTTCACTGTCGTAGGCGCTGAGGTTGGCGGGGAACACACAGTCCACCTCTCCCCTTTGCAGCGCTTCCATGGCGGCGGCGGCAGTGGGATAGGCGGTGGTGGAAAAGCTCAGATGAGCGTTGGCGGTGCAGTCTGCGGCGTAATCCAGATAGTCCTTCAGGGTGCCGGTAAATTCGCCGGTGGTTTTGTCTGTGCCGCAGAAGGCCAAATAATCGTCCTGATACCCCACACGGATGGTGCCGTGCCGGGCAAGCCAGTCCAGCTCGGTGGAGGTGAGGTAAGCGCTGGCTCCCTTGCGCTTGAAGTACTTCTCGAACAACTGCATGTTATAGTAGCGGTCCTCGTCCTGAATCCGGCTGATGGCGGCGTCCAGTTCTGCCAGTAAGTCCGAGCGGTCATTGCTCACCGCAAAGAAAAAGTCAGAGGAGCCGATTTTGAAAACCGGAATGGCATCGTCCGGATAGATGAAGGAGTCCACGGTCACATAGGCGTCCAGCTCTCCGCTGTTGAGCATGGCGATGGACTCTTCCTCGCTGCAATTCACTTCAACGGTTTGGATGGATACGCCGTTATCCTGCACCCACTTGGCAAACTGGTCCGCCTGTACGCTGCCCTGATTGACCCCCACCCGCTTGCCGTTGAGGGAGGATTTGTCCACCGGCGTGATTTCCTGATTCCCCGGCGCAACAAAGAGATAGTATTCCTCCGTTCCCATGGGCAGGCTGGAAAAGAGCATCCGCTCCGACCGCTCCTGGGTGTAGGACACGTCAGACATCAGGTCAATTTCTCCCCGTTCCAGCATATCCATCAGATCAGGCCAGCTTCCGTGGACATATTCGTATTCCCAGCCGGTATAGGCGGCGATTCTTACCTGATAGTCGTAGGCATAGCCGGACAGCCGCCCGGAGGGGTCGGTGATATGAAAGGAGGATTCGAACCAGCCCACCCGGACTTTCTTCACATCCTCCCTGCCCCGGGCAGACAGGGGCAGCAATGCGGCGAACAGAGACAGACATAACACAATAGACAGGATGCGGCGCAAAGAATGAGACACTCTGGGTAACATCGTTTTGACCTCCGGTGTGTGGTATTGTGCAAAGGAGTACCCCGGCGCAGGGACAGAAATGCAGAAAGGCAGCGGCGGGGAAAATGGGATGTCTGACCTTTCTGCTCATAATTACTTTTTTGGTTATCCATTTGAGTCAGCTGAGGGGCTCCCCCAGTCAGCTACGCTGACAGCCTTCCGCAGAGGTTGTGCTTCGCACTTTATCCCACTCGCCCTAAAACGTGCCACTGGCACGTTTTCAAGACGGGCTCACTCAAAGAGGGGG
>ATWA01000076.1 GCA_000421005.1 Clostridiales bacterium NK3B98
CGCCGCCCCGTACGAAAGATTATCATATTCTTCTAAGTCAACCTGTTTTTCCAACAGAATTGCACATTTACGAGCTGACTCAAATGGATAACCATCATAGGAAATCCACAGAAACCCTCTTACTCCCCCACTCGTTTCCCCATCAAATCCGCAACCTTGTTCACCTTCTGCATCATCTGGCGGAACTGTCCCGGATTCAGGCTCTGCTGTCCGTCGCACAGGGCGTGGGCGGGGTCGTTGTGCACCTCCACAATCAACCCGTCCGCCCCGGCGGCAATGGCCGCCATGCTCAGCGGCTCTACCAGATAGCTGTACCCGCCGGAATGGCTGGGGTCTACGATTACCGGGAGGTGGCTCTTGCGCTTGATGACCGGAATGGCGGACACATCCAGGGTATTGCGGGTGTAGGTCTCACTGGTGCGGATGCCCCGCTCACAGAGAATCACCTTCTGGTTGCCCTCGCTCATAATATACTCCGCCGCCATCAGCCATTCCTCGCAGGTGGCGCAAAGTCCCCGCTTGAGCAGGATGGGCTTGGTCATCCGTCCGGCTTCCTTGAGCAGTTCAAAGTTCTGCATATTCCGTGCGCCGATTTGCACCAAATCCACCTTTTCCTCAAAGATTTCGCAGTAATGAGGGCTGACCAGCTCGGTGACAATGGGCAGTCCGGTCTTTTTCTTCGCCTCCAGCATCAAGTCAAGCCCGGGCAGACCCAGACCCTGAAAGGAATAGGGGGAGGTGCGGGGCTTGAATGCGCCCCCCCGGAGGATGGAAGCGCCTGCCTCCTGCACGTCGGCGGCGATTTGGGCGATCTGCTCCCCGCTCTCAATGGAGCAAGGGCCTGCCATCACGGCGAAGTGACCGCCGCCGATTTTGACCCCGCCTACGTCCACCACGGTATCCTCCGGGTGGAACTTCCGGTTTGCCTTCTTGTAGGGCTCGGAGATGCGGGTCACCCGCTCCACCACGTCGAACTGCTGGATTTTGCCCATGTCCAGAGCGGTGGTGTCTCCCACCAGCCCCAGAATGGTGCAGTCCACCCCTACGGTGACCCCTACCTGAAACTGCTTTGCCTCAAAATATGCCTTCATCCGGGCAACTTCTCTGTCCGTGGTCCCCGGCTTGAGTATCACGACCATGGTTTGCTGTCTCCTTCATGTCTCGGTGAAATAATTTTACCAGCTATAACAGGAAATGCAAGATATTTTTCATAAACGGTCAAATAAAACAGAATGATCCATGAAAAATCCTGTCTTTTTCACAGTTGAAACCCGGGCATGGGAGGCATATAATGAAAAAAACTGACGAACGGTCACAAGGAGGCGCTGGCAGAGATGATCTATATTTACGCCATGGATATTATGAAGCTGGATCAGGACCTCTCCCTCTATGCCAGCGCTGTCCCGGAAGCCCGGCTGTACCAGCTGCAACAGCTTCCGCCACAACAGCGGATGCTGTCCCTTGCGGCGGAGCTTCTGTTTCAGCGCTCGGTGCACCGCCACTGCCGGGAGGTTCCCATCCCGGTGAGCCGGGACAGGGACGAGAACGGCAAGCCCTATCTGCTGGGCCGCCCGGACTTTCACTTTAATCTCTCCCACTCCGGTATGTGGGCGGTGTGCGCCGTGGCGGATGTGGAGGTGGGGGTGGACATCCAGCAGGACAGACCGGTTCCCGGAAAGGTTGCCCGCCGCTTCACCCAGCAGGAGCAGGCCATGCTCAAGCGCACTGACGGGGGAGAGAAAGCGTCTTTGTTCTTCGACCTTTGGGTGCAAAAAGAAGCCTTTTTGAAATGCACCGGAGAGGGCATCCGCCGGGACACCCGCACCTTTCAGGCGCAAAACCCCGGGGAGGGCTGTGTGAACCAGCTGGTGGACTTCCCGGTGCCCGGCTATCATCTGGCGGTGTGTACCAGAGAGGAAGTGCCGGAGGAGGTACAGCTGGTGATTATGCCGTTTTGATGGGTGGGCGTTTATTACGGTTCGTCGGGCGAACTCCCCCAGTCACTTCGTGACAGCCCCCTCTGGGAGGGGGCCTTTGGCAAAGACGAAAGACAAACAGGTCTCGCCAGAGGCTCCCTCTCTGAGGGAGCTGTCACGGCAAAGCCGTGACTGAGGGAGCCGATATCGTTCAGACTGAATGATCCGGATAACCACGTTGATTTTTCCATAAAAACCGCCGCTCCATTGGAGCGGCGGTTTTTTACAGGATGAACTTTTCCACAATCTCCACAATGCCGTCGTGGTTATTGTCCTTTTCCGTCACATAGTCGGCGGCGGCTTTGGCGGCGGGAATGCCGTTGCACATGGCAACCCCCACCCCGGCGGCGGCGATCATGGACACGTCGTTTGCCTCGTCCCCCACGGCAACGGCGTCCGAGATGTCCACCCCCAGACGCTGGCACATGGCTTTCACCGCCTGACCCTTATCCATGCCCTTGTGGACTACCTCCAGATAGAACTTGCTGGAGAAGAAGCACTCCGCCTCGTCGCTGAGGTTATCCCGGATCCACTGCTCGATCTGGCTGGTCTTCTCCCGCCCGGCGAAGTCGATCACCAGCGCCTTGGCGGGGGCTTTGGGCAGATTCCGGCGAATGTCCTCCACCGTGTGCCAGTCCATGTCGATGAGAGCGCAGTAGCGCTCTACCACCTCTCCGGCGTTGCGGGGCTCCACCACCACGTCCACGTCGTCATAGGTCTGCACAAACACCCCCCGGCGGTTGCACTCGTCCACCACAGCGTACAGAGCGTGCAGGGGCAGGGGAAGCTCATAGATCACCTGCTCCGCCCCGCAGTCGTAGACAATCGCCCCGTTGAAGGCGATGATATAGCACCCATCGCCGTCCAAGCCCAGCTTCTGCGCCTGAATTTTGGCGCTTTTCAGGGGCCGTCCGGTGGTAATCACCACCTTGTGACCCTGTTCCAGTGCGGTCATCAGGGCGTTGTAGTTGCCCGGGGTGATGCGCTTGTCATCGGTGAGCAGGGTGCCGTCCAAATCGGTAAAGAGCAGTTTCATCTCGTCCATCCTTTCCCCTCCGCCTTGACAGCAGGGCGGGGTGTGGTATAATAGTCTTGTGAGCGGGCATTGCCGGAAAGCGGTCAGCTCAAGAAAACGTCAGTGTATTGCGAAAGCAATCAGAGAACCGTCACTTGGCCCAGTGGCGGTTCTCACGCTTTACCCTGATGGTAATCACACATCCGAAGATATGGAATGTCAAAGTAAGAGGCATGATGCTCACCCCCTTCCGGGTGGTGTCGCTGACCGCCATCTGAACTTGTCCGGCAATGCCCTGACCGCAAAGCTGCGGCTGACCTGATTCTACCAAATCCGGGGGAAAAGGTCAATCCGCCCTGCGACGCTTCACCTTGACAGCAGGGCGGGGTATGGTATAATAAGCATAGAGACGGGCATTGCCGATATGCGGTCTGTCCGTTTCGTGGTTATCGTTTACCGACTCAGTTCATCGGCAAAGCAAGAACCGTCACTTGGCAGAGTGGCGGTTCTTGCGCTTTACTCTGATCGTAATGGTGATTTCACCAATATGAAAGGTCAGCGTAATCGGCATGACATTCACCCCCTCTCGGGAATGATGTGACAAACCGCCTATCGTATATGGCAATGCCCTGACCGCAAAGCTGCGGCTGACCTGATTCTACCAAATCCGGGGAAAAAGGTCAATCCGCTCCTCGTCCGTTCAAAAATCTTTCATTCTTTTTTCAGTGTCCTTTCAGTGTGGGGATTTATACTGAAGCTGTCCAAAGGGACAGCACAGTCATCTCAACACAGAAAGGATGTTTTGATATGAAATTCATCAGCATGAAAACCATGAGCCTGCTCACTGCGGCGGCATTGACCCTCTCTCTGGCCTCCTGCGGCACCACCCAGACCACTGCCACAGATGCCCAGACTCAGACGGAAACCACCGTCACCCAAAGTGAACCTCAAACCACCCAAAACGACCAGCAGACCAACCAAACGCAGGAAAACACCACCCAGTCCAACGCAGCCCCCGGCGGCAGAAAGGACTTCCAGCAGCAGGGCGGCACCTTCGGACGTGTCACCGCCATTGACGGAGATACCGTCACCGTAGAGGTGCGGCAGATGGGCGGCAGAATGGGCGGCAGAATGGGCGGCGGCAGGATGATGAATCCCCCCGACTTCAACGGCGGCAACAGCGACAACCAGCAAACACCCCCTGACCTCCCCGCCGACAGCGGCGACAACCAGCAGACACCGCCGGATATGACCCAGGATGACAGCACCCAGACCATCACCCTCACCCTCAGCCAGATCACCAAGGACGGCGCAGCGGTCACCGCCGACGATGTCAGCGTGGATACCTTCCTGATGATTACCATGGACGAGAATGGCAGCCCGGTCTCCGCCACCATCGCAGAGGGCTTTGGCTGCAGAATGGGCGGTCAGATGGACGGCGGTCAAAACGGCGGCAGAATGAACGGCGGCGGCATGAAGGGTCAGCGCAATGACCAGACCACCGACGGTAACAGCGCCCCCACCGCCCCGGCGGACAATACCGCACAGAGCACGGACAACACCAACGCCTAATCATTGACCCATGTAAAACACAGCACCGGACGGGATTTCCTGTCCGGTGTTGTATTTATTGGTGGAGCTCCCTCATTCCGTTTCCTGCGTCTCCCCTGCTTCCTCCGCCTCTTCCATCTCATAGAGCCGGGTCTTTGCCAGGGAAATTACCTTGCACCCCGGACCGGGATTCATCACCCGCACGCCCTGAGTGACACGGGAGTAAATGCTGATCTGATCGGCTCCGGTGCGGATCATGGTGCCGTCGTCAGAGATAATCAGCACGTCATCTCTGGGCTTGACGATGGCGGTTGCCACCACGCTGCCCGTCTTTTCCGTGATATTGTAGTTTTTATTACCAAATCCGCCACGACCCTGCAAGCTGTAATCGTCCACCATGGTGCGCTTGCCGTAGCCGTTTTCCGTGATGGTGAGCAGCGCCTCGCCGTGACCGCAGACCTCAGTGCCCACCACAAAGTCGCCGGGGCGCAGCTTAATGCCCCGCACGCCTACGGCGTCTCTGCCCATCACCCGCACGTCGGAGATGGGGAAGCGGATGGCCATGCCGTCGTGGGTGGCCAGCAGCATCTCGTCCCCATCCATGGTGAACCGGACGGAAATCAGGCTGTCCCCCTCTTCCAGCGTAATGGCACGGATACCCGCCTTGCGGGCGGTGTTGATGCCCGCCAGATTGATCCGCTTCACCGTGCCGTTTCGGGTGGAGAGCATCAGGTAAGCGTCCTCCCGGAACTCCCGGCAGTGGATCATGGCGGTGACCTTCTCCCCGCTCTCCAACGGCAGCACGTTCACCAGATTGGTGCCCCGTCCCGTCCGGGCGGTCTCGGAAATCTGGTAGCCCTTTTTCCGGTGTACCTTGCCCATGTTGGTGAAGAAGAGGATAAAGTCATGGGTGGAGCAGGTGAACAAGGTCTCCACAAAGTCCTCCTCCCGCAGGTTTTGGGCGTTGACCCCCCGTCCGCCCCGGCGCTGGGCACGGTAGGCGGAGACAGGGGTGCGCTTGATATACCCCGCATGGGTGAGGGAGAAGACACACTCCTCCTCCTCGATCAGGTCTTCGATGTCGATCTCGTCCTCTACGTCCTGAATCTCGGTGAGGCGCTCATCCCCGTACTTGTCCCGAATGGCGGTCAGCTCCTCCTTGAGCACCGAGCGCAGCAGCGCCTCGTCCTCCAGCAGACGGCGGAAGTAGGCGATCCGCTCTTCCAGCTCGTTGTACTCATTTTGCAGCTTCTCCCGGTCAAGACCCTGCAGCGCCTTCAGGCGCATATCCAAAATGGCCTGTGCCTGCACCTCGTCCAAACCGAAGCGCTTCATCAGGTTTTCCCGAGCGTCGTCGTAGCTGGTGCGGATAATGTGGATAACCTCGTCGATGTTATCCTGGGCAATGAGCAATCCCTCCAGCAGGTGAGCCCGTTCCAGCGCCTTGTTCAGGTCGTACCGGGTGCGCCGGAGAATCAGCTCCTCCTGGAAGGCGATGTACTCGTCCAGAATGTGCCGCAGAGAGAGAATTTTCGGCTGGGTCTGGTTGTTCACCAGCGCCAGCATATTGATGGCAAAGGAGCTTTGCAGCTGGGTCTGGGCAAACAGCCGGTTCAGCACCACCTGCGGGTTGGCGTCCCGCTTCAGCTCAATGACGATCCGCATACCGTTGCGGTCGGACTCGTCCCGGATGTCGGAAATACCCTCCAGACGCTTGTCCTCCACCTGCTCCGCCATATTCTTGATGAGCATCCGCTTGTTCACCTGATAGGGCAGCTCGGTGATGATAATCCGCATTCTGTCCTTGCCGAACTCCTCAAACTCGTGCCGGGCACGGACAATGATCTTGCCCCGTCCGGTGGCGTAGGCGGCACGGATGCCCGCCCGGCCCATGATAATGCCCCGGGTGGGGAAGTCGGGACCGTGGACGTGCTCCATCAGGTCGGCAAGGGTGGCCTCAGGGTCGTCCAGCACGCAGATGGCGGCGTTAATGACCTCGGTGAGATTGTGGGGCGGGATGTTGGTGGCCATGCCCACGGCGATACCGGAGGAGCCGTTCACCAGCAGATTGGGGAACCGGGAGGGCAGCACCCGGGGCTCCTTCCGGCTCTCGTCGAAGTTGGGGTCCCAGTCCACCGTGTCCTTCTCAATGTCCCGCAGCATCTCATTGGCGATCTTGGACATTCTGGCCTCGGTGTAACGGTAGGCAGCCGGAGGGTCGCCATCCACCGAGCCAAAGTTGCCGTGGCCGTCCACCAGCGGGTAGCGCATGGAGAAGTCCTGTGCCAGACGCACCAGAGCGTCGTACACAGAGGCGTCGCCGTGGGGGTGATACCGGCCCAGCACGTCGCCCACGCAGGTGGCGGACTTTTTAAACGCCTTGTCGCTGGTCAAACCGTCCTCATACATGGCGTAGAGAATGCGGCGGTGTACCGGCTTGAGACCGTCCCGCACATCCGGCAGTGCACGGCCCACAATGACGCTCATGGCGTACTCAATGTAGGATTTCTCCATCTCGGGAACCAGAGGAGAGGTGACAATCACCTGATCCGGATAGCGGATCTCCTCGGGATCGTAGTTGGGTTTCTTAGACATAACAATCACCAAAAAGTAAAGAGTTAAGAGTAGGTAGTAGGTAAATGAAGTGGTGTGCCTGCGGCACGATTGGATTGGCTCCCTCCGTCACCGCCTACGGCGGTGCCACCTCCCTCTGTGAGGGAGGCACTGGCGAAGATTGAAAAGTTTCCAGTTATTGCCAATGGCTCCCTCCCTGAGGGAGCTGTCACGGCAAAGCCGTGACTGAGGGAGCCGGACTGTCACGAAGTGACTGGGGGAGTACCCCTCAATAATCCAAATTCACCGCATACCGTGCGTTGCGCTCAATAAATGCCTTTCTCGGCTCCACCTTTTCGCCCATGAGCACGGTGAAGGTGGCATCGGCGGCAACCGCATCGTCCAGCTCAATCCGCCGCAGGGTGCGCTTTTCCGGGTCCATGGTGGTCTCCCACAGCTCGTGGGGGTCCATCTCGCCCAGACCCTTATAGCGGCTGATGTCGATTTTGGCGTTGGGGTTGTCCCCCCGCATCTCGGCGGACACTCTGTCCCGTTCCTCGTCGGAGTAGGCCACCCGCTGCTGCCGTCCCCGCTGCAGCTTGTACAGGGGCGGCACGGCGGAATACACATAGCCCTGCTCAATCAGGGGACGCATGAACCGGAAGAAAAAGGTGAGCAGCAGGGTGCGGATATGGGCGCCGTCCACGTCGGCATCCGCCATAATGATGATTTTGTGATACCGCAGTTTGGCCACGTCAAACTCGTCTCCAATGCCGGCCCCCAGAGCGGTGATGACTGGCTGCAGCTTGTCGTTGCCATAGACCTTGTCCGCCCTGGCCTTCTCCACGTTGAGCATTTTGCCCCACAGGGGGAGAATGGCCTGAAAACGGGAATCCCGCCCCTGGGTGGCGGAGCCGCCTGCGGAGTCGCCCTCCACGATATACAGCTCGGTGAGCTCCGGGTTGTTCTCGTTGCAGTCCCGCAGCTTGTCCGGCATGGCAGCGCCCCCCAGAGCGCTTTTCCGGCGAATGGACTCCCTGGCCTTCCGGGCGGCCTCTCTGGCACGGGCAGCGGTGGTGGCCTTTTCGATGATGGCTCTGCCTACCGCCGGATGCTCCTCCAAAAAGATTTCCAGCCGGTCGGAGACGATGTTATTCACCAGCGTGCGGATTTCGCTGTTGCCCAGCTTGGCCTTGGTCTGACCCTCGAACTGGGCCTCGGTGAGCTTCACCGAGATGACGCAGGTAAGACCCTCCCGGCAGTCGTCGCCGGAGACCTTTTCCTCCTCCTTGAGCAGCTTTTTCTGCCGCCCGTAGTTGTTCAGCACGCTGGTGAGCGCCGCCTTGAATCCGGTCTCGTGCATACCGCCCTCCGGGGTATGGATGTTGTTGGCAAAGGAGACGATCACCTCGCTATAGCTGTCGGTGTACTGCAAGGCCACCTCCGCCATAGCGTCCTCCTGCTCCCCGGCCATGTAGATGACCTCCTCATGGATGGGAGTCTTGTTGTCGTTGATATATTCCACAAAGGAGCGGATACCGCCCTCGTAGCACATCTCTTCCTTCTGCTCCTGACCGGGGCGCTTGTCCTCAATGGCGATGGCAAGCCCGGCATTCAGGAAGGCCTGCTCCTGAAGCCGCTTGTGGAGGATGTCATAGTCATACACCGTATCCTCGAACATCTCAGGGTCAGGCTTGAAGGTGACGGTGGTGCCGTTGTCGTCGCACTTGCCCACCACCTTCATGCTCTGGGTCACATGACCACGGGCAAATTTCATCTCGTAAATCTGTCCGTTTTTGTGTACCTGCACGGTGAGCCACTCGGAGAGGGCGTTGACCACGCTGGCGCCTACGCCGTGAAGACCGCCGGAGACCTTATAGCCCCCGCCGCCGAACTTGCCGCCGGCATGGAGGATGGTGAACACCACCTCAAGGGCGGGCTTTCCGGTCTGTGCCTGAATGTCCACGGGAATACCGCGTCCGTTGTCGGTGACGGTGATGATGTCCCCCTCCCCGATGGTGACGGTGATATGGTCGCAGTAGCCCGCCAGCGCCTCGTCAATGGCGTTGTCCACAATTTCATACACCAGATGATGCAGACCGGAGGAGGAGGTGGAGCCGATATACATGCCCGGACGCTTCCGGACGGCCTCCAAGCCCTCCAACACCTGAATTTCCGAGGCGTTGTAGTCGTTGTCCGCACTGACGGCGGTACCCAGTTCCAGTAATTCTTCTGACATAGTTTTACTCCCGAAAAATGATACGTTATCTATTCAAGCTAGGAAAAATCAGGGAATAGATATGGATATAGTGTGCCTTCGGCATGATTTCATGGGCTCCCTCAGTCGGCTCCCTCCGCCCCTTCGGGGCACCACCTCTTTTAGGTTGCGCCTTCGGCGCATGATCCCATGCGGCCGGAACGATGCCGCTGGCATCGCTCTTTTCCGGCCTTACCCTCTGAGAGGGAGGACTCCCCCAGTCACTTCGTGACAGCCTTCCGCAGAGGTTGTGCTTCGCACTTTATCCCACTCGCCCTAAAACGTGCCACAGGCACGTTTTCAAGACGGGCTCACTCAAAGAGGGGGCCATTGGCAAAGGCAGAAGACAAGCAGGTTTCGCCAGAGGCTCCCTCCCCGAGGGAGCTGTCACGGCAAAGCCGTGACTGAGGGAGCCGGGCTGTCACCGCAGGTGACAGAGGGAGTCCCCCGCTGAGTCCCAAAGTTTTTCCTTTACTTGGTCAGCCTCTTCACCAGCGTTGCCGAATTGGGCTGGGCCAGAATGACCCGCTGGGCATTCTCCCTGCCCCGGCAGACCACAAAGCTCTTGGGCAGGTCGTCGGTAGCGCTCTCCACCTCTCCCGCCTCCTCGGCGGCACGGAGAAACGCCCGGGTTCGGTAGCTCTGAGAGGTAATGTCCAAATC
>ATWA01000077.1 GCA_000421005.1 Clostridiales bacterium NK3B98
ATGTCAAGGCATCGGCTGACGCATCGCTGCAAGCGGCCTTGACATAGCCTGCTGTGTATGCAATGGGTAAAGAAACGGGATGCAAGCATCCCTCTCCATAAAAGTGGCTCAGTACCAGTGCTGCCCATTCTTAAATTCCACACAAAAAGTGATTGAGCCATTCTTTTTCCGACAAATTGGTTTCTTGCACTCAGCTTCATATGCGTTTCCTCCCAGAGAAAACACTTGGGGTGTGCTGCCCACCTCTGCGGCGATGGTGCCGACACGTTCATTCACATCCGTGAACACGGTGGTGAGGTTGAGATTCACCAGAGAAATGAGAAATTCCTTGATCCAGTCCAGAAAAGAGTCCCAAATGCCAAGCAAACTGTCACCTCCTTTGCTTGGACGTAAAAGCGGTCTGCCGTAGCTGGCAGACCGCTTTTGGAATTATACTGATCCTCATTAAAAAACTGACACTGTCAGTTTTTTGACCACAATCCGGTTCAGTCGGTTGATTTGTTTCGTCCGCAAATCGTAGTTGTGCTTCAGGTCGGCAGCGCTTTGGGACAGTCGGTGCAGGTGGGCTTTGAAATCCTCAATGTCCGTCAGACCGCTGCGTTCCAGCAGTTGAATGGCCTGTTGTACCTTCTCGAAGTCCTTTGCAGAGGCTTTCAGTTTGGTGAGGGAGGAAGCCTGCCACTGCTGACGTTCCCCGTCTCTTGCGGCGCAGTAGCGTTGCAGCAGGTCAATCAAGGTAGTTGGCTGCTGTGAGCGTTCTGTGAGGTCGGCAATCTTTTCAAGCAGGCTCCTGATGCGGTCTTTGATAGATTGCAGTATACGGTTGAAGCTGCGGATTTCCCGGTTCAGATCGACGATGTCCGTGTGAATGCCTTTTCGCTCCATGTGGGTGATGGCTGCACCCATGTGGACGGTGGGGGCGAAGTCAGAGCCTTGCCGCTGAAAGGAGCGCAGGTCAACCCGCTCCTCCCGTCCAGCGGATTCCAGATAGCGGTTTTGCAGCGTTTCCCACTCGTGCCGCCAGATCTCACAATACTTCTGGTCGTTCCAGTCGACGGTGTCCTCTTTGTGGCTTTTCCAGTTCCCGGAGGGCAAACGAATACGCTGACCTTGCTCGTCCAGATCGTAGACCTTCCGGGCCTTGGGGAGCCACTTGCCACGCTCGTCCAATCCCCGGAGGGTGAGTAGAATGTGGGCGTGTGGGTTGCCATTTCCTTCATCGTGAATGGCGAAGTCACAGCACATTCCCTTAGCTACAAACTGTTCCTGGCAGTATTGCCGCACCAGACGGATGTTGTCCTCATGAGACAGTTCCTTGGGCAAAACCATGATGATACGGCGGGCAAGTTGGCTGTTCCACTGTTTTTCTGCCCTCTCCACAGAGTTCCAGAGCGTAGCTCTGTCAGCGTATTCAGGCGGCGCACGCTCCGGGAGCATGAGTTCGGAATAAAACACTCCTTTCTTGTGAGAGTAATCATGATAGCGGTGGTTGTACTGGGAATAAAGGCGTGTGCCGCTGAGGTAGGCAGAGGCGGCAACGGCGGAACGGCCTTCGCTGCGCTTGATGATGGCTATGTTGAAGTGGGGACAGGGAATTGGGTATCACCTCCATAAACAATGCCGCCCATCATGGCGGCTCTGTGCGAAGCACTTGTATTGGGGTAGCCGATGGAATCGGCGCAGGGGCTTGCCCCTGTGGATAAAGTCGGGACAGGCAAAACCTGTTCCCGACTTCCGGTTCTCTGCAAGATGTCAGATGCAGTTAGAGAGTTTTCGGGCAGTCTGTGTTGCACTAAAAAACGGTCAATTTCCATTATTTCCATGATGTTTTGTAATTATTTTGAACGAACTCATTGAATGGGTGTTTTTGTGACTGGTTGACATCCAGTTATAACTTTAGATTAGGATTTGAAGATATTTGGTCATTCCAAGACATGGAATGGGCAAAAGCCAGCGAGCAGCAGGATTTCCCACCGCTCGCTGGCATTTGTTCAAGTCATCACCTTTGTTCATGTTGGTGATGATTCTGCCCTGTTTGTCCTCCCATGTCGTAACAGGAGACCCATAACAGAGGGCTGTATTGCAGGTCACAAGGCAGTAACGGCTTCTCAGAGTGCCAATGCTGCCTCGTAGCCCTCCCGGACAGCAGTCATTGCGTTGCCAGCTTTCACTGCTCCGCCGACAACAGTGACATTCTCGCAATACTTTCTTGCGATATCCTCCAACGGATTGTACGCCTTGTATCCGAATGCAGAGACAACTGTTGCTGCCGGCACCTCACGCACCTCACCATTTTCATCCGAATAGGCGACTTTTTCTGTGGAGATAGACTGTACTCTTGCATCTGTGAGAACTTTTATCCCGGATTCCTTGATGTAGTCCACAAGGCACATACGGGTCAACGGCATCATGTCATTGAGGATGTCACTGCGCATCTCAATTAGGGTGATGTCATGGCAGGTCTGGGTGAGGAAGTGAGCTGTTTCGCCTCCGACCTCGCCTCCACCGCATACAACAACCGGGCCGGGCTTAACATCCACATTCCCCAGAAGAACATCTTCAGCTGTCACAACATTATCTCCATCCATCCCGGGGATCGGGAGAACAAGAGGCTTCGCACCGGTTGCGATGATGATCGCATCGGGTTTCTCCGTTTGGATGAGCTCCTCCGTCACCTCTGTGCCGGTGTTGACCGGAACGTTGAGATCCTTCAGGCTCTTGGCCAGAGAACTCACAAAGGTGGACAGCTCGCCTTTTCCGAGGGGATAGGCTGCGCTCCGGAACTGCCCACCCAAGTTCTTCTGGGCTTCGTAGACAGTAACGGAGTGGCCGATTTTAGCAGCAGTCTCAGCTGCCATCAGACCGGCGGGGCCGCCGCCAATGACCATAACCTTCTTCGGTGCATCTGTTTTGGCCATGGGATTCTCGTACTCACGGCCAACACGGGGATTGACCAGACAGGTGGCACAGGTTCCGGCAAGAAGACCAGCCTCACACCCCTGGAGACATCCGATGCAGTAACGGATATTGCTGAACTGGCCATTTTTCGCCTTCTGCGGCAGATAGGGGTCTGCCAGAGAGCCGCGGCCCATACCGATGAAATCAGCCTTGCCCATCTTCAGGATGGTGTCCGCCATCTTCGGGTCATTGATACGGTTGGTTACGATGACCGGGCAGGAGACCAGTTTTTTGATCTGCTCTGCCACATCCATGTTAAAGGCATGTTCGGTGTACATGGGAGCGATGATCTGCCGAATGACCGGAGAGGCATACATGCCGTTGGACACGTGGATTGCATCTACGCCCAGTTCGTCCAGATGGCGAACCAACTCGTATGTGTCTGCCTCTGTGCGGCCGCCCAGCAGATACTCGTTCGCAGAGATACGAACCTGTACAGGGAAATCCGTTCCCACGTTTTCTCGGATCTCAGCATAGATTTCGTCCAGAATTCTGGTGCGATTGTCGAAGCAGCCGCCGTACTCATCCACTCTCTTGTTTGTAAAGGGAGAGAGGAACTCGGAAATCAGATATCCGTGAGCAGCGTGAATCTCAATCCCGTCAAAACCTGCCTCTTTTGCCCGACGGGCCGCAGCGCCAAAATCTCTGACAATCTGGTGAATTTCTTCAATGGTAATCTCCCGCGGAAGATCCATGCAGAACGGGTCTTTGATGGCAGAAGGCGCAATGGGCTGCACATTGCCGTTAACGGCGTGCTTGCTCTGACGACCAGGATGATACATCTGGCAAAAGAGCTTTGTATCATATTGATGAACTGTTTCCGTCAGCTTCTTATTACCTTCAATCTGATCATCTCGATACAGTCCGGGAATAAACTGGTAACCCTTTGCGTTCTCATTGACCGCATAGTCCTCCGTGATGATCATGCCCCAGCCGCCTTTCGCCTTCTCCTCAATGTAGCGGATATAGCGCTCTGTAATCATTCCGTCCTCTGTGCAGAGGTTCATAACCATCGCAGGAACGATGAGCCGGTTGGGAATCTCACAATTACCGATTTTTGCAGGTGTAAACAATTCAGTCATCATTTTCTTATTCTCCTTGTTTCAGTCGTCATAAGTGATCATCAGGTTTCTAAACAGGCCATCTGTGCCGATGTCCACATACAGCCCGACGTTTCCTCTTGAAGTCGCGCCATGCTTTAATCCATTGACCTTCAGAACCTCAATGCCGTCCACATAGAATGTCGCGCAATCGTCCCTGACAACGGCCTTGATATGGCTCCACTCGTTCAATGCGATGGTCTCCACACTGTTTTCATACTCCGTGATTGCAAAATCCCGGAAATAGGAGAAGGTGTATCCGGGGAACGAAAAATACTGGCAGCCATGGGCCTTTCGGACGGGATCATCACATCCCTTTCCGTTTGTCGGACGGATATAGAAGCTCTCAAACTCCCGCCCGTCCTCTGCTGCCCGAAACACGATACCGATAAACCCTCGGGAATAATCAGGGGCGTCAGGAAGCAGCCTGCCGCACACATCCACTTCTATGACCCCGTTGTGAAACTGACTGCCCGTTATTGCGGCGTAGGTATTGATGTCAGGTTCCAAAGAATCTGTCTTCCATACTCTGATGGTTTCCGAATCTGGAAAATCCATGGCTGTGTGGGGCATCAGGTGAAAGCCCTTGGATTTCATACGAATCATAGCAATCTACCTCCCATTCCCGGGGGTTGTCTCCCGTTGGCGGACAAGAGGCTCTCTGCCCACCTGTCCGCCCCGGCGTTTGTTTCCGGGGATTCCGGCCCCGAAGTCGATTCTTTACAGCTCAGCGCCGTTGGTTTCAATCACCCGCTTGTACCAGTAGAAGGACTTCTTCCTCCGGCGCTCCAGCGTGCCGTGACCAGTGTCATCCATATCCACATAGATGAAACCATAACGCTTTTTCATCTCGCCCGTCCCGGAGGACACCACATCGATGCAACCCCAAGGCGTGTAACCAATCAGTTCCACTCCGTCAATGGAAACAGCGTCCTCCATCGCCTGGATGTGCTGACGGAAGTAATCGATGCGATAGTCGTCTATGATGGAACCATCCTCCTCAATCTTGTCAATAGCACCGAAGCCGTTCTCCACAATGAACATGGGCAGACGATAGCGGTCGTAGATTTGATTCAAAGAGATTCGCAGTCCCAGAGGATCAATTGCCCAGCCCCACTGAGACTCCTTCAGATAGGGGTTCCGGTAGGCCAGCACCTGATTGCCGCCAGTCATCTCTGCGTTTTTGTCCGTAGTGGAGACGGTGGACATATAGTAGCTGAAGCCCACATAATCCACAGTACCATTTTTCAGGGTGTTCGCATCCTCCGGCTGGGTCTTCAGGTCAATGCCCAGCCGCTCGTACATCTTCAATCGGTAGTTAGGATACTCGCCCCGGCACTGCACATCCATGAAGAACTCCTTCTCGTGGTTGAACTCCATCGCCTCCCACACGTCCTCCGGACGGCAGGTCATGGGATAGCTGGGGATGTAGGAGACCATCATGCCGATTTTGAAGTCCGGGTTGATCTCATGACCCAGCCTGACCGCTTTGGCGCTGGCCACAAAGATGTGGTGGTGCGCCTGCGCCTTGGTAGCGGGGTCGTTGCTGTGGATTCCGATCTGGGTCCAGCTTCTCAGGAAGTTGATCTCGTTGAAGGTCATCCAGTATTTGACCTTATCCTTGTACCGCTCAAAGATGGTCCTGGCGAAGAACACATAGAAGTCCACCAGCTCCCGGCTTGCCCAGCCGTCGTAGACATCCGCCAGATACATTGGGGTGTCGAAGTGGTTGATGGTAACCACCGGCTCAATGCCGTATTTGAGGCACTCGTCAAACACATTGTCGTAGAATTGCAGTCCTTCCTCATTCACATCGTACATCCCGTTGGGGCAGATGCGGGACCAGACGATGGACAGTCGGAAGCACTTGAAGCCCATCTCGGCAAAGAGGGCGATGTCCTCCTTGTAGTGATGATAGAAGTCGGTGGCCACATGGCTGGGATAGTACAGGTTCGGGTCAATATAGCCTGTGGCGCCCTCGGGCAGGGGCTGTTCTTTGGTCACCTTTCGCAATTCACCCTCTGCGGTGCGGAAGGTGATCATTCTCGGTGTGGTGTGGCTGCCTCCGGTGATGGCGTCCAAGGTGGACAGACCCTTGCCGCCGGAGAGATAGCCGCCCTCATACTGGTTGGCAGCTGTGGCTCCGCCCCACAAAAAGCCTTCCGGCATTCTGGTTCCCATAGTGCCCTCCTTACTGAATTCGGATGATGGATGTGGTCTGGTCGGCCACCATGCCGGAGAGGCCCTCGATCTTGCCATACTGGTCGAAGTTGGTGACCAGCACCGGGGTGATGGTGGAGTAGTTCTTTGCGATCTGATCCTTGTCGAACTCAATGAGGAGCTGACCCTTCCTGATGGCGTCGCCGGTCTTGACATGGGCGGTGAAGAACTGTCCGTTCAGCTCCACGGTGTCCAGGCCGATGTGGATCAGCATCTCCACACCCTCATTGCTGGACAGACCAATGGCGTGCTTCGTGTCAAAGAGCATATCCACGGTGCCGTCGAAGGGAGCATAGACCTTGCCCTCAGTGGGCTCAATGCCAACGCCCTTGCCCATCTCGCCGCCTGCAAAAGCGCCGTCAGGCACGTCGCTGAGCGGGATGACCTTGCCGCAGATCGGAGAGGTAATTGCAATCTCACCGCCCACCAGAGTGCGGGCAGGAGCCTCGGAGGTGAAGGTTTCGGTTTTGGCGGAGCCGGCAAGCTCCTCAGCGGGGATGCCGAACAGGAAGGTCAGCACAGCGGCCATACCAAAGGCAATCAGCGCACCGATGATGATGAACACAAAGCTGCTGGCTTCATAGGTGATGATGGTGAACAGGCCGGGAGGTGCATAGGCCAGTGCGCGGGCATTGAAGAAGGACAGGAAGGCAGCCGCCACAGCGGAGGAGGCCATCGCAAAGGCGAAGGGACGCTTATACTTCAGGTTCACGCCATACATCACCGGCTCAGTAATACCCAGTACAGCGGACAGCGCGGCGGAACCGGCGACGGATTTCATCTCCTTATCCCGCACCCGCAGGAAGGCGCCGAAGCCGGAGCCGGCCTGTGCAAAGTTGGCGGTGAGGGCACTAACCAGAAGCGTGGAGCCGCCGGTCTCGGCGATTTGCTGAATCTGGAGGGGAGCAAGGGCGTAGTGCATTCCCATCATGGTCAGCAGGCTCCGGGTGCCGCCCAGCAGGGCCGCAGCGATGAAGCCGCCGATGTTGTAGAACCAGTCAATGAACTTGGCGATGTAGGTGCCCATGTAGGAGCCAATGGGGCCGAGCACAATCAGTTCCAGCGGAACCATGATGAACAGGACGATCATAGAGGTGAGCAAGATCTTCAGGAAGTCCGGCACCAGCTTGTCGATGCGCTTGTAGATCAGGCTCAGCACCCAGACGGACAGGATGATGGGAATGACGGTGGACTTGTAGTTGACAAAGAGGATGGGCAGGCCCAGAAAGCTCATGGTGGCGGGACCGCCGTCGGAGACTGCCGCAGCGCCGTTCATAATGGTGGGATACATGTAGGCCGCAGCCAGCGCCAGCGCCATGTACTCGCTGACCTTGAACTTTCGTGCGGCAGAGACAGCCAGGAAGAAGGGGAAGAAGTAGAAAATCAGGTCGCCGATCATGGACATGATGACCATGAAGCTGTTGTCTCCGGGCAACAGATGTAGGTTGGTGATGAGGGAGACAATGGCCTTGAACATGCCGCAGCCGATGAGCACCGGCAGCGTGGGAGCAAAGATACCGGAGATGGTCTCAATGACCGCACCAACCTTGTCCTTACTCGGCTCCTGCACAGCAGCGCCGCCCTCAGTGATATGGACCTGTGCGGAGACCTCATCGAAGATGGCATTGACCTTGGCTCCGATGACCACCTGCAGCTGTCCACTCTTCATCTGGGCGGTGAGAACCCCCTGCAGGCTCTTGAGTGCGTCGATGTTGGCCTTGCCGTTGTCCTTCAGGTTAAAGCGCAGACGGGTGGCGCAGTGGGTCAGTACGGAGATATTTTCCTCGCCGCCCACAAGGGCAATGATTTTGGATGCTAACTCTTTGTTTGTCATGGTGTTACCCTTTCCTTTCTGCTTTTTGGGGTTTGGTTGGGACCGGTTCCCTTTCATGAGAAAAAAATAGACCCTGTAGTAACTACAGAGTCAATAGGGTATTTGAAAAAAGTTTTGAGTCGTACCGGTGGTTTGCCGGTACGACTCAAACGCTCATACAAAGATCTGTTTCAACCTTGTCGCCTGATCCGTCGATGGCACGAGAGCCGGTGTATCCAGTGCCCGAATCGGTATCCATAGCTCCAGATAGCGCACATTGCATCCCTGTTCCCGGACGGTGGCAATATAGATGCCGAGGATGTCTCCATTCAATTCGTAGCGGTGCTCAGACATGTAAGCCATGGCTCCCTCCAGCACGGCAGGTGTGAAGTATTCCTGCGCTCCGATACGGATGACGGTAAACAGGGCTGTCACCGCCCGCAGGTGCTCCATCTTCGGCAGCAGCTGAATGCCCAGACGGTCCGCCCAGTATTTCTTCACGGTGAAGCCCCACTGGGCTTGGGTCTGTGTGGAGGACTGTCGCATCCAATCCTCTTTGATACGGAAGATATGCTCGACAAAGGGGTAGTGACGGGTCATCTCAGCAAAGCCGCCCTCTGTGGCTTTCACACTGGACAGCTCCAGCCGCTTTGTACCGTAGGAGCGAGTAAAGAGAGAGTAGTTCTCCGGACGATTCAGGATATAGTATTCTCCAACCAGCTGCTCTGCGTGGGAGAGGACAGACTGGAAGTTTTTCATCTTCAGTGCTTTGGCCTGATAGTAGTGAGCCAGATAGGCAGCATCCTGCTTCTTTCCGTCCAATTGCTCCAACAGGGTGGGAAGGTCACAGTCACTGACCAGGGACACGGTCTCTTTGGAGGAAAAGCCGATTTGTCGAAACTTCTGGTAGTCCAATATCCTGTTGATATCCCACACACTGTAGGAGCGATAACCGTTTTCCCGGTTCTTTTCCGGAGTGATCAGCCCCTTCTGCTCCAAAAACCGAATCGTCTCGACCGGTACATCTACCATCTTGGAAACTTCGCCAATCAGATACCGCTGCACTGTCCACACCTTCCTCCTGTTTTTCACATTATATCACAGTCAGACAGGTAAGGACAAGTCGTCTATGCAGATAACTGGTTGACGAGTGTTGCATTGTGAAGTATACTGGTAGTAGTCAGCAGAGTCTGGCCTGAATGAATGACGGATGAATCATTTTTTCGGGTCAGGCTCTGTCTTTTTGCAGAGACAAAACAGCTCCGACGGAAGTCGGAGCAATGACAGGCTGGAAGATTGAGGGCAAGATGCTCGCTGTCGGACATTTCGTCAAACCGAAATTCCTCCAGCGCAATCTTGTTGGGGTTTGGCACCCCAATCCCGCCACTTTTCAATTTTCCTCTCGGAAAATGCGGCAGAACCGCTACAAATCATTCCAATCCCAAAGGAGAAATGCAATGTCCAAAAAATATCAGGCAAGAGACGACACCAACCGCAATCGCAAAATCACCGTCCGCTTTTCAGAGGACGAGTACGACCAGATCAACTTTATTTGCGAAGTGCTAGGAATCACCTATTCCCAGTATCTGCGGCGAGCAGCGTTGACGAGACGAATCGAGCATCCCTCCGTCTATGCAACTTTTAGCGACGATGCCGCTCAAAAGCTCAC
>ATWA01000078.1 GCA_000421005.1 Clostridiales bacterium NK3B98
GAAAGGAGCAAAAACATGAAGGAAATTCGCATTGCAATCATCGGCTGCGGCATGATCTCCCACCGCCACATGACTGTCATCAACAACCTGAAAAAGCGTGGTCAGAACCTGACCGTGGTGGCAGCTGCTGAAATTGACAAGGCTAAGCTGGAGGCTTTCGGCAAGCAGTACGGTATCGCTGAGAAGGATCTGTATCAGGACTTCCGTGAGATGCTCAAGCGTGACGACATCGACGAAGTTGAAGTGTGCGTCCACAACAACCTGCACACCAGCGTGGCTACCGCCGTCATGGCTGCCGGATTCGACTGCTACAGCGAGAAGCCCATGGCTGCCAGCTATGCGGACGCTAAGATTCTGTACGATGCTCAGCAGAAGTACGGCAAGAAGCTGGCTATTCAGATTTCTTCCATCTACAATCCCCAGACCCGCATTGCCAAGCGGATGATTGCCGAGGGCAAGCTGGGCAAGATCTATCACGCCCGTAGCGTGGGTCACCGCCGTCAGGGTCGTCCCGGCTACGATATGCCCTTCTTCAGCCGTGATTTCATCGATCCTCAGATCGGTGTCCATGGCCCCTTGTTCGATCTGGGCATCTATCATCTGGCTCAGATGCTGTACGTCATGGGTATGCCCGAGCTGGAGAGCGTCTACGGCTTCCAGAGCTGCGACTACTGGACCCATCCCGCCATCGACAAGCTGGTGAACCGCACCGCTCCCGTGGAGGACTTGGGTGTTGGTATGGCCCGCTTCAAGGGCGGCATCTGCATGGACATCTATGAGGACTGGGCCATCCACATGGAGGACATCGGCTCCAGCTTTATCGCCGGCTCTCTGGGCGGCCTGAAGTTTACCGACGTGGACCAGACCGGCGGCCCCATGGCTGTTCCCGAGGGCGGCCAGATCGTGGGCGGCGGCAACCTGCAGAAGCCCAGACTGACCTACTACGGTGTGGATGAGAACAACCAGCTGGTACAGACCCAGTATGATTGCGCCATCGGCGACGTGACCGGCATGCAGGAGCTGCTGATTAACCCCGAGATGGAGAAGTTCAATGACAACCAGCTCCATTGGTACAGCTACCTCCGTGGCGAGCTCACCGACGAGACCCGCATCGACAGCCCCTACATTGCCATGCAGACCGCATTCCTGTCCGAGGGCGTGGTGCTGTCCAGCGAGCTGGGCCGCAGCGTGACCGCTGACGAGATTAAAGCTATGGCAAAGTCCATTGCTCTCCGTGAGCAGGAGACTCCCTTCGGCACCATCAAGTACGATTTTGACGACTACAAGGCATAATTCCGTTTCATGTAGCCGCGAAGTGACTGAACAGTGAAATGAAAGCTGCGGCAGACTTGCTCTGCCGCAGCTTAATTTTATCAATAGGAAACTTTCGATACCTTGAGCTCAGGATTCATGGCGCGTTTGGTCTCGCACTATGGTATACTATATGAAACAGTGTAATCGGATTATCATGACAGTGCACTTCCACCTTGAGGAGCAAATCAGTTTCATCAAAATTGCAGTATGATTCTATCAATACTTCCTATGAAAGAGAAAAGCGCAAATTTGATAGAATGAAAGACCAATTCCTGTAAAGACTTCTCAAACTAACCCCATTATAATCACACATAAGAGAGAAGACTCGGCAATGACAGGGAGGATATTTGAATGACGAAAATTGGTATTATCGGATGTGGCAGAATTACCCAGCGCCGCCACGCACCCGAATATGCTGGAAACCCGGATGTGGAAATTGTCGGTTACTATGACAGAACCAGAGTCCGTGCGGAGAATCTGAGCAAGCTATACGGTGGTCAGGTGTTCGATACCGTGGAGGAACTGCTTGCAAATCAGGAAATCGATGCGGTCAGTGTTTGCGTAGCCAACTGCGCCCATGCTGAAATCAGCATTCAGGCGATGAAAGCGGGCAAGCATGTCCTCTGTGAGAAACCCATGGCAACGACCGTGGAAGAATGTCAGCAGATGCTGCAAACTGCCCGAGAGACAGGGCGTTTTTTGATGATCGCCCAGAACCAAAGATTTAATACCGGCCATGTACGGGCAAAGGAGCTGATTGCTCAGGGCGTCATCGGAACGCCGCTGACCTTTAAAACCTCCTTCTGCCACGGAGGACCTGAAAACTGGCTGAGCATTGGCCCTCAGGATGGCAAACCGGTAGGAAATATCTGGTTTTTTGACAAAAAGGTCGCCTCTATGGGAGCCATGGCTGATCTCGGCATCCATAAGGCGGATTTGATCCAGTATTTGCTGTGTCAGGACATCACCGAAGTGACCGCAAAGGTTCTGACGCTGGATAAAAAAGACGAAAACGGCAATCTGATTGAGGTGGAGGACAATGCCATCTGCATCCTCCGTCTGGCAAATGGCGTGGTTGGAACGCTTACGGTGAGTTGGACAGACTACGGCGCAGAGGATAATTCCACTGTAATCTTCGGCACCAAAGGTCTGATGCGGATCTATGACAACAGCGAACATACCATCCAGATCAGCACCGATCGGGGAGATCAGATTTACTACGATTTGGATCGCATGATGACCAACGTGAATCAACGAGAGTCTGGTGTGATGAGCGAGTTTGTCCGGGAGCTGGAGACGGGCGACTGGTCCAATGCGGCCAATGAAAGCTCTGTAAACGCCATTCGTGCAGTGATTGCCGCCTTCCAGTCCAGTGCCGAAGACCGTACCATTCACCTGAAAGAGATGTGATCAAGATGAAAAACTATATTTTTCCGTTTCTCTGGATGCGGGGCGAGGAAGAAAGCATCCTCCGCAATGAGATTGCCAAAATCTACGAATGCGGAATCCGTGCAATCTGCGTAGAAGCCAGACCCCACGATGATTTCTGCGGTCCCGGCTGGTGGCACGATATGGACATTGTACTGGACGAAGCCAAGCGCCGGGACATGAAGATTTGGATACTGGACGACAAGCATTTTCCCACCGGATACGCCAACGGCTTGATTGAAAAGCAGTACCCGGAGCGGAAGAAGCAGTATATCGCCTGCACCACCTGTGATGTGTTTGGAGGGAGCCATCCTCTGACTCTGAATGTGGGACGGATGCTCAAGCCGACCATCGGATTCTGGGAGATCGGTAATCCGGTGGACTATGAAGAACGAGCCAACAATACGCTGCTCTCTGCGGTGGCGCTGCGGTTCCACGAGGGGAGCGTGTTCTGCGAAGACGCTGTTGATTTGACAGAATACTGCAAGGACGGAACAGCTGCGTTTCAACTGCCGGAAGGACAGTGGCGCATCCATGTGATTTATAAAACCCGCACTGACGGTGGAAATCCCGCTTACATCAATATGATCGACGCAGCCTCTGCACATACCCAGATTGAAGGCGTGTATGAGGAGCATTTCAGACACTACGGTGCAGAGTTCGGCAAGACAATAGCCGGATTCTTCTCCGATGAGCCCCAGTTCGGCAATATCTCCGACCAGTGCTTTGATACCAGACTGGGAAAAGAGAAAATGCCCCTGCCTTGGAGTGATGAGCTGGCAGAAATGCTGACACAGCGCTATGGAGCGGGTTGGCGTGCTTTGCTCCCCTTCCTGTTTGTAGATACCTTGGAGCACAAGGCACAGCCTCAAATGCGTTATGATTACATGGACTGCATCTCCAAGCTGTACGCCAAAAACTTCTCCCGCCCCATTGGACAGTGGTGCCACGACCACGGGGTGGAGTACATCGGTCATGTGGTAGAGGATAACAGCGTCCACAGCCGCTTGGGGCTGGGTGCCGCCCACTGGTTCAGAGCCATGGAAGGTCAGGATATGGCTGGCATTGATATCATCGGCGGTCAATATGTCTTTGGCGCACCTGTTCAGGAGCGCAAGGGCATGGTGAAGGCGGACGGTGAGTTTTTCCACTATGCGCTGGGCAAGCTGGGCGCCTCCGCAGGGCATCTGGACCCGAAAAAGCAGGGCAGGACGATGTGCGAGCTGTTTGGTGCCTATGGCTGGGGCTTTGGCGTGCGGAATATGAAGTACCTGCTGGACCACCTGCTCTCTCGGGGCATCAATCATCTAGTTCCCCACGCCTTTTCCATGGCGGAGTACCCGGACTTTGACTGCCCGCCCCATTTCTACGCAAGAGGAAATAACCCGGAGTTTCCGTATTTTGCCCACCTGATGAAGTACGCCAACCGTATGTGCCACCAGTTAAACGGCGGAACCCATGTGGCATCTGTGGCAGTTCTGTATGACGGCGAGCTGGACTGGTGCGGGGAGCGTATGCCTATGCAAAAGGTGTGCAGAGCGCTGACAGAAAACCAGATCGAGTTTGACATCGTGCCTCTGGATATGCTCCGGGATCTGCCTGCGTACAACGGATGTGTCAAATATGATACGCTGGAGATCAACGGCGTTGCCTTTGGCGCTCTGCTGGTACCTCAGGCGGAATATATCCCACAGGGATTGCTGGACTTTGCCAATAGTGCTCCTGATTTCCCGGTGGTCTTTGTGGAAGGACAGCCCAAGGGGGTTGTGCGGGATGAAGGCGGAAAACCCGGTGACGCAGATCAACTGAGCAAAACATCCGTGGTAAAACTGGAAGAGCTTGCAGCGTATTTGGCAGACCACGGTATGAAACAAATCCTCGTGGAGCCTGCGTTCTCTCAACTCAGTGTCTACCACTACCGGAAAGAGGGAGTGCTTTTCCTGCTGGTCAATGAATCGGTGAATCAACGCTTTTCCGGTACGGTCACCCTGCCTGCTGCGGGTAAGCTGGTCTGCTACGATGGCTTTGCAGATACATATGAGGCGGTTCAGACGGAGCTTTTGGATGGCGCTGTGAGAGTCTCCCTTGACTTGGAACCGGGAGAAAGCATCCTGTTGACGGAAGGGAAGGGGATGGAATCCCTGCCCCAGCATCCATTTGCATCCAAACTGCTTGCCCAGTGCCGGAAACAGACCGACCTCTCCAACAATTGGCAGGTCAAATGCCTGCGGGCGAAAGACAGGGAAGAATCCTGTGCGTTTGAGACGGTGGCGCAGCTGCAACCCATCAGTGATACCCAGCCTGCGTTTTCCGGACGTATTCTCTACCGGAAAACCTTTGAGTTGGAAGAAGTGCCGTCTCACGGGTATCTCCGCGCAGAGCAGGTATACGAGGTCATGAGCGTGCGAGTGAATGGGAAAGAGGCAGGCATCCGGCTGACCCCGCCTTATCAGGTGGATGTGGGCGCTTATCTGCAAAAAGGGACGAACACCCTTGAAATAGAGGTTGCCACAACACCAGCCAGAGATCAGCTGAACTACCCCATGCCGCCCTTTGACTTCTCCCATGAGGCGCTGGAGCCAACCGGAATGTTTGGGAAAGTGGAGTTGTTCTACTCATGAAAATGAAATGAGAAAGGGGTGACAGAGCCCATGGAACAAATCAGACTGGGTACCATCGGCAGCGGCTTTATCGTTCACAACATTCTGAACAATGTGGCAAAGACCTCTGGCATTTCCCTGGAGGCGGTGTATTCCCGCAGCGCAGAAAAGGCTGCCAGCTTGGCAGGGGAATATGGATGCGCCAAGACGTATACAGACATGGACGCGTTTCTGGCAGACCCGGAAATCAACACGGTCTATATCGCCACGCCCAATCTGCTCCATTATGAACAGACCAAAAAAGCGCTGCTGGCAGGGAAGCACGTCATCTGTGAAAAGCCGTTTACCACCAGACTGGCTCATGCAAGGGAATTGGCGGAGCTGGCAAAAGAGAGACACCTGTTTCTCATGGAGGCGGCTCCCACCAGCTTTCTCCCGAATTACGCCATCCTGCAAAGAGAACTGAAAAAAATCGGCAAAATCAAGCTGGTTATGAGCAATTACAGCCAGTATTCCAGCCGCTATGACGCAGTTCTGAGAGGGGAGAAGCCGGCGATTTTCGATCCGCTGTATGCCGGCGGCTGTCTGATGGATATTAACTTCTACAATGTACTGCTCAACGTACTTTTGTTCGGAAGGCCGAAGCATGCAGTGTATTTTGCCAACCGCTGCCCCGGTCTTTCCGATACCTCCGGTGTCATGGTGATGGAGTATGACGGCTTTGTCAGCACCAACACAGGGGCAAAGGATACCTGGGGGGTCAACTTCTTCCAGATAGAAGGGGAACAGGGCTATATCTACATCGAAAACGGCGCGAACGGGATTTCATCTGTGAGAACAGTGACCAAAAACAGCGATGAAATCTGTAATGACCAGCCCAATCCCGACCGCTGGTTTTATGAGATTCAGGAGCTGACACGGCTGATGCTCCAGCAGGATGATCAGAGTATCTATGACCGACTGGAAAACACCCTGAATACCGTGGAAGTTCTGGAAAACGCCCGCAAGGCGGCAGGCATTCTCTTCCCCGGAGACGAACCGGATTGACAGGCAAAAAACAGCCCGGGTGAGTCATTCACCCGGGCTGTCTCCACATCATGACAGATTCGTTCATATTTCCTGATAGGTAATGGCACAGTATCCGGGATAGATGATCTGGCGGGCGGTGAAGCGGAAACGCTTTCCGTCTGCGGGGTTGACAACTTCTCCTTCTACCGTCTCTCCGTCCATGGCTGCACGCCGGACATTTTCAAACCATTCCTCGCCAATAAACGGATACAGCTCTCTGACGCTGTGACCAATCACTGACTTTGCCGGGAGCGTTCCGTATTCCTCATATTTCCGGTTGACATAGAAGATCACAGCGTCGTATTGCGCTCGGTATTCCGCATAGGTCACATGATAGACGCTGTAAGAAATGGGAAGATCATCGAACAGATGGAATATCTCAGAAGCGTGCCCGATGCGGCTCTCAGAGGAAATTTTACTGTCATGATCTGCATGAAGCCGTACCTCGCACATTTTCGCCTGTTCCTCCAAATCCTGACACTCGGAGAAGAGCGTAAAGCCTACGGATAAATACAAGGTAATCGGTGTCCCGTCAATATTCTGGATAGACTCACCGATGGCCTTGATCCGATTACGCAGGTCATGGGCATCCTCCCGGCATTCAATCTGATGGAGTACCACAAACTTGTGCCCGGAGTAGCGCCCAACGGCAGAAATGCGCCCAAAATTGCGCTTCAATTCTCTGCCCAGTGCGGACAGCACCTGATCTCCAAAGTCGAAACCGTATTGCTCATTGAGGGTGCTGAAATCGTTGATGCTAATATGAATCCGGACAAAATCTTTCCCCCGGAGAAAAAATTCGTCGTAGAAGGCAGAGGCCTCCTCAGAAATTCCTCTGCTATTGAGCAGACCGGTCAAAACATCACGCCGGAAGGTGTCCTCTCCACGCTTATCATTGGCCTTCAGAAGCTCTTTATCAATAAAGTAGCCCATCAGTCCCCGGATCTCTCCGTTGTCATTGTAGAGGGGCATCTTGCTTGCAAAAATCTCCCGGTTCTCACCGTTGCACATACATTGTCCGGGCATATTATGGAAGGTCAAACCCTCGTGGATGACCTGGTACTCGTCGTTTTTATAACGGTCAGGGTGAACGTGCCACCCCAAATCCTCATCGTTTTTGCCGATAATTTCCTCTGCGGAATGGAAGCCGTAGTAATCCAGAAACGCCTTGCTGGCTCCCAGAAAACGACGGTCGTTGTCCTTCCAAAAGATACGAAGCAGATCGGAGTGAATCAGATCGTTCCACAGTCTGGCAGGAGCGTAATCATCATCCCTCGTATTCTCCGGAGAATTGCGCAGAAGGAGATTGTTCATGCCGTCGTGAATATTGCGAACCAGCATGAAATACCTTTCCTCGTCGATTTTGAGAAGGGTATACTCCTTCCATGCGTATTGACCGTGGCGTATGCTGGAGCGAAATACCTCCGAGTAACTGGTGCAGGCAGTGTTCTGAAAACGGGCAACCGCGGTCTGGGGGCAAAACAGCTGGATATATTTCTCCTGATCTTCCGGATACAGATATTTCCGGGCGTATTCCTCAAGAAGAGTCCTGATGCCAAGTCGCCCCGAAACCAGATCCTCCCGGGTTGCGGTGTAAAGGGGACGGATGGAGTCCTCCGCAATGTTGACCAGCGTGATTCGCTCAAAGAGGGCATAAATCCGCCGAATGAACTCATCCAGATAGCCTGTATTCTCCGACTGAGAATCCTTGGTGAGGTTTGTGATACGAACCAGAACACAGTACCTGCCCCGGGTGCTGGCCATACGCCGTGCCTGTATCTCATAATACTGCTCGTGAATGGTAAACAGCATCCGCCCCTTGCCGCCGGCTTTCACCGAGTCCATCAGGTTGACAATGCGATCGGAAAGCAGATGATAAGGCTGTGCCCGTGTCAGCATCTCCTGCGTGAAAATACCGTTGAACATTCCGGTGGATTGCGCTGTCTCTTCAAAAGCGGAGTTGAAATACAACACTTTAAAATAGTCGGTGGAAAACTCCGCCAGTGCCAGCGGGATGCTGTTGAGCTGTCTGGCAGTTGTCAGCTCGTCCCGTTCCTCCCGTGTCAAAAAGGGCACTGCGCTGAGAAAGTCAATCCTGCCAATGTCGTCATAGTATTTCCGCTCCTGAGGCGGCTCAACGGAAATCTGTTTCATGGCAAGATTGGCAAGCGCCTGCTCGTAGGGCATGGGTCTTCCGAAATAGTACCCCTGAACCTTTTCGCACCCAATGTTGCGGAAATAGACAAACTGTTCCTCTGTCTCTACGCCCTCCACCAGCGTGTGTACATCAATCCGCTTTGCCATCTCCACAACAGCGGTGGCAATCCGCCGGGAACGCAGGGTAAAGGGGCGCAGAAAGCACATATCCAGCTTCAGCTCGTCAAATTCAAACTCCTTTAGGGCGTTCAGAGAGGAATATGCGCTGCCAAAATCATCCATCCAGATTTGGTATCCGGCACAGCGGAAGCGATCCACAATGCCCTTCAGCAAATCCTTTTGCTCCGCCATGACGCTTTCCGTGATCTCAAAATAGATAAAATCGTGAGGAATCTGATAATCGCTGACAATATGATCCGCAATGGAAAAAATATCGCAGAGGGTGAAATCCAAACGGGAGAGATTCACAGAGACGGGAATGGGCATTTCTCCGGTGGTAAAACTGGTACGCAGCCTTGCACACACTTGTTGTAGAATTGCGGTATCAAGGTGGTAAATCAGACCCTCCCTTTCCAGCACCGGAATGAACTCGTCCGGATAGATCATACCGATTTCCGGATCAATCCACCTTGCCAACGCTTCAAAGCTGCATAGCTGTCTGGACGAGGTGCGGATCACAGGCTGATAAAATGCCTGAATATGGTGCAGGCTGATGGCTTTTTGATAGTTTTGCAAGATGAATGCTTCCAGATTCCTGCCCATAGGTGAACCTCCAAAAATGAACGCCGCAGACTGTGAAATAACTCTGATGTCTAATATCTACTATCAGTGTATCATATCCAAACCGTTTTTTCTATCCTTTTGTGAGAAGAATTGTCAAAGAGTTTTGCCTACCAGATACAAGAACCAAATAAGAAAACCCCTTCCGACGGCTGTGAACCATTCGGAAGGGGTTAATCATCAATATGGTTATCCAGATAAGTCCGCCGGAAGAAATAGCATAGGGGGAACGAAATTTAGTGTGTACGGGACGGCGTCCCCGACGTCCCGCCCATCA
>ATWA01000079.1 GCA_000421005.1 Clostridiales bacterium NK3B98
TCCCTTGAAATACGTCAGTATTCCTTCGGTCTTTTATCCCCGACTGACAAAAAACATCCTCGCTCATCCATCCGAGAGATTTATTCAGCGCTTCCCTAGCTCCGGAGCGCCATAGAAGGGATCAATGTCCATGCCCATCGCCGCGGCGTTGAGCTTCGCCAGCTTGTTGCGAACCTCCTGATTCCTGACGACCAAGATGATCGGAGACTGCTCGCCCATGCCGGTGGCCGCGTAGGTTCCGGCTTCAAGAATGGCTTTGAGCTTCTCCTCCTCAATGTGTTCGGGCTTGTAGGCGCGGCAGCTGCGGCGCGTCTTCAGAATCGTCAATGTGTCTGCCATGGTGGTATCCTCCTTCATTTATCGGTTCAGAATAGAACCCTCTCCGCCGCGCTCCGGATAAGCATCCAGACGGCAGCGAAGCTGTTCACGCTTTTCTCGCACTACCTCGATCATTTCCTGCTTATGCTCCGGCAGATGGGCCTGCATAGGTACGATGTTGGAAGGGTGCGATCCAAAGTAAATGGTATCTTTTAATTTCAGGCCGCTGATCAGCCGCTCCTGTTCATCCAGAAGCTGGCCGTAGGTGCACTCCTTGAAAATGCCCTTTTTCATATCCCCATACAGCTTGCAGCCAGGCTGAGCATGCAGGGTTCCGATGAACAGCAGATGCGGCTGAACCGCATTGATCAGCGCAGCGGTGGCATCTGCGTTTTCCCGCCAGAGCTCTGCACCGCCACATCCGAGGATCGCGTTGAAACTGTAATCGATACCCGCGTTTGTCAGGCGTATGAGCTGTTCACGCGCTTCCTGAGAAGTATGTCCCTTGTTCATATACTGCAGTGCCGCGTCCAGTCCGCTCTCCACACCGATGTCCAGCCCGCCAATGCCACACGCATGGAGACGACGGAGCTCTTCATCCGTCTTGTGCCGGATATTCTGAATGGATGCATACATAGCGATGGTCTTCACCCTGGGCAACCTGTCGTGAATCGCGTCGGCGATCTGTACCAAGCGGTCTGCGGACAGCACGAAGGCGTCTCCGTGTTCCAGGAATACCCGCTCCACATCGGGGCAATAGCGGGTGGCTTCCTCGATGTCCGCCTTCACCTGTTCCATTGGACATACCGAAAATCGCACGTCCGGGTACATATAGCAGAAAGTACACTTGTTGTGACTGCATCCTTGTGTCACCTGCAAAAGCAGGGAATTTGCCTCGTAGGGCGGTCTGTAAACCATCCCTGTCAAGCTCATTTGCTGTTTCCTCCATCCATTTGCGCGATATATGCATTTCCCCATGTTTCCATAGCAGCAATCACGGGGTGGAATTTTTCCCCGATATCGGTGAGGGAATACTCTACTCTCGGTGGAATAGCTTCATATTGAACGCGCCTGATCAAGCCATACTCCTCCAGAGTCTTTAGCTGAACAGACAGTGTGGCGTGGGTCATCTTCGGCATCCTGCGAAGAAGCTCATTGAAGCGGATCGGGCCGTCCTCCAAATAGAGCAGAATCAGAACCGCCCATTTCCCTGAAATCAGAGTTTGTGCCGTAGCATATGGGCATTTGCCAAAGCGTTCCTCCATTGTAGATTGCTGGTTCATATGTACAGCCTCCATAGTCGTATTTCTGAACTGGTTCAATTATACAACTGTTTTCAAGGTCGCACAAGTACGATTTTTGATGATACTCGGTATCTTCCGTGATACCCTGGCGGGCGAAGTGTATAGGGCATGAAGAAATCAGAAAAGCCCAGCCGCTAACCTGCTCACCGTGAGCAAGGAAGCGACTGGGCTGCCTTATCTCGTCCAGAATCCTCGTTCCTCGGGCTCCACCGGAATCGTCCGGCTGTCCATGTTCTCTATCTTTACATATCTCCCAGCCTCTATCGCCAGGATCACGCGATCTATGTTCTCCTCCGTCCCCTGGATCTCCATGGTCACGCTGCCGTCCCACTCGTTCCTTACCCAGCCGGTACAGCCGTATAGTTCAGCCGCGTGTCTCGCCCGGTAGCGGAAGCCCACGCCCTGAACCCAGCCATAGAAGGTGATGTGTCTGCGGATCACGGATTTATCGCTTCTCCCCATTTACGAGAACGACGTTCATGGTCTCGACTTCGATTTTCTGCCAGACATTCTCAACCACATACGGCTCAGATTCCAGATACATCTCCAGAGCGGCCCGGTTCTCAAATTCCATCACCAGCGCAGAACCCTTCATCTTGCCTTCTTCATCCAGCAGGCCACCGGCAACAATGATCTGTTTGCCGAGGGCCTTCATGCCCTCCAGGTGACGGGGACGGACCTCCATTCGCTTTTCAAGCATATCTTCACCGTCATAGGCTTTCACCAAGAATTGCATTGTGATCTCCTTTCAGTTCAGTCCGTATACTCCTCATAGCACCAGCGGGCGATCCTCTGAATCAGCTCCGTTGGCAGTTCTTTATTCCACGGAAGACGGATCGTGCCCTTGCTCACATCAAAGTCTTTCAGCTCATCCGCAAACGCCGTTGTGGCCTCGCTGCCTGGATACAAGCCCATATGCTTCTTTGACGCAGCGAAGTGGATGATGTTCCGGCCTTTCCAGTACGTCGGCATCGCCCAGGAAATCCGCTCCTCAGCATCCGGAATGGCAGCGCGGAGGATTTCACGAACTTCTATCAACCTCGGCTGCACCACTTCATCCTGTGCGGCTATGTACTCATCTATCGTCTCCGGGGCTTTTCCGCAGTAATGATCCTGGTCCTGCCTGCTGAGTTCCCGACCACATTTAGGGCATGTCCACATGATTCATTTCACCCCGTATAGGCATCCTCTGCTGTGTTCTTGAAGCTCTGTTTCGCCAGCCACTCGGCTTCTCCGTCATTCTCCGGGATGTCGATGCGCTCGATCTTGAAGATGACCGGCCTCGTACCATCGTTGCAGCAAGCAATCATCATACGGTCGTCATTTGTCCAGCCCTTCATGATGGCGCCCCCTTGGAGTGCCGTATACACATACCTGCTGACGGCATCCCACGCTTCGCCGCAGAACTTTCCGTTCATCAGATGATAGAAATCGTCCTGTTGCGGTGTCCGTTTGAGCACGTCAATTCCTTTGCTTTCGCCTGATACCAACTGTCGAATATCTGCCGCGGCGCGTTCATCGTCAGGACGATTCCCACATCCACCTTACCTGTGAAGTAATTGGAATAATCATCATAGGATAACGCGCAAAAATGCAGCCGCTCGATCAGGCCATGCACCTGGCTGGTGATGTCGCCCAGGTAGATCGGAGAGCCGATGATCAGCGCGTCGGCAGCGAAGATGCGGTCGATCACGGGCGAGAGGTCGTCCTTCCAGAAGCATTTACACCGTTCTCCGTCCTTTCGCTTACATGCCATGCAACTCCGGCATCCTGTGTAGGTCAAATCGTAGAGGTCTATGTACTCCGTTTCCGCGCCGACCGACTCCGCGCCCTTTTTCGCTTCCTTCAGCATCAGGGCTGTGTTCCAGTTCTTGCGTGGAGAGCCATTCAGTATGATTGTTTTCATAAATCTTTCTCCATTCTGATGCAGCGGAAGGTATCTCCGTCCATAGCTTCACCGCACACTTCATAAAGCATTTGCTCATAGAACTCGACCTTATTATCGCAACTTTCGACAACCGCCTTGCTGTAGCCAAGTTCCTCTGCCCATACCTCACACTCGGAAACGACCATCGTTCCGATTCCCTGACGTCGGTATTCCGGCAGCACAACCACCCTGCCTATCATCATGCGTTTCTCATCCAACGGATACATACGCGCCGTCGCTATCGGAAAGTCATTGTCTGTTATCACGATGTACTTTGTGTCCAGGCCATCATGTTCATCAAACTCCTGACGGAGGGTGATGTGGTGTTTCTTTGCCATAGCCTGGATGCGGACGTAATATGCTCCCGCCTGCTGCCAGGTTTCGCTTGCCCGGATAATGGAGAATGATGGTAGCTCCCTGATTTCCGCTATGTCGGATTCAAAGAGCTGATAGTCTTCAATCTTGATGCTTTCTTCATCTCGGTTGAATTCATGAAAACCATAATCTGCCGGGAAGGCCACCGGAACCCCGGTAAAGGCCCGTCCGTCTACATCGACCACACGGACGATTTTGCCCTCGTACTGAGACAAGTACATTATCGTTCCACTTCTCCTTTATACCCGCTGATCCCGCCGATGCTCTTGACAGTGTATCCCATCTCATACTCATTGCCCTTGAAGTGGCGGTAGCGTCCGGGCTGGATGGTCTGTACAGCATCTTCAAACGTCATTGCTTCTGCTCCTTTTCCTTCCTTGGATCGACGGGCTTCTCCGCATCCTCCGGGATCGCCCACGACCGCCCGAACCGCTCCACACCGGGAATCCTGCCGTCCTGGGCGAGCTTGCTGACCCACCGCTCGGAGACATTCCACTTATACGATATTTCCCGCACGGACAGGTATCCCTTCATGGCCTGCCTCCTCACAATTTCTCAATTTACATTATATGGAATAACAGAAGAAAAGCAAGGTAAGAAAAGCCCAGCCGCTAACCTGCTCACCGTGAGCAAGGAAGCGACTGGGATTCTCATTCTCACTTTATCCGAGAATATTCCTGAGATCCTCTTCGGGCGTCGTAGTGGGTGCGATGCCGAAGTGCTCCACCAGGTAGTTCAGCACATTGGGAGATACGAACGCAGGCAGTGTGGGACCGAGGCGAATGTTCTTGATCCCGAGATATAGAAGCGTCAGGAGCACGCAAACCGCTTTCTGCTCGTACCAGGAGAGGATGATGGACAGCGGCAGCTCGTTTACGCCGCATCCAAAGGCTTTCGCCAGAGCCAGGGCGACCTGAATGGCGCTGTAGGCATCGTTGCACTGGCCCATGTCCATGATGCGAGGCAGGCCGCCGATGGTACCCAGGTCGAGGTCGTTGAAGCGGAACTTGCCGCAGGCCAGCGTCAGAATGATGGTGTCTGGAGGGGCCTGCTTGACCAGTTCGGTATAGTAGTTCCTGCCGGGACGTGCTCCGTCGCAGCCGCCTATCAGGAAGAAGTGCCGGATGGCCCCGGCCTTTACGGCTTCGATCACCTTGTCCGCCACACCCAGCACCGTGCCGCGGGCGAAGCCGGTCATCACGGTTTCGCCGCCATTGATGCCGGTAAACTGTCGGTCCTCAGGGTATCCGCCCAGCGACAGCGCCTTCTCGATCACAGGCGTGAAATCCTTGTCCTCGCCAATGTGGACGATTTCCGGATAGGAAACCACTTCCGTGGTAAACACCCGGTCCGCATAACTGGGCTTCGGCGGCATCAGACAGTTGGTGGTGAACAGGATCGGCGCGGGAATGTCCGCAAATTCCTTCTGCTGATTCTGCCAGGCAGTGCCGAAGTTTCCCTTGAGGTGTGGATACCTGCGCAGCTCGGGATAGCCGTGGGCGGGCAGCATTTCGCCATGGGTGTAAATGTTGATGCCCTTGCCCTCGGTCTGCTCCAGCAGCTTCTTCAAATCATACAGATCATGTCCAGAGATCACGATGAACGGCCCCTTCTCCACCTTCAGCGGTACTGTCGTCGGCGAAGGTGTGCCGAAGGTTTCGGTATTGGCCCGGTCCAGAAGCTCCATGCAGGTCAGATTGTGCTTGCCGACCTCCAGCACGATGGGCAGCAGCTGTTCCATGCCCCAATCCTCGCCAATGGCAAACAGGGCCTTGCAAAAGAACGCATTGACCTCGTCGCTGTGATAGCCCAGCACATTTGCGTGGTAAGCATAGGCCGCCATGCCGCGGATGCCGAACAGGATCAACGACTTGAGAGATCGGATGTCTTCATCAGCATCCCAGAGCTTCGTCATATCGTAATCGTCAATCCTGCCACAGGGCGAACCGCAGGTGCCGCAGCCGGGAACGAGCTTTTCCTTTTCCGCGTGTACGGCATCGATCAGCGATTTGATGGTCGCACCATAGAAGTTCACATTTGTGATCGTGGTGAACAGACCCTTGATGATGAGGTCGCAGACCCCCTTGTCAGGGTTTTCGTTCCCATCTGTGCCACGGGCAAGGCCGATCAGGGCGCCGGTCAGCTGATCCTGAAGTCCCGCAACGTCAGCCTTCTTGCCGCAGACGCCCGCCTTTCCCATGCAGCCCTTGCCGCCCGCAGTCTGTTCACACTGAAAGCAAAACATCTGAGTATCCATTTCAATCTCCTCCTTGTGCTTTTTGATCGTTATCACACCTTCACGTCCGGATTCTTCTCGCCAAACTTTTCCCTGAGCGTTTCGCAAATTTCGCTGCGTTCCTTTCCCTGCTTCTCCATATTCTTGATGGTCTTATACGCGGAAAACAGCGTGGAGGGGCCGATTTCGGAGCTGAAATAGCCGATGCCCTGGTTCCAAGCCAGCAGCTCGAACACATCGTCCAGCGCCGCGCTGTCGAGACCGTGGATATAGGCCTTCACCAACTCCCTCGTGGCTTGCCGCATCCGGCCAGCGCCGACCGCATTGGTGAGGGAGAGCAGCAAACGGATCTCATATGGCAGATGCCTGTGCTCGTCGTTCCAGGTCAGATCCCAGAAGTTGACTGCGATGTTTCCCAGCTTTTCATCGATCAGCGGCATATTGGTAAGCGCCGCGGGCCGCATCGGGATATCCTTTTCCTCCTGCTTCACTTCTCTGCGATAGAAGTAGGCGTGAAACTCCGCATCATCCTTACGCTCGGTGAAATGCTCAAAGCCCAGCCCCTCCATCACTTCATACAGGGGAATGGGATCAAAGCTCTGTATGATCTCCAACCCGTTTGTGCGACACGAAGTCGCATAAATCAATTGTTTGGCTTTTCACAGAGACCAAACCTGCTATTCCATTAGCAGTAGCCTAACATCACCGAAGCGGCTGGTAACGGCTGTGAGGGAGCTGATGTGAAATATGTAGCCCCGCCCTGTGAGGCTCAAGCCGATGCCGTGAGGCAGAAGCGATAGGCTGCCAGCAGCAAGGCAGCCGGGGAGCATGGCTTGTGTGGCATGGTTAATGTTATGTGAACCGCTGATAAACGTCGTTAAGGAGCTGAACAGGCTAAAGCTGCTGAAAAGCCTGAACCAAAATGGTACAGCAGTCGGTTATCTCTCTGAACGGTAGAGATACATGGACATGAGACTGCCGGCGGAGAGGCGGAACCTAACCCACACTGTTGATTGTGCGAAACGTGGTAAGCCCGTATTTTCTCCGGCGCAAGCCGGAAAGCCTACCGTAAGGGAAGCCTATGGAAGTGCGGGTAAACGAGTGGTGGAGAAAGCGAATGCCGACCCTGTAATGGGGACGGATAGGGGTTGCAACATCACCCCACGCGAAAGCGGGCAGACTTCCACCATGGTCTTTCTTTACGAAAAACTTGTAGAACTTTTGAAGGAGGAAAAAGCAGATGAACGGGAAGCCGTGTGCATCATCCCACGAGGCTGTGGACTGGAACAGTATCGACTGGAACAAAGCCAGAGCCTATGTGAAAAAGCTGCAAATGCGTATCGTAAAGGCTCAAATGGAAGGGCATTACAGCAAGGTGAAAGCCCTGCAGTGGATGCTCACTCACTCGTTTTACGCCAAAGCATTGGCAGTAAAGCGGGTGACAAGTAACGATGGTAAGAAGACAGCGGGTGTAGACCACGAAATATGGAGTACACCACAGGCAAAAGCAGACGCCATTCAAAAGCTCAGGCGCAGAGGCTACAAGCCCCAGCCGCTCAAGCGGGTGTATATTCCCAAGGAAAACGGGAAAATGCGTCCGCTCAGCATCCCCACTATGACCGACCGTGCCATGCAGACGCTCTACAAGCTGGCACTGGACCCTATTGCAGAAACCTACGCCGACCCCAACTCCTACGGCTTCCGGATTGGCAGGAGCACTCACGATGCAATCGAACAGTGCTTTACCGCTCTGAACAAGGGAAAGTCTCCCAAGTGGGTTTTGGAGGGAGACATCAAGGGGTGCTTTGACCATATCAGCCACGACTGGTTGATGGAAAACATTCCCATGGACACACAGCTTCTGCAAAAATGGTTGAAATGCGGCTATGTGGAGACCAGAGCCCTGTTCCCCACGGAGGAAGGAACGCCCCAAGGCGGGGCGATTTCAACAACCCTGATGAACATGACGCTGGACGGTCTGGAACGTCTCTTGAAAGAACGATTCCCCACACTGAAAACTGTGAATCACATCAAGCACTACTATCAGGTAAACTTCGTGCGCTACGCCGATGATTTCATCATCACAGGCAGGACGCCTGAAATTCTGCGCAATGAGGTGCTTCCACTGGTGAAGCAGTTTTTAGAGGAACGGGGGTTGCAGCTCTCAGAGGAAAAGACGGTTATCACCCATGTGGACGATGGCTTTGACTTCCTTGGCAAGAATATCCGTATGTACAACGGAAAACTGCTGATAAAGCCAGCCAAAGCCAATGTGAAGGCTTTTCTTCGGAAGGTGCGGAGTATCACCAAGAGCAACAAAACCGCCAATCAGGAATATCTTATTCACGCATTGAACCCGGTTATTCGGGGCTGGGTGAATAATCAGCGGTTTGTGGTATCCTCGCAGATGTTTGAGTGGGTGGACTATCAAATCTATAACTGCCTGTGGCAATGGGCGAAGCGCAGACACAAGAACAAGGGTCATAAATGGATTGCCAAGCGATATTGGCATCTGATTGGCACAAGGGCTTGGACGTTTGCGGCAAAGCTTGACAGAGACAAGTCTGATCCCAGACCGGACTATTTGCCGTTGGAGTACGCAACCAACACGAGAATCATTCGATTCAAGAAGATTGTGGCGGAGGCGAATCCCTTTGATGAGCGTTGGAACGGTTATTTTGAGGAGCGAGACGGGGAACGTATGCTGAACAGCACCAAGGGCAGAGAAAAACTGCTCAAAATCTGGCACAACCAGAATCGGCGCTGTCCCGTGTGCAAAGATCTGCTCACCTCAGAGACAGGCTTTAGGACTCACACCATCATTCAGAATGGCAATAGAAAGCTGATTGCGATGGTGCATCCGTGGTGCCACAAGCTGATTCACGACCAAGGTTACTTATTTTGAGCCGGGTTCCCTCATGGGGAGCCTTAGAGAGGCTTGAGCCGTGTGAGGGGAAACTCTCATGCACGGTTCTTAGGGGAGGGATGGGCAGTAATGCTTATCCCTTACCCGAGC
>ATWA01000080.1 GCA_000421005.1 Clostridiales bacterium NK3B98
ATTGTCAAGGGCTGCGTATTTGAGTGGTGCCTCAGCGATGGGATGAAGGATGTTGAGCAGGTGCTCTGCCGGATTGTGCGAAACTATCTCTGTGTTTATCTGGCTAAATCTTGAAGAAGGATGAGTTGCCTGCCTATTATTACAATTTAAAATGATTTCTTATCGAATTTTCTCATATACTCCATGATAATCAGGTCCACCGCCATCAGCGCAGAATATTTGCCTACATCATCCTTATTAGAGGTTCCACATCGAAGAACAAAATTTGCCTGATTCCAGTAAGGGCTGCTCATATTCTGGGTGATAATAAGAATTTTGCATCCGCTGTCTACAATAGCTTTCCAGATGTTGGGGTAGAGAGAGGGATAGCTTCCGCCCACGCTGCAAACGATGGCCATATCCCCCGGCTGTAGAGAGACTGCGCTTTCATGCTGGTCGTTATAGTGGAAAAAATGCTCCATATACCGTCCCATCATCATCATTTTCCCTTGAAAGTGTCTTCCAATATCCCAGAGGAAATGATGGGAGAAGAAAGCAAGGCGTTTGCAATTGTGGAGTTCTGGGACTACGGTGGAGATCGTTTTCAGGTTTTCCGGACTGGCGGTAGTATAGATATTGCCAATCAGCTCGTCCCGATAGGCGGAAAGGGCAGTCTCCTGATCGAAACACAGGGTATGATAAAACTGCCGGGAATAGTCGGAGCTCATGGAGTAATCGTTCTGCAGGTACTTGTGGAACTCCTTGAAATCCTCAAAACCCAGATACCGGCAAAACCGGGAGATGGATGCCTTGGAAACAAAGCACATGTCTGCAATCTCTCCGATAGACATGTTTTTCAGTTTTCCGTAGTTTTTCAGCAGCGAAACAGCAATCTCATAATTAAAATCATGGATGACGGAAGTGCCGACCAGACACATGATCTTTTCCGCAACAGATCCCATTGTTTTCGAATCGCTCATAACTATCCCTCGCTTTCCGTTTTTTCGATTATAACACTTCGTGGCAGGGAATCAAGAATTGAGGAAAATTGCCCCAAAACAGCAGGACGCTTCCGCCCTGCTGTTTTGCATGTACGCTTACTTCTGAAGCTCCTGCTTGGTGAATCCGAAGAAGTAGGTAACCACCGCTGCGGCGACCAGTGCGATCACAGAGCCGATGATGCCATTGATCAGGTTTCCGGTGCTGCCGCCGGTATAGCTCAGGATGCTCAGGAAGTTGGGGCTGGTAATCAGGTAGCCCTTCAGGTCAACAATACCTGCGTATGCGCCGCCTAGGAAGCCGCCCACGACCATGCCGATGAAGCAGCGGGTGTGTTGCAGGCAGAGACCGTAAAGCGTGGGTTCGGTAATGCCGCCCAGGATACCGGAGACGAAGAAGCCAAAGGAGGTAGACTTCTCTTCTCTGTTTTTCAGACGCAGTGCAGCGCCAAGAGCAACACCGAAGCAAGCCCAGGTTGCAAAGTTGCCGCTGACCAGAGGTCCGCTCATGACGCCAGTTTCAAAATAGGACGCCAGCATGGGCATCATCAGGGCAAGGTGCATACCGCCCATGACCAGGAACTCCCACACAGCGGCAATCACAGCTACGCCAAGGAAGCCGGTGTGCTGACCAAAGGCTGCCAGCCCACCGCTGATCAGGCCGCCCACAATGGAGCCCAGAGGAGCCAGCAGGCACAGGGCAATGGGCGTAGTGATCAGCATGGTGAGGAAGGGCGTAAACACGGTGGTGAGAATGTCGGGAATGACCTTTTTCAGTCCCTTATAGATCAGACTCATGGCAAACACGCTGAGCATGGCAGGGATTGCGGTCTGGCTGTAGTTGTTGAGCATGCAGGGGATGCCAAAGACGGTGAAGGTTGCCTGTGCATCTGCCATGGCGATCAGCTCAGGAGCGATCAGGATGCAGCCAACATAGGCACCCAGCATGGTGTTCACATTCAGCTTCTTTGCGCCATTCACTCCGATCAGGATGGGCATGAAGTAGTAGGCGGCATGATAGAGCATCTGGAACAGCTGATACAGGTTGCTCTCCTCGGTGTAAAGCTTCAGCATGCCGGGGCCAAAGATTGCGTTGATACTGGAGAACAGACCGCCGGCCAGCATCACAGGAATCAGTGGGGTCATGCAGCTGGCCATGTAACCGATGATTTCCTTGCCCACCTCTTTAGGTGTCAGTTTTTTCTTTTCCTCTACGTTTTCATTGGTGGGCTCGGGCTGAGCGGCGGCGTCAAAGCTGCCCAGCTTCAAAATCTCGTCATAGACCTTGGGCACGGTGGTGCCAATGATGACCTGATACTGACCGCCGCTGCGGGCAATACCCAGAACACCGTTGACCTTTTTGACTTCTTCATCCTGAGGAATGCCGAAGTCCTTCAGCACAAATCTCAGACGGGTCATGCAGTGGGTTACGCTCTGCACGTTGGAGGGGCCGCCAACTGCGTCCAGTACGCCCCGGGCTGTTTCCTGATAGTTTGCCATGTTGCTTTTCTCCTTTTTGTTTTATTTTTCTTCCACGGTTGGAAAGATCATTTATTTCCGTTTGATTGGGATGCCTGAAGGGCAGGTACGCCGTGCTCACGAATGACCTTCTGATACCAGTAAAAACTGTCTTTCTTGACTCTTGCGCATTGCTTGGGATCCGTCTCCGTGCGGTCTACATAGACCAGACCGTAGCGCTTTTTGAAGCCCTGATGGCTGGAGACAACATCCAAAAAGCTCCAGGGACAGTAGCCAATGACCGGAAGTCCCTCGTCCAGCATGATGCCGAGCTGTTGAATGTGGCGGGCAAGGTAGTCAATTCGATAGGGGTCATGTACTTTGCCGTCCTCGCCAAGGGTCTCAGACCATGCAAGACCGTTCTCTGTGACGATCATTGGCAGGCGATACCGGTTATACACCTTCCGCATTCCGATATGCAGACCTACAGGATCAATGCCCCGATCCATCCACTCGGACTTAGGCAGATAGGGATTTTCGCACAGGTCAAAGGCATCTGAAACCCAGAACGGAGGCTGGTTGTAATTGATGGGACCCACCTTTTCCCGCACGCAAATGCTGAAGTAGTAGTTGATACCGATGAAATCGGGTTTGGACTCTTTCAGAATGTCCTGATCTCCCGGCTCGGTTTCCGGGAACAGATCGTGGGTTTTCAAATAATGCTCTACATAGGGGGGATATTCCCCACGCACGCTCATATCCAGCAGATAGAACTCCATCAGTTCCTCGGCGTTTTCTGCAGCCAGCACATCCTCGCTGGAACTGGACTGAGGATAGACAACCTGAATGGCGCAGACTGGTCCAATCAGCGCAGTCGGGTCGATGTTTCGCAACAGTGAGATGGCCTTGTGTTCCGCAAGGGAGACGTTATAGCTCATCTGGTACACATTTTTCAGGTTCTTCTGAGGATCCTTTTCCTGATTCCCGTTTAAGATGCCCGCTGCTGTGGCGATCAGCTGCTCATTGACGGTCGCCCAGCGTTTCACTCTTCCTTTGAAGTGGGTGAAGCAGACCTCAGCATAGCGCAAATACTGGTCGATCATCTTCCGGCTGAGCCAGCCCCCAAATTCATCCACCGCTGCCTGAGGACACTCAAAATGGTAGAGGGTCACAAAGGGTTCAATTCCTTTTTCCAGCAGATAGTCAATGAGCTGATCATAAAAAGCAAGACCTTCAGGGTTCGGCTCGCCGCTGGTGTCCGGCATAATCCGGCTCCATGCGAACCCCATGCGGTAGACCTTTAGACCCAGCTCCGCCATCAGGTCCACATCTTCTTTCCAGTGATGGTAGTGGTCAGCGGCAACCTTATTGTCCGCAATACTGGGGTCATGCGCACCCAAATCGGTTGTAGCTGGCCCCTTGCCGCCTTCGTTATAGGCTCCCTCTACCTGAAAAGCGCTGGTAGAGGCACCCCAGAGAAAGTTTTCGGGAAATTGTTTCATACACATACCTCACTTTAGATCATCATAGGTGACCAGTTGAATATCCTGTGTTTTCAGCCATTCCTTCGTCCGAGGATCACACAGCATTTCAGCCTCCATGGCTCTGGGCGTCGTCATGCTTGACGTCTTGAGCAGATAAGCATCAATGTAACCGGGATGAAACACCATCATGTCACAGCCGTCCTCGTGGGCATTGGCCACAGCATCTTCCACTGCGGAGAAGGGATTCTCCTGATAGGCTTTGAAGTCCTGAGGCAGGTAGGGATAGACCTTTGTGTTTCGGAAGAGCACCGGGGTACCGTCCAACGACATGCCCAGATAAGGCAGGTGGTGCATCTCCGCCACAATTTCCAGCCCCCGGAAGAAGTTGGGGCTTGCAACGGCGTGGCCTTCAAAATACCCCGGCTCTCGTCCGGTCAGTTCCAAAAAGCGCTGGTATTGTGCTTCGATCTCCTGAATCACTTCCTCCAGAACCACAAAGTCCTCACCACGCTTTGCTGCACAGCGGTATTCGCTGCTGCGACGAAACTCTCCGTTCTCCTGACAGATACTCGGAATCTTTTTCGGATCGGTTAAGGGTCTTCCGGTGCAAATATTGGTGTGCTGTCCAATGCAGACTGGGTAGTCCCGAATCAGGTCAAGGCCGTGTCTGGCTGTGGGCATATTTGTCATCAGTCCCACAGAGCGAACCAGGCCACCGGCAACCGCTGCATGAATACCGTGGTTCACACCCTCAGAGTAGCCAAGGTCATCTGCACGAATGAGTAATCTTTTCACTGGTAACTCCTTTCTCACAAACGGTCTGTGTTTTCCTTATGCTCTTATTATAAAGCATCAGATAGGAAAAAGGGTTTCAACAGAGTCCCTGGAATTTCTGATCTTTCTGCTTTGTTTCAATTTCTGAAACCCTGCTATGTCTGATTCTTATTCCCGGCAGAACACTTCCGTAATCCCGGATTCCAAAGTCATCGTAACTCTAATGGGACAGTGCATATTTTTCCGAAGCACCATTTGCGCCCGTCCATTCCAAGTCATGGTCTTGCCCTCATTGTAATTGATGAGAGGTTTCGGGTCGCCGCTGCCAAAGCCCAGCAGCTCTGCTCCATCCACAAGAGCCGTTATGACCTGATCGCTGCTGGTTACAAGCGTACCGTTGTCATCTTCCAGCGACACAGTGAGATAGAGCAGTTCTTCGCCCTCATAATCCTTCTGAATGGAAAGTCTGCGTCCTGTGCCGGGTGAGTTCAGCTCATATGTGCCTACTACTTTTCCATCCGAATAAGTGATAGCCTTCACCGTTCCTGTCTGGAAATACGTCTCAAAAAGGGCTCTATAATTTTCCAGGTTTTTTCTTCCTGCGGATATACCATTGATGAGAAGTTCTGCCTCTTCTCCAACACCGTAGACCTCTACAATAACAGGCCTGCCCTCATAGCCGAAATAATCCCATGCGCTTTTGGTATCGCTCATGACCCACGGTGTTTTGATCAGTTTTTCACCGTAGTGTTCCGGAGGCTGTACAGCGATATAGGGCTGTGTGCGACGACCGAAAACAATTTCTCTGTAATAAGAGAATGGACGGCGGAACCCGGTCAGATCAATATCGCCGCAGTAGGCAAGCTGGCAGGGGAACCGTGCTCCGAAGCCGCCCTCTCCATATTTGTAAGCAGGGATGCCCACACCGGCTTCGCCAATGTAATCCCAGCCAGTCCATGTGAAGTCACCGATGACGCTGGGCAGTTTTTCTACCAGCGCCCAGTTGCGAGCAATATCGGGGGGATAGGTCTCCGAACCGACCATGACACGGTTGGGGTAGTGTTCGGCGTCCAACTCATAGCGGGCTGCCATGTAGTTATAGCCTGCCACGTCCAGTGAGGCACACGCCTTTTCCAACCTCCGGGAGATTACATCGTGGACCACGATCTGATCCATTTTTGTATCCATCAGAGACATGAAGTCATTGACATTGCCTTCGATCTTTCCTACTGTCTGAGTGTCACGGGAGAGATCCGCAACAATCTGCCCCATCTGGTCTCCCGCTGAGAACACGCCGTTGATACCTGCGGTGGTATAGCGGGTGGAGTCCAGTGACTTGATCAGGTTGCTGATATTGGCACAGATCTCGCTGCCTGCGTCGGTACCAATCTCCGGAATCTCGTTGCCCACGGAGTAGAGCACAACAGAGGGGTGGTTATAGTCCTTTTTGACCATCAACGTCACATCGGTCTCCCACCACTTGTCAAAGTCCATGGCGTAGTCCAGTTCATTCTTACTCCGGCTCCACATATCGGAGAACTCGTCCATCACATACATGCCCAGCTTATCACAGGCACGCAGCAGGGCGGGAGCAGCGGGATGGTGGGACATGCGGATGGCGTTAAATCCAGCATCCTTGAGCAGCTTGACCTGCCGTAGATGGGCATCCTCGTAGGTAGCGGCTCCGATGATGCCGCTGTCATGGTGGATGCAGGCACCCCGCAGCTTCACCGTCTTGCCATTGACCTGCAGACCATGCACGGCGTCCAGTAATAGAGTACGGATGCCGAAGGTATCCTCGGCGGTATCAAGAACCTTCTCCCCTTCCCGGAGACAGCTCTCGCAGGTATAGAGGGTCGGCGTATCCTCTGACCAAAGGGCAGGCTTTTTCACCACGATGCGCTGAGTCAGGGTCTTCCGCTGACCTGCGTTCATGAAGAACACTGTTTTTTCAGCTGCTTCTGCCTTACCGTCCTTTCGGATGTCCGTATACAAAGCAAAATTGCCTGTCTTGGGTGTTTCATTGACGACGGTGCATCTGATGGACAACACTGCATACGCTTCGTCAGCACGCTCCGTAGTCACCTGCACGCTGTCCGGCTCCACATAAACTGCCCCGGCGGTCAGCAGATACACATCCCGATAGATGCCGCTGCCAGAATACCAACGGCTGTTGGTCATAGCGGCGTTTTTCACCTGTACCCGGATCTCGTTGTCACCCATGCGCAAATAGGGGGTCACATCCACATAGAATGTGCTGTAGCCGTTTGCCTCAGAGCCTGCAAGCTGCTCATTCACATAGACCAGCGCATGACAATAAACGCCGTCAAATTTCAAGATGTGCTTCTTTCCTGTGTCCGCCTCGGATACAGAGAGGTTCTTTACATAGGTGTAATTGCCGCCGTCCCGGTAGCCGGTATTACCCTGATTGGGGCTCCCGGCATAGGCGGCGCTCTCGATCATGGCGTCATGAGGAAGGGTGATCTTCCGGGCGTTCTCCGGAATGTTCCACACCAGCGCAAACGAGTCCTTATCCGGCCAGAATTTCCAGTTTTCGTTCCATTTTACGCATTTCATAAAAAATACCTTTCCCGTTTTTCAATACCTGATATAGAATACTTTCTCACTTTTGCAGGAAATCCATGATCGCATCAGCAGTTGCTTTTGCACCACCCAGAGACTTCATATCCTCGCTGAATTCTTTTGCCGTGTTCCGGTAGGAGGGGTCATGCAGCAGCTTCTCAATAGCAGCCTTCAGACTGCTGCTGGTGATCTGGTTCTTGTCCGGAAATGCAACACCAAGACCATTGCGCTCAATCAGGCCCGCAGTGATCGCCTGTTCATCCATCTGGGGGATTGCGATCATGGGAACGCCGTAATAGATTGCCTCTCCGGTGCCGCCCATGCCAGCATGGGTAATAAACACGGAAGCCTGAGAGAGAATGTCCAACTGAGGCACCATCTGGCCTACCTCTACATGAGCGGGAATGTCTTTCAGCGAATCAGGATCAATGGAACCCAGTGCCACAAAAACGTTGATATCTAGATCACGCACTGCGTCAAACAGGATTGGATAGTACTCCGGCCAGTTGTTGAAGGCGGTTCCGAGAGAGGAGTAAAGCAGTGGCTTTCCATTGTCCGGTGCTGTCCAACTGCCGAAGGCAGTTCTCTTGCCGATCTGCACACCGGTAAAGACAAAGCTGTCGTCAAAACTCTCTCCATTGGGGACAAAACGCTTTTGCATCATGACCACATTGAAATCGCCATGACCATCAAAAATCTCCTTGACCGTCATTTTTCTGCAGCCGTAGCGCTCCACATAGGACTGTGCAATCTGATTGGCAGCCAAGCGCATAGGATGGTCTGTCGGAACGCCTTCAAATGATTCTGCAACAGAGTAGGAGTCGTTGGAAGGATAGCTGGTATACAACATGATGTTGGGGACCTTCAGTACATCTGCAGCCATGGTGCCTGCGATGCCGGCAAAGTCATGGAGAATGGCGTCGGGGCGGTCTGCCTTCAGGGTCTCCAGTACGGTGTCGATGTAAGCACCGGCCTCATTCAGAAACAGGAACGGGACAGCAGCGGCCACGCTATCTCCGTCAGCGCCATCTTTTTTCTCATTTTGAGGGGCGTGTTCTGCCATCCAGGATCTGACCGGAACAAACTTTGCCCCGGTAGGTTCGATAATATTTTTGAAGTTTTGAGTGGTAAAGTAGGTCACTCGTACACCACGCTTGACCAGTTCTGTCACAAAGGAAAGTGTGGGGTTGACGTGTCCGAAAGCACCGAGGGAAACGATTGCAATATGCATGGTCATGCTCCTTTCATGATTTGGGGTATTTGGTTTACTACGAATAATTATCTTCCCTATACCTAATCGGAAGATCTTTCTACACTTATTTTATCATTCATAAATAGAAAGTTGGTTTCAACTATGGAGGGTAGCTTTCTAAACTTTGAGCGGAGTTTCTGAATCTGAAACTCCGCTCATATCAAATATTAAGTCCAATGCATCCAAACTGAATCCAGTCTAATTGACTGCACCATCCCAATTTGCTATATTATCTATGTCAGTAGCTCCTGACCTGAATGAACGGATGTAACTTTCAGGTCAGGAGTTTCGTCTTTTTAGAGTATTTTCAACTCCGACGAAAGTCGGAACAAACTTAACGGCAGACGGAAAGGGCAAGGTTCGTACCGTGTCACACTTTCCCGATTTGCGTGAAAGGTTCGTCGGTACACTTGTTGGGGCTTCCGCTGCCCCAAACCCTCGGAGT
>ATWA01000081.1 GCA_000421005.1 Clostridiales bacterium NK3B98
GCAGAAACACCACGCACCAATATCGTAACCGTCCGCTTTTCCGACGATGAGATGGAAACCCTTGACTTCGTTTGTCAGGTTCTTGATCAGTCCCGGTCGCAGTATATCAGGCGCAAAGCGTTGACCGGAGGAATACCACGCCCGGAGGTTCGCATTGCTCTTGACGAAGAACGGGCAAACGCAGTCGCTGGTCAGCTTGGGAGAATCGGAAACAATCTGAATCAAATTGCCCGGAAACTAAACAGCGGCGAAGTTCAAACCAATCAAATGACGGATGACATTGCCAGAACCATTGACCAGTTGAATGAGAGACTGCGGTTTCTCAGAGATGTGGAGGACTTTCGTGGCAATTCTGAAACATTTAGCCGTACATAACGCAGACTACCATGCGTTCATCACCTACGTTCTCTTTCAGCACGACAGCCATGCCCGACCGATCTACGATCACAACCATGTCAAGAAGCTGCGGGAGAATTACCTGATTGATGCAATCAATACGACCCCGTGGACGTACAATCTGGACTGCCAGCGCAGTAACCGCCGCTGGAAGAAAAACCGTGAGGAACGTGAAGTAAAGCAGCACCATTTCATTCTCAGCTTTGACCCCAAGGACGTGGAGTGCGGTTTGACGTTGGAAAAAGCGCAGGAACTGGGGATGGAGTTTGCTCGAAAGCATTTCAGCGGGCATCAGTGCGTTGTCGCAACTCATGACGACGGCAACAATCATTCCGGGAATATCCACACACATATCGCCATCAATTCTCTCCGCACCATCGACACAGAACCGCCGGAGTATTCCAACCTTGCCCGTGACTACAAAGCTGGTTTCAAATTTCAGGCATCGGACAAGTGCATTCGTTATCTGAAATCGGAGGTGGAGAAGCTGTGCCGGGAAAACGGTTTGCATCAGGTGGAGCTGAACAAACCAGCAAAGCAGAAGATCACTGACCGGGAATACTACGCAGAAAAGCGAGGTCAGGAGCGGATCGACCAAAAGAACGAAACCATCCGAAGTATCGGTGGAACGCAAGCTGTAGAAAAGTTTGAGACGGAACTTGCCAGAATCCGCAAAGCAATCGACGAAACGAAGCAGAAATGCAACTCTGTTGATGATTTCAAAGCAATCCTAAAACAGGAACACAACATCGCAGTCACCGAAAGCCGAGGACGCTGGAGCTACCTCCCGGAGTATCGCAAACGCCCCATCACATCCTGCAGACTGGGCGATGACTACGGCAAAGAAGCCATTGAAGCGTTCATCAACCAGCGCCTTTCGGAATTGCAACAACAAGAAGCAGAGGAACAAGCGGCACAGGCTGCGCCTGAGAAAAAGGCTGAGAAGAAGCCAACGCCCGAACCGAAGCCCTCTCGCCCGGTCATTGAGACGGTAGTAACCGGACGCATTATCGACCTGAGCGACCCGAAGATTCAAAGTAGCTACAGCCTGACCCAGTGGGCAAAGATTCAGAACCTCAAGGCGATGAGTATGAGTTTCAACTACCTGACGGAAAACCACCTGCTCAATCTTGACGACCTGCAAGTAACCATTGAAGACCACAAACAGGACTTCAACCACGACACCCAGCGGTTGCTCCGGGTGGAAAAGAATCTGAAGGAGTGTAACGGTTTGTTGAAGCATCTCGGACTTTACCACAAATACCGCCCGCTGTACGAACAGTATTTGAAAACTCGGAAGTCCCCGAAATTCCGGGAGAAAAACATCCAAGGTCTGCTTCTTTACGATGGCGCTGTGAAATACCTCCGCGAGTACCAAGAGGCGCACCACGTCAATTCTGTGCCAAACTATCAGTCTCTGAAGGAAGCGAAGGTCAGGCTTACCGCCCAGCAGCAGGAGCTGTATGACCGCAGACGTGCGCTGAAATCCACAATTAAGACCATGGAGGATGGATACAAGCTGCTGACTCAACAAGAGCATACCATCTAGCGCAGTCTGAACCGGAACCAGTATTATGAACTGGAATAGGCTTACGTCAGGGGAGGTTCAACATCCAAAATGATGGACTGAGCGGCAGCATACCCAAGCCGATAACCGTACCGCATTACGCCTTTGATACGCTCATCCCACACATGGGAATAGACGGTCAGTTGTTTCCGGAAGGTCGGTCTCGCCCTCGGCGCGCGTCACCTGCTGTGAGCACCCCTTATCCGTCTGCTTCTTGCCCTCAGATTTTACTGCGTCCCACCATCTCCTCTACCGTCCGGAAGAGCAGCTCTGCCATGAGGCGCATCATGGATACAGGAATGCCCATGCAGTCTGTCATCGAAAACATGCAAGAAGAGGGAGCGGTAATACGCTCCCTCTAATACCATGCTATTTGCCTGCAATAGTTCGACTGTAGATGCCGTCGATCAAACAAATATCAGCATTTAATTCCATCTGTCAATTTCACCAGCCGCGTCTTCCGCTTCCGTTCATACCGCCGTGACCGCCCATGCCGCCGCGCATCATCTGATTTGGGATGGCGTTCACGGTCTGACCGTTGATGATGATGGTACCGCCGTTATACTGCGCCGTGCCGTCGCAGTCAAAAGAGGATTGAGACGTAATATTGACCGTGCCGCCGTTGATGATAATGTTTCCGTTCGCATCCACGGCATCTGTGTCGCCCGCACCCATAACGATGGTCAGCGTCCCGCCGTTGATTTCCACCGTAGGCGTGTAGGCAGAAGACTTACGCCCTGCGTTTACGCCGTCGTCCGAGGCGGATATATCTATCTCACCATCATTGATTTGAAGATAAGTCGCCTCCAGACCCTCAGCAGCGGTGATGTTAAGACTGCCACCGTCGATCTGCAGCAGCGTTGTGGCGTGGACAGCATCATCGACCGCCTGAATGGTGAATGTGCCGTCCGCAATGTAGATGCTGCCGAGTGTATCATCATCATTGTTTTCCGCATGGAGACCATCGCCGCCTGTTGTAAGGGTGAAGCTGCCGTCCGCAATAGCAATGCTGTCCTTGGCGCAGATGGCACTGTCCGCTGCGACGATTTCATACACACCGTCCGTGATTGTCACCTCGTCCTTGCCGACGATGCCGTGCCCGGCGGGGGAGCTGATCTCCAAGGTTCCTGTACCGTTGAAGGTGATATCGTCCTTGGCGTAGACCACGGCGTCCACGTTGTTTTCGTCGAGCAGGACAAAGGAGCCGCCATTGGAGAGGCTGTTGGTGGTGCCGTCCGCCAGCGTGACAAAAACCTTATCCGCCTGTACGACGTAGAGAGCGGCAAAGGTGTCGGAATGGATGCCCACACCATTCAGCACCAGCTGTACCCTGTCCTGCTCGCTCACGTTAACAATGACGCTGCCGTTATCCAGCTCTCCAGAGAGAATATAGGTGCCTGCCGCCGTGATGGTCACAGTGGAGCCGGATATCTGTACCGAATCGGAATCCGATGCTGCGCTTGATCCGTTCAGCGTAATCGCAACAGCCTCGGCAGTATCGTACTCACCGGAGAGGTCACGAGCGGAAAACGCCTCGGTGCAGGCGTCGGATTCTGTTGTCGTGCTGGCGGCACTGCTTTGACTGGACAGTGCGCTCACATTGCTGACGGTCTGGGTGATTACCTCTTCCGAAGCGGTGGTGTCCGCTGCGGAGGCTCCCACCTGCCCAGCCGCACACCCGGTAAAGAGCAGTGCCGCTGAAAGAGCGATGGGTAGCAGCTTGATATATTTGTTTTTCATGGTTAAAGTCTCCTTTCAAACTTGAGTTCTGTGGACAGTATAGCGTATTATAGGCAGCACATCCCCGAAAAGCAGCGGCGGAATTTACGCAGAACATACGAAACGGCCCCCGGAGGATGTGCTCCGGGGGTCTTGCTGTTTGCTGCGTTGTAATGGTTATACCGGGAACCGTGCCTCGAACACTGCGCCGCCGTCGTTGCGCACAGTCAACGTGCCGTGATAGCTCTCCGCGATGGACTCAGCAAGGGCGAGCCCGATGCCGTGCTTTCCACCCTTCCCTTTGTAGAAACGTTCAAAAATATGGGGCAGATCCGCCTCGGAAATGCCCTGCCCGTTGTCAGCGACGGAAACATACACTGCGTTCTTTTCCGTGCGGCAGGTCAGCCGGATTTCACTTTTGGCATAACGGATGGCATTGGAGATCAGGTTGCCAAACAGACGCTGAGCGTCCTGCTCTCGGATCGGCAGCAGAACCGGCGCCTCATCAAAGGAAAAGGTAAAGGCCAGTCCTTTGCCCTCCGCCTCCATGCGCTGCTCCGAGACGCACAGGGACAGCAGCTCACGCAGATCCAACGGTTCCACCTCGCCCTCCGGTGCAGCCTTACCTATGCGCGAAAGGTGGAGAATATCCTCCACCATGCCGCCAAGCTTGTCCGATTCCGAGAGAATGACCTTTGCCGCATTCTGCGGCTCCATCACACCGTAGACAATGCCCTCTGCATTCCCTCGGATTGATGTCAGCGGAGTGCGCAGCTCGTGAGACACATTTTGAAAAAAGGTCTCCTGCTTTTGCTTGGCTTCATTCAGTTCAGACGCCATGCGGTTCATGGCATCAGCAAGGGCATCAAACTCAATATCTCGAAATTGAAATTCTCGTGGGCTGAGATCACCGCCGCCGATATCGCGGGCGAAGGCGGAAAGCTCCAGTACAGGTCTTGAAAAGTCTTTGGCGAAGTGCCGGCTCAGAACGACCGAGAGCAGGATCATCACAAGGATGATGATAAACAGCCCTGTGTTGATCCGTGTGGTGAAGGCGAGGATCGCTGTGACATCCACATAGGAGACAAGATAGCAGTCCGTCTGTATTGGATCGTCCGCCACGGAAACCGCATATTTGCCGCTGTCGAGAGAGAGAATGCGGTAGTGTATGCTTCCGTCGATTCCATGGTCGCTAAAATAGGCCGCAAGCTCTGCCGCCGCTTCCCTGCCTCCATCCAGAGCCGAAGCCAAAGCGCCGGTTTTGTCCAACACAACGGCGTTCCCTGTGGTGCCGATGATGCGGTCGGAACGCCCGTCAAAACGTTTGTCTGCTTGTCCCTGCCTGCCGCCGCGCCGGTCGGAGGATACACTTTCGGAAACGGAAGTGAGTTGCGCCGTGACGCGGCTGCGGATATATCCACGCACGGAGAGGTTGAAGGTCAAGCCGACGACCAACAGAATCGCCGTCGTCATGCCGACCAGGGTGAGCAGAAGCCGCATCTGAATATGCCGCCGCTTTTTCATACGGCTTCCTCCAATCGGAAACCAAAGCCCCAGACCGCTGCGATGCTGATGCCGCAGCCGTCCAGCTTCTGCCGCAGCCGCCGCACCGTGTCATCGGTAGCGCGGGTCTCCACGGCTGCCTCAAAGCCCCAGACGGTATTCAGGAGCTCTTCGCGCGAAACTGCCTGATCCTTATGAAGCATGAGATAGCGGAGCACTTCATATTCCGTCGGCGTCAGTGCAAGTGGGTGTCCATCATTGAGAATACAACGGCGATTCTCGTCCAGCGTCAGTTTCCCGGCGACAACGGATACAGGAGCTTCTGCCGCATGCTTCTGACTCTCAAAGTCGATACGGCGGAAGATCGCTCGCACGCGCATCAGCAGCGCCATGGCGGAAAAAGGCTTGGTGATGTAATCGTCGCTTCCGAGCCCCAGCCCCATAGCGTAATCGTTCTCCGCATCCCGTGCGGTCAGCATGATGATGGGGACCGTGCTGATTTTTCGCAGCTCCGTGCAGACGGTAAAGCCGTCGGAGCCGGGCATCATCACATCGAGGATCACCAAATCGCAGGGGCTTTGCACAAAATGCGTGAGCAGCAGGTCACCGGTGGGGAAATCTTCTACATGGTAACCGTCGCTTGCCAAAAAGGTTTTGATGATCTGACGGATGTTGTCGTCATCGTCCGCAATATAAATATGTTTTGATTTGTCTGTCATAGCCACACGCTCTCTTCTTTTTGAACTCTATGTTTATTATATCAGCGCCGATTGAGAAAAACAATCGGTTTTGCCGCCTGAAACTGGGGCAATCCATACGAAACGCTTCGTATACTTTTCGTAAATTTCACCGCTCTTTCTCGGAGATTTCCGGACTGTCCATCCGCTATGATGACAGACAGAAAACGCAGCACACCACAGGAGGCGGACAGAATGAGCAAAATACAGAGCTGCTTTGAGCGATATGAAAAAAAGTACCTGTTAACGAGGAAACAGTACCGTAGCATGCTTCTTGGCATGGCTCCCTACATGAAGCCGGACGCACATCCGCTCTATTCCATCAGCAACATTTACTATGACACTGCGCACTATGACCTCATTCGCGCATCGCTGGAAAAGCCGGTTTACAAGGAAAAGCTGCGTGTGCGCAGCTACGGCGTGCCCGGCAGCCGGGATAAAGTATTCGTCGAACTCAAAAAGAAGTATGACGGCGTGGTCTACAAGCGCCGCGTCACAATGGAGATGCAGGCTGCGGTGCGCTATCTGCACGGAGTGAAAAAGGGCGACGGAAGCCAGATCAGCCGTGAGATCGACTACTTCATGCGGCTGTACCGGCCGGAGCCGAAGGTGCTCATCGCCTATGACCGCGAGGCCTATGCCGCAGTGAACGGCGGCGAGCTTCGCATCACCTTTGATACCGCACTCCGCGCCCGCTCCAATGATCTGGATCTCCGCTTCGGCGATCACGGCATTTTGCTCTCTGACGATGAGCTTTATCTGATGGAGATCAAAATCCCGGGCACAGCTCCGCTGTGGCTGGCGAGGCTTCTCTCCGAAAACGGTGTTTTTTCCACATCGTTCTCAAAATATGGCGCATATTACAAGCAATTCGTGCTCAGCGGCAGATCCGCCGATATCAAAAAGGAGGTTGTTCTCAGTGCTTAATTCCATCATTACAGGGACAGAAATCACCACATCCGCATTCTTTATCTGCACAGCGGTCTCGCTGCTGCTGGGTCTCGGTGCTGCGGCTCTGAGTATGTTCAGAGCAAAATATTCTCAGAGCTTTGTTGTGACGCTTGCCATGCTGCCCGCCATGGTGCAGATCATTATCATGATGGTCAACGGCAACATTGGCGCAGGCGTTGCTGTGGCAGGTGCTTTCGGTCTGATCCGTTTCCGCAGCGCACCGGGCAGCGCCAGGGAGATCGGAATGGTCTTCCTCACCACTGCCATCGGCCTTGCCACCGGCATGGGTTATGTGGCCATTGCGGCGGTCTTCTTCACTGTCATGGCGGTCTTTTCACTGCTGCTGACTCTGGTCGGCTTCGGCGCAGGCGGGGCAAACGAGCGTGTGCTCAAGATCACCATTCCCGAAAACCTGGATTACGACGGCCTGTTTGACGATCTGCTGAAAAAGCATACCCTCAGTGCGGAACTGGAACGGGTCAAAACAACAAGCATGGGGACGCTCTATGAACTGAGCTACAAGGTGGTTCTCCGTGATCCGCAAAATAGCAAGGAGTTCCTCGACCAGCTTCGCACCCGCAACGGCAACCTGAGCATCGTCTGCGGCAAGCCTGTGACCAAGGAGGCACTGTGAAAACACCCGGAAGGTTTGTTGTGGTACTGCTGCTTGCCGCTGCATAGCGACGCAACGACCATCCGTTTCGTAAGCTTGTCGTAGAATTCGCCGCACTTTATCGGAGATTTCCGTTCGTCGATTTGGTACCATGATTCCAGCGGGTGAGAAAACCTGCAAATACAAAAACAGGAGTGATACGACATGAAAAGCAAAGGATTAATGGCTTTTGCGCTGGCTTCGGTGCTGTCTGTCTCGGCACTGACGCCTGCCGCATTTGCGGCAGCGCCCGCTTCCGGGGCAACAACGGAAGCCGCAGTGCAGGAGACTCAGACGTGCCAGCGACATGGCAAAAAGCAG
>ATWA01000082.1 GCA_000421005.1 Clostridiales bacterium NK3B98
TATGGTTATCCATCTGACTAAGCCAAAGGGGAGCCCACCATGGCCAGAGCCAACCTGTCGAAGAGAGCACCACCAAATCCCCGTCTGCTAAATCGAAAGCTGAACTCATTCAGATACTCCTGAAGGTTCTTCTTCGGCAGGCCATGATAGGTGCCGAGGATAGACGCTTTGGCATTACTGATGATGGTATGTAGCCACTGAAGGCTCTCTGTTTTCGGGTCGAACTTTTCGTACTGGTGATCATAAGCCGTCAACGCAGGGATGTAGCTGCGGCAGGCATCACTTTTTACCGTTGAGCCGAGCTGGATGGATTTCTCTGCAAATGATTTGACGGATTCCTTGCGAATGTTCTCAGTTACGCACAATTTCAGATATTCTGGCCGTCCATCTTTCAAAGAAAGCGCCACAAACACCTTGGCCTTTTCGGTACCTCTGCCGCGCTTTTTGCCCACAGTTGGGCCACCGATGTAGCAATCATCAAACTCTACGACGCCACTGAGCATGTGCATAGCATCTCGATTGCCCATTGCCGCACGAATACGCTTGAGCATAAGCCATGCGGTCTTGTAATTGACGCCGATCATCAATGCCAGTTGAGTAGCAGAAATCCCTCTCTTGTCCTGTGTGACGAAATACAGCGCAAGAAACCATGTCTTCAAAGGAAGACGGCTGCGATGCATGAAGGTACCAGCGGTGACAGAAGTCTGGTGATGGCAGTCGTTGCACTGGTACAGACCACTGGAGAGTTTGCAATGCCGTTGACTGCCGCACTTAGGGCAGATAAAGCCCTCTGGCCACCGGGTCTTTGCAAGGTAGGTGTGGCAATCACCTTCGGTGGTATATTTCCGGGTAAAAGCTTGAATGCTGATACGCTTTGGCTTGGACTTTGACATGTTTTCGCCTCTTTCGTTCTGTCTTAACGCAATTATGGCAGAATAGCTGTCCCATAAGCAGGACTTTGAAGCGGAGTTATCTGGATAACCATATTTTCCGTTCATGACGGCGGCCACGAGGGATGCAGATGCCAGGCTGTTGTTCAGCAGTTCTGCAGGATGGGCTGCCTTGACCACAGCCGTGCCGTCCTTGGCGGCATAAACGGCAATATGATGCTCCACAACCTTGTAAGTGGCAGGAATCGCCTCAACTTTGTAATATACCTGGTCCGGAAGGCGCTTCCATCCCTGATCGCCAAAACGCTGCTTCAGTTCATCGTCACCGAGCTCGTGTGTCATAACCTCTCTGGGCAGATCCTTGATGTCTTCTTTCCTCTTTCCTTTGGGGCGGGGTTTCCGTTTGGGAGCGACTTGCTCAACAGTAGGTTCCGGGACCGATGCGTCTGCCGCAGCCTCCACCTCGTTAAAAACCGTGATCTGACCCGGCAGGTCCATTTTCTCACTGCTGCGTCCAAACCGAGCCGCCTCTGCTACAGCCAGTTTTTCACTCATGAGGATGTTCTCCTGCTGGGCGTCGAGTAGCATGGAGACCAACTGTTCCTTGGTAAGGCTATTCAATTGATCCGGCGTAAACAGTATGAATCTCGATATTCGTAACGAAATCAAGTCCGTGATTGTCTGCGAGGGCAAGACCATGGATGAGGTAGTCAACAGATTGGCGGAAGACTACGGCTGGAGCCGAAGTGTCCCCAACTTCTCCTGCAAGCTGAGCCATGTCTCTCTGCGCTATATTGAGGCGCTGGAGCTGGCGGACTCGCTGGGGTATGATGTGATCTGGAAAAAACGGAGATAGTTTCCATCATTGCCAGCCGGGTGACGTGTTCACTCAAAAGCGCAGTCAAGGCGCATGGAAAAACCCCTCTATCACGCAATGCGATAGAGGGATTTTATCATGTGTGGTTGGACGAATCAGTATACTGCTCTAAGAACTCCGACATGGTGAGAATTTGAGGTGTTTTCAGATCCAACACCAGAAAATCCTTATCTCCAGTCACGAATACATCCACATTTTCCAAAATTGCCGTGGCAAGGATGGGGGAATCTTTCTGATCTCTTACAGACGGGAAATCTCCCACTTCAATGTCCTTAGGCGTGTGGACAAGCTCAAATGGCAGCTCCAGAAAAAACTGTTCCAATGCAACCCTTTTTGACTTAAACTTTCGCTCCACTACCAGTCGCAGCTCATCAATCACATAATCGCAAAGCACGATGCTGTGGTCTTCGCTGATCTGCCGCACAAATTGCCGTGTCTGTGCCGAAGGAAAGAAAATCGCAGAAATCAGAATATTGGTATCCAGCATGACCTTCATAGGTCAATACCCTCTGACTTCTTTGCGGATTTCTTTCATATACTCCTGCATTTCTTCTTCTGAGGAAAAACCTGCCTCAGAAGCGGCACCATCGAATGCCTGTTCCACTCTGGTGAAGGCGACCAGCGCTGCGTTGTCAAAATAGAATCTGCCATTCTCTTCTTGAATTACAATCTTGTCTCCGCTTTTCAGTCTCAACTTACGCCGGACAGATGCAGGGATGGTGATCTGTCCCTTGCTGGAAATCTTTGCCACTTCCATGAACTCATCTCCTTGACATTCTTTACTTTCTTTACGTTTCTATTATACGCGATTCAACGAATAATATCAACCCGAAATACAACTTTATCTGAGGGAGGATAAACCAATGACAACCAAAGAGAAGTTGAAAAAAGAGGACGAGCAACTGCGGGCGTTTCTTGCATCTCTGCTCTCTCTGCCAGGGGCAGAGAGCAAGCTGACGGAGCTGCTGCCGCCTTCGCCTGATGGAGCGAACAACGAGAGAGACGGAGGTGACGATTTGACGGGCTGACTTTATGGGGCGATTGCCCCAAACCCCGAACGGGCGCAATTATACACCGGGAGCGAAGCTCCGGTGCATTGCGCTCATTCAGATTTACTTTGATGGAAAATCTGAACGACCAATGGGCGGCAGTTCTAATATGTCTATTAACTTGCTTTCTTGGGGCGGGAGACCATCAGGCTGGTTTCCACCTCAAACGTGTAATGAATATCTACATTCTGCACCAATTCTCCGTCAATCAGCTCCGGGTTGTGGACAACGATATTGCTGACAAGCTCATTGAGCACCTGTGCGTCCAGCTCCTGAATCCCGGCGTATCGACGAACCATCTCAACCCAATGCTGGATGTTGACCTGCTTTTTAGAGGTCTCGCTCAGCATCTCCCGGTATTTGGCAATCTGCCGATCCAGCGTTTCCTGTTCAGACTGGGTGTTGGTCAGCATCCGGTTGAAGTTGTTCTCGTTCAGCCGACCACCCATCCAGTCCTGATAGAGCCTGTCCATCATCGTGTCCAGCTCCTGCTTCCGCTTTTCAGCGGCGGACAGCTTGGCGCTGACCATGAAATCTGTACCGCTCTCGGAAAACTTCTGGCACAGGGCGGCAACCGCAGCGTCCTCGTCTGCCAATGCCAGAGCCGCACAGTCCTGAATGTCCTTCAGAACAGCGTCATAGAGCTGGTCATAGAAGATGGAGTGGGAACTGCAATGGGTTTTGCCGTAGCGGTTATAGGTGAGGCAGGAGAACAGCTTTCTGCGCTGGGAGTTGTAGCGGACGGTCAGGGTCTTGCCGCAGTCGGCACAGTGAACCAGACCGGAGAAGATGGAGAAGTTGCCGTTCCCGTCCGGGCGCTTGCGGCTCTTGATCTTCTCCTGCACAATGTCCCACGTCTAGCGGTCAATGATCGGCTCGTGCATCCCCTCAACAATCACCCACTCGTCCATGGGACGATAGCCCATCCAGCCAATCTTGAACTTGGTGACGTTCTTTTGATTGGCGACGGCTCCGATGTAGGCAGGCTGGGTCAATATCTTCTTGATGGTGGTGAGATTCCATGTATAGATGTCACTGCCATCGTCCTGCTCAAAGCGTCCGTAGTAGTTGCGAAGTCCACGTTCCCGGTTCCACCAAGTGGGCGTGGGAATATGCTCTTTGCCAAGCTGGGTCTTGATGCGCTGTGCGCCCCAGCCCTCCTTCGCCCATGCGAAGATCTTGCGGACAATCCAAGCGGTTTCCTCGTCTACGATCAGATGCCCGTGCTGGTTAGGGCCTTTCTTGTAACCCAGCGGGGCATAAGAGGCGCTGAATACGCCCTGATGGGCCTTGATCTGACGGGCGGAGCGAATTTTCTTGCTGACGTCCCGCGAGTAGAACTCGTTGAGGATGTTTTTGAAGGGGGCAATATCATTGTTGTCCAGCGTCGTGTCCACGCTGTCATTGAGGGCGATGTAGCGGACGTGGTTTTTGGGGAAGTATTCCTCAATGTAGAAGCCGGTCTGGACATAGTTCCGGCCAAGGCGGGACAGGTCTTTCGTGACTACAATGTCAATCTTCCCGGCTTCAATATCCCGAAGCATCCGCTGGAAGCTGGGGCGGTTGGTGTTCAGTCCGGTGTAGCCATCGTCGATGTATACGTCTACCAGCGACCATCCGTTTTGACGGATGTGGTAGAGAATCATATCCCGCTGGGTCTGGATGCTGGCGCTCTCTCCAATCTGCTCATCGTCTTTGGACAGGCGGCAATAGGCGGCGGTGCGAATGCCGTGTTGGTTTTGAATCATAGGCTGCTTCATGTTATTTAACCTCCTGTGAGGCAGCCTGAGTAGCACTGCATTCATTATAGTCTGAGATGGTCAGATTTTCAACTGTGGTGGGCGGATTTTGGGCATGGTAGATCAGCTCCAAGAACGCCTCGGTTGCGGTGCGTCGGGTGTCTGAGATGCGGTTGATACGGATGGTTGGTGCTTGCTTTTTTGACATGAAATGGATTTCTCCTGAGTATGATTTCTGCCACCTTTCATTTGATATGGGGTTGAAACGAGCAGTTTTCCTCCTTTTCTGGATATAAAACAGAATGCTCCCCATTCTCTCCGCGAAGAGATATGAGAAGCATCCATCATTCGATAGTTCTATTATAGTGATTCGGCGTGAGATATGCAAGGGGTGGTTTTTCATGGAAAACCAGCTCAGATTGCAATTCCCTCATACGCATAGCTGTTCTGGTATACGGCTTCCGGGGCAATGTCGATTTCTCCGTTTTTCCATGTGATGACTCCGTGAAACACCACTGGGTTGGAAAAAACACGTTCATCTGAAAGAGGAGCAAATGCAGAGCCTTTGAGCAGCGTTGTGTCAAACAGCCGCTTTTCACCGGTTGAGAATGTGACCAGCATCATTCCACCTCGCAGCGGTTTTGCTTCAACAACTTTGATATCCTCCCGGAACTCTCCGGCATAGCAGATGTCATTCAGCACATACATGATACTTCACCTCAATTCATTGGCGGGATTTTTTCAAAGTGTTCCCCACGAACAGCGAGATTCCACGCTCTGTATGCTTCTTCTTCGTGGTAGGCCAGCCAGCCAGTCACTATCTTAAGCTGTTTGCGGGGAAGTGAACCTGCCAGCAGTTCTCCGTCAATTGCAATGGCAGCCTCATACTCTCCATAATAGACATGCACATGAGGCTTGTTGTGCTGTCCAATGTCGCAGAATAGCATATAGATTACCATACCGCCGAAGCGACTTAGTTCAGGCATACCAAACACGCTCCTTATCAGCATCAGTGAGGATATACGATCTTCTATAGTCATTTTACCACAGATACCGTGTTTTCTCAACCGAAATAAGGAATTCTCTGGATATTCCTGTATCGACCCGTCAATACTATCTTTGACATTATAACGGTGTACCGTTATAATGGTCTTGAAGGCAGGTGAAGTAAAATGACGATCCAAGATGCCCTCCAAGAAAAGAATATGTCTATTTACCGTCTCGCTAAAACCAGCCAAATTCCTTATGCTACGGTGAACGATATCTGTAATGGCAAAGCACGGCTGGAAAAGTGCAGCGCAGAGACAATCTACCGCCTTGCTCATGCGCTGAATGTTTCCATGGAGGAGCTGCTGGCTCCCTGTTTTATCAAACGCAGCAGCTTTGAAAATTTCAAAAGCACGGTCTGTCACCGGGTCAAGGAATTGGGCGATATCAATTTCATCATTGATACGTTAGAGAGTCAGGATATCCGCACCTACTACAATCGGAAATGGTATCCTGAAAGCCTGTACCTTCTGGCCATGCTGGATTATCTCAGCCGGGAAAATGACGTGCCGCTCTGCGATGATTATGACGATCTCCGCCGGTGTAAGTTGGAAAAGCCTGTTTATCCCGCCGGTATTCGTGCGCTTTCAGCGGCGGCGCAAAATGATGCGGCTATCAAGGAGGCGGCAAAAACGGCGATTCCGGAGTTTATGCGATTTAACATTGTAGAGAACGAGGTAAGAAATGTCATTTGAGAATCGTGCATCCATCCTCGCAAGGCTGCGGGAGAAGCAAAGTCCCAAAGATGCACCTGCTCCAGACAAGCCAGTGAGAAGGCGTGATGATCTGAACAGATAGTGTTCATCTTGCGAAACAACATTCGTCCAGCCAACTTATCTTTTGTCCAATATTCAAACAATTTGGACGAAAGACACTGACTGGAAATGATTGGCGACGCCCAACCTCATTTCCCTGAACGCTTATTCCTATTCGTAGAACTGATTCCGATTAAGACTGTGCCGGATGGAAGGTTCCCGCTCCGCAAGGAGCCGGTATCCATCCTGCATGGTCTTAATTGTATCTTTCAAGTGCCTACGGCGCTCATACAGCTCTTGCTGCTGACCAGTCAGTCTTACCTTTGCCTCTTTGAGCGATTGATAGTTCGGGACTGAGTTGACATGATGCTCCCTTTGATAATCATGCAGATACTTCACTGCCCCATCGTAAAGCAACAGCCCTTGAATATTTTTCTCCCGGAACTTAGGAGATTTCCGGGTTTTCAAATACTGTTCGTACAATGGACGGTATTTGTGGTAGAGCCCCAAATGCTTCAATAGACCGTTGCACTCTTTTAGGTCCTTTTCCACTCGCAGGAGACGCTGAGTATCATGGTTGAAATCCTGTTTGCGGTCTTCGATGGTTGCTTGCAGGTCGTCAAGGTTGAGCAGGTGGTTTTCGGACAGATAGTTGAAACACATACTCATTCTTTTCAGATTCTGAATCTTTTGCCACTGGGTAAGGCTGTAGCTTGCCTGAATCTTCGGGTCGTTCAAGTCAATGATGCGGCCGGTAATCACCGTCTCAATAACCGGGCGAGAGGAGTACGGTTCAGGAGAGGGCTTCTTCTCTAACTTTTTCTCAGGCGTAGCCTGTGGCGCTTGCTTCGCTGCCTCCTGTTGCTGCAATTCCAAAAGGCGCTGGTTAATGATCGCTTCAATGGCTTCTTTGCTGTAATCATCGCCCAGCCTGCGGGAAGTGATGGGGCGTTTTCGATACTCAGGGAGATAGCTCCAGCGTCCCCGGCTCTCGGTGACTACAATGTTGTGTTCCTGTTTCAGGATTGCTTTGAAGTCGTCAACGGAGTTGCATTTCTGCTTCGTTTCGTCGATTGCATGACGCATTCGAGCGAGTTCCGTTTTGAATTTGGATTCGGTTGGTTTGCCGCCAACGCTGCGGATAGCTTCGTTCTTGCGGTCAAGCTGCTCCTGTCCTCGTTGAGTTGCCCAATACTCTTTATCCGTGACGTTCTGCTTTGCTTTGCGGTTCAATTCCACTTGATGAAGCCCATTCTCCCGGCACATTCGCTCTACGTCTGCCTTCAGGTAACGGAGACATTCCGGGGTATTGTGGAATTTGTAGCCTGCTTTTCCGTCACGTCCCAGCTTGGAGTATTCCGGTTGTGGAATATCTTTGATACGGAGGCTGTTGAACGAAATGTGGCAATGAATCGAGCCACTGCCATTATGCCCGTCATCGTGAGTAGCGACAACGCACTGATGACCGCTGAAATGCTTTCGTGCAAACTCCATGCCAAGCGCCT
>ATWA01000083.1 GCA_000421005.1 Clostridiales bacterium NK3B98
AGGCAGGCGGAGGGGATTGCGGCAGCTAAGGCGAAGGGTGTACATCTCGGCAGGAAGCCAAAGGAGCGGCCAGAGCAGTTTGAATCGGTTCACTCGCAATGGATAGACGGGCAGATTTCTGCGAGGGAAGCAGGAAGACGGCTGGGGGTCAGCCATTCGACGTTTTGCAGATGGAGCAGGGACTCTTTGAAAAATGATGAACAAAAATTGGACGACAAGGTAGACAAAAAGATACAAACTTAGAGGCATGGGATGTGGCATGATATGTGAAGCTACATCTCATGTTTTATTGTTACAAGTTACCATTATCGATGATACCATTAATGGCAGAGAAAGTCTGCTTTGCGAACCATTTATATGAGTTACGGGTTTGAAAGGAGAAAGGAGGGCGTTATTTAATCTGTGAACAAGGGACAAAGCGTTCTTCAAGATGAACAAATAAAGGGAGGTCAATTATGAAACAGAATATGCGAAGGTCGATATCATTTCTGCTGGCATTGATGCTTGCCATGAGTCTTGTTAGCCCTTATGCTTGGGCAGCAGAAATAGAGGCAGAAATGGGGAATGACGAAATTGCTGCTGAAATGGAAGTTGAGGAACTAAACGATTCAGCAGAAAACAACCTGAACGAGACAGACGAAGCACAAGTTGCAGGAACTGAAGCTGAGGATGTTTTTTATGAGCCAGAAAGTGAGAACGGGAAAGACGATACATTTGATTCAGATGGCCGAACTAGGGACGATGTTATGACGAATGACATTGACGTCATCGAAACCGAGAAAGAGGATGGGGAAGAAAGTGCATTTGATGATGTTGAAGATTCCATCGTCACTGCAACCTCAATAGAAGATCACGAGGAATCTGAGACTACGGTAACTGCGACCGAAGATAATGATAGGCTTGGAATTATTGAAACTACAGCAGCAGAAGAAACGGTAGTGGCTGAAGATGCCATGTTGGCATCTTCGGCTATTGACAGAACACAATCTGAAGCTGTTTCATGGGTAGAATCCCAAAAGGGAAAATCTCTAGATTATGATAACGCCTATGGTGCCCAATGTGTTGATTTGATAAAATACTATTACGCATTTTTTGGAGTGGCGAGTTATGCTAAAGGAAACGGATGCGATTATGTAAGCAATTCATTGCCGTCTGGGTGGACTCGCATCAAGAACACAGCCTCTTTTATTCCCGAACCCGGAGATATTGCTGTATGGGGAACAGGATTGGGCAAATATGGACATGTGGCCATTATTCTTTCTGCAGATCTTCATAGTTTTACTTCAATGGACCAAAACTGGCCGTCTGGGAGCGCATGTAAGAAAGTGACGCACACATATCAAAGTGGATTTTGGGGGATTATCCGACCAAAATACAAATGTGCCAAACCTGCCACCCCCGTCATCACCAGCATGACCGCTGACAGCACCACACAGATTACGATCAAGTGGAAGGCTGTGAGTGACGCTGCAAAATACCGTATCGACTATAACGATGGAGACGGGGCACCGTATAACACTGTTAAAACGGTTAATTCAGATACATTGTCTTTTACCCACAAAAATCTGGAAGTTGCGCATCGATATGGGTATCGTGTATACGCCATTGCAGCAGATGGAACCGTTTCAGACAAACCTACAGAGGTTTATAAATTGAACACCCTGTGCGCAACCCCGGAAATGACGCATTGGGCAGCGGATGGACCACGATCTATCACGATCAGATGGAACGGAGTGTACAACGCAAAATCATACGAGATTCACCGCAATACATATGTGAATGGCCCATATGAACTCTATAAAACTGTGGATTCTTCGACAAACAGTTTTACAGACACCGGAGTTGTCCCGGAAAATGAGTATGGATACAGGGTATATGCCATCAACAAGGATGGCGCAAAATCCGCCAAACCCAGTACATACTACAAGGTCATTACTCCTGCCATTCCCAAGCACGCCATTGACCTGAACCGTCTGCTGGACGGAGCGGAGCACTGGGAGCTTGCTGAGTGCGCAACTGCTGACGTTTGGGTAAACGGTGTCCTCGTGGCAGATGATGTGAGTGACTACTGGGGCGAATGGCCGGAGGGCTACTCCTATGAGGTGACAGATGTAAAGACAAAGACCGGCTATCGCTTTGACGGAATTGCCAGCGGAAGTTTGTCTGGTACAGTTGGTGGAAGTGATGTCGATCTGCGGCTTGTGTTTTCCACGATCAGGCACCAGCTCGACCTGAACGGAACCCGTGACGGAAACTATATCTATTCACTTGAAGACTGCGCTACCGTAGACGTATACATTGACGGAAACTGCGTTGCGGATGATGTGACTGATTTCTGTGACAACATCAAAGAAGGCAGCCACTATGAATTCAGAGACCTGAAGGTGAAACCGGGGTATAAGTTTGAGGGAATTGTAGAAGGAGCCGAGTCTGGAGACTTCTTCGGTGGAACGGTTGTCAACTTTGCGTTTTCGACCATATATGAAGCGTCTCCGGGAACGCAGGTGTTACCCGACGGATGGTATATGATTGTCAGTGGAAATGATGATGATTGGGTGCTTGATGTTAATGGATGGCACGGAGAAAACGGAACTAATGTCGAACTCTACCACAGAAATAACACAACAAATCAGCGGTTCTATCTTCACTATCTGAACAACGGATTCTATTCAATTCAGGTGCAGCATTCCGGGAAATACATTCAAAAAGCAGATACTTCAGCCAATGTTTTCGACTGCAATGTCCATCAATGGGATGGTTGTGAGTCCTTTGGAGCACAGTGGAAACTCGCATCTACGGACAACGGATACTTCTTCCTGGAGGCCAGAAACGGTGGTTGTCTGGATAATGTGGACGGAAACACCACTGAAGGGAATAATGTTCGTGTTTATGATTTCAATGGTTCCAACGCCCAGCGGTGGAAGTTCGTCTCTACCTCTGACAGAGACGGTGGTGAGCGGCTAATTCCAGACGGATGGTATACTATAGGAAGCGGCACGGATAACAATCTTGTTCTTGATGTCTGCAATAACAGTTTGGAGAACGGTGGCGCAATTACGCTGTGGCACAGAGATTACTGGCCCAGACAAATCTTCTATGTAGAATATCAGAATGATGGATATTATACTATGCGTTCCAAGCTAACAGACAAGCCTGTTCGTACTGTAGCTTGTGATGGCTGGTGTGAAAGCGTTGTTCAGTGGGACGGCGTTGACAAACACTCCAGATGGTGCCTCGAACCTGCCGGCGATGGGTACTATTATATCAGATTTGATAGCGGTAACTATTTGGATCATGTCGGCTCATCTGCTTATCCCCTCACATCTGTTATATCGTGGATGTTCAATGGTGGTCCTACACAGAAATGGAAGTTTACAGCTTATGATGACAGCCAACTTAAGCCTTCAACAACCTCACAGTATCTTGGTCATACCTATGAATTCTTCTCTTTTGCAAGATCATGGGAAGACGCTAAAAATATCTGTGAGGCAAGAGGCGGTCATCTTGCCACGATTACATCAGAGGAGGAAAACAGTTTTCTGACAGAGCGTTTAGCCGAAGGAAACACCTACTGGCTGGGAGGTACTGATAGAGATCAAGAAGGCACATTCTCATGGATTACAGGAGAATCATTCGACTATACAAACTGGCATGAAAGTGAGCCGAACAATTGCTATGATTCGGAGAACTATGTTGAAATTAGACAAGATGGGAAATGGAATGACGATACTGAAAGCACATTACATTATTTCATCTGCGAATACGACCCTGCTCCGCCAATAAAGACAGAACGTTATCAGAACCATGTCTACGAGCTATATGACACAGCAATGACATGGGACGAAGCCAGACGGTTCTGTGATTCGAAGGGTGGACATCTTGTTACAATCACTTCACAAGGTGAAAACAGCACTGTTGCCCAGCTCGTTCTTTCAGATCCGAATAACTGGAGCTTCTGGATTGCTGCAAACGATATGGATCAAGAAGGTACATTTGTCTGGAGCACAGGAGAAGGCTTTCAGTATTCAAATTGGGCGGAAGGAGAGCCGAACAACATAAATGACGCGGAAGATGTGGCTCATACCTCCAAAACTGGTGATTGGTACGATACAGACGAAAACATTATGCTGCCTTTCATCTGCGAATACGACCCAGACAAAACAAATATTTCCACCTGCGATATCACTCTCTCTGAAACCAATTACACCTATGATGGAAATGCAAAAACACCCCCTGTAACAGTCAAGCATAATAACGATGTTCTGAGTGAGGGCATCCATTATACAGTCTCCTATCAGAATAATGTGAATGCAGGCACAGCGATTGTCACCATTACTGGTAAGGGCGACTATGTCGGCAGTGCGGATAAACCCTTTACGATTACAAAACCGGAAGTTCCGGAGCCCCAACCTGTTGACCCGACTGTCGTATTCCAAGTTGGCAACGTTTCAGGAAGAATTGGCGAGGAGATCACCATTCCCGTCTCTCTGACGAAGAACAGCGGTATTGCAGGCTTTACGTTGGATGTGGTGTATGACCACAATGTGCTTACGTTTAAGAGCGCAGCGGCCGACGGCAGCTTGGGAGGTATGCTCTCTACGAACGGAGGCCTCATAAACTGGTACACCGGAGACAACTATACCAAAACAGGAGTTATTCTTAATCTGACCTTTGAGATCGCTGGAAGTGCTTCTACTGAAAGCACTGTCGTCAACCTGGCGATGCACAACGGTACGCCGAACGTAGTCGATGAGGATTCCGAGAACGTCGCTGCGGGCTTTGAGAAAGGCACCGTAAGCATTCGTTCCTTCGTAGCCGGTGATGTGACCGGAGATGGAAGCGTGACAATTGCCGATGTAGTGAAGATTAACCGATACGTCATCGGGAAGGTTCAACTTGATTCCACTCTCCTGCTGGCAGCGGATGTGACAGGAGACGGAAGTGTAACCATTGCCGATGTAGTGAAGGTGAACCGCTTTGTGATTGGCAAGATTGCGACACTGGAAACCGCTGCGCCAAAGCTCATGATGAAGAGTATGTCCATGAAGTCTGCACTGTCACTTGCGGCTTTCAGTGGTGCGGTGGTAACGGTTGATTCGGAAACAGTTGAGCCGGGGGCAACGGTGGAAATCCCTGTCAGCATCAGCGGTAATCCGGGCATCGCTGGATTTGCCTTTGAGCTGTCTGTGCCGGAAGGCGTGAAGATTAACTCTGTCAAGATTGGTAGTATGCTTTCGGGCGGTTTGCTGTCCACCAACGGAAATATTATCTCCTGGTATACAGGTGATAACGTCACTGGCAATGATGTGCTGCTGAAGCTGAATGTTACTGCGCCTGCCCAGAGCGGAAGCTATGAAATCGGAGTCGCTCTAAAAGACGGTATTGCAAGTAATTTCACAGATGAGAACAGCGACCCTGTGAAAGTTCATTTCGTGGCAGGAACACTTCAGGTGAACTCTGGCGAATGTAAGCATGAGTGGGATAATGGAAAAGTAACGACAGATGCGACCTGCGTAAAGACTGGCGTAAAAACCTTCACTTGCTCCAAATGTGGTGAGACCAAAACTGAGACGATCCCATTAACGTCCCATAACTATACCGCCGTTGTAACGAAGCCCACCTGCACAGCACAGGGTTACACTACCCATACTTGCAGAAATTGTGGCCAGTCCTACAAGGACGCCTATACCGATATCATCGCTCACGATTATCATGCAAAGACAGTGAAACCTACCTGTACCGTCGAGGGATATACGGTATATACCTGTTCCCAATGCGGAGACAGCTATGAGGATGATTTCAAGCCAGAGCTGGATCACAACTATAATGACGGAGTAGTAACCAAGCAAGCCAAGGAGGACACTGACGGCGAGATTCTTTATACCTGCCAACGCTGTGGAGAGACAAAGACAGAGGTTCTTCCTGCAACGGGTCATGAGTTTGATGACGGAGTAGTTACCAAAGAACCCACCTGTACTGAAGATGGCATTATTACCTACACTTGTACCGGTTGCGGCAAAACCATAACGGAGAACATTGAGGCAGCAGGTCACAGCTATTCAGATTCTGTTGTTGCTCCGACTTGTACAGAAAAGGGCTACACAGTCCATATCTGCACGGAATGTAAAGATTCCTATCAGGATAGCTATACAAATGCTCTCGGCCATAGTTGGGATAATGGTACAATAACTAAGAAGCCCACTGTCACGGCAGAAGGGGTAAAGACATTTACCTGTACCAGATGCAAAGAAACGAGGACGGAACAGCTTCCCAGAATTGCTGCCACCAAACTGAAAGACAATGAAGTTACAGTAAATTCAGCAAATCTGATCTATGATGGAAAAGCAAAGCAGCCCAGCGTGACAGTTGTTGTCGGAGGCAAAACCCTGACCAAAGGCACAGACTACACCGTCTCCTACTCCAACAACACCAACGCTGGAACGGCTAAAGTTACTGTTATCGGCAAGGGCAACTACACCGGCACAATCACCAAGACCTTCGCCATCGCCAAGGCGAACCAGACATTGACCGTCTCTGCGCTGGCCTCCTTGGTCAAAGGAAAAACGGTGAGCGTCACTGCTAAGGGCATTGGAGCCGTGACCTACAAGTCCAGCAACACAAAGGTTGCCACTGTCTCCACTAAGGGAGTAGTCAAGGGCGTAGCACCCGGAACAGTAACTATCACCGTCAAGGCTGCGGGAGACAAGAACCACAATGCCACTACAAAGACGGTAAAAATCACCGTTTATGCCTGTGCGAATCCCTCTGTTAGCAAGGTTGAAAACGTCAACGGCGGCGTGAAGCTAACCTGGGGCAAGGTCGCAGGAGCCGCCAAATACCGCATCTTCTATAAGACTGGCAAGGGTAGCTGGGCGAAGCTGGCAGATACCACCTCCACCACCTACACATGGAAGAAGGCGAAAAACGGTACAACCTATTCCTTCACTGTCCGCTGCATCAGCAAGGATGGCAAAGCATACACCAGCGGCTACAACACCACCGGCAAGAGCCTGACCTATGTGGCGACTCCGACTCTGTCCAGTGTCAAGAACAGCAAAGCAAAGACCTTGACTGCAAGCTGGAAGAAACTCAGCGGCGTCACCGGATTCCAAATTCAGTACAGTACGGACAAAAGCTTCAAGAGCGGCAACAAGGCAGTTACGGTAAAGAAGACTTCGGCTGTGTCGCAGGCCATCAGCGGTCTAACCAAGGGCAAGACCTACTATGTCCGCATCCGCAGCTATAAGACTGTCTCCGGGAAGAATGTGTATTCGGCTTGGAGCGCAGCTAAGAGCGTGAAGATCACAAAGTAACCCCACAAAAGAGTATAGCCAGAACTTTCCTAGAAAGTTCTGGCTATTACTCATATTTAGCGTATTATGTCATTATTTGCCAATATTCTATGTGTCTGAGTGTTAAGCGCTACCTCAATAGGTATAACGGTTGCGGCAGGGAAAAGGATAGGGGTATTCAAAATTTTGACAGTTCCTATGCTATACGGCAAATGAAACAGAAGCAAGTCATTACACTGAAAAAGAACCACAGCAGACAACCGTTTACGCGGGTGAACTGCTGTGGTATAATGCAAACAAGCCGGAATAATGGAACAAAATCAAGGCGGGGTGAGCAAAGCATGGATGAACTGCAGATACTGGAACACGCCAAAAACTATATGGACAAGCTGGCACAGGGAATCAATCCTTTGACGGGCGAACCGGTTCCGGAGGACGAGCTGATCAACAATGTGCGTATCAGCCGGTG
>ATWA01000084.1 GCA_000421005.1 Clostridiales bacterium NK3B98
ATCTTCGTCTTGAATGCTGCTGTGTATGTGCTTCGTGGCATGTGTCATCTCTCCTTTGCATTTGTTGGATCATACCACGTTCACGATGTTTTTGGGAGACGTGGTACTGATTCTGGGGGCCATTATAAACGTCATGTGCATTCCCATCCCAATCGGCATAACTGCTGCTGTATTCCACAGATGCCACCGGCTCGGTCACAAGACGGTTGAATACAAAAAACTCATAGGTACTCTCGTCGTTCCCCGCATTTACAGTAGTATTCAGAACGTCGTTTCCTTTTATCACATACTCGCTACTGTCTGCATAGTGGAGTGCGATATGGTCTGTGTTGACTTCGACTCGCTCATGGACGGGGACAGGCTCGCCGTTTTCTCCTTCTTCCATTCTCGCGGAGGACTGCTTTATACCATCAAGACCGTTTGCCTGCTTCCATGCAGCGTAGTTTAGCTTCAAGCCTACCGGAGATACATCCGCTGAAATCCCTGTTTCGGTGTCGGTATAGGTTACCGTGTCCACAAGTTCAGCAACAGCGAGCGTCACTGTTTCGAACTGCTCTTGGTTTTCTTCATCTTCTGCATCAGTATTTGTCCGATAAGGCACGGAAAAGATGAGCTCATGAGGTGTCTCAACAGGCTCAAAGGGGCAGAAATAAGCCGCCATTGTTACCTTATTGTCTGTTACGCTGTCTCGATCCACATAGGAATAGCAGTCCGTAAACACTCCGTCTACGCTGATCCGAGGTTCAAAAATATCACTCTCCCGTTCAGACTCCCATGGGATAAAGTTTGCCATGCTGCCCCGGAGCTGTCCTTCCATCAGATCTGCAATCCCATCGGGATGCTCAATGGTATAGGTCAGAACGCCCATACCATTCTTGTCCACCAGATAACTGTCAATGGTAATGGTATAGCCGCAAGCCTCAACGGTCTGCCCGGAGGCTGTGACCTGCTCGCCCACCGCCTCCTCCGCAGCCGTTTGATCTACATCCACTCGATCTATCGCTGGGAAAGTCCATTCGCCGCTCTCTTCCGGGTCTTTGTAAACCTCAACGGGTTCGCTTTTGATTCCAGTGCCAAAGGCACTCCGAAAGAAATCGGCATGCAGTACCACAGCGGCGGCGCTGATGGTGAACAGCGCAATCACTGCCGCAACGGCAAAAACTGAAATCGGTCTTCTATGTCTCCGTTTCATGGGTTCCTCCTGTTCCCGGCACTGATGCCGAATTTGACCATAGCTTCGCTCCAGCCCTTGCTGCGCTTCTTGAGGAAGAGACTAGGGCTGCCGGAACAGATCATAGAGTTGCTTATCCTGCCGATTCATACGCTTTCCTCCTCCATCTGTTTTGCCAGTTTGTCCCGACCCCGTTTCAGCTTGCTGGTCACAGTGCCGTGGGGCATTTTCATCATCTTCGCAATCTCACGGGTGGTGTAGCCTTGGGCGTAATGTAGAATCAGAATGACACGGGTGGGACGATCCAACCTGTCCAGCAGTTCAGGAAGTCCTTCCTCCATGGTTGTCATTGGCTCCGGCACGTCTTCCAACGGCACTACCTTCTTGCGCTGTCGCAGCAGATCGTTGCACTTATTGATGGCAATGCGGATCATCCATGTTTTGAAGAACTCCGGCGTTCGCAGTCTGGGCAACTGCTCCTAGCAGGTCAGCACGGTCTCAGATAAGATATCCTCTGCGTCCATAGGCTGATTAAAATAGCCACGCACCACCTGATAGACTGCCTGCTTGTGGACCTCTATGAGCTGCACGAACACTTCTGCGTCCCCACATTGCGCCTTTTGTACAAGCTGTTTCATTCGGGGGTGGTCACCTTCTTTCACATTTGAAAACTCCAAACCGGTTTGTTTTCTATATATTAGACGCTCCGGGTGCATGGTTTGATTGCACCCGGAGCGAAATCTGTTCATGAAAATCAGTAATCCATGGCTATGAGATACCATTCCCCCTGCTCAGACCGACCAAGCCACCAGTGCCAGTTTTCATATTCTTGATCTATCTTCCATGCCCCTGCCAAGTCAGTTTCCTTGGGGTTGTGGTAATTGCTGACAAATTCGATGCACTGGGTAAAGGTTATGCCCAGCTTCCTGTCCCCTTCGGCAGATTCGTTCAGTTCATTCAGCCAGCGAATATGCTCTGGGCTGTTGCAGTCATCGGAGGTATAGCGAATGTTGTGCAGTTCAAACCCTTCCCATGTGCTGAACTCTGTCAGGATTACTCCAATGGCAGCGTCCATGTCCTCACGGGAATAAAGGTTGGAGGTTCCGTAGTCAATCTCCGGCGCAGGAAGTTGATTCCACTCATATTTAGACTGCAAGCCATCCGGAATTGTCGTTACATGAGTTTCCCTCATAAGCATACCAGAATCCATTAGACCAGATTGCAGGAAAGAGATAATCCAATCCTCCGGCGCATAGCCTTTGTATTCGTAAATCAGGTCGCTTTCATCACCATCGACCATGCCAAGCTGTGCGCCCCTGTCCGAGTTACTGACCGCACAATAAGGCACATACCGTCTGTTGTTCCAGCGGATACCCACATAGCCATCACCTTGGTAGCTGACCGGGCTTGCGTCGAAACAAGCTTTATAATCATCTGTAGGATGTCAGATGCAGTTAGAGAGTTTTCGGGCAGTCTGAGTATGTGAACTCATGTGCAGAGTTCACAATCAAATGAATGACGTAAAAAAACAGCGAAAGAGTATTGACATTATGTCAGAATATGTGTATACTGCTAATGATGACACAATGTCAGAATGAATGAACAAGATATGAGATCATCTATGCCTGCCTGACCGGGCTGCTGGGGATCAAGTAAATGGTTCCTACCATCCATCACCATTTAAGGAGGACATTACAATGCAAAACCTACCAAAAATCGCCCTTGGCGCATGGGCATGGGGCAACGACGGAACTTTTGGCAACAATCTCACGGCGGACACGCTGAAGCCCATCTTTGACAAGGCCATGGGAAACGGCCTGAACCTGTGGGACACCGCCTACGCCTACGGTATGGGCACTTCGGAGAAGGTGCTGGCCGGTTTTTTGAAGGACCTGCCCAGAGCATCCTATCTGGTGTCCGACAAGTTCACCCCTCAGTGTGCCAACCCCGCCTCTCCCACCGCCATGGCGGATATGATCGAGATGCAGCTCAAGCTGATGAATCTGGATCAGTTTGACATCTACTGGATCCACAACGTCTGGGACGCTCCCAAATGGACGCAGGAGCTGGCAAAGTATTTTGAGGGAAAGGATAAAGTGCCGCTGCTGGGCGTGTCCAATCACAATCTGTCGGAGATCAAGCAGGCGAACGAGATTTTGAAGGCTCACGGTCTCAAGCTGTCCGCCGTACAAAACCATTACAGCCTGATCAACCGCTCCTCTGAGGACTCCGGCATTCTGGACTACTGCAAGGAGAATGACATTCACTTCTTCGCCTACATGGTGCTGGAACAGGGCGCTCTGTCCGGCAAGTACGACACTAGGCACCCCATGCCGGAGGGCTCTGCACGGGCTGAAACCTACAACCCTGTGCTGGACAAGCTGGAGGTGCTGAATGGGGCCCTGAAAAAGCTGGCAGACAAGTATCAGGTGGGTGTCGCCCAGATTCCTGTGGCGTGGGCAATTGCCAAGGGTACGCTGCCCATCATCGGTGTGACCAAGGTCTCCCATGTGGAGGATGCGGTGAAGGCGGCAAAGGTGGTGCTCACCCCGGAGGAAATGGCTGAGCTGGAGCAGGTAGCAGATAAACTGAACATCAACGCAATCCGTTTTTGGGAAAAGGAGATGAAGTAATCATGGCAAAGAAGAATATCGGCGCAACACTGGCGCTGTATCCCTGTCCTGTGATCGTAGTAGGTGCAATGGTGGATGGGAAGCCCACATGGACACTGGTGGCTCATGCGGGAACCGTGGCTCACTCTCACCTGATGGTCTCTCTGGTGCAGGCGCATTATATCAACAAGGGCATCCGGGAGAACAAAAAGCTCTCTGTCAACGTGGTGGACGAAAGCTGGCTGAAGGATGCGGACAAGATGGGCACCATTTCCGGCAACAAGGTGGACAAGTCCGGAATGTTTGCGTGGAGCATGGGCGAAAACGGCGCTCCAATGATTGATGAGGCAAAGGTGTCCATTGAGTGCGAGGTGGACGGCAACTATGAGCTGGAGCACTTTGACCACTTTATCTGCAAAATCCTTGCCACCTATGCCGACGAGGGTGTGCTGAACGAAAAGGGCAAGATCGACTACCATGTGTTCAAGCCTGTCCTGTTTGAATTCTCCACCTATGAGTATTTTGTCACCGGTGACAAGGTGGGCAACTGCGGTAAGATGAACTGAGCGCAGCGCCAGCCTCTGAACGTTGGAAGGTCAGAGGCTGGCTGCCCTGTTTCCAAAAAGGAGGAGTACAAAATGGCAAAGAATATTTTGGTTGCAGTGTTCTCTGCAAGCGGCGTGACCAAACAGGTGGGGGAGGAGATCGCCCGTATTTCCGGCGGCGATTTCTTCCAGATTGTACCGAAAGCGCCCTATACGGCAGATGACCTGAACTGGATGAACAAGCGCAGCCGCAGCAGCGTGGAGATGAATGACCCTTCCGCACGCCCTGAGATTGCAAACAGAGTTGCCGATATGGCTGCCTATGACACTGTGATTGTGGGCTTCCCCATCTGGTGGGGAGTTGCGCCTCGTATCATTGAGACGTTTTTGGAGAGCTATGATTTCTCCGGGAAAACCATCCTTCCCTTCTGCACCTCCGGAGGCAGCGGCGTGGGCAGAAGCGATACAGAGCTGCACAAGAATGTAAGGGGCAATGTGAACTGGGAGAAGGGCATTCAGATGAACCGGCCTGACCGTGCCGTCATTCAGAAGTGGCTGGAAACAGTACGTTGAAAGAGGGGGAAGATGGATGAAAAAAACCGTTGCAATGCTGTTGTCAGTCATGCTGCTGCTTTCCCTCGCCGCCTGTGGGGGCAGTGCCAATACCAACACCGCCGCCCCGAGTAAGACGGAGGAGACAGCCCCTTCACAGGATGCAGTGAGCGAAAACGAGCCAGAGAGGGCAGAAGCCGGAACCGAAGCCGCAGCCGCAGCTGAACCCGAAGCAGAAGCAGGGGAAACTGCGGAAGTAGAGAATGCCACAGAAGGGGAGAAGGCGCTGGTGGTCTATTTCTCCGCCACCGGAACCACCAAGGAGGTGGCCGAAAAGATCGCCGCCCTCACAGGGGCAGACCTCTACGAGATCAAGGCGGCGCAGGAATACACCGAGGCAGACCTGAACTGGAACAACTCTGACAGCCGCACCACCCATGAACAGGACGACACCTCTGCCCGTCCGGAAATCGGCAGCGACCCCGTATCTCTGGACGGATACAGCACGGTCTATATCGGCTATCCCATCTGGTGGGGCGAGGAGCCCAGAATTATGGATACCTTTGTGGAAAGCTGCGACTTTGACGGCATCACCATGATCCCTTTCTGCACCTCCAGCAGCAGCGGCATGGGACGAAGCGGAAAGAATCTGGCGGACAATGCAGGCAGCGGAAACTGGCTGGAGGGACAGCGGTTTGGCGCAGGCGCTTCCGAATCGGAGATTCAGTCTTGGATCGAGGGGCTGAAATAAGGCGGTGAGGGCATGATAATTACGGTATTGATGGGAAGCCCCAACCGGAAGGGCTCTACCAGCATTTTGGTGGAGCAATTCAAACAGGGGGCAGAGCAGGCGGGGCACTCCTGTGAGGTGATCGATGTCTGCCATGCAAATATTCATCCCTGTATCGGCTGTGTGCGCTGCGGCTATGAGGGTCCCTGCGTCCAGAAGGACGATGTGGAGCAGATTCGGGAAAAGCTGCTCCGATCTGACATGGTGGTTTTTGCTTCCCCTCTCTATTACTACGGCATGACCGCTCAGTTAAAAGCGGTGGTTGACCGGTTTTGCGCCTACAACAGCAGCCTGAATCGCAGACATTTGAAATCGGCACTGTTGAGCGTGGCGTGGAACGCGGACGATTGGACGTTTGAAGCACTGACAGCCCACTACAAAACCCTTGTCCGGTATCTGAATCTGGAGGATATGGGAATGGTGCTGGGTTACGGCTGCGGCACCCCCGGCATGACCAAAAGCTCCACTTATCCCAAGAGAGCTTATGATCTGGGCAGAAATCTGGGATAATACCAAAAACACAATACGATTTGCAAATAATCGCGCCAGTCTCCGTGGTCATCACAGAGGCCGGCGCGATTTTTTGATTGCCTTCTCATTCGCTGCCAGATGGCATTTTTTAGAGGACAGATTCGTCATTTTTATATTGACAATATGTCAGAAATAAGGCATAGTATCTTTGTTGACAGACTGTCAGAATTAAACATAGTTCCTATCAGCCCCAAGTGCTCTCGTCATCCATGGTGTCAAAGCCCCAGTTCAACTGGGAGTAAATAATACATTTCTTATCATCCTTTCTCTTCTCAGAATGGGATTTCCCATCCCCCAAATACAAACCCGATTAACGCAACAGCAAAATATACGAATTGCAGACTTGCAATACCTGTTGCAGCGACTGCAAAGATGAACAGCACCTTCGTTTTGGTCTGCCTCTTCTTTTTTATTGCTTGTACCAATGCGATGATACTTCCAGTGAGCAGCACGGGAGGCAGAAAAATCTGGAAAAACTCTATCACGTCCCAAAATCCCAATGTTCAACACCTCGACCAAGTAAAGGAAACACTGAATAAATCTCTCGGATGGATGAGCGAGGATGTTTTTTGTCAGCCGGGGATAAAAGACCGCAGGAATACCGACGTATTTCAAGGGATTTTAGACCCGGATGGCGGAAAACAGACCGCTCAGACGCCGTAGCTTGATTTGTTCAGTGGTTCCTAAAAGATACATGATACCTATTATCATCCATTGAACCGACAGAGCGGTTCCAAGAATGCGAGACGGGCATAGACAGTTCTCTCACTGCCGTTCCTCTATAATAGGCGGTACAAATTGCTCAAATGCCTCCACCATCTTCGGATGATAGATCAGAAAATGTATCGTGGGCGGATT
>ATWA01000085.1 GCA_000421005.1 Clostridiales bacterium NK3B98
ACGAACCGCCGCTCTCCCCTACCGAATATTTTAACACTAAAAACCGCATAAACGCAGAAGAAACCGCTGAATCTGTTACAGATTCAGCGGTTTCTGTTGGCGGAGAAGAAGGGATTCGAACCCTTGTTACGCTATTAACGTAAACACGATTTCCAATCGTGCGCCTTCGACCACTCAGCCACTTCTCCATACCCGTGGCAGCGCTCGATGAACAACTGATTGCCGGAGCTGGAAGGCTTCAACTCGTCAGCAACAGGTAGTATTATAGCAGAAAAACGCCGTTCGTCAAGGGGTAATTTCAAATTTCCTCAAATTTTTTCCGCCCTACCCCGCAGCACAAAACCCCGCCGGTGAACCGGCGGGGGTTTGTTTGAAAAACGGTTGAATCAGCCCATTTCCTTCACGCAGGGAGCGAAGTCAACATACTTCTTCACTTTTGCGTCTACCTCAGCCTGCGTCTTGCCGCTGGCAAGGATGTAAACCTTGACCTTGGGCTCGGTGCCGGAGGGACGGATGATAAAGGTGGTGCCGTCCTCCAGATCGTAGGAGACCACGTTGGAATCCTTCAGCTCCATCTCAGAGACCTTGCCGGTAGCCATCTCGGTGGCGGTGCCGGTCTTGTAGTCCTTGGCAACCACAACCTTGGTGCCTGCCACCTCGGTGAGCGGATGGGCGTGGAGCTTTGCCATAATGGCAGCCATCTTGCTCATGCCATCCAGACCGGGCATCACCAGATTCAGGGTCTTCTCGCCGTAGTAGCCGTACTTCTCATACAGGTCTACCATTGCGTCATAGAGGGTCTTGCCCTGAGTGGCATAATAGGCGGCCATTTCCACAGCGATCACAATGGCGGTGACGGCGTCTTTGTCACGGACATAGTCGCCGAACATATAGCCGCAGGACTCCTCGAAGGAGTAGATCACCTTACCCTCGCCTGACTTCTCCAGTTTGTCCTTCTTCTCGCCCAGGAACTTGAAGCCGGTGAAGGTGCGGGCGCACTTTACGCCGTTGTCCTCGGCGATCTTGGTTGCCATAGCGGAGGAGACGATGGTGGTGTTGCAGTAGGTGTTCTCCGGCAGGATGCCAAAGCGCTTACGCACCTGAATGGCGTAGTCCTCCAGCAACAGACCGGTCTGGTTGCCGCTGAGTACCACATAGTCGCCCTCGGAGTTCCTGACCATCAGGCCCACACGGTCTGCGTCCGGGTCAGAGCCGCAGATCAGATCGCAGCCGTGTTTCTTGGCCAGCTCCACAGCGATGGCGAAGCCTTCGGGGTTCTCCGGGTTGGGGGAAGCGACGGTGGGGAAATTGCCGTCGATGACCATCTGCTCGGGGACACAATAGACGTTCTTCATGCCCAGACGCTTCAGCGCCTCAGGAATCAGCTTGTAGCCGGTGCCGTGGAAGGGGGTGTAGACAATGCCGAAGGTATCGGCAATCTTTGCCACGCTCTCACGGTCAATCACCTGACCCATGACCTGCTCCAGGAACAGCTCGTCGGTCTCAGCGCCAAGAATGGTCACCATGCCGTTGGCCTTGGCCTCGTTCAGATCCATGGTCTTCACGTCGGCAAAGATGTCCAGCTCCTTCATCTTGGCGGCAACCACATCGGCGTGGACGGGAGGCAGCTGTGCGCCGTCGCTCCAGTACACCTTGTAGCCGTTGTACTCCTTGGGGTTGTGGGAGGCGGTAATGTTGATGCCTGCCTGTGCGCCGTAGTGACGGACAGCGAAGGAGACCTCGGGCGTGGGGCGCAGAGACTCAAACAGCTTCACCTTGATGCCGTTGGCGGCCAGAATGGCGGCAGCAGTCTCGGCAAACTCCTGAGAGTGGTTACGGCAGTCGCAGATGACCACGACGCCCTTTTCACAGGCCTCCGGACCTTCCGCCTTCACCACTTCCGCAAAGGACTGGGTGGCGTGACCCACCACATGGCGGTTCATCTGGTGCAGACCCACGCACATGGTGCCACGCAGTCCCGCCGTGCCAAATTCCAGCGGGCCAAAGAAGCGGGACTCAATCTCCTTGGGATCGTTTTTGATGGACTCCAGCTCGGCTTTCTCATCAGCGGAAAGGGCGGGAGAGTTCAACCATTTTTCATAAGTATCCATGTAGGACATTGGAAACACCTCCGAAATATTTGAAGATAGTTTATTATAACAGCTTACTCCCCTGTTTGTCCAGAGGGTTTTAGCAGTTCTGCCCAACATTTTGCAAAATCATTTTCGTCAGCAGGCCAAAAAACAGCGGCGACAACCGCCGCCGCTCATTTATGGTATCTGCTCCCCATTTGAATCTGGAATGCCCGATAGATTTGCTCCAGCACCATCACCCGGGCGAGGTGGTGGGGGAAGGTCATGGGAGACATGGAAAGGCGGAAGACCGCCTGCTCCTTCAAACGGGGATGCAGGCCAAAGGAGCCGCCGATGACAAAGGTGATGCTGCCTCCCCCCTGCACCGCCCACCGCTCCATGGACTGCGCCAGCTCCGGGCTGGTCAGCGGCTTGCCCTCTACGCACAGGGGAACCAAGGCGCTGCCTTTGGGAATCTTCTCCCCAATCAGCGCCGCTTCCTTCTCCAGCGCCTGCTGAATCTGAGCAGGAGACGGATCGTCCGGGAGACGGGTTTCCGGCAGCTCCACCAGCTCAAATTTGCATAGCGTTCCCAGCCGCTTGATGTACTCTTTACAGGCAGCGAGATAGTAGGACTCCTTCAGCTTGCCTACACAGATCAGCTTTACTCGTACCATGACTTCCTCCGTTTACACCGGATAGGGGCCGCCTATATCGTCTCTGGGCGCTACCAGCAGCCGCACCTGCTCTTCCAATCCAGCGGTGGCAAGGTAGTCCGCCACCACGTCGTAGGCCCGCTCCGGGGCGTTGTTTTCCCTGCTCAAGTGCCCCAGCACCAGCACACCCGCTCCCGAGCGCACCAGCTCCACCGCCAGCTCCCCGCACACTTCATTAGAGAGGTGTCCGTACATCCCCAGAATCCGCTGCTGGAGCTGGTAGGGATAGGGACCTTCCCGCAACCAGTCCGGGTCGTGGTTCGCCTCCAGAATGGCGGCGTGTACCCCGGAGATCATGGAGACGATATTGGGCTGGATACAGCCCAAGTCAGTGGCAATGGCAAAACGGCGGCTGCCCTCCCGGATATGGTAGCCCATGCTTCCGGGAGCGTCGTGGGGTGTGGAAAACCCGGTCACTTCCAGAGCGCTTACCTCCACAGGTTGCTCCGGTATCAGCACAGAGAGCTGGTCCGGGCGCAGGGTCTCCACCCGGGAAAGCAGGTCCTCCCCTGCCCCGGCGCTGGCGTAAATCCTTCCGGTATACTGCTTCAGCAGCACCTTGAGGCCGCAGATATGGTCGGAGTGGGTGTGGGTGATAAAGATACCATCCACATCTGCCAGTTCCACGCCGACGCTGCGCAGACGGGAGGTGATCTTCCGGCAGGAGATGCCCGCATCCACTAAAATGGACGCATTTTGTCCTCGAATCAGGGTACAATTGCCGGAGGAACCGCTGGCAAGGGTGTAAAACTCCATGTTTTTCTCTCCTTGGAGGTGATTGTTTTCAGACACGCCAAAGCCCCCGGTGAAGCTGACACGCTTCCCCGGGGTACTGATCTGACAATGTTTCAGGTATGGCAGCGCAGGCTCAGCCCACATCTGCCTCCCGCTGGGTCTCTTCGTTGCCGTCCTCTACCAGGCGGATGTCGGCACCCACGCCCTGCAGCTTTTCCACCAGATTCTCGTAGCCGCGCTCGATATAGAAGATCCGGCTGATCTCCGTCTCTCCATGGGCGGCAAGCCCGGCAATCACCATGGCCGCACCGGCACGCAGGTCACAGGCGCGCAAAGAAGCGCCCATGAGCCGATTCACGCCCTCGATGACGGCAATTTTGCCGTCCACCTGAATTTGAGCACCCATACGGCGGAACTCACCCACATAACGGTAACGATTCTCCCAAATGCCCTCGTTTACGACACTGGTGCCCTCCGCCACACAGAGACAGGCGGAAATCTGAGGCTGCATATCGGTGGGGAATCCGGGATAAGGCATGGTCTTGATGTTCACCCGCTTCAAAGCGCCGGTGCGGGTAACCCGGACGGCGTCACCCATCTCTTCCACCTGAGCGCCCATCTCCACCAATTTGGCGGTGATGCAGTCCAGATGCTTGGGAATCACATTACGGATGAGCACATCACCACCGGCAGCGGTGACTGCGGCCATATAGGTGCCCGCCTCGATCTGGTCGGGAATAATGGAATAAGAGCCTCCATGGAGGTGTTGTACACCGTGGATGCGGATGACATCGGTACCAGCACCACGGATATCCGCGCCCATGGAGTTGAGGAAGTTGGCCAAGTCCACAATATGGGGTTCCTTGGCGGCGTTCTCAATGACAGTGCGGCCATTGCTGCAGGCAGCGGCCAGAATGGTGTTCATGGTAGCGCCGACGGACGCCTGGTCCATATAGATGGTGGTGCCGTGAAGGCCCTGCTCCGGTGCAGTGGCATGGACGTAACCGGAAACCACATCCACCTTGGCACCGAGAGACTCAAAGCTGCGAATGTGAAGGTCAATGGGACGACTGCCCAGATCACAGCCGCCGGGCATGGAAACCACCGCCTGACCAAACCGACCAAGCAGGGCGCCGATCAGGTAGTAGGAAGCCCGCATTTTCCGGCTCAGTTCGTCGGGAACATGGCAGCTGGTGATGTGGGTGCTGTCAATCTGCACGGTGTTCTTATTGAGGAACCGCACCTCTGCGCCAAGCTCTTCGATGATGCGAAGAATCAGCGTTACGTCGCTGATCTGGGGGATGTTTTCGATCCGGCACACGCCGTCCACCAGCAGTGCCGCAGGAAGAATTGCCACAGCAGCGTTCTTTGCGCCGCCGATCTCAATCTCGCCATAAAGGGGCTTGCCGCCCTTGATTACATATTTCTGCATGTCGTACACCTCTGAGAGGGAAGTAATCTGCCTCAGGCAGTAGTAGTAGGACAGCGCGTCTTCGCCGCCCCGAAAGGATCAGGAGGACTGCCACCGGGCACGCAACGGGAGTACCTCCGTATCATCTCTGTAAAAACGACCTCTGGCGGGTCTGCATTAGTATACCACCGCTTCGGAATAAAATCAAAACAAATTATCCCTGTACATCCCTTTATTTTGGCCCCTTTCGACACAGATATGTAACTAATCAGGAAATAAAATTACATATTAATGTCACAATTGTAATTTTTGTAACTTTATTTTTCTCATTCGTCAAAACGCCGAAATTTTTCCAGCCTTTGGCAGCCGATTTCGGTCTCAACTCTTGACAGGCATGGTATAATAGATAGACTCGATTAGAAAGGGGGAGAGCGGATGGCGATTCAGCGGGGGGTCAAGCCCATTGCAGGCAACCGCAAGGCGTTTCACGAATACTTCATCGAAGACCGCTTTGAGGCGGGCATTGCCCTGTGCGGCACCGAGGTCAAGAGTCTCCGAGCCGGCAAGGTCAATCTCAAGGACGCCTTTTGTCAGGTAAAGAACGGAGAACTGTTCCTCTACCAGATGCACATCTCCCCCTATGAGCAGGGCAACATCTTCAACCGTGATCCCCTCCGTGACCGGAAGCTGCTGATGCACAAGCGGGAGATTCGCCGCATTCAGGCAAAGATCAGTCAGGACGGCTATGCGCTGGTTCCCCTCTCCCTTTATTTTAAGGACTCCAAGGTAAAGGTAGAGCTGGGGCTTGCCAAGGGCAAAAAGCTGTATGACAAGCGGGCAACCGCCGCAGAAAAATCCGCCAAGCGGGAGATGGATCGGGCGATGAAGTCCCGGGGGCGTGGGGAGTGGTAATTTGTAACCATTTCCCGCTCTCCCCTCCCCTGCACAAAAACAACGGCAAAACACATATTACAATAAGGAGGCACTCCACATGGCACAGAATCCTCAGGTCACTATCGAGATGGCAGGCGGCGGCGTCATGGTCGCAGAGCTCTATCCCGATGTGGCACCCAACACAGTAAACAATTTTCTCGCTCTTGCCGGCTCAGGTTTCTATGACGGGCTGATCTTCCATCGGGTCATTCCCGGCTTTATGATTCAGGGCGGCGACCCCATGGGCGCTGGTTACGGTGGCCCCGGTTACAGCATCAAGGGCGAGTTCACCCACAACGGCTTTCAGAATGACCTGAAGCACAGCCGGGGGGTGCTGTCCATGGCCCGCTCCATGGATCCTGATTCTGCAGGCAGTCAGTTCTTCATTATGGTTGCCGACAGCCCCCATCTGGACGGAGAGTACGCTGCCTTCGGAAAGGTGATCTCCGGCATGGAGGTTGCGGACAAAATCGTCAGCGCCAAGCGGGATTGGAATGACCGTCCACGCACAGAGCAAAAGATCAAGTATATGAAGGTGGAGACCTTCGGCATGGAGTACCCTGCACCGGAGAAGGTTTAAGGAAACACTGAATAAATCTCTCGGATGGATGAGCGAGGATGTTTTTTGTCAGCCGGGGATAAAAGACCGCAGGAATACCGACGTATTTCAAGGGATTTTAGACCCGGATGGCGGAAAACAGACCGCTCAGACGCCGTAGCTTGATTTGTTCAGTGGTTCCTTAACTTACCCCTTCCCTTTTCCTGAAAAATCTGTTACCATTTCACTGGGAGAGGTTCTCCTCTCCCGGTTGATTCGGGGGCGTACTGGTTTCGACGGGGATGGTGAAGCAGGATTAGCGAGCGGCGGCGCCTGACCGCCATAAAACGGGCAATTATAAATCAA
>ATWA01000086.1 GCA_000421005.1 Clostridiales bacterium NK3B98
CTAGGGAAGCGCTGAATAAATCTCTCGGATGGATGAGCGAGGATGTTTTTTGCCAGTCGGGGATAAAAGACCGAAGGAATACTGACGTATTTCAAGGGATTTTAGACCCGGATGGCGGAAAACAGACCGCTCAGACGCCGTAGCCTGATTTGTTCAGCGGTTCCCTAATCCGTTTCCCCGGTACGCAGCAAATCCTCCGGTGAAAAGGGCCCGGAGCTGCCCTCGGGAAGGTCCTGACCCTCCACCTTGATGCTCACCCGATCCACGCCGGGCAGCTGGGTAAAGGTAAGCACGGCGCAGCAATTGGCCAGGGTGAGGCGTATCCCGGAGAGGGCGCTGTATGGTTCGCTGAAGTTCAATGTCAGCACCCCCTGCTCCACGCTCCACCCCCGCAGTTGAAGCCCGGAGGGGAAGATGGCATAGAGGTCCCCATCCTCCGGCGGGGTCAGCATCCGCTCTGCCAATGTCTCCACGTTCACCTCTGACGGCATTTGCCGCCACACCTCTCTGCCAAGGGAATCATCTCCCTCTCCCAGTGCGTCAACTGCCGGGTAGTAAATGAAGAGGCTCTCCTCCCGGTTTTCCCCGGCGCAGGCGCAAAGCAGGAGCAGCACCAGCAGCAAGGCCATTGCCTTTCTCATAACTGTTCCTCCTCTGCCGCAGGGAAGGTGGCCTGAAAGCTGCTGCCCCCGCCCACTCTGGGTCGGACAGACAGCCAGCCGCCGTAGCGGTGTACCGTATCCCGGACGATGGAAAGTCCCAATCCGGCACCGCCCGCCTCCCGGGAGCGGGCTTTGTCCACCCGGTAAAAGCGGTCGAAAATCTTTTCCCGCTCGCTCTCCGGGATACCGATGCCGGTGTCCTCCACCCGGAGATAGACCCTCCGGTTCTCCTTGGCCACCAGCACCCGCACCAGTCCCTCCGGGCAGTTGTATTTGATGGCGTTTTCCACCAGATTGTAAACCACCTGATAGATGTCGTCACTGAGGGCGGAGATCACACACCCCGGCTCCAGCAGCGTCTCAAAGCTGATGCCCCGGCTGCCCGCCAGCGGCGCAAGGGTGTGCAGCACCCGCTCCGCCACCTCCTCCAGCTCCACCGGTTCTTTGTGGATTGGCTGAGGGCTGTCCATCCGGGTGAGGGAGAGCAGCTTCTCCGTAATCCGGCTCAGCCGTCCCGCCTCCTGTCCAATATCCGAGACAAACTCCCGGGTGGTCTCCTGATCCATCTGATCTCCGCTCTGCAAAATGGAGTCGGAGAGCAGGCGGATGGTAGCCAGCGGCGTTTTCAGTTCATGGGACGCATCGGAGACAAAGCGGCGGCGCACCTCGTCTGTCTCCTGCAGCCGCTGGGTCAGCTGGTTGTACTGGTCTGCCAGCTGGGTCAGCTCGTCGTTGCCCTGTATCTTCACCCGGTGGGTATACTCGCCCTCCCGCAGGCTTTGGGTTGCCGTCAGAAGGTTGCTGATCCGCCGTGTCATGGTACCGGCAATCACCATTCCCAGCAGCAGGGAGATGGACAGAATTGCCAGGGAGATGCGCAGCAGAGTGCTTTGGAGCTGTTTCAACAGCATTCCCTGCTGGGCGTCGTATTCGTAGAGGTAAACAGCGCCGATGATATTGTTTCGGTAGATCACCGGCACTGCCGCCCCGGAGCGAAAGGCGCCGTTATCATAACTGCATCGGAAGATGTCCTGCCCCTGTAATGCCAGCACCGCCTCCTGAAACAGAGCATATTGCTCCCCTGTCTCCCGGGAAAGGCTGTCGTACAGCACCGCCCCCATGGGGTCTGCCACCAGCATCCGGGTAACATGGCTGTCCTCCAGCACCTCCATCACCCGGGCGACCCCCTCCGTCGTCAGCGATTCCAGCCCGGAGAGATTGGAGGCGATCAGATCAGCCTCGTTTTGCAGGGCGGTCTGCTTGGTCTGAAAGACGATTCTCTCCACAGAGAACAGAGGGTAGGTATTCATAATCAGCAGAATGATGAGGGTAATGACCAGATAGCTCAGGGCAAACTTCACCCGCAGACTGACAAAGGGCTTTGGATGGTGCTGCATCCCTTTTCTCTCCTCTCTCCTGTCATTCGCTGCGGAAATAGTAGCCTACACCCCATTTGGTGAGAATATACTCCGGAGAGGCAGGCACCAGCTCCACCTTCTCCCGGAGGCGGCGGATATGCACGTCCACCGTCCGGTAGTCCCCCTGATACTCATAGCCCCACACCTGATCCAGCAGGCTCTCCCGGCTGAACACACGCCCGGGATTGCGCATGAGCTTTTCCAGCAGGTCAAACTCCTTGGCGGTAAGCTCCACGCTGATCCCTTCCCGCTTCACATCCCGGCGGGTGCAGTCCAATTGAATATGACCAGCGGATAGAATCTCCTCCGGGTTGCGGTAGCTGTTCTCTCCTCCCGCCCCTTTTGCCCGGCGCAGCAGCGCCTTAATCCGCGCCTTCAGCTCCAGCACGTTAAAGGGCTTGGTCACATAGTCGTCTGCGCCGCACTCAAAGCCCATGATCTTATCCATGTCCTCCCCCTTGGCGGTGAGGATAATCACCGGCACGTCGGAAAACTCCCGAATCCGCATACACGCCTGCAAGCCGTCAATTCCGGGCATCATCACGTCCAGCAGAATCAGGTCAGGCTGCTCCTGCCTGGCCAGCGTCACCGCCTGCAAGCCGTCAGTGCCGGTGACTACCTGATAGCCCTCGTTTTCCAGATTAAACCGCAGCCCTTTGAGCAGCACCCGCTCGTCGTCTACCACCAATATTTTCAAGAGAATTTCCTCCCCATACCCACGATGTGCCAAAAACCTGTTCCAATAGAATGTATTATACCATATACCTGCCAGCCGCACAACAAAACCGGAGAAATAGTCACAGGGTCGCATCAAAACAGCCTGTGCAAAAACACGTTTGGGCTGCCTCCCGGCGACGGCTTTGGTCGTTTGGAGACAGCCCTTTGCTGTTTTTGTTTTCTTATCGCTTGCCCTTGTAGGACTTGGGCTGGGCAGCGTTCACCTTGCGTGCATTCCGCTTGGCCGCCCGCACCCGGCTGGATCGGTAAAATACGGTGTTTTTCAGGATAAATACCACTATCGCCGCCGCAATGAGCAGTAGGATGCCCCGGAACCACGAGCTGGAAATCACCTGTTCAATCTCGTGCTTGCGGGTGAGCAGCTGGGAGGCCTTTACGTCGTTGAGCGCGACCAGAGGCACCGTGCCGTATTTTTTCCCCTGAAGATACAGCGTCATGGTTCCCAGCTCCTGCCCGGTCTCCACGGGGGCGGCTACGCTCTCCACCACCTCCACGTTGCGGGTAAAAGCGTCCCCGGACACGTCGTCAGGCAGCAGGGCGGAGATGCTCTCCGCAGGAGCCACCAGCACGCCGTCCGTCTGGGAGCTGAGGGTGACCGGCACTTCCGCCACCGGGTCACGGTTGTCCAGAATGGAGTGGTAGGAGAAATTGTCAAAGCCCCATTGGAGCAGGCTGGCGGACTCGGAGAACTGCTTGCGATGGGTGCCGTCTGCATCCACCACCGTCTCAGCGCCCATCACCACGGAAATCAGGGTGTTGCCGTCCCGTCGGGCGGCGGAGAGCAGGCAGTAGCCTGCGGCGTCGGTGGAGCCGGTCTTGATGCCGATGCAGTCCGGGAACTCGTAGCCGGAATACTTCTTGTGGGTGAGCAGGCCGTTGGTGTTGTAGTACACCCGCTCTTTGGAGGTCATGTTGGTGGGTGGAATGGTGATCTCGTCGGTGGAGACGATCTGCCGGAAGGTGGCGTTCTCCAACGCCTTGCGGGCGATGAGGTACAGGTCATAGCAGGTGGTGTAGTGATTGGTGTGATGGATGCCGTGGGGATTCATGAAATGGGTATCCGTACAGCCCAGCTGCTCTGCCCGGAGGTTCATCAGCGCCACAAAAGAGGACACCTGCCCGGAGATGGCCTGTGCCAGAATGTTTGCCGCCTCGTTGGCGGAGGGCAGCATCAGGCAGTAGAGCAGCTGCTCCACCGTCAGCTCCTCCCCCACCTGAATGTTGGCGGTGGAGCCGTCGGCGGGGATGTCCAGCCAGGTCTGATCTCCGGCGGTAATCACCTGATCCAGCGCCAAATCCCCCCGGTCAAGGGCCTCTACCGTCAGAAGGGCGGTCATCACCTTGGTGATACTGGCGGGGTAGACCCGCTCTCTGGCGTTTTGCTCGTAGTAGATCACGTTTTCCGTGCTGTTCACCAGCAGCGCCGCCTTTGCGTCCACCGTTTTCCTGCTGACAATCTCAGACACCTCGGACAAATCTACACCAAAGCAGGGCAGGGTCAGCGAGAGCAGGGTGGCCAGCAGCAGAAGCAGGGAAAGCAGTCTGTTTCTTCGTTTCATAATAACTCCTGTGAGATGGTATCGTAGAAATCACCGCCCGCAGGCGGTCAAGAACGTCTTTCATTATAGCAAAGGAGCGGTGGCAAATCAACGCCCCGTGAAAATCTTCAAAAAACCGAAAAAACCCTTGCGCTGACCACAGGAAAATGGTATACTTCCCACATCTGCAAGGACAAGGAAGAGTACAGCCCGGATGACCGGTTCAGAGAGAGGATGGACGGTGCAAATCCTCCCGGGACAGGCTGGAAGGCACCTTTGAGCTGCGGCGTCAACGGAGTATTCCCACTAAGCGCCGCCGGATTCCGCCGTTATCGGACAATGAAGCGCTCCGGCGTTTGCCGGGGAATTCAGGTGGTACCACGGACATTTGTTCGCCCTGAGCTGTGGCTCGGGGTGTTTTTTTATACCCTGTACCACAAAACGCATACATAACCCAAAAGGAGGATCATACAATGAAAAACGAAGCAAAGACCATGGAAAAGGTAGTGGCTCTCTGCAAAGGCAGAGGCTTCATCTTCCCCGGCAGCGAGATCTACGGCGGTCTGGCCAACACCTGGGACTACGGCCCTCTGGGTGTAGAGTTGAAGAACAACGTCAAGCGGGCATGGTGGAAGAAGTTTGTGCAGGAGAACCCCTATAACGTGGGTCTGGACGCTGCCATCCTCATGAACCCCCAGACCTGGGTTGCCTCCGGACATCTGGGCGGATTCTCTGACCCCCTGATGGACTGCAAGGAGTGCCACGAGCGGTTCCGTGCCGACCAGCTCATCGAAGGCTGGTGCGAGGAAAACGGCTTTACCATGGACAAGCCCATTGACGCCTTCTCTCAGGAGGAGATGAGCGCCTTTATCGAGGAGCATCACGTCAACTGCCCCACCTGCGGCAAGCACAACTGGACAGATATCCGTCAGTTCAACCTGATGTTCAAGACCTTCCAGGGGGTCACCGAGGACGCTAAGAACACCGTGTACCTGCGGCCCGAGACGGCACAGGGCATCTTCGTCAACTTCCCCGCCATCCAGCGCACCACCCGGAAGAAGGTGCCCTTCGGCGTGTGCCAGGTGGGCAAGAGCTTCCGCAACGAGATCACCCCCGGCAACTTTACCTTCCGCACCCGTGAGTTCGAGCAGATGGAGCTGGAGTTCTTCTGCAAGCCGGACACCGATTTGGAGTGGTTCGCCTATTGGCGGCAGTTCTGCCACGATTGGCTCATCAACCTGAACATAAAGGACGAGAACCTGCGTCTTCGTGACCACGAGCCGGAGGAGCTGAGCTTCTACTCCAAGGCCACCACCGACTTTGAGTACCTCTTCCCCTTCGGCTGGGGCGAGCTGTGGGGCGTGGCTGACCGCACCAACTACGACCTGACCCGCCATCAGGAGACCTCCGGCAAGGATCTGACCTACTTTGACCCCTCTGACAACTCCCGCTATATCCCCTACGTCATCGAGCCTTCTCTGGGTGCTGACCGTGTGACGCTGGCCTTTTTGGTGGAGGCCTACGACGAAGAGGTGGTGGGTCAGGACAAGAAGGGCAACGACGACGTGCGTGTGGTGATGCACTTCCACCCCGCACTGGCTCCCTTCAAGGCCGCTGTGCTGCCCCTGTCCAAAAAGCTGGCGCCCAAGGCGCAGGAGATTCAGGCGGAGCTGAGTAAGTATTTCATGGTGGACTACGACGAGGCTGGCTCCATCGGCAAGCGGTATCGCCGTCAGGACGAGGTAGGCACCCCCTACTGCATCACCGTGGACTTTGCCACTGTGGGTGATGAGGACACCCCCGCCGACAATGCCGTCACCATTCGTGACCGGGATACCATGGAGCAGGTAAGAGTGCCTATCGACCAGTTGAAAGATTGGCTGAACGAGAAGATTTTCTACTAACTGGTTATCCAGATAACTCAGCAAGAGAATACAAACTCCCTCCGTCGGCTCCCTCCGTCACCTTCGGTGACACCTCCCTCCAGGAGGGATGCACTGGCGAAAACTGCTTGTCTTCCGTCTTTGCCAATGGCCCCCTCTTTGAGGGGGCTGTCAGCGAAGCTGACTGGGGGAGTCCCCCTCTTTGAGTGAGCCCGTCTTGAAAACGTGCCAGTGGCACGTTTTAGGGCGAGTGGGATAAAGTGCGAAGCACAACCTCTGCGGAAGGCTGTCAGCGTAGCTGACTGGGGGAGCCCCCCAAGCGGATTCAAATAGATAACCACATTCTACTAATACAAATTCCCATAAAGATACCGTAACGTAGGGGCGATTCATGAATCGCCCCTACAAAATCTCATGGGATTGGTCAGGAAACGGTACAATACTCAAGAGGTTATTGCTATGATGCTCTTTTTCCAGATCGCGTTTACCA
>ATWA01000087.1 GCA_000421005.1 Clostridiales bacterium NK3B98
CGCTGAATAAATCTCTCGGATGGATGAGCGAGGATGTTTTTTGTCAGCCGGGGATAAAAGACCGAAGGAATACTGACGTATTTCAAGGGATTTTAGACCCGGATGGCAGAAAACAGACCGCTCAGACGCCGTAGCTTGATTTGTTCAGCGGTTCCTTATATACGAGCATTGTGAATCCGGTTATTACAAGGCCTTTCAGTAAGTTGAACGGGAATGCATTGTACAGAACAACATCCAACTTTGTTTTGATAAATGGGATAAACGCTCCGAAGGATGCAATCATCTGGTCCAGCGGCATAAACTGTTCGAAAAGCGGGAGAAGGATGAAGTAGTTTGCAAGCGCAGCCACGATGCCCATAACAACACTTCCGATCATCCCACCGATCAATGCTGTTCTTTTTGTCTTATGCTGCTTATAAATCAGTCCGGCTGTGGCGGCAAAAGATGCTCCCATCAGGAAATTGGCAAGCTCTCCAACTCCGCTTGTAGCTGTGAAGAAAAGCCCAAGCAGGTTTTTTACAAGTTCTGTCAGGATTCCAGCGACAGGACCAAAATCAAATGCACCAATCAGTGCCGGGAAATCTGACAGATTCATTCTTGCAAAGGACGGAGAAAGCGGAACAGGAAATTCAAAGAAAGCCAGTACGAAAGCGACTGCCGACAGTACCGCTACAGATGTCATGGTTCTGATGGATAATTGCTTTTTCATTTCCTGTCCTTCCTTCTGAAAAGGAGACTGAACCAGATCGTCCAGCCTCCTTTGTTGTTACTCTCTATGTGTTGATGAACGATCAGGCAAGCAGCCAGTCCACCATCTCATCGGCGGCCTTCAGGTCTTTCGGCTTCTCCATGATGCTGCCGGGTACGTTCGCATCACCGGCGACATGGGCTTTGTAGTCGCGGAATCCGGCGGTGGCAAAGCTCTTCAGATTGGTCTCCACCATCTGCGTGTACACATCAACCGGGCCGAAACCGGCAAAGAAGTATCCGCCGAGCTTCTTGTCCTTACGTCCTGCCATGGAGAAATCGGGCTGAGTGAAGTCCATGAAGGAGTAGGTACGATCGAGGAACGCCTTGAGCTGAGCGGGGAACTGATCCCAGTGCACAGGCGCAAGGATCAACATGGCGTCACAGGAATCGATTTCCGGGATCAGGGCGGTAAAATCATCCTTCTGGATGCAGTTGGGGGTATGCTGGCGCTTGCAACCATCGCAGGCAAGACATACACGGACGTCTTTCTCACCAATATTGAATGTGGTGACTTCCGCCCTGCCCTGAAGCTGCTCCACGATACGGGACTCCAGCGCATAGGAATTACCCTTTCTTCTCTTGCTGCCGTTGACGATCAAAATCTTCTTCATGATAGATTACTCCTTTTCTTCATTCGATTCATTGTCGACTGCCAGCCTTGTATCTTCCACGATATCGGCAAGCGTTGTGGATCTGAGTTTCTCTTCCATAGCTTTCTGTGCATCAATGAGACGCTGATCCAACACCTTGTGGATGTTTCTGCCCACAGGGCAGTCCGGGTTCGGCTGCTCATGGAAATGGAAGAGACCTTCCTCCGTATCTACACTGCCAACGGCTTTGTAGATGTCGTAAAGTGTGATCTCATCAAGCCGCTTTGTGAGCTCTGCGCCGCTGCTGCCACGCTGTGTCTGCACAATACCGGCTTCCCGTAACTGTGAAATGACCGTGCGGACGATGACAGGGTTCACCCCGATGCTTCCCGCGAGGAATTCACTGTTCACCCGATCCATATCCTTGAAGTAGTCGATTGCCGTGATGATGTGAACCCCGATTGTAAATTTGCTTCCGATCTGCATTTTTTACCTCCGCACAAGTTTATCAGCTGATGGTTGTAATATATCACATTACAACTAAGTTGTCAACACTTCGATTACACCTTTTCACAAAAAAATAAAGTTCTCCACCAATAGAATGGAATGTGCTTTTCCGAAGGCTCGAACGAGCCCTCCGAGCCCCAAAAACGAGCCCTCGCTTCACGCCGCCTGAATCCGTATCAAAGACGTAGTGCAGTTTTCCATAACGGTCCAACTAATTATATTCCTTTTGATGCAGATGTAATTTTTGCTGTACAACGCCAAATATTTTGCACTTTTGATTATATCGTTTCCAACATAATTAGTCAATCTTGAGGTGATGTAAATCGCTGACAGCTCATAGTTTTTTGACAAAAAAGAAGTGTTTTGCCGCGATTCCGGCGAGCCGGCAGTCATTTTTCATCTGTATAAGAACCCGGCTGGCTTTGGCGGCTCAGACCGTAAACGAACCTGCTCCCGGCATTCGCCGGGAGCGGGTTGCGCATGTGGGGAAGGCGCTGTCTGAAGACGCCGGAACTGGTCAGCGGATGGTATAGCCAGAGATGTCAAAGAGGTCTTCGTTTACTGCCTGGTCTATGGTATGGATGGTATAAGCCGTCTCTCCAATCTCCACAGCAGTTTCCACCACAGGAGCGCCTTTGAAGCAGAATGCCAGCTGTCCGTCGTCTTTGAAGTAGAACGCTGCCTCAGGGGTATTTCCCCTTTCAGGGAACAGCTCCACCGTGTAGGACACGCCGTCCAGCTCCCGGGTCTCCTGGGTATAATCCTTCCGCTGCCCATAGCTGTGAAGATCTGAAAGCAGATGATCCATCAGCATGATGTTGTCCATAATATAGGAGGAAGTAGTGGTGGTAGCGACAATTCCAGTCATGTCGTCCGGATAGAGATTGTAGGCCGTTCCGTCCCGGAAGAAGGTCACAAGCGAATTCTCGAAGCCGGATACCAGGGTTGTGCGGAGAGAATAGTATACCCCGTCTTTTCCGTGGACGTCATAGCTCATATCCGCATCCAGATAGTCTGTGTGCATATCATAATTCAGATGGATGCCCGTACTTGTATCCAGACCGGAGTACAAAGCATACAGCATGGAATCCGGCTCGCTCTGGTATTCCTCCAGAGTCATGGGCGCATAGCCGGAGGTGTCGGCCCCTTCCTTCGCATAGCAGTAGATCATGTACCCGTTACCGTAGATGTCAAGTTCCAGGACGCCGCTGTGAAGCTTGCAGCCGGCAGAGCTGCCGTCGCTTACGGTGATGGAAAGGCCTTCTTCGTCACTCGTCCATGCAGTAATATCTATGGCATCGTCATTCTGGGTCATACTTCCTGTTCCGTCCGCCGCCAGTATGATCTTGGAGGTCAGTTCCAGATCGTCGGAGTAAATCAGTGCGCCGTCTACCTCTACGGCGAAGATCTCATATTCCCCCTCTGGGGTCAGCTCTTCCGGGACAGAGGAGGGATCCTGCTCCAGCAGCATAGACGAAAACTCCGCCAGGGTGATTGGCTCCACATTGGCGGTATCTGTGTCTGCGGCAGCAAAGCAGGCGGAAAACCCGTCATCAATGGTCAGGGTCATCAGTCCATCTGCAATTGTACCGTTGACCACAGAGACGCCTGCCTGGAACTCCAGTGTATCTCCGTCCATCTTCCACCAGTCGATTAGCCCCTGATTGTTTTCACCCCAGTCCAGATATCCGGTGCCATCCGCATTCAGAGTCACAGTCTCCCCAGCCATTTCCGGCATGGCAACATACTGATCCGGAATGTCCTTTCCCCCACCGCCCAGTTCATACATTCTGTCCACATAGTCGGCGCTGAGCTTCCCACACAGGAACGTATATTCCCCGGCATATTGCTCAAGGTCAGAGGCAGGGGACTCCGGCGCGGCAGCAGGTATTTCTTCCGCAGCTGTTTCTTCCGCAGGCTTTTCCGGCTCCGCTGTTTGGTTTCCGCAGGCTGCCAGCGTAAACATCAGTGCCAACGCCAACAGGATGCACATAGATCGTTTCAGCTTTTTCATCACGAAACCTCCTTTGCGTGTCAGTGTTGCCTCAGCTCCCGATTGCAGTTTAACCTGATTCTCAGTCCCCCCTTCTCTGCATTAATTGCTACAATAATATCATACATCGTCAGGTATGCTCAGTGCAATAGCAGATTGCATTTTTTAGGGTCAATCTCAATTTCTGGGGGATGGGTAGCATACCCATCAGCCCATGTCAAGGCATCGACTGACGCCTCGCTGCAAGCGGCCTTGACATACCCTGCTGTGTATGCAATGGGTAAAGAAACGGGATGCAAGCATCCCTCTCCACAAAAGTGGCTCAGTGCCAGAGCTGCCCATTCTTCGATCCCACACAAAAAGTGATTGACCCATTTTTTCAGTTCCGCTATAATTATAAGAGGAAGCGTGTGCCTTTGCGGAAGAAAGGAGATTATGATGGGACTGTTCAAGAAAGAAGCCTGCTGTCTCTGCGGCGGCAAAACCGGACTGATGGACAAAAAATGCCTCAGCGGCAAGGTGTGTAAAAACTGTGCGAAGAAGATGTCCCCCTGGTTTGACAACTACAAGGGCATGGACAAATCGCTGCTGGAATGGCAGCTCAGCATCCGGGAGCAAGACCGGGAGAGGGCAGCCTATTGCAGCTTCAATAAGGTATTCGGCGAGTTTGGCGTCATCCTCATCGACGAGAAGGAAAAGGTCTTTGTGGCCTTCCCGGACACCAGCAGCGGACTGTTCGGCAGCCAGCGGGTGGTGAAGGGCATTGAGGACGTGATTGACCTTGGCCCGGACATCATCCGGTTTAGCATGGTGAAGGATTTTGAAATCCACATCACCGAGACCAGTCGGGAGGAAAAGCACACCGTCAACGGAAAAGAGGAGAGCTACAACCCGCCCCACATCCTCTACATGGAGACCTTTACCCTGCGGCTGAAAATCGACCACCCATTTATCACCACCATGAACATCCAGCTGAACAACGGTGCGGTACAGATCCACAACATCGGCAGACGTCAGTGGACGGATCCCGGACGGAAGCTGGCGGCTCATCTGCTGGGGCTGCCCGGATTGGTCAGGGAGAATCAGCAGGCGGTATTCGACAACGAGTCCCTGCTCCACGCCTTCCTGCGCAGCGACTACGAGATGCCGGATTACTCCTACGGTTTCAAATGCACGCTGGCCAACTGGGAGGAGATCAAACGGTATCATTATTATCTGGCTATGGCACGGGAGATTCAGACCATTTTGACCGGAAAGGAAGGGTAAGGACTACGGCAAGCTGAAATGTGTGGGCAATCATCAAGTCCATGGAGCTTGCAAAATAAAGAGCAAGCTGTATCCGCATACAAGGCGATCACACAGGGAGCGGCAATAATACCATCGCAGGTCTGGAGCAAACCATTGACGAGCTGAGGGAGCTGCAAGCTCTGAAAACGGCACAGAGTGTTCTCTGTGCCGTTTTGCCATATTCAATAAAAAAACAGCAGCCGTCCATCTCTGAACGGCCGCTGTTGGAAAGCGTTAGTTGATGTTGTCTATCTGTCTGGAACGTGGTACAATGCAGGATACTTTGTGCGGAAAGAGATGTCAACAGTGATTTACTATTGCCAGCATTGCCGGTATACCTTTCCCGCCGACGCTCTCCCGGAACGCTGCCCGGATTGCGGGAAAGTGGCCGTCCGACCTGCATCAGAGGAGGAACGGGCAGAGTATGATAAGATTCAGGCGGAGATTGCCGCTGAAAAATGGGATGGTTCCGCAGAGCATTGAAGATTTCAGAATGTATGGGGCGTTGGAGCATTAAACTGGGAGTTGTTTATAGAACCATCAGCAATGTTCCGGCACCGATCAGGATGCAGCCAACCATTGACTTTGCAGTAAAATCTTCATGAAGAAAAATAAATGCCAACACCAGAGTAATAACTACGGACAGCTTATCTATCGGTACAACTTTGGAAACATCTCCCATCTGCAATGCCTTGTAATAGCATAACCATGAAGCTCCCGTTGCCAGACCGGAAAGGATCAGGAAAATCCAGCTTTTCTGACTGATTGATCTGATACCGCCCTGCTGATGCGTAATAAATACCATTCCCCATGCCATGATAACAACGACCATTGTGCGGATAGCAGTAGCAAGATTGGATCCGACACCTTCAATTCCGACTTTTGCCAGTATTGATGTCAGTGCGGCAAAGAATGCTGAACCAAGTGCTAACCAAAACCACATCACTATACCCCCTGCAAATCCCGATTTACGTTTTCATTAGAATCCGTCCAGTGCAGTATAACCCAGCTTCGCCTCGATTACAACAACAAACCTCCGTCCAAACTGAAAGATGCACATCACAGCTATCACAAAAAACACCTCTGCCACCGGAACAATCCCGGCGACAGAGGTGTTTCTATGCGTCAGGGGATAAACCCTTACAGTTCCATGGTATAATGGTCTCCCTGCGGCCCTTGACGGAAATCAAAAGCAGCAGAGCGTCATTTCCGTCGCCTGCGTCTTTCTGTTTATATTTCGAAGGCAACTGCCAAATAATGACAATTTAACACAAAAAGATACCACAGACTTTTCGTGATGTCACGAAAAACAGTTTGAAGTAATTCGACTACGATTCATTGAAAATAGAATGGTATCAAATGTGATTAGAGACACCAGAATATAGAGCTATTATGCCATACCCGCCGATCTCATTCTGAGACTTGCGGGTATGGCAATATGTCTTTGCTTATATGGTAGTGGCAGCAGTTGCAGTTTCTGCTGCAGAGGAAGCTGTTTTACCACCCTGCCCTCTGCCGTGCTTGCCATGTCCGGTGGAGTCCG
>ATWA01000088.1 GCA_000421005.1 Clostridiales bacterium NK3B98
AGCAGGTTCATTTGGGGTTTGGTCAATCAGGACTCCTTTCTCCGACAATCATGTCGGTGTGGGTGTTGTTGGATGGAAAATGACAGGAGTGAAACGGTTGCCGATTCCCCCGCCGCCTGCTATAATCCAGCCAGAACAAAAGCTAGGGAAGCGCTGAATCAATCTCTCGGATGGATGAGCGAGGATGTTTTTTGTCAGTCGGGGATAAAAGACCGAAGGAATACTGACGTATTTCAAGGGATTTTAGACCCGGATGGCGGAAAACAGACCGCTCAGACGCCGTAGCCTGATTTGTTCAGCGGTTCCCTAGAACAGGAGGTGACAGGGAATGCACGATATTTGGAACCCGTGGCACGGCTGTAAAAGGTGCAGCGAGGGCTGCGAGAACTGCTATATGTACTATCTGGATGCCCAGCGTGGCAAAAACGGAGGGGAGATTTATCGGACCAAGGCCGGGTTCCGGTATCCTCTCTCCAAAGACCGCAGCGGACAGTACAAGGTGAAAAGCGGCGAAATGCTCCGGGTCTGCATGACCAGCGATTTCTTTCTGGAGGAGGCAGACCCCTGGCGGGACGAGGCGTGGGAGATCATTCACCAGCGCCCGGACGTGAAGTTCTTTCTGCTGACCAAGCGCCCGGAGCGGGTGGCGGAGCATCTGCCCTGGGACTGGGGCGAGGGCTGGGAGAACGTAATGTTCAATGTCACCTGCGAGAACCAGCGGCGTGCAGACCAGCGCATCCCCATTCTGCTATCCCTGCCCTTCAAGCACAAGGGCATCATGTGCGCCCCGTTCATCGGTCCGGTGAGCATCCGGAAGTATCTCCCCTCCGGGCAGATTGAGCAGGTGCTTTGCGACGGGGAGAATTACGGCGGCGCCCGCCCCTGTCACTATGAATGGGTGAAGGCGCTGCGGGAGGAATGTGCGGAATTTGACGTGACCTTTACCTTCTGCGGCACGGGACGCAGGTTTGTGAAGGACGGGAAAACCTATTCCATCGAGGGCAGCGGCGTCCAGAGCCAGCAGGCGTACAAGTCCGGTCTCAGCTATCAGGGCAAACCCATGGCGTTCCGCCTTACGGATGTGTGGGGCTGTCCCATTCCGGAGGAGCAGCTCTACCGCCCGTACTTTGGGACACGCTGCCAGACCTGCGGGATGAAACCCAACTGCAACGGGTGCAGCAGATGCGGGAAGTGCGGGTCACAGCAGTAAGCATCACCTTGACACTCACACATAGAAATCGAGGGGAAATACATGTCAGAGAATAACTGGATTATGAAGGGCATGGATTGGGATGATCCTTACCGTATCCGCACCTGGCAGGAGCTGGTCAACTGGGTGAACGAGGTGGGATTTCTGCCCCTGTTCGCAAACGGTATTCCCGGCTTCTCTGCGGAGGAGCACGTCAGTCGGGACGCATGGTGGACGGGAGATGGGGAGCAGGACCCCTGGGAATGGCGGGAGATCATCGCACGCAGCAGGCAGGTTGCCTACGGAAAGTTCTTCGACAAGAAGGCAGGCTTTCTCTCTCTGGACTGGCTGCCGGTATTCGCCAACCTGCGCCGGGACGGGTATGATTTTGACGCCCGATGGGAGGACGGCAAGGCCAGCCGCCGGGAGCATCTCATCATGGAGCAGCTCACCGACCGGGACGAGGACGGGGAGATGACCTTCCCGGAAAAGGTGATTCTCTCCACCGACCTGAAAAAGCGGTCCGGCTTTGGCAAGGAGGGCGAAAAGAACTTCCCCGGCGTGGTCACCGGACTGCAGATGCAGACCTATCTGGTGATCACCGACTTTCGCAGGCGGCGAAACAAGCGGGGCGGGGAATACGGTATGCCCGTCTCCGTCCTCCAGCCCCCGGAGGCGGTTTGGGGCTATGAACGGGTGACCGCATGTTACCGGGAGTCCCCCGCCCGGTCATGGGAGCGAATCGTGTCCCGCCTGCGGGAGCAGTTTCCCCATGCAGAGGAGGGGGAGATCAGAAAGCTGATGGGAAGGAGACCGGAATGAGAGAACCCAACTGGGACTGGCTGGACGCATGGCGGGAGAAGAAGGCGTCGGAGGAGGCAAACGCCGTCATCAATACTCTGCTTTACCGCCACGAATGGAAGGAGGACTGACCGTCCCCCTCCCATTCTTCATCTTTCAGACTCGTTGCGCACAGTCTTTGCCTTCTTTGCGCTTCGCTTGGGAATCGGCACTACTTGCTCCCGAAACACATTCAGATAGGTTTTACAGGATTGTCTGAGTTTGTCCATGTCCACGTTTGTGGGATGATAGGCATACCACTCCGCCTTGCCCCTGTCCACCCAGATGTGGGGGAGAACGCCGCTGGGGAAGTTGGGGTTGTTCACAGGCTTACGCCCCCAGATGGTGGAGAAGGAGAGCTGGAGCTGATCTACCTTGCCGTCTGTGCGGTTCAGAATGGTCAGCCGCAGGGCATCATATTCCTGCTGGACATGAGAAGAGACAAACTCAGCCCTGACACGAAGGTCATTTCCCAGCGAGCCGAAGCAGACGTGCCCCACCACCACCGGGCAGTCCATAACAGTGCCGTCCCCAAACAGACGGTTCAGCTCTGCCACAAATAAATCCTTTTCTATAGGTATCAACTCCTCTCCAGCCGTTCAGGTGTGTTTTGCCTCGGACCCTTGCCGGGCGGTTCTTTGGGAAGGACAATGAGCCACTCCCGCCGATAAAGGGCATTGTACTTGACAGTCAGTTCCGGGGAGAGAGACTGGAAATCCTCCTCTCCCAGACCAGTGAGAAAGAATGTGCCGCAGACCATATCATAGGGTTCGCCTTGGGAATCCTTCAGCAGACGATTGGGCGTGAGCCCCATCAGTTTTCCCTCATCGTTGCAGATCAGAGCCACAGGGTCATCAAATGGATATACCACCTCAATGGTTCCGCCCACCAGTTCCTGCATACTCTCCAGACTGCCGTCAATTTCCTTGGTGTATGGCTTCTTCATAGGCTCCACCACCAGTACCTTCATTTATCGAGCCTCCCTTCCAAACTTTTTGGGTCTGTGCGCTCTCGACTGCTGGAAAACCTCCCTGTGAACATGACCCAGAGCCTGCTCCAAATATTTGAGGGGGAGCTTGTTCTGGATGAATCCATCCCGTATGCCGTGGTAATAGCTGTCGGAAGGGATGGAGGGACCGCGGTATTTGTCGTTCATGACATAGACCATCACAGGGATTCTCTGACCGCTCTCGTCGAATACCTGCACCTGCTCTTTCCGGTACAGATGCGGCCATCCCTCGTAGCGGTCCAGAGACTGTTCACACGCAGAGGTGATCTTCCAGAGCAAGCCGTATACATAGGAGCCCTGCTTTGGATGGATGGTTGCCACGCCGCCGTTGGCGCTGATGCCCCGAAACAACAGCTCATAATTCTCCAGCATCACAGGCCCCACCGGGACAGCGTCCGGACACCGAAAGGCCATCTGATCCAGATTGATGTTGCTTCCATAGGCGAAATACAGTTTTTCTGCCATCATGCTTCCTCCTTTCTCATAGCGCCGATGGACACAAAGCGGTCGATCAGCGCACTGGCTCTCTTTTCCGTGCTCCCCGCAGGCAGATCGCAGGTGCGGGAGGTGAGAGAGATAAATCTGGCCTGCAGGAACAGGATGTAGTCGTCCACGTCGGGACACTCGTCTGCTACAAAGCTGTGCTGTCTCAGCTGTTCCAGAATCTCTGGGGCAGACCCTTCATAAAGCTGTTCTTCAATGAATACCCGCATACTTATCGCTCCATTTCTCTGCGCTTTCTGCGCTTGGGTTTCTCGTATCGATCCTTGTCGTACCGCCATGCCCGGTCACCCTCCAGATTGGCCAGCAGGTGATCACGGGTGTTTTTGAACTCCGGGCCGTTGAGTCCCATCCGCACCAGCCAGACCCGGAAGGTGAACAGCTCGTTGTCGCTCCGGGTTTTCCGCATCACGGAACTCCTCTGGGCGATCGCCTGAGCGGACATGGCCAGACAAAGGTTGATGTAGGCGGCGGCACGTCCGGCGTGGAGGGTGGAATGGTTATTGTGCGATATAAACATCGCACAAAACCACTTGATTTCATGCCGTTTTGCTCGCCCCTTATGGGGCAACCGCAAAACATGGCATTGATTTCTCTGGCACCATTGTTTGCTCGATATGGGAGAGCGCCGCTGTTGCCAGAGAAATCAAAAGCGCCATTCTATCGTTCCCCGATAGAAGACGCTGTGCAGATTCAAGGCATAGTACCGTGTCCAGTTGTAGTGCTCCGTGCTGGAGACATCTCCTTCGTACCAGATCTCCTCCAGCTGGGTCAGATTCTTTGTAGGCGTGGAGGACAGCTTTCGTGCTTTTTTGAGCATGGGTTCCCGCACCTTCTGTCACCACCGTTGCGCCCGGCTTTCGTTTACCTGAAGTGCTTTGAACAGGATGTCCTCCTTGGAGTACATAATGGAGATGAGATTTTTCAGGCTCTGGCGGTTGTGATTGGAGGCGTCCACATGGACGTGCAGACCACAGCTGTCATTCACCTTCCCCCCTGTATGGCGCACCTGCCGTACACACTCTTGGAACTTGGGCAGTTCCTCATAGGTGAGCTTTGGGGAGACCATTTCTACCCGGTAAAAGCTGTCGCTGACGGGAACATAATGGTCGCCCTGCTTCCGCTCTGTGCGGATGCTGGAATCGCTCATGAGCTTCCATTCCTTGCCCTCCGTATCCTTGACCGTCCATGTGTCATAGCCGCCTCCGAAATGCACTGCGCTTGTGCCGAAATAGCTGGCCAGCGCCTTTGCCGCCTGCTCGCGGGTGATCCCAGTCAGCTCCACCTCCACGCCGAAACATTGGTCTTTCAGTCCGATCATGAATCCATCCCGGCTTTCAATGCGGCATCCATCTCCCGGATTTTTCTGCCGATAGCTTCGATGACATTCACCGTCACGCCGTTGCCAGCCTGCTTATAGGCTTGGGAATCCGACGTAAACGCCAGCACCTTGTCAATCTGGTCATCGGTGAAGCCTTGGAGCCGAAAACACTCACGGGGCATGAGCTTGCGGATTCTGCCAGAGCGGAGGACAACCCCCTGATGAGGGCCGGTGTCCAGCGTGTGGGCAATCCCATGGCCTACCCGCCCCCTGCGGAGCACCTTTGCAAAGCCCAGATTCACAGAATCTCCGGGAGAGGCTTCGGTATAGCCCTGTTTGGTGTCCGAGCGGATGCACAGCACCCCTGAGTGTTCTCCCCTTCGGTTGGAGACAGGCCCCTTGGCGTAGTGAGCAGTGATGCAACGAGCTTGGTCGGTCAAACGAGGTTCAACAGTGCTCAAGTCGATGAAGTAGAGCCCGGTTTTCCCTCCTTTTCCTCCCGCTCCTGCTGTCTGTGTACATGCGACACCGGAGCTGTCGTAGACTCTGGAGCCCTGCGGTCCCGGGAGCATTTGTATAAGAGCTTTGCCACCTGAGCCGAAGAGAGGAAATACTTTTCCGGCGCATCGGGGATCAAGATATCCGATAAGGAACACCCGTTTTCTGACTTGGGGGACTCCAAAATCGGCGCTGTTAAGCACCATCCATTCGACGCAATACCCCAGGTGCAGAAGTGTGGCAAGGACTTGAGCAAACGTCCGTCCTTCGTCATGCGAAAGCAGTCCGGGAACGTTTTCAAGGAGCAGATACGATGGCCGCTTTGCTTCAGCCAGCCGGGCCACTTCAAAGAAGAGAGTGCCTCTGGCATCTTCGAATCCTCGTCTCCTGCCAGCCTGAGAAAATGCCTGGCAGGGGAAACCTCCGCACAGGAGGTCGAAGTCAGGGAGCTCTCCGGGGTCAATGGTTCGTGCATCGGGATAGAAACATTCCTCCTTTCCGATGTGGTGGATGGCACGATAGCTGGCATCGGCATGGGGGTCGATCTCACAGTGTCCGACACACCGAAAACCGCCTGCCCGGTCAAGTCCTGCCCGGAAGCCGCCGATACCGGCAAACATGTCAAAATAGGTGATCAGAATACATCATCTCCTTGCTGAAGGGCAGACAAAAAGCCGAGTACATCGTCGTCGATGCCCTCGGCTCTGCCATGCGCTGTGCAGTTGTCCGCCTGTATTTGAAATGCCTCCAGAATGGTCTTTCGGATACATTCCAGCTGTTCCTGCTGGGTGCGGTAGCCGCAGACCATGTGGGAGAGCGCCGCCATGCGCTGACGGGGCGGATATGCGGAGAGAATACGCCACGCCTCCGCCTGCTCGGGATCCTCCATCTTGAAGGAAGCGCCGAATCGCTTGTGTTCAGCCATGGGAACGCTCTGCAAGCTGGGCCGCCAACTGCTCAAAGGCTTTGGCGTTCAGGGATACGTCATCCAGCAGAAAAGGCTGACACGGGGCGGACACGCTTGCCAAACGCCGTTTCAGCAGGCTTGCCCCGCCGCCCATGAAGATGATGGGCATGGCGTGAATGTCCAGCCCTGTCTCCGCAATGGCAGAGAGAAGGGA
>ATWA01000089.1 GCA_000421005.1 Clostridiales bacterium NK3B98
AATGTATATACTCAATATACTAAATTATCTCCAGTTGACATGATATCCTTAAACATTATAACTGATAATCCTCATAAGGGTCTTATTAATTCATATGCTGATTTATACGTTAAAGAGTATTATAACTTAACTAACAACTCAATAAATCTAAATCTTTCTGAAGAAGTTCAATCACGAATGAATGAATATATTAATGAATACAAGATTCAAAAATTATATTTAAATACCGGAATATATATATTATTAATCATATCATTAATCGTAATTTCAAACCTAATTTATTTTATCTTTAATAATTTTAGAAAAATATCTACAAATAATTCTTAGTAAAAGAATAATATCAAATGTTTTTTATTTATAAGTCTATTAAACATTTGATATTATTCTCTATTTATAAGTCTATTAAACAATCCAGTTCTATTTTCTGATTTTCTATGATCCATTTTTTTCTTAACATCTTCTAGTCTTATATCAACTTCTTTCAAATGTTTTTCTATCTGCAACTGATTAGCTTGTTTTTCTTGCCTTAATAATACCTGGCTATTCTCTATGAGTTTATGTAGTTCTGTTATTTGCTTGTCCTTCTCTTCCAGTTGCCTATCCTTTGAATCTAATTGTTCAATTAAAGCCTTAATTAAGCCTTTATTTAAGTTAATTAAATCATCTCTATCGCTTGCTATCTCTGAATTTAAATACTCATTAGCATTATCATTATTTAAGCTATTATTTTCAACTTCTTTAACTTTTAAATCTTGCTTAATTAAGCTTAACAATTCCTCTGTAATGTACTTTTTACCTTGCTTTAAGACCACTCTATCATCAAACTTTTTTAACTTAGCATAAATCGTAACTTTACTAACACTTAACTGCTCTGCAACTTCTTCTACCGTAAACATGCTGATTCACCTACTTTTTATCTTTATTAATTGCTTAACTTATTCTTTATTAACCACTTAAATCCTCTTAATAAGAATACTTTGAATCAGATCTATTTTCCTTCATATTTTTTAACTAATCTATAGAATGTATTTCTCTTTAACCCTAGTTGATCCATCATGTTAGTAGCTGTAATTTCTCCTGCCTTCCACTTTGTATATTGCTCTTCCCACTTCACTGGGAACTCTGTTTTAGGTCTTCCTAAATGCTTTCCTTGTGATTTTGCTATCTCAATACCTTCTGCTTGTCTCTTTTTAATTTTCTTTCTTTCTTCTTCTGCTATTGTTCCAAGTACCTCTATAAGAACATTATTTATCATATCCATCATAGCCTTTGCAATTCCACCATCATACTGACTTAACTCTATTAATGTAGTTGGTATATCTAATATTCTTAATGTAATTTCACTCTCTTTAAACCACTCTATTTCTTTCTTTATATCTGATTTATTCCTACCTAGTCTATCTAACTCTTTAATAATAACTATATCTCCAGATCTAAGCATTTGTTTTAAAATTTGGTATTTATCTCTTTTAAAGTCTTTACCACTTTGTTTATCAACGAAGATATCTCTTTCATCTATTTCAACTCCTATATTTTTGCAATACTCTTTTATAGACTTTATCTGTCTTGCTTCATTTTGTTCTTTTGAGCTTACTCTTGTATATCCAAAGACCTTATTTTTCATTATGTTTATCCTCCATCACTCTATAAGAATAGTGTACCAAAATCTTTATGTTAATTTTGAAATATTTCAAAACTCTTTTTAAGATATTTTGGTACACTATTTTAATCATATTATTATGCTTTTATAGTACTTTCAAAAGGTATACCTTTTGAAACTTAACTTAGACATGAAATTATATAAGTTCACTGTTAAGGACTCTATGAACCCTAGTTTCTTAGCAATATGAAACACTTTTTTATATTCAATTAGTCCATAAACGTAACACATTTTTTTAAATGAGTCCCTCAGTGTAACGCCTATCTAACCCAATATTTTCAAGACTTTGCCTTGAAGATGTGAGCTGAAACGGTACCTCCTTATCCTGCCCCTTTAAAAAAGGGGACTAAAATCAATACTTTTAGATAAAATATTTGATATTGAATATACTATCTAAAATCTATAATATATGAATATGGAATAATAGTAACTGAGGTCGGAACAGGTAGCCGACACCACGCATAAGCGGTAGGAGATGCAGATTACCACCTGCCCTTTACTTTTAACATAAAAAAAAGCCATAGGTTAAACTATGGCTTTTTTTATTCATTTGGAGGTTCTGCATTAATATGAAATGATAATATATCCAAATCATCACATATGTTTTCTAACGCACAATTTTTGCAATCTCCACCACATGAATGAAATAGATCAGTTATAAATTTATCAAGTTCATTTGCTTTATCTTGATTCTTTTTTCTCATACTATTCCTCCTATACTAAACATATTTGCGATTTCCATACCTTTGAAAATTACAAATTATACCCCCATTTTAAATGGGGCAGGATAAGAACGGTGACAAATTCAATGGCAAAGCCATGAAAACCATTGGTATTACTTTTTATAAAAGTGGTGAAGATTTTATAAAAATATATTTTAAGCGGTGAAAAAATCTCATAAATATGATTTAAGACCTCTAAATAACTATACTTTTGTACGATTCACCTAATGAAACTCCTTTCTAATCCCCCTTAAAATCAATTTATAGCCTATTATACAACCTTTAGTATTCTAACATCATATTCATGTTTAATTGCCTTTAAATCGCCTTTAAGCATATTAAAAAAATAGCATTAGGAATTTCTAATCATATTGCCCATTTAAAACCCTTGATATAGTCCCTTTACTCCAGCCTGTTTCTTTAGCTATGGATGAATAGCTCATACCTTCATTTTTTCTTAAAGCTTTAATTTGAAGAATCTGATCAAAAGTTATTTGTCTTTTCTTTGGCTCTAAATATCCAGTTTTTTTTATCCTCTTCTCTAATAATTCTACTTTCTTTAAAAGCACTCTATTCTCATCATAAATCTTCTCGTATTTTTCCTCTAACTCCATATATTTTTCTTTCCAATCTACCTTTAGCTTATCTTTACTATCACTAAAAAACTTCATATCCAAACCTCCTTATAGCTGTTCAACACCTTATAAAACAGCATATATAATTTAATTACTATTTTATCATACATCACCTACAGGAAACCAAGTTGGTTTCCTCGGCTCCGCCTTCACCTTCCTGTGCTACCGCCTTATGCAACTACCTACCTACGGTCACTAGTTACTCCAGTTGGTCTTATATTTAGATCTACACTTGACTTCAAACCCCGAAGGGATATAATCCTTAGGGGATTCTAGGAAATGAACAGAATACGGAACTCCCTCCCTCCTAGGTCATGCTGACCTAAGAAGAAGTGTACTTTATAATCCTCTTTTTCATCTGAGGTTTCTGTTTCAGTTTCCGTTTACACCGTCATATCTCACGAATATGACTATCTGTCCAAAGACTAAATTATTAGTCTTAACTCGCTCATTTGTGCCTACATCAAGTTTTCAGATACTCCCTCTGCTCCAATGGAGCAACACACGTTTTCCTTGTAATGAGATTTCTTGCCACTTTCCACTATACCAACCTATAGCTTCGCCAGTGACCGCCTATCACTTTCGTGGACTATCCCCCAAGCTCTTTCCAATTATAAATTGGTAGTTAACTAACGGTGCTTATTTTTACTTGGTTTGAGCGTTCAACAAGTTTCTTTTTTTCTGTGGTGGAATTTCTAGACACCTTATTCAATTTTGCATTTTTTATCAATGGGTTTATTAGCTTTACTGCTACGTTTCTTTTTCTTCTTTCCCTGGGATGATTTTTTAGGTTTTGGAATCTTATATTCATAAGGATCTTTAATTCCTAAGCATATATAGTTAACTCTTCCGCACCATTCAGAATACTTTTTACAGTACCCATCATTATTGCTTTCACATTCAATACATATAGCTGCTCTTTTCTTTCTGGCATTAGATTTTTTAATTTCAATCATTCTTTTATCTGTTGCTTTTTTAGTCACTATAATATTGCTCATGCTTGTCCCAGTTTTCTGATTAGTCATCTGATTTCCTCCCATCTACCCTTTATTTTTATAGCTTTAATTAGATAAATACTAATTTTCCATAGTTTCCATTAAAAAAAGCCTTCTAGTACAATACTAAAAGGCTTGAAATTACTTCTTTTATCTTGTATACTCTTGTTATTAAGAGAATACAATTTCTTGTAGAAGTTCTTCGTTACTTATTTGGTATTGCAGTACCTAATGAGTTCCTAACATTTCATGGTTTGCAGACTTTGAAATGTGATGAAGGACTTTTTTATTTTATTTTATTTACTTAAGTTTACAATATTCAAGTGAAATTGTAAACATTTTTTATAGTGTTTTTTTAATTACTATATCTTTTCATATACATATTATTTTTTATTCTTATTATTTTCTTTAATAATATGTATTTAAATTTATATATATTACTTGGTTTACAAAATAAACAGATATTTACTTATATATTTACATAATAGTAAATTATAAGGAGGTATTTTCATGAATGAATTACTTGAATTAGTCGATGATTATCAAAAAAAAAAGCATTTTATTAAAAAAAGTAGTAGGTGAATTTATAGATAAAATTAATTATATATCTTTTAAATATAATTGCACTGAACATGCTAATGATTTCATTATATTCTTAATAGAACTTCTTAAAACTATAGATTTAAATAAATTTAAGAACGATATTGAATTAAAAAAATATATAACTACATGTCTTTATAATAAAGGAAAAAAACTATTTGTTCAAAATAAAAAATTACCATGTGTTATGTATGATGTTAGTACTTTATATAATATCCCTAACAAAAATGATGATTATCAAGATATCTTTTTTAACTATATTATAAAAAACTTACCTTTGACTCAACGTAAAGTTATTTTTTATAAATATAACAATCAAATGACTGATATAGAAATAGCTTCAAAGTTAAATATTTCTAGACAAGCTGTCAATAAAGCAAATCGATTAGGTTTAATGAAATTAAAAAGTGAACCTTTACTATAGGAGGATTTATATGTATGACGAAATATTAAAAATAGCTTCTTCACAAGGTATCTGGACTGTTTTGAGTTGCTTTCTTCTTATATATATTTTAAAAGCTCAAGAAAAAAGAGACCAAAAACAAGAAATCAGAGAAGAGAATTATCAAAATATAATTGAAGATTTAACTAATAAATTAATAGTTCTTGATAATATAAATTCTAAGCTTGATATTATTTTAAAAATAAAAAAAGATAAAAAAAATATTTTGTAGTTTACAAATATATCTAAAAATATCTTTAAATTTATATAAGCTAGCTAACTTATATAAATTTAAAATAAAGGAGATGTTTTTAATGATACAATTCGAACTTTCGTATTCAGAATTAGTTAAGATAAGAGATTCTGTTCAAGAAGATATCAACAATAGTTTAAGATTAACAGCTGCAGGTGTAAGTAGTAGTGGAATATTAGAGATTATAGGTGCTATTGTATTTCCTATTGGAATTGCTCAAACTGTATATAATCACTTAAAAGATGCAAGAAAAGATCAAAAGGTTGCTTCTGTAGATTTATACAATAGATCTATAAGTTCTATGAATGGTGGAGAATATAATAGAGTAAGATTTATTGGAAATTTCACTAATATTGATGGGGTATATGTAATCAATGGATATCCTCAAGCAATAGGTTATCGTCATAGAAATGGAAATTGGGAATTACTAAACTAATATTCACTATAATATAAAAGGATAGGCATATAGCCTATCTTTTTATATGCTTATGAAAAATATCCTATATAACTTATATTTACATAAAATTAACTATTATTGTAATTAATGTTTTAGTGATATATACTAGAAATATATTTCATATTATATTTTTTATTAGGGGGATAAACTATGATAAAAAGTAAACTATTTTACGTTATATGTATTATCTTTTCACTTATATTTTGGGTAACTCCATACAACACAAAATATTTAACATTTGAATCTGAAAAATTACAAGAAAAATACAATGACTATTTTCAATATAAAAATAGTCATTCTCTAGAAAATGTATATACTCAATATACTAAATTATCTCCAGTTGACATGATATCCTTAAACATTATAACTGATAATCCTCATAAGGGTCTTATTAATTCATA
>ATWA01000090.1 GCA_000421005.1 Clostridiales bacterium NK3B98
GAGGGTAAGGCCGAAAAAGAACTATGCCAGCGGCATAGTTCAGGCCGCACGGGATCATGCGCCGAAGGCGCTACCTTAAAGAGGTGGTGTCACCGAAGGTGACGGAGGGAGCCGACGGAGGGACTTTGTATTCTCTTGCTGAGTTATCTGGATAACCAGTTTTCCGAAAAATGCAAATCACCAAGAAAGTTAGAAAAACACCGGAAAATCAACGATTTTCCGGTGTTTTTGAGTTGCGGGGGAAGGATTTGAACCAACGACCTCCGGGTTATGAGTGCGTAATAAATACTACAATTTCTTTTATAGCTTGCGTAAATTTCCTGTTTTGCGCGGTTTTAGCCTGTTTTTGCAATTCTTTTGTGCAGCCTTTTCTATCTTCTGCATTTTGTTGTAGAATTGATGGACAAATAATGGACAAAGTCGTCGGTTTTCGTTTTCAAAATTCCGACTTTATTTCTGCTCAAATTGTCCAAAATAGTTGTGTTTTCGCTTTCAACGTTTGAATGCAAAATGTTATCTGTGGTTTCGCCGCCCTTCGGGTTTTTGCCTGCCAAGTCTCTGGAACAGACAGAACTGTCTGATGCTTTTCGGGATCCGTGGAACTCCGTGAATGTCAATCGGGCATCGCAGTCTGCATAACTCAGACAATTTGGGCACTTCGTCTTCCAATTCCTCTGTATCTGTCTCTATTTCACTGCTGTACAGACGCATTTGGGTATGTTTTAAAAGAAATACGTCATCAAAACTGTTTGGGAACAGCAGTCCCCCGCAACAGTACGAATATGAATGCACGTCACCGGCCTCGCCAGGCTGAGTGGCGTTTTTTCTTGCCATGATTCAGGAGGCGCACCATGTCAGTATTTCGAATTCACAGCACCAAGGATTACACCATCATGAGCAACTACCATCTCCGGGACAAGTCCATCTCCCTGAAAGCCAAGGGTCTGCTGTCTCAGATGCTCTCCCTGCCGGAGGAGTGGGACTACACCCTGTCCGGTCTCGCCTGCATCAACCGGGAGAGCAAGGATGCCATCCGCTCCGCCATTGTGGAGCTAGAGCAGGCGGGATATGTCCGCCGCTATCAGTCCCGCACCGGAGGCGGCGGCTTCTCCTCCAACGTGTATGACATCTACGAACGGCCCCAGCCTCCTGTGCCGCCGCTGGACAAACCGTCGCCGGATGCGCCGTCGTCGGAAAACCCGGCAACGGGAAACACGCCGCCGGGAAATCCAACGCAATTAAATATAGATAAATCCATTACGGAAAAATCAAATATAGAAGAATCTATTACAGACTCATTCCCTTCCTTTCCCCCTCCCCAGCGGAAGGGAATGGAAGCGAAGGGGCTCTCAGAAAAAGAGTTTATGGACTACAAGTCCATGATTCAAGAGAACATCGGTTATGATGCCCTCCTTGCAGAGCGTCCCGCAAATCAGGAGATGATTGACGAGATTGTGGAGCTGATGACGGAGACGGTGTGTTCCCGCCGGGCATATCTTCGCATATCCGGCGACTCCTACCCTGCCGCCGTTGTCCGCTCCCGGTTCCTCAAGCTGGAGAGTGAGCACATCCGCTTCGTGCTGGACTGTATGCAGGAGAACACCACCAAGGTCAGGAATATCCGGCAGTACCTGCTGGCGGTGCTGTTCAATGCACCGACCACCATTTCCAGTTATTACAGCGCACGGGTGAATCATGATATGAGCCTGATTCACAACGGCGACGGTTCTTGTGGTCATTCGCTCGGAGCGAATTTTCAGTGAATATTCACTCCGTTCAGGCGAATGAGTGGAAAAACAAAGGCACGGTCGGGAAATCCTCACGATTCCACTTCCGTGCCTTCTGTCTTTGATACGCTTTGGAGTTCGCCGGGGTGCGGGTGACGGGGTTCAGATTCCCCCAGGTGCCCCTGCGCTTTCTGTCCAGCTCCCGCTTCTTCTTTTTCGAGAGCTTCTGGTATGGGATGAATTTTTCCATGGTGACACCGCCTTTCACACACATTTTACAGCAAAGCACAGAGAATCGCAAGAGGGGGGAAATCTTGCGGCAAAAGATGTACCTCAGTTTCCTCCCGTGTTCCTTCCTTTCCCCTTCAAGGAGGTGATGCCCCAACCCCCGTCCCTATCCACCCCACCATCAAAAAGGAGATCAATTTATGCTGAAAATCTTTGCCATCGGCAACATCACCCATGATCTGGAGCTTCGCACCAACCCCCACACCGGAAAGCCGATGCTCCAGTTCCAGATCGCCTCCACCCGTACCTACCGCGACCAGACCGGCACCCACCCTGCTGACTTCATCTCTGTCAAGGCACACGGCGCTCTTGCGGAACAGTGTGCCTCCTGGCTGGGCAAGGGCAGTCAGGTGGCTGTCACCGGAGATCTGGAAACCTTCCCGGATCAGGACCCGGAACAGCGCAACTACCGCACCATCATCAAGGCCAAGTCCATCCAATTTCTCTCTCCCCGTCAGGCGGAGCGTATCGAGGCAGATCAGCACCCGGAGGATACTGAGGAGGTGTGCTGATGCACAACACCGGAACAGAATATCTCAGCACAGAGCGCAAGCCTCATGTGCTGGACGAGCTGGCATCGCTGCTCCCGCCTTTGAGCGAGGAGCAGCGTTCTTCGTTGGAGGCAGACCTGCTGAGTAACGGCTGCTACTCCCCCATCGTGGTCAACGAGGATTTGGCTGTGGTGGACGGACATAACCGCTTTGAAATCTGCGAAGCCCACAACATTCCCTTCCGAATGCTTGTCTTCTCCTTCCAGGACATGCTGGAGGCAAAGCAGTGGATGGTGAACACCCAGCGGGGACGGAGAAACCTCCAGCCGTGGGAGTTGGGGAAGATTGCGCTGAAAATGCAAAGTGAAATTGAAGCGCACGCCCGTGCAAATCAGTCAGCGGCTGGAGGCAGTAAAACAGCAGAAGCGCTTCGTCTTAATTCAGACAAAGCGCCACAGGAGAAGATTGACACTCGGCAGGTGTTAGCTGACTCTGTTGGATTAAGCCGAGACACCATGAGCCGTGTCATGAAAATCGATCAAGAGGCCCCTGAACCTGTCAAAGAGGCTCTTAATCACAGAGAACTGTCCCTGAATCAGGGCTACAACATCACCAAGCAGGTTCAGAAACTCCCAGAGGAAGAACGGGAACAGGCCGCCGCAGAAGCAGTGGAGCAGGTCAGGAGCAAAAAGACCATCCAGCAGAAGGACGCAGAGCGGGAGCGAAAGGCGAAGATTGCCAAAGCATTCTCCACCGCCTTTGAAAAGGCCTGCGCCATTGAAGTCACAGAGGAAAACGTGGGCTTCTGGGTGGAGTGCTCCCGGATGACCCCTTCTGAGATGGAGGACATGGTCAGCGAGGCACGGGAGCTGTCCGAAGCCTTTTCCCGGATTGCGGACATCATCGAGCAGGATATCCTGCCCAGGGATTGGAGGGATGAGCGTGGCGCAGAAGAAGATCCCCATTGAGGCACGGCGGGAAATCTATACCCTCCTGTCCGACCAGCTTCAGGTAAAAGCCAGCGATGTGACTGCCGTCTTGAAAAAGTACGGTGTCGTCGGAGATGCGGAGCGTCTGCAGGAGCGGTACCGCCGCAGGCTTGCCCAATCCCTCATGTCTGCCCTGCGGGATGAGCAGGGTCGGCGTGAGGTGTTCGCCGTGGTGAATGCCAGCGGGGATGTGCTGTATGTCCCTATCGAATACTGCAACAGCCGGGCAGAATTGAAGCAGATCCGCCAGCGGATGCGCAGGCAAATGATTGGACTGGATCTATCCAGCGGCAAGGTGGACGACAGGCTTCACGATCTGGATCAGTTTGCCAATAGGCTGAAAGGAGGAAGGTGAACTTGGAAGAACTGAAGCTCTACTGCCCCCTCACTGGAGAGCTGTTCGAGCAGGAGACCGAAGCTGACTGGTACGAGGATGTGTCTGAGGAGGCGCTCCAGCTGGACGGCAGTGAACTGTCTGCATTCTCTGATCTGATCCGGCAGGCCCTTGACCGGGAGATGGACTACCCGGAGGCGACCCCCCGCGGCCTCATGGAGTACTACCACGAGGAGGACGGGGTGGACAAAAAGGTTCGCTCCATGACGGTCAAGGCAGAGGAGATCCGTGGTGTGCTCTACGGCGTGGGTGTCTGTCAGGTTGACGGTCAGCTCACTCAGGATGAGATGATTGCCTTGAAGGACTACTTTTCCGGTCAGATGTCTGACGGGTTTGGCGAAGGGTTTGAACAGCGCCCCTTGCAGACCAGCTTTGGGGAGCTGTACGTCCATCTCTGGCAGAGCGATGACAGGTATTTTGTCCGCACCCAGCAGGAGATGGCGCAGAGAGTGAAGCCCCGCACGCCCCGGAGAGGAGGGGACGCACGGTGAATGAATCCGTTCTCATTGGCATTGACCACGGCTACGCCGCCATGAAAACCGCCCACTGCTCTTTCCCCACCGGGCTGGAAGTGTTCGATCACAAGCCCTTTTCGGAAGATCATCTGCTGGAGTACGACGGAAAGTTCTATCTGGTGGGCAACCACCGCCAGCCTCTCCAGAAGGACAAAACTGCCGATGACAACTGCTTTCTGATGACCCTTGCCGCCATCGCACTGGAGCTGGAATATCGGAAAGCGCCTGCCACGGCTTCGGTCATCCTCGCCGCCGGACTGCCCCTCACCAGCTTTGGCAGAGAACGGAAGTCCTTCTTCACCTACCTGTGCAGAGGGAATCATCCCATCTCCTTCCGCTGGGCTGGCAGACCGTACAGCATTACCATACTAAATGTAGTGCTGTTCCCCCAAGGATACGCCGCCGCCCTCACCCAGCCTGACCTGCTCCGGGAGCCCTCTGTCATTCTGGCAGACATCGGCGGCTGGACGGTGGATCTCATGCGGCTGGACAACCGGCTCCCCGATGTGTCCACCTGCCGCAGTCTGGAATTGGGCGTGATCCGCTGTGTGGAGCAGACTCAGGAACAGGTGCGGAGAAAGCTGGGGCTGTCCGTCACTCCCGCCCAGATTGAGAGTGTCCTGCGAGGGAACCCCAGCGGCATGGACGAGGACGCAAAGCAGGTCATTCAGGCAGAGGCAGACCAGTACGTCCGCTCCCTTCTCTCTGCCATTGCGGAGACAGGTCTGGACATTCACGCCATGCCCATCATCTTCATGGGCGGCGGGGCAGGCCTGCTGAAACGGCGTTTGGCAAGCGTGTCCGCCCCGTGTCAGCCTTTTCTGTTGGATGACGTATCCCTGAACGCCAAAGCATTTGAGCAGTTGGCGGCCCAGCTTGCAGAGCGTTCCCATGGCTGAACACAAGCGATTCGGCGCTTCCTTCAAGATGGAGGATCCCGAACAGGCCGAGGCATGGCGTATCCTCTCCGCATATCCGCCCCGTCAGCGCATGGCGGCGCTCTCCCACATGGTCTGCGGCTACCGCACCCAGCAGGAACAGCTGGAATGTATCCGAACGACCATTTTGGAGGCGCTTCAAATACAGGCAGACAACTGCACAGCGCATGGCAGAGCCGAGGGCATCGACGACGATGTACTCGGCTTTTTGTCTGCCCTTCAGCAAGGAGATGATTTTATCTGATCACCTATTTTGACATGTTTGCC
>ATWA01000091.1 GCA_000421005.1 Clostridiales bacterium NK3B98
GGGATGGAGTGGGAGCGGCTGGGCACCCATGAGGAGCATCTGTCTGTGCTGGACTATAAAAAGCAGGAGCGGGCAAAGGAGGTTGCGGCGCTGGATGCTGAGATTGCGAAAAAGCAGGCACAGGCGGAGCGTGTCACCCAGACGCTGGCACAGGCGCAGAAGAAGCAGGTAAAGGTCTCCCAGATCGAGGCGGTAAAGCCCCGAAATGTACCTCTGAGCAATCAGGTGATGCTCTCCAAACAAGACTATGAGACGTTGTCCACGGCAGCGGAGCAGTTTGTGGTGCAGACCAGACAGGAGAACGGCCTGCGGAAGCTGCTGCGTGAGGCACGGGGGAAGATACAGGAGCTGGAAGGGGTGATACGGGAGAAGGTGGCGGAGATTGCCGCCCTCCGGCGGGAGCTGAGCGAATATAAGTCTATCCGGGGCAGGCTGGATCGGGGAAAGCTGGAATCGGAAGTGGAAACGCTGCGGCGGGAGAATCGGGGGCTGCGGGATGTACTGCGGGAGCATGGGATTGCGCTGCCTGAGAGGAGACGGATGGAGAAGGACAGAGGGGAGGTGAGGTGATATATGGGCGGGGGCGTTGCCTCCCGCCTGAACACTTCTCCAAAGCTGCCAGAATTGTGGGAGTTCTTGCGGAGATCAACATGATGTGATATGATAAACACATCGAACGCTGTCGGAGAGATTCCCATGAGCGATTATTTTGCATAAGTTAGTATGATTGAGGAGGAGGGCGTAGTATGGCGAAGAGATCTACAACGGATACCTGCTGTCTGACGCTGCCCCTCGTCTTGGAGAAATGGCAAAGTGATCGGTTGGAAAAGCGGTTTGAGATTGCACGGCAGATTTACAACACTCTGCTGAATTACGAGCTGAAAAAACTGCGCCGTTTGGAGCAGAGCGAAGAATACGCTGCCATTCAAGCTGAGATACAGCAGCATTACCGTGAAGATCAGCGCAATCAGACTGCATTGAAAAAGCTGTATCAACAGAGGGAAAAGATCCGTAAAGAGATGGGCTTTACGGAATACGGTTTTAAAACGGACATCAAAGAGTTCTACAAGCATTTCAATGAGAACATCGGATCGCACGTCGCAGCACACTGTATCGCTTCACAGGTTTGGACCGCATTCAATAGGCTGTTTTACGGAAATGGAAAAGCGGTCCATTTCAGGAAACGGGGAGAGATGAAATCGTTGTGTGGTTATTCTGTAGCGGGGAAAAGCGGCGGCACAGAGATCACGTACCGGGGCTTGTATATCGAGTGGAAAGGGTTGAAACTCCCAATCAAACTGGATACAGACAACGCATACGAAACCGAGATGCTGAAAAAGCGTGTTAAGTACTGCCGGATTGTCAGGAAGCCGGGAAAGAATAAGCCTCACTGGTATGTACAGTTGATACTGGAGAGCAAACCGGCTGTCAAATACGACAAGCGAACCGGGAAGCTGCGGCATCCGGTTGGCAGGGGTGCGGTGGGTATCGACATCGGACCACAGACCATTGCATATTCGGCGAAGGCAGAGGCGGGATTACAGGAGCTGGCGGATCAAGTCAAAAACATTGAGCGTGAAAAGCGCATCCTGCAGCGGAAGATGGATCGAAGCAGGCGCGCCACAAATCCCGAAAACTATACGGAAGATGGCACGATTAAGAGGGGCGTTCGGCTCCAATGGAAGAAGTCCAAACACTATCAGCGATTGCAGAAGACGCTCAGCAATCTGCAAAGCCGGGAGGCAGGAGTCCGTAAGCGGCAGCACACGGAACTGGCAAACCATCTGCTCTCATTGGGTGACCGCTTCTATGTGGAAGATATGGCATGGCCGACGCTGACGCACAGAGCGAAGGAAACGGAGATCAGCGAAAAAACAGGAAGATTCAAGCGAAAGAAACGCTTCGGAAAGTCAGTCGGGAATAAAGCCCCGGCGATGCTGATCGGCATATTGAATCAAAAACTGATCTCTCTCGGATTGGACGGCGTTTGCAAGGTTTCGACCCATGTGCGCGCAAGTCAGTTCAACCACATCACCGGAGAGTATCAGAAGAAGCCGCTCAGCCAACGGTGGAATGAGATGCCCGATGGAAGGCGCATTCAAAGAGATCTGTATTCTGCATTTCTATTGCAGCACATGAACGAGGCACTGAATGGATTTGACATTGACGCACTCAAGCATGATTATGAAAACTTCGTAAAGCTCCACGATGCACGCATCGTCCAGCTTAAAATCGCACCGAAAACGCTGTCCAGCATGGGTATCATGCGAACCGCAAGCAAATAGAAAACTGCCGGAGTGTTCGCACTCCACAAACCGGTCGATTGTCCGTCCGGGGCTGCCGCAAATGGCATCATAGGATGCTTTGGCAGCAGAAGAGCTAGGGAAAATAGTCAGCGCAGGCGTCTGTCCTGAAAAGCTATCTACCTGCTCACAGCACAATGCACATCCTGTTGTGTCCTCGTTTGTGCATCTTTGCCGACACAATCCGTGTGCATTACGCTGAGGCAAAGATCTGCAAACTTAGCTGCTTATATGGCATTTTTAAGACACAATCCGTGTGCATTACGCTGAGGCAAAGTCACCCCTTTCCGATCAGCGCACGGAGCGCCTTTGACACAATCCGTGTGCATTACGCTGAGGCAAAGTAGTAGATTTACTCTGTTCACCAAGTGTAGGTTCAGACACAATCCGTGTGCATTACGCTGAGGAAGAGTCCGGACGCCGTCCACAGACAACTGCTTCAGGTGAGTCCATGCCGTTGGCAGTGTTTCTGGGACTATACCGGGACGCCTTGGGTGTATGAATGGATTACGAATTGAAAAAGCAGGCGACACAAAAGTGTCTCCTGCCTAATAGGTAATCAATATGCACATAGGAAAACGCACACACTCACACCAAAACTCACACCGCCACCTGAAAACGGAATAAAACAGGGTACGGTGGGCTGTGTGAAATTACGTCAAAAGGGTTCTGGTTATTCCCGCTTATCCGGTGAAAATGAGAACAAATAACACAGATTACAGCAGCAGACCGCATCCCAAACTCCGTTGGTAAGGATGAGGTCTCCAGTTCAAATCTGGATAGCAGCTCTTAAAAGTTCCTGAAGTCCTAGGATTTCAGGAACTTTTCTTATTTTATAACATGAATGAAATCCTGCAAAAATATTTTTAAACGATTTTAAACATTCATCCGCCAAGCCCAACTTTTTACTTAAAATGATTCCTTGCTCCCCATGAGCTGCGCCATCTGTAAAAAGGCACGCGCCATCTCCGGGGAGCTTTCCAGCAGCTTCATTGCCTGTTGTGTGGAGGCATCCACATCGGGCGGTTGGGGCTGCTTTTTCTGTTTTCCACCGAAGAACTGCTCCTCTACCTTCTGGGCAAGGTGCTTTCGATCTTCGTCAAAGCTGTGGCTGTATACGTCAGTCACCATTCGGGATTGAGCGTGCCCCGTGTCCTTCTGTACCGTCTTAATGTCCCCGCCGCTGATCTTAAGCTTCATGCTGGTGCTGCTGTGGCGCAGGCTGTGAAAGACCACGGGCGGGAGATTGTGGGCTCGAATCATGTCCTTGAACTTCTTGGCAATGAGCCGTTCCTCGTAGGGACGCCCGTTTTCCAGCGTAATCACCAGATGATAGTCCATGTACTCAGCGCCCAGCTCCCGCTTTAGCCGCTCCTGCTCCGCTTTCATCTCCTGCATGGCGAGAGCAACCGTGCGGGGGAGATAGATGCTGCGGACACTGCTCTCTGTCTTTGGTGTTTTCAGCACAAGAACCGTGGTGCTTTCCGCCTGCTTCATGGAGGGGAAGGTAAGAAAAATATCGTCCCGACCCTCTTTCCTCAACTGCTCCACGCTGGCTTTATCACAGCGGCGCAGCTCCTGCTTTACCAGCAGACCGGCTTCGTCCGCCTCCACCTGCTCCGGCTCCATGTGAACACAGTCCCAGGTAAGCCCCAGAATCTCCCCGATTCGCATGGAGCACCCTAGCGCCAGCAGCATACACAACCGCAAAATGGGGTCGGTACAGACCTCAAGAGCATACTGCGCCTGCTGCTCCGTCCAGGCATCCCGCTTATTCTTCTTGTAGCGGGGCAGTTCAACCGCCAGAGCCGGGTTGTTGCCTTGCAGGTAGTCCCAACGGATTGCCTGATTCAGGGCGCTTCGCAGAATAGCGTGTACCTTTTCCACCACACTGGGAGAAATGGTGCGTTCCGTCTGATGCCCCTTCATTTTCACCGCAGGTTCTTTCAGCAGGTCACGATAAAACAGCTCCAGCCGATGAGTGGTCAGCATACACACCGGGAGATCACCGATATAGGGGATGATGTAGTCGTCAATCCGATGCTGATTGCAGGACAATGTTCCAGCAGACCAGTGATTCAGCCCGTATAGTGTGACATACTCTGTCATCAACTGCCGGACGGTGATGGTCTTGCGGTAGAGGTCATGCTGGCTTTCCGGGTCCACCAACTCCGGCGGGGGAAGCAGCTTTCCCAGCTTGCGGTCCAGTTGGATTTGGGCAATGCGGAGGTTAGCCTCCTCCTCTGTCTCAAACCGTTCGTTGATGAGCCGGGGGAAGTTGGGACACCGATAGGTGATTTGATAGAGATTACCGAGTTTCCTTGCTTTCATGTGGGTACTCCTTTCCTGTGCATGAAATGCCTCCTTTCAAAAAAGGGGTCGGAGTACCTGCTCGCAGAGCAAGTATAGCATCCGACCCCAGATATTATCAAGGAGAATTTGTACGGTTCAGGTAGTCCATGAGTGCGGACTGAGGAATCCGTATGGTCTTTCCAATGCGTACACATCGGATTTGCCCGGTTCTCACCAGATCATAGGCGGCATTGCGTCCAATTTGCAGGGCGTGAGCCAGCTCCGGAACGGAGAGGACAATGGGAAGGTTGTTTCTGTCGTTCATAAGAGGTTCTCCTTATTCAAAAAATGCGAGTATCCACTGAATACATCCAATCAAATGCCCCACCACAGAGCCGCACACCACCACCGTCAGCCAGAAATGCTTGCTGGTAAAGTCGTCCAACTGCGCTTCTGCGTGACGAAAGGACGCAAGCGCCCGTTTTACCGCGTTTTCCATCTGGGTGATGTAGGCAACGGATTTCCGATTGACTTCGGATTCCACCTGAATCAGTGCCCGCTCTGTGCTGTGGGACAGGGTGTCAGCGGCTCTGGTCATGGCTCGGTCGATGCCGCTTTGGAGCTGGCGGTTGCTGTCGCTGAGACGGCTGACCTGCTCGCCGCAGTCGTTCACGAATTGACGGACGCTGTCCAGAGCGGCGTCGATTCTCTGGCAGGACTGGTTCTGCTGTTCTATCAGTGCGTTCATCTGCTGGCTTTGGCGGTACAGGGACTCCTTCAGCACGCTGTTTT
>ATWA01000092.1 GCA_000421005.1 Clostridiales bacterium NK3B98
TTGACAGGTTTTGCCAATGCCTCCCTCTCAGAGGGAGGTGCCCCGAAGGGGCGGAGGGAGCCTATATTGCACTGACTGAGTTATCTGGATAACCATTGATCCGACAATCCCTTAGAACAGCTCGGTCGCTGCCCGCTCCACCGGGAGCGCCTTGCGGTAGCTGGCAAGGAAGGCGTTGAAGCCTGCCACGTCAGACTCCTCTGCCATAACCGTGGAGGATTTGGCTCCGGCGAACACCTTGTTGTCCAGATAGTCCTCCAGCGTCTCGCCCTCGTCCTTCCAAATCAGATAGGCAGCCAGCAGCGCCATGCCGTAGGGGCCGCCCTCGCCTGCGGTCTCCATCACGGACACAGGAGCGCCCACAGCGGCGGAGAGCAGCTTCTGCCCCACCACCGGGGTCTTGAAGAAGCCGCCGTGGCCGTACAGCTTGTCGATGGGCAGCTTTTCCGTCTGGGTGAGGATGTCCAGACCGATTTTCAGGGTGGCCAGCGCGGAGAGCAGATGGGTGCGCATAAAGTTGGCAAGGCTCAGCTTGGCATCCGGCTGACGGAGGAACATGGGACGGCCAGCGTCCAAATCGGTGACACCCTCGCCGGAGAAGTAGTTATAGCTCAGCAGGCCGCCGCAGTCGGCGTCCCCTTCCATGGCCTTGCGGAAGAGCATGGTGTACAGCGCTCCCTTGTCCTGGGGTGCACCGATGGCCTCGGCAAACTGAGAGAGCAGGTTCACCCATGCGTTGATGTCGCTGGTGCAGTTGTTGCAATGCACCATGGCCACAGGCAGCCCGGCAGGAGTGGTCACCATGTCGATTTCCCGATGCACGCCCAGAGCGTGGTCGGTGACCAGCATGGCAAAGTCGGAGGTGCCGGCGGACACATTGCCAGTGCGTACCCGGACAGAGTTGGTCGCCGCCATGCCCGTTCCGGCGTCGCCCTCACAGGGGGCAACCGGGATGCCCGGCTTCAAATCCCCGGCCGGGTCCAGAAATGCTGCGCCCTCAGCGGTCAGCGTTCCGGCGGCGGCACCCGCAGGCAGCACCTTGGGGAGAATGTCCCGCAGGTCTACCCCGGTGAGGGTTTTGAACTGCTCCACCATCTTCTGGTCATAATCCCCTGTTTCGCTGTCAATGGGGAACATACCGCTGGCTTCGCCCACGCCCATCACCTTTTCCCCGGTGAGCTTCCAGTGAAGATAGCCCGCCAGCGTGGTGAGATAGGCGATGTCCTTCACATGATCTTCCCCGTTGAGCATTGCCTGATAGAGATGAGCGATGCTCCAGCGCTGGGGGATGTTGAAGTGGAACAGGTCAGTGAGCTTCTCCGCCGCCTCCCCGGTGATGGTATTGCGCCAGGTACGAAACTCTGCCAACTGGTTTCCGTTTTTGTCAAAGGGCAGGTAGCCGTGCATCATGGCGGACACGCCCATTGCGCCCACCTGGGTCAGCGTTACGCCAAACTTTTCCTGTACATCCGCTTTCAGCCGGGCAAAGCAGGTCTGCACCCCCTCATGCACCAGCGACATGGGATAGGTCCAGATGCCGTCGTGGAGCTGATTCTCCCACTCGAAGTCGCCGGAGGCGATGGGGGTATGATGCTCGTCAATGAGCACCGCCTTAATCCGGGTAGAGCCCAGCTCGATACCCAGAGCCGTTTTGTTCAGATTCATATGTTCCTCCCTGCTTACTTCAGCTTCCAGACCAGATCCTTGACCAGCAGCTCTTCTTCCAGCTTCTCGGGGGTGGTGTCCTTGCCGATGTGGACAAACTCAATATCCATCATGCGTGCCCAATCCCGCATCATGTCGGCGGTGACGTCGTAGCTGAGGACGGTGTGGTGTGCGCCGCCGGCGGTGATCCAGCACTCCACGCCAGTGGTCAGGTCGGGCATGGCACGCCACATAACACGGGCCACAGGCAGGTTGGGCATAGGCAGGATGGGCTTGACCGCCTCGATGTCCTGCACGATCAGGCGGAGACGGCCGCCCATGTCGATCAGGCTGACCACAATGCCGGGGCCTGCCTTGCCCTCAAACACCAGACGGGCGGGGTCCTTCTCGTTCATGCCGATGCCCAGATAGTGGGTCTCAATCCGGGGACGGTCAGCGGCCACACTGGGGCAGACCTCCAGCATATGAGCGCCCAGAGAATACTCCTTGCCCTCCACCAGATGATAGGTGTAGTCCTCCATAAAGGCGGAAGCGCCGTTGCCGCCCTCGCCCATAGCCTTCAAAATGGCGGTCATGGCGGCGACCTTCCAGTCGCCCTCGCCGCCGTAGCCGAACCCCTCTGCCATCAGGTGCTGGGAGGCCAGACCGGGCAGCTGCTCCATGCCATACAGGTCCTGGAAGGTGTTGGAGAACGCCTTGCAGCCCTCCCGGTCCAGCATACGGCGCATGGCAATCTCTTCCTTGGCCTGATAGCGGATGGATGCCATGTTGTCAGTGGCGATGTCGTAATGGTCGGTGTAGACCTTGACCATGGCGTCAATGTCCTCTTCGGTGACCTTGGCCATCTCCTTCACCAGATCGCCTACCGCCCAGGTGTTCACCTGCCAGCCCAGCTTGATCTGAGCCTCCACCTTATCGCCTTCGGTGACGGCCACCTCACGCATATTGTCGCCAAAGCGCATAACCTTCATTTCCTTGGAAACTGCCACGCCGATGGCGGCACGCATCCAATCGCTGAGACGCTTGTGAACACGCTCATCCTTCCAGTAGCCTGCGATCACCTTGCGGGGCTTGCGGAGACGGGCGCCGATGAAGCCATGCTCCCGGTCGCCGTGGGCGGCCTGATTCAGGTTCATAAAGTCCATGTCGATCTCTTCGTTGGGGATCTCCTTGTTGTACTGGGTGGCCAGATGGCACCAGGGCTTTTGCAGGTCCCGGAGGCCGTCAATCCACATCTTGGAGGGGCTGAAGGTGTGGCACCAGGTGATGATACCGGCGCACTCCTTCTGATAGTTGGCCTCACGGATGGTGTCCGCAATCTCGCTGTTGCTCTTGGCGGTGACCTTGTAGATCACCGGGTAGGGCAGCACCTTGGTCAGCTCGTCCGCAATCTCCTGAGAGCGGGCGGCTACTGTGTCCAGCACGTCCTGTCCATACAGGGTCTGACTTCCTACTACCAGCCAAAAGGTACGTTTTTCCATGATGATACACTCCTTTAATGATTTATTCTTCGTCCTCCGGAAGGTCATCCGGGATAATCACATTTCCATTGTCGTCCACAAAGTCAAATTCGCCGGTAAAGATGCGCCGTATGCTCACCACCGCCAGCGCAGCGCCGATGAGGGCAAAGGCAATAGCAGCCACAAGAACCAGCGGCTTGTCAAAGCTGCCTCGCAGGATCATGGGGTCAATCTTACTGGGGTCCATGGCGTCCATCACTGCGGCAGAGCCAGCCTCCCGCTCCACCTGCAAAATCTCCGAGGTAAGCACATGCTCATGGGGAAACAGATGACGGTAGGCAAGGATATGGTTGGCGTCCGCATAGCACTGTGCCAGCATACTCACACGGGAGGTGGGTGTTCCCACCGCCACATACCAGTTCAGAGGGGTTTCTGAGGCTTCACACCGGCTGCGGATGGTTTCCATGCTTCTCTGGGTCAGCGTCTCGATCCGTCCCTCCTCCCCTTTGATGAGCAGGGCATAGGAGAGCAGACTGCTGTGAAAGAAAAGATAGTCCGGATAGCGGAGAAAATCATTCAGCAGCCTGTTCAGGGTGTTTTCCGCAGAGCTGGAAAAGGTTCCCTCCCGCACATCCTGTAAGGTAAAGACCACAAAATTGTACTGCTCCGCAGTCAAATCCAATTGTAGCTTCTCTGCCTGTTCGTAAATCTCCTGCACAGACAGGGAGCCGTCCACCAGCTTCTCAAAAAAGTCACGCCGGGAGAACCGCTCGTATTTTTTCAGCTCCTGCTCGTATTGCTCCAGATAATGCCGCTGCTCCTGTTCTTCCTCAATGTGCGCCTTTGCCGTTTCCAGCGCACGGATCATCTCCGACTTGGTAATGGGCTTGAGGAGGAATTGGTCGATGTTCAGCTCAATTCCCTTGCGGGCATATTCAAAGTCGTCATAGCCGCTGAGAATGATGATTCTGGTCTCCGGAAGCTCCCGGCGAATGATCTGGCTCAGGGTAATGCCGTCCATGAAAGGCATTTTAATATCAGTAATCAGAATGTCCGGCTTGAGACGGCGCAGCATGGGCAGCGCCATCTCGCCATCCGGGGCATCTCCCACAAATTCAAAGCCGTATTCATTCCACGGGATCATGTCCCGCAGACCTTCTCTGACGATGCTCTCATCCTCTGTGATAAAGACTGTAATCCGATCCATTCCCTCGCTCTGCCTTCCTCGATCCACGAAACTGAAATCGTTTCTGTCATTATAAACGCTGCTTCTCCGGATTGCAACGGCAAGGCTTTGTCTATGGAGTCAGACTGTCCTCCGGTGCAAAAAAGCATTGAAGCCAACAGCGAAATGTTGTAAGCTGAACGTATCAACGGCATCCTCCTGCATTCATCAGGCAGGTGGGTGTCCATCAACAGAACCGGAGGGAGATAAAACAATGGCAATCGTAATGAATCTGTACTACACCGGCGAGAACGGGAGCGCAATGGCATTTGTCAACGAGATGGAGGAGAGCGGAATCGCCCCTGCCATCCGTGCCGAGGCGGGCAACCTGCGCTATGACTACTTCCAATCCCTCTCCGATGCGGAGACGGTGCTGCTCATTGATATGTGGGAGGATCAGGCCTCCCTGGATGTCCACCACGCCACCCCCATGATGGGGCAGATTATGGCGCTGCGGGAGAAGTATGATCTGCGCATGAGGGCGGAGCGGTACGAGCCTCAGCAGGCCAATACCGCTGATGACAAGTTTATCCGAAAGTAAGGACATCCCCCATTTAGGGAACGATTTCCCGGTTTCCGGGCAGGAATGCCCCTCATTCTCACCTGTGGAGAATGAGTGGCATTCAATCTGTTGATCGTCCACCTCAGGGACGGAAGCTGTCAAAGATAAAGGCGTCAAAGACCTCCCTTGCCCGTGCCAATTCCTCCATGCTTCTGGGCGTCCACGCCACGTTGACCACGGGAAACACCGCTCGGCACAGGGAGTAGGTGGGCTGGTCGGCGTGTTCGAAATTGTAAGCGTACGAATAATAAAATTTTGCGGTTATCCATTTAAGTCAGCTTTGGGGGGCTCCCCCAGTCACTTCGTGACAGCCTTCCGTATAGGAGTGCCTTCGGCATTGATCCAACTCGCCCTAAAACGTGCCACTGGCACGTTTCCAAGACGGGCTCACTCTGGGAGGGGGCCTTTGGCAGAAACTGAAAGTTGACAGGTTTTGCCAATGCCTCCCTCTCAGAGGGAGGTGCCCCGAAGGGGCGGAGGGAGCCTATATT
>ATWA01000093.1 GCA_000421005.1 Clostridiales bacterium NK3B98
GTTTGTGCGACACGAAGTCGCATAAATCAATTGTTTGGCTTTTCACAGAGACCAAACCTGCTATTCCATTAGCAGTAGCCTAACATCACCGAAGCGGCTGGTAACGGCTGTGAGGGAGCTGATGTGAAATATGTAGCCCCGCCCTGTGAGGCTCAAGCCGATGCCGTGAGGCAGAAGCGATAGGCTGCCAGCAGCAAGGCAGCCGGGGAGCATGGCTTGTGTGGCATGGTTAATGTTATGTGAACCGCTGATAAACGTCGTTAAGGAGCTGAACAGGCTAAAGCTGCTGAAAAGCCTGAACCAAAATGGTACAGCAGTCGGTTATCTCTCTGAACGGTAGAGATACATGGACATGAGACTGCCGGCGGAGAGGCGGAACCTAACCCACACTGTTGATTGTGCGAAACGTGGTAAGCCCGTATTTTCTCCGGCGCAAGCCGGAAAGCCTACCGTAAGGGAAGCCTATGGAAGTGCGGGTAAACGAGTGGTGGAGAAAGCGAATGCCGACCCTGTAATGGGGACGGATAGGGGTTGCAACATCACCCCACGCGAAAGCGGGCAGACTTCCACCATGGTCTTTCTTTACGAAAAACTTGTAGAACTTTTGAAGGAGGAAAAAGCAGATGAACGGGAAGCCGTGTGCATCATCCCACGAGGCTGTGGACTGGAACAGTATCGACTGGAACAAAGCCAGAGCCTATGTGAAAAAGCTGCAAATGCGTATCGTAAAGGCTCAAATGGAAGGGCATTACAGCAAGGTGAAAGCCCTGCAGTGGATGCTCACTCACTCGTTTTACGCCAAAGCATTGGCAGTAAAGCGGGTGACAAGTAACGATGGTAAGAAGACAGCGGGTGTAGACCACGAAATATGGAGTACACCACAGGCAAAAGCAGACGCCATTCAAAAGCTCAGGCGCAGAGGCTACAAGCCCCAGCCGCTCAAGCGGGTGTATATTCCCAAGGAAAACGGGAAAATGCGTCCGCTCAGCATCCCCACTATGACCGACCGTGCCATGCAGACGCTCTACAAGCTGGCACTGGACCCTATTGCAGAAACCTACGCCGACCCCAACTCCTACGGCTTCCGGATTGGCAGGAGCACTCACGATGCAATCGAACAGTGCTTTACCGCTCTGAACAAGGGAAAGTCTCCCAAGTGGGTTTTGGAGGGAGACATCAAGGGGTGCTTTGACCATATCAGCCACGACTGGTTGATGGAAAACATTCCCATGGACACACAGCTTCTGCAAAAATGGTTGAAATGCGGCTATGTGGAGACCAGAGCCCTGTTCCCCACGGAGGAAGGAACGCCCCAAGGCGGGGCGATTTCAACAACCCTGATGAACATGACGCTGGACGGTCTGGAACGTCTCTTGAAAGAACGATTCCCCACACTGAAAACTGTGAATCACATCAAGCACTACTATCAGGTAAACTTCGTGCGCTACGCCGATGATTTCATCATCACAGGCAGGACGCCTGAAATTCTGCGCAATGAGGTGCTTCCACTGGTGAAGCAGTTTTTAGAGGAACGGGGGTTGCAGCTCTCAGAGGAAAAGACGGTTATCACCCATGTGGACGATGGCTTTGACTTCCTTGGCAAGAATATCCGTATGTACAACGGAAAACTGCTGATAAAGCCAGCCAAAGCCAATGTGAAGGCTTTTCTTCGGAAGGTGCGGAGTATCACCAAGAGCAACAAAACCGCCAATCAGGAATATCTTATTCACGCATTGAACCCGGTTATTCGGGGCTGGGTGAATAATCAGCGGTTTGTGGTATCCTCGCAGATGTTTGAGTGGGTGGACTATCAAATCTATAACTGCCTGTGGCAATGGGCGAAGCGCAGACACAAGAACAAGGGTCATAAATGGATTGCCAAGCGATATTGGCATCTGATTGGCACAAGGGCTTGGACGTTTGCGGCAAAGCTTGACAGAGACAAGTCTGATCCCAGACCGGACTATTTGCCGTTGGAGTACGCAACCAACACGAGAATCATTCGATTCAAGAAGATTGTGGCGGAGGCGAATCCCTTTGATGAGCGTTGGAACGGTTATTTTGAGGAGCGAGACGGGGAACGTATGCTGAACAGCACCAAGGGCAGAGAAAAACTGCTCAAAATCTGGCACAACCAGAATCGGCGCTGTCCCGTGTGCAAAGATCTGCTCACCTCAGAGACAGGCTTTAGGACTCACACCATCATTCAGAATGGCAATAGAAAGCTGATTGCGATGGTGCATCCGTGGTGCCACAAGCTGATTCACGACCAAGGTTACTTATTTTGAGCCGGGTTCCCTCATGGGGAGCCTTAGAGAGGCTTGAGCCGTGTGAGGGGAAACTCTCATGCACGGTTCTTAGGGGAGGGATGGGCAGTAATGCTTATCCCTTACCCGAGCCAACGGAAAGCTGCATCGCCTGCTTTTTCAGCCCCTGAAAGAAATTCCCCTGAATGCCTCTTACGTCGATCTGCTTGAAAGAGCCGATCTTATCTTTCCAATCCATGACGCGCCCTCCTCAATCCAAAATGTTGCCGTCGCGGGAGATCGTCACGACCTGCCACGGGATGAATTTGCCGCTGCTGCGCAGAGCACTCTCTGCCGCCCTCTGAAGACCACCGCAGCAGGGGACCTCCATGCGGACGATGGTCACGCTCTTGATATCGTTGTTTCGGATGATCTCGGTCAGTTTGTCTGTGTAGTCCACCGCATCCAGTTTTGGACAGCCGATGATCGTGACTTTGCCACGCATGAACTCCTCATGCATATTGGCATAAGCATAGGCGGTGCAGTCAGCGGCGATCAGCAGCTTCGCTCCATCAAAGAAAGGAGCCTGCGTCGGCACCAACTTGATCTGGCATGGCCACTGCGCCAGTCGGGAGATGGGCTTTCCCATGTATGCTGGTGCATTCCCAACTTCACTCTGTTCAAACTGCATCATTCTTGATCCGGGGCATCTGCGATCAAAAGCTCCACCGGAGCTTTTGCCTGCATGCTCTGGCACGCCCGCGTGATGTTCACTTTTCATTTCATCCATTTTTCTGGCCTCCTGTGCTTTCTTGACCGCTGCCTCGTCATAGGCGGGCGCTTCTCTTTCTTCAAATGAAATAGCCCCGGTTGGGCAATTTGGAAGGCAATCCCCGAAACCGTCACAGAAGTTTTCCCGCATCAGTTTCGCCTTGCCATCTACGATATCTATGGCTCCTTCATGGCAAGCCTCTGCGCATAGCCCACAGCCGTTACATTTCTCCTCGTCTATGTGGATGATCTTTCGAATCATTGTTTCGGCCTCCTCGTTCGTTCTGATGAAATGATACCTGTCAGCATTCCTAAAATCTGTATCTCCAGATACACCAAAGTAATTTTTTTGATGTATAATAGAAGCAGACCAACAGGAGGGCAAAAGTAATGGATTACTCTATTCTCGAAAAAAGTACCATGTTTTCGGGCATTCCGGCGAAAGAATTGCGTGACGACTTGGAAGCTGTGCCGCATCACATTCAGTGCTACGATAAGGGAGAGACTGTATTTCATTCAATGGAGGATGCAGGTAGGATTGGTATTGTTTTGGAAGGCCGGGTACAAGCGCAGAAACCTTTCCCCAATGGAAGCCAGATTAATGTTTCCATCCGCAATCCCGGAGAAATGATCGGACCTGCCGCTGTTTTTTCCCGAAACCAAAAATACCCCTGTGATGTTGTATCACTGGAGCCTGCCACAATTATGATGTTTCGCAGAGAAGATATCCTCCTGCTATTGCAAAAGGATATACGCATTATGAGAAATTTCATGACGGAACTGGCAACTGCAACCTATATGCTACAGCAGCGGTTGGAGATGCTCTCCTACAGCGGGATCGCGCAGAAGGCTGCCTTTTATCTTCTCATTCAAGCACGCCAATCTGGTCAAAACTCGGTCAGAATACCTGATTCCATATCCAACTGGGCAATGATCATGAATGTTTCCCGTTCCTCCCTGCATCGAGAACTGAAAAAACTGGAAGCAAATGGGGTCATAACGTACAATCCGCCAAACATTGAGATCCATAATTTTGAAGCATTGCAAAATGTGCTGAGTAAATAAGGTACTCCCGGTTATCGGCAATCACCACCGTGAACCGGGAGTATTCTCTCTCAATCACCACTCTCCTTAATCTGTCCCGCCATCCACAAAATGAACTCTTCCAGCGTCGGCTCGTCCCCGGCATACTCAAACCCGGCCCACTTCGCCTTTGTCTGTGTGTCTGCTAAGGGAAACGGGTACGATAACAAATGAAATGAAGTATTTCTCTTAGCAATACTATTATACGCTGGCATATAGTCGAAATATGCCGAATCCTGTAACAAAGGATAAAAAAATATCCCCACGCCCCGAAATAAGGCGCAGGGATGGATTCAGCGTTCATCGATCATGACTTCCAAAACTCTCAACAGCCTCCGCTGCTCGTCAACCGGGAGATCTTGCAGTTTCCGGGAGATGGAGCCGCTTTCCTGGCTTGTTGTAATGTCCAACACGTCGGCAAGAAGCTGATTGGCGTCGCACTGAAGCGCGTTGGCTATGGCGACGAAGGTGTTCAATTTCGGTGTCTTAAATCCGCACTCGACATTGCTGATATATTTGGTAGACAGATCAACCATTTGTGCAAGCTCCGCCTGCGTGAGACCGCGGGTCTTCCGCGCTTCCTGTATCCGTCTGCCCACTTTCTGAGCGTCCACACAATTCCCCCTTATAGGCAGTAGGCTTTCTGTTAGAAAGTATACTGTCCGGGTATGGCGGGTTAAATCCACCAACAGGTGGGTGTATTTCTGATAGAAATACAAAAGGCAAAAAAAGAGCTCCCCGCCATCAGCAGGGAGCCACTCGTACATCTTCACCGCTGGTCAGCGTGAACACCAGCCCATCTTCAAACACCGTCACCTTTTCGACCATGCTGCCCCAAAGACTCAACGTGAAGTCCTCTCCCGCATCTTCCAGAGCGGCGACCAGCGTCTCCGGCATCCATGTGACGCTGGACTCTTACCCGGATCTGAACATGGCTCCTGCCGCCAACGTGGGTGGCATCGTTGGTGAAATCGAGAGCGGGGGAGTGCTTGGAAAAATCACTCAACCGGAGGGACGGTGCATCGTATCAGCGTTCTATTCCCTTGCGGACACCCAGATGTGTATGGGCGGATTTGTCGGT
>ATWA01000094.1 GCA_000421005.1 Clostridiales bacterium NK3B98
AATCTCTCGGATGGATGAGCGAGGATGTTTTTTGTCAGCCGGGGATAAAAGACCGAAGGAATACTGACGTATTTCAAGGGATTTTAGACCCGGATAGCGGAAAACAGACCGCTCAGACGCCGTAGCCTGATTTGTTCAGCGGTTCCTTAATGTAGACAACGGGGTCGCCACATGCAGGAGCGATGCTGCTCCGTTTTACAGCCACTTCATAAATATTTAACCTTTTCAGGATACCGTTTTCCCTGCGGCTGTGATAGAATACCGTCGATGCAATCGTGGGAGCATTGCGAATCCCCCACGACTGCACTTCCATTCAGAATCAAAAGCATCAGGAAAGGAAATCATGTGATGATGAGAAATCGTTTTTTTGTAACGCTGCTGGTGGCGCTGCTGTCGGCAGGTCTGCTGATGACTTCCCTCAGCGGCTGCGGCAAGAGCGACAATTCCCCTGCTCCCGCTGAACCGACTGAGCCGGCTGCGACGGCAGAGCCTGAAACCCCCGCAGAACCGTACACCGCCGCCGAGACGGACGCCGCTGCCGAGGCGGAGACCACCCCAGAGCCTGAAACGTCTGCCCCAGAGACTGAAGCGCCGGAAACGGAGACCACTGTCAGACAGGATGGGGAGCGCTTTGATGATGTCATCATTCTGGAGGGCATGGAAGAGACGGTTCATTATGAGCACATTAGAAACGAAGCCATTGGCTTTGAGATGGACTATGACTATGAACTGCTTCAGCGCCAGAGCGAATCCGACCGGGAGCGCTTCGTCAGTGTCTATGACGACCCTGAAAACCCTGAGAACTATTTTGAGGTAACCTACCGTTCGGAGGACGCCGAGACGGTTGCCGACTCCATTGTGGAGACCCTTTCACAGGATTATACCGTGGAACGCAAGTCCGACACTCTTGAACGGGCGGGGGCGTGCATCTGTATTGACGCATCCAGTGAACTGGACGACAGATATATGGCGGAACAGCCCCAGCTGGTGTATGTGATTCCCACAGACGAGGGCTGCCTTGTGGTCAACGAGCATTATTATATTGTGGAGACCGAGGGCATGGGACATCGGTTCGCCTATATGATGAATACGCTGGCTGTGATTCCCGCTCAGACAGCTTCTGCCGCTCCCACTCAGGGGGAGGGGAGCATCACGCAGGAGCAGGCCCTCTCTGCCATCAAGAATTACTGCTACCGCAGCAACCCGGATTTGAAGAGCATGGAAGAAAACGGCGAGCATTCGGTGGATTGGAGCGTAGCGTCCAGCAACGAGACCCAGATCGTGATCCTGTTCCACTCCTACACCGGGGCAGAGGTCAGATACTATGTGGACCCCTCCACAGGTGAGACTTATGTGACCCAGTTTGTCTCCGGCATCACACCGGAGGAAGAGCGGACGGACGAGCGCTTTAACGTCCGGGACTATATGAACTGATACCATTACAGAAAGAGGACTCCTTTCAAGACGAAGGAGCCCTCTTTGTATGTTATCGGCTTTCTTTTCTCATCAACACAGTGACCGCACTCAGCAGAAGCAGGGAAAACCAGATGGTTCCGGTGTGAAATACCTGAGACAGCACTCCGCCTGCCCCGGCGCCAAGAGCAAACACCAGAATAATGCCAAAGAAGTGCAGCGCCTTTCTCAGAGATTCCCTGTCCCTGTTTCTCAGGTAGCGGGAAAGGCTTTCCGTTCCGCTTCTCAGATTTCCAATGCACATGGTGCTGGCATAGCCATAGCCATGCACCTTCCGAAACGCCTGCACCTGCATGGCGCAGGTAAAGGAAACCAGCATATTGGCTAACACGTTCAGCTCTGCGGGCAGAAAACCAACCATACCCAGCAGAGCAATCTCGATCAGCAGTACAATCTGCCTCCAATGAATCCCTCTGCTGTTCTTCCATCTGAATTCAATCCGCTCGGTCATCAAAACGCCAGCGGCAAAGGCCAACAGGGGAAGCATATAGTGTACCCCGCTGCTCCAGTTTCCCATCATGAAATTCTGGCTCATGAGGACCACGTTGCCAGTCTGAGCGTTGGCGAACACATTCCCCCGAACGTTGTAGGTATACGCATCCTGCAAGCCGCCGGAAAAGGAAAGAACTGCGCTTAACCGAAAGCTCTCCGACGTCTGCATGATAGATACCTCTTTTCAACGTAGTTTTGGCGTTTATACTGCCGATGATAAGCTCCCGCACCGAAGAAGGGTTATTGCTTCATCTGTGCCTTTTTGAGATACATGAGCTGATCCGCCCGCTCAAACACGGACGCAACGCTTCGATCTCCCTCGTACCTTGCCATGCCGAAGGCAATCTGAACATCGCCGCTTTCCTGATTCTCTGCGTTGGCGGCGCTTAACACACTCAGCAGTTCTTCTAAGTGCTCATAGTCATGCCCCTGGCAGATCACCGCAAATTCATCTCCGCCGATGCGGAACACAGGGGAACGCTTGAAAATATTGCAGATGATTTTGCAGGCCTTGCGGATGTAGCGGTCTCCGGCGTTGTGCCCCTGCTGGTCGTTGACCTTCTTCAAGTCGTTCAGGTCGCAGACAACCACGGCAAAGGCGGTGTCACCATGCTCTTCGATCTGGGTGTTCAGTGTATTTTCCTCGTCTACATAGGCGTGTTTGTTCTTCACTCCGGTGAGCTCGTCCCGATTGGCCAGCCTTCTGGCCGCTTCCAGCTTTCTGGCATACTCCTGCTCGTGGCGGATCTGTGCGTCTATATTGAACAGCCCCACAGTCAGGCAGGTCTTTCCGTCCTCTTCAATCATAGCGGCTTTCAGGCGCACATAAGTGGGAAGATCTCCCGCCATCAGCCGGTATTCCAGCACATATACCCCAGTGCGCTGAATCTCCCCCAGCACCTTTTCTCTGGTGAAACAGGCGTGGAACAGCCCCAGATCCTCCGGATGAACCGTTCTGAAGCTGTTCTCATATGCGGTGTAGAAAAACGCATCCCCCTCCTTGGCGATGCCCAGCTCATCGTAATCCTTTGTGGAACGAAACTCCACATAGTGTTCTCTTGCCAGATCCACCAGATAGGACACGATCACGTTTCCGCTGAGGGCGGTGAAGCGCTGATAGGCTTTCTGCTCATCCTTTGCCCGCTGGGCAATGGCACGATCTCTCATCTGAGCGTCAATATTGCTGATGCCGATGATAATGTGGTTGTCATCTCCGGCGATACGGGTGGCCTTCATATTCACATAGGTAGGCACCCCGTTGAGCATCAGCCGGTAGACATAGAGAAAAGCGCCGTGCTTGTTAATGGCATCCAGCATGTTTTTCTTGTCCATGACCTCCAGAAAGTCCTTCTGGTCCGGTTCGTAGATCAGGCTGAGGGCATTATGTCTACTGGATCGGAAGAAATCCGTTCCGTTGGTTCGGGTGGAACGGTGACCCTCCTCCGTCCGGTAGCCGTATTCGATAAACTCCTCTGTATCCAGATTTACATAGAACAGGTTGAAATAGTCCCCGGAGAGGGCGTCCACAATGCTCTGGTAGACAGCGCTGGCACCCAGAGCCTGCTGATAGGCCGCCTCCACCTGCTCTCTTTTCAGCTCGGTGGCGATGTAATCCGTCACATCCATGGACATTCCCAAAAGGCAAAGCCGTCCGGTGCCATCCTTGAACTTCAGCTTGGTGGTCTGGAACTGACGGCTGTTTCCGGCGGCATCCAGCACGTCCTCATAGAAAATAAATGGCTCGTCCATGGACAGAGCGGTTTTGTCGTCCTCCACAAAGTGCTCTGCGGTGTTTGCGTCGAAGATATCACGGTCGGTGAGGCCGATTACCTCTCTGGGATGATTCTTGTTGGCGTAGTCCGCAAAGGACTGATTACAGGCCAGATACTGCCCGGTCTTGGCATCCTTGGAGAAGGACATGGCGGGCATATTATCCAGCAGAGAGGTGATAGCGCTTTTCAGCTCGGTAATTCGGGTTGTTTCCTCCAGCTCTTTTCGATACATCTCCTTTTCGTCACTGATGACCACGGCACGAATCAAACTGGTGCCCAGCAGATAGGCCAGTGAATAGAGGGGGAGATACACATACAAAAGCTGTCCAAAGAGAAAGGCGCCCATCACCAGCCCAAACAGGGCAACGGTGCGGTAACGCTTTGTCTGCTGAGGGGAATTGCTTCGATGGAGGATGGAGGAAAAGCAGTAGCCTGAGAGCAGAAGCAGCAGTAAAATCTGAATACCCAGAACCACATATCTGGCACCAAGGGCGTGATACGTTCCGTCGGCATCCACCGTAAAGAAGACAGGGACGAAGACGTTCAGCCCGATCAGACAGGCGGTGACAAAACCGATGATGCGCCCGGCATGGAGAAAGAACCCGCCAAAGCGGGAGCGTTCTTCCAGATAGGCGATGGAATAGTGGGTCCAACAGACCACACCGGCCGCGATTGCGATGAAGTAGAGAGAGGTGTCCGCAAAAATCAACGGTATGAGCTTGTTGCTTTCCAATACCCCCCACAGAACATCCGAGCTGTAGTAAACCAGAACCGCAATGAGAAAATGCCGATAGACGACCCAGGCAGGCTTCCGAAACGCAACAGACCGTCTGAGCAGAATATCCTGATTCTCAATCAACAGAATCAGGATGGCCACAAGGCCAATGGCAGAATAATTCATTTTTGTTGATCCCTTCAATCATTGGGAGAGTTACTCCAAAATCATATCATAAGCATGGACGCAGGACAAATCGCCTTACTTCCAAATCATTACCCGTCCATACTATGCGAAATGCTGGGGAATCATCCATTCCCAAAGACAGAAGCATACTGATTCATGGGGAGGACGTTTAACGACTATCATAGCACACTCCGGGAAAATATGCTACTATATGATTCACAAAATGGATGGGAAACGAGTTCTTTTTTTACTATGTTCGAGAAGGAGATGCGCTGAACAAAGCCGCCTATTTGTTGTATTTGAATTATTTCTTGCAAAAAGTTGAAAAATCTCCATCAATATGTTATGATAAAAAAGACAGGACAGGACTGATATTTTTAAGGAAGTGCTGAATAAATCTCTCGGATGGATGAGCGAGGATGTTTTTTGTCAGTCGGGGATAAAAGACCGAAGGAATACTGACGTATTTCAAGGGATTTTAGACCCGGATGGCGGAAAACAGACCGCTCAGACGCCGTAGCCTGATTTG
>ATWA01000095.1 GCA_000421005.1 Clostridiales bacterium NK3B98
GGTACAGGTCTGCATTCTCGTAAGCCATGACGGGAAGATGGAGCGACCGGCGCAGTGCTGAGATACCGCCCGTATGGTCGAAATGTCCGTGGGTCAGCAGGATCGACTCAATCATCCAGCCCTGCCGTTTGATAAGCTGTGCCAATCCCTCGCCTTGAGCACCAGGGTCGATGAGCCAGCCATGCTTCGTGGTATCGTCGATATAAAAATAGCAGTTCGTCTCAAAGACGCCCTTGACGGGAACCAGACGTATCATCCGAAATGGCACCCCTCAGGGCCGCAGGCCATGCCCTCCTCTACCTGAAAGGCTGCCTTGTGCTGCCGCTCTTCCTCCAGCGCCTTCTGCAACGTTGCCTTCATACCCTCCAACGGTTGAGCGCCGGAAATACCGTACCGGTCTCCCACGACGAAGAACGGAACCGCATGGATGCCATTCATAGCGGCCTCCTGCTCATCCTGAATGACCTCGTCTTCATACTGGTTGGAGTTCAGCAGGTCGCGGACTTCCTGTGCGTCCATTCCGGCCTCCTCGCCGATGCGCTGGAGCAGTGCCTTGTCCGCCAGCTCCAGATTGTCGGTGAAATATGCCTTGAACAGCGCCTCAATCACCTGATCGGCAGCTCCCTTGCGCTGAGCCAGCTTGGTCAGCCGATGGGCGTCCATGGTATTGGTAAACAGGGTGGTGTCATAGCGGAAATCCAACCCCTCCGCTCGACCCAACTGGGAAATGTGCTCGATCTGAGCGGACGCACCTGCCTTGCTGAGGCCGTACTTGTGAGCAAAGCGGGTCAAGGTATCTCCGGTTGCGTGTTCGCCGGCAGTGGGGTCAAGCTGAAACGCCTTCATCTCCAGCGTCACCTGATTCTCCGCATCCAATTCCTTGATTGCTTTTTTCAGCCGTGCCTCGCCGATATAACAGTAAGGGCAGGCGTAATCAGACCAATAAACGATTTTCATGATAAAACTCCTATCCACAAAAATATTTAACACGTTCTATAACACGTTCTATTTGCAATTATAATCACACTGTGCTATGATGTCAACAGAAAATTGAAACGAGTTCTATTTTTGTGAGGTTGATATTATGAGCAGGAAATGCGGACGTCCGCCGAAGTCGGCGGACGCACAGGAAAACAAGCAGCAGCTCATCGACGCTGCCATTCATATTATTGAAAAACACGGAGCAGAGGCGGTCACCGTTCGGAATGTATGCGCAGAAGCGGATTTGTCTATTGGCACCTTTTACTACTATTTCCAGAACAAAGACGACCTTCTCATGTACTTTTTGCGAGAGACATCCTTTGATTCCTTTGAGCTGCAAACGCCGGACGCACAGATCGCCGACCGAATCAGCGAGCTCTATATGCACCTGATCCGCCAGTATATGAGACTGGGCAAGGAATTTATGAAGAGTTTCTACACCACCGGCAATCAGGCGCTGTCCGCCTATATGGGTGAGCAGGACGGTCGCTTTGCTCCTGGCACTGTGATGGAACGAAGTGAGGCGGAGATCACCGCCGCTGTGGAGCAGGGGGTACTCCACAGCGAAATTGATATTCACCGGGTTTGCATGGACATCTGCACCATTGTCAAGGGCTGCGTATTTGAGTGGTGCCTCAGCGATGGGATGAAGGATGTTGAGCAGGTGCTCTGCCGGATTGTGCGAAACTATCTCTGTGTATATTTGAATCAATGACAAAGCAGAAATCCCCGGACGAATCCATGGATTTCTGTTATAATCCGGTCTTACACGGAAAGTCCCGCGCAATATCCTTCTTCGATATACTTCAGACTCGGCTTCACATTGCAGGCATCGCCGAGTTGCGTTGGGCGGCACCGGAGAGGCAATATGGACGAGCAGGCAATTACTGCCGGTCTGATTGAACGCAACGGACTTTCTTTGTTTTCACTGAAAAAGAGTATATTCAGAACGGCGGAAACCCTTGAATAATAAGGATTTCCGCCGTTTTCTTATGCCCGTTTGTCGCTTATTTGTCGCTTAAATCTACAAGACAAAACAGGAAAATACCAAAAGAAAAATCCAATTGTTGCTCATAGTCCGTTGCCTTAAACACATCAAATGTCTATATTCTCTTTTGAGGTGAGGCATATGATACAGAAACAGTTTGGTAATGCAATACGCATTTTAAGGAATACAACTGGTTTAAGCCAAGAAAAGTTTGCCCTGCTGATAGACATGGATAGAACATATTATGCTTCGGTAGAATCAGGCAAGCGTAATGTTTCAATCCAGAATATTGAAAAGATAGCAAAGGGGCTTGATGTAAATATCTCGGATATTTTCAAAATAATAGAGACTGAGGGTGACAAAGGTGAATGAAAAAGATATAAGGATTGTAAAACCAATCATTGAGCATTACTATTCTTCATTTTCACAAAAAACATACGGGCAGGAAAACAATGATTATGATTTTCTGATGAAGCTATATAATATTTCTCCAGACTTGAAGAGGGAAAACCGACAGTACTGGGGGCGTGAACTCGGGATGCTTTGGCAATTGCTTGTTACCGCTATTGTTAAAGAACACTGTCCGGCAGAGTATAAACCTGCCCTTAAGTTTGGCGCTGATGAACCGTGTGATTTAATCTTAGGGAATGATGCGATTGATACGAAATATCGTGTTGGCTCTGGTGATTCTGGAACTCTTAAGAAATTTAAACAATATGGTGCTTTACTTCAAGAAAATGGTTATCGTCCGGTTTTCTTGATGGTTCGGGAAGATAATCTTCCCGCTGCAATTACGGCGTGCATCAATGGCGGATGGTCAATCTATACTGGCAATGACGCATTACAGTATCTGAAAGATAAGACTGGCGTGGATATAAAGAAACTATTACTTCAGTTCGGCGACAATTATTATATCAGATAGAAAAAGGGCACGTGAGTTATATGCCCACGTGCCTTTTGTTTAGGAAAATACGTTAAATAGAGTCTTTATTCAAATCTGCTAAACGTTTATGAGCAATATCGATATATTCATCTGAAATATCAATTCCCAGATAGTGAATACCCAATTTCTTACATGCAACGGCGGTTGTTCCGCTTCCAATAAACGGGTCTATGAGGATATTGTCATCAGAAACCGGTATTGTCATATGTATCAGCTTTTCAATTAAATCTAATGGTTTTACAGTACAATGAATATTATAGCTCTCAAGATTATCGCGTTTTATACCTTCAATAATGTTTGATTGAAAACCATTCTCGCACATGGTATTAAATAGACCAACACCACTTTCTTGCAATGTTGTAATATAATTATTTATTAAAGGTTTTTGAACTACACATATAGCTTCCCATTCGTTCCTTAAACAACTATGCCAACCATTCCATTTGTCTGCATTATCATAGCCCATTTTTTCAAGTTTTTTAGCTACATTCAATCCTTTAGGTATACCGCTTTGCCGTCTCCATACAATCATATCTCTTGCATAAAATCCAACGTTTTCCATAGCCACTTGAACTTGTGCAACTGTACGTGTGCTGTTAAAAATTAACACTAATGCACCGCTTTTTGTGATGCGGAAAAGTTCTTTTCCCCATTCTTCACACCATTTTTGATAATCAACAGTATTTTTCCTATTCTTTTTATACCAAGCAGCATTACGCACACCACCGGCTAGCCCGCTACCATAGGGAATATTTTTTACAAGCGTAGATGAATTTTTAACGCGCTGAGTACGCCTTTCAATTTCAGAATTATCCCAGTTTCGCCCAATGAATTCGTAATTATAGGGTGGGTCTGTTATACATCCAGCTATAGTTTCATCGGGGATTTGTTTCATTATTTGAATGCAATCCCCGCAATAAATAACATCTTTCAGATTCACGATAAATATACCTCTTATTTCGTTTTGATTTCAACTATATCATCAAGCGTACAGCCAAGGGCAATACAGATTTTTGCCAAGCTTTCTATTGCTACGGGTTCATCCTTGCCCATTTTGGCAAGAATATTCGTACTGATACCCGCCGCCTTGCACATTGCTGTTTTCGTCATGCGCTTGTCAATCAATAATTTCCATAATCGGTTATAGCTGTATGTCATGCGCCGAACCTCCGAACGCTTTGAAAACATCACATAAAAAGACAGGATATAGTATAGCACTTGCAGCGGCAAGCGTCAATATTATATCCTGTTTCCGTGATATTCCGTGCTTTTGAATTGGTTGTTCATTGCTTCTTGCAGTATAGCGTCAGATCGCTTTTGTAGCCCTCGAAAACGTCCACGCGGACGATATTATATTTCACGCCTTTATACAGTATCACGTTTTCGGTCGTTATGTCCGTGCGGTAATTGATAACAAAGGGTCAATCACTTTTCCTTTTTCATCCCTTCCAGGGTGAGCGTAATCAGCCGAATGATATCTGCCAATTGATCGCTGATGGTGCCTCCGTTTTCGATTCGTCTCAGTTCCTCCAGCACCGCAGCCAATTCGTTACGCAAAGCCTTGTATACCCTCGGATTGCCTTGCACCACTACATCATGGTTGGTAAGCCGCCGGGTGATGTAGTCTTGCTTGGTAAGACCTGAGAGCCGGACTGCGGCTTCAATCTCAGCGTCCTCCTCTGGAGATACCCGAAACGCTACCGTCTTGTTCCTCCAACGGCCTTTTTCATCTCTGTTCTTTGCTGACATGTTCAACTGCTCCTTTCCATATTTAATCTGTCTGCCATCTCTGCCTGTTTGGATGGAAAGAGATGTGCATATCGATAGGTGATTTCAATGCTCTCATGCCCCACCCGGTCTGCAATCGCCACAGCGGAGAAGCCCATG
>ATWA01000096.1 GCA_000421005.1 Clostridiales bacterium NK3B98
GTAACCGGAGACAACATCGTAACGATCGCTGACGTGGTGAAGATCAACCGCTTTGTGATCGGAAAGATTACAACGCTTGCAGCCGCCCAGACGAAAATGCTGGTGCGCTCTGTGCTGCGTACCGCAAGCGCCGGCACCTCTGTTGAGGTTGGAAATGTCACCGCAGCTCCCGGCGCAGAGGTAGATATTCCGGTGAGTGTCAGCGGAAATACCGGAATGGCCGGTCTCGCATTTGAGTTCACGCTGCCCCAGGGCGTCACGCTGAACTCTATCACAGCGGGCAGCATGCTCTCCGGAGGAATGTTCTCCACCAACGGCAATGTGGTGTCCTGGTACACGTCGGACAATGTCACTGGAAACGGTGAGCTGATGGTACTCCATGTGACAGCACCCAATCAAGCAGGAAACTACACCATCGGCATTGCGCTGAAGGACAATCAGCCCAGCAATTTCTCGGACGAGAACGGCTCTACTGTGGCGGTTGCGTTTGAAGCAGGTATGGTCAAAGTTGAACAAGCGCCATGTACCCATAGCTGGAATGCTGGTCAGACGACAAAACCTGCCTCCTGTACGGAGACTGGTGTCAAGACCTACACCTGTACGAAGTGCGGAGACACCAAAACGGAGACGATCCCCGTTGTCGCCCATGAGTACACTTCTGTGGTCACAAAGCCCACCTGCACGCAGAAGGGATATACAACGCATACCTGCACGCACTGCAATCACAGCTATCGGGACAGCGAAACAAATGCGCTGGGACATAGCTGGGACAACGGAACGGTAACCAAGGAGCCTACTCTCATGGCTGAAGGTGTAAGGACTTTCACCTGCACCAAGTGCAAAGAAACAAGAACAGAGCAGATTCCGAAACTTACGCCTTCGACATTGAGCGATAAGGACGTGACCGTAAGCACAGCAAATCTGGTCTATGACGGAACTGCAAAGCAGCCAAGCGTGACGGTAATTGTCAACGGCAAGACTTTGACAAGCGGAACGGACTACACCGTTTCCAACTCCAACAACACCAACGCAGGCACAGCCAAAGTCACTATCACCGGAAAGGGCAGCTACACCGGTACCATCACCAAGACCTTCATCATCGCCAAGGCGAACCAGTCTCCTACCGCTACCGCTCCTGCCTCCGTGGTCAAGGGCAAAACGGTGAACGTCACTGCAAAGGGCATTGGAACTGTGACCTACAAGTCCAGCAACACAAAGGTTGCTACGGTCTCCACTAAGGGTGTGGTCAAGGGCGTAGCCCCCGGCAATGTAACAATTACAGTTACTGCCAAGGGAGACGCAAACCACAATGCGGCAACCAAGACAGTGAAGATTACCGTCTACGCCTGCGCCAATCCTACTGTCAGCAAGGTCGAAAATGTTGCTGGAGGGGTGAAGATCACTTGGGGCAAGGTATTCGGCGCAGCGAAGTACCGTGTATTCTACAAGACTGGTTCTGGCAAGTGGACAAAGCTGGCAGACACCACTTCTACCACTTACACATGGAAGAAGGCTAAGAACGGGACCACCTACGCCTTCACCGTCCGCTGCATCAGCAAGGATGGCAAAGCATACACCAGCGGCTACAACACCACCGGCAAAAGCCTGACCTATGTGGCAACGCCAACGCTCTCCAGCGTCAAGAACAGTAAGGCAAAGACCATGACAGCAAGCTGGAAGAAACTCAGCGGTGTCACCGGATTCCAGATTCAGTACAGCACCAATAAGAACTTCAAGAGCGGCAACAAGGCAGTCACAGTCAAGAAAGCATCGGCTGTGTCGCAGACGATCAACAAGCTGACCAAGGGAAAGACCTACTATGTCCGTATCCGCAGCTATAAGACGGTCTCCGGGAAGAATGTGTATTCTGCATGGAGCGCAGCTAAGAGCGTAAAGATCACGAAGTAAACCTTTTACAACCAAACGCAGGGAGCAGCTGCGATTTACAGCTGCTCCCGTACATAAACTACCCGTTGTAACACTTATTCAACACGAAGGAGGCTAAGATGATGGTACGCCTAAAACGATGGATTGCTGGCGCATTAACGATTCTACTGGTTGTGGGGCTTCTGCCAAATTATGCAAATGCAGCCACGATCACATCAAGGGGAAAATGTGGGAAAAATGTTAGCTGGACGCTGGACAGTGCAGGAACATTAACAGTCAGCGGAAAGGGACCCATGTACAATTACGATATGGGTAATATGCCTGACTATTATAACTGGGATGACGATAGTGCAGTAAAAAAAGTCGTTGTGAAGGACGGTATCACATATATTGGCGAGTGGGCATTCTCTTGGCTACGCCCAAAAACTGTTGTATTACCAGGGAGTGTTAAGACGATTGGACAGTGTGCTTTTGCATACAGTGGGCTGGAAAGCATTAAGATTCCATCAGGTGTCACAAAAATCGAAGGTTCAGCATTTGCAGAAAGCGCGCTAAAAAGTATTTCTTTACCTGCTACAGTAAAGACAATTGGTGAAGGCTCATTTTATGCATGTACAAATCTGAAAAGCATTACAATCCCAAACGGAGTTACACGCATCGAACACGCATTGTTTGCAAATTGTTATTCGTTGCAAAGTATCATTCTCCCAAGCAAACTGAAAACAATCAGCAATATGGCGTTTTACAACTGTACATCCTTGAAAAGCATAACCGTACCCAAAAGTGTGACCAGCATTGAAGCTGAAGCGTTTGAAACCGGTACCTTAATTGCAGGCTATAAAGGAACTGCCGCCGAGAAATATACCAAGCAAAACGGCAATAAGTTTGAGACACTAACAGGGACACACAAATTCGCATCTCCGCAGATTAGCAAGGTTGTGAATGTCAATGGTGGAATTACAATCTCTTGGGGCAAGGTCGCAGGAGCTGCTAAGTATCGTGTGTTTTATAAGGCTGGAAAAGGCAAGTGGACGAAACTGACAGACACCACCTCTACGTCATATACATGGAAAAAGGTAAAGAGCGGTACAGCTTACACGTTTACAGTTCGGTGCATTACTGGCAATGGAAAGACCTATACGAGCAATTATAACAAAACGGGTAGAACGCTGGCCTATGCTGCAATACCAGCTCTGTCGAGTGTAAAAAACTCAAAATCACGAGCAATAACAGTGGCATGGAAAAAGGTGTCTGGTATTACAGGATATCAAATTCAGTACACCACAAACAAAACTTTTAAAAGTGGAAATAAAGCGGTGACAGTCAATAAGGCAACGACTACATCAAAAGCCATTACAGGACTGACTGCAAATAAAACATACTATGTACGAGTTCGGAGTTATAAGACTGTTAGCGGCAAAAACAGCTATTCTGCATGGAGTGCAGTAAAAAGTATCAAAGTCGCAATGCCAAAAGAATATGAGCTTTCGCAGTATCTCGAAAAAAACGTTAACACGGTAGCGAAGACCCTGGGCGGTAAGTACATAGAATCAGACGGTTATATTGGCAGTATTAAAGTTGGTAACTCAAATATCAGTGTGATGACCTTTAAGCAGATTGAAGATCGAAAAGAGATGATGCACTTCCAGCATGCGTGCAATGATACTCTTTGCTGGCTGATCGCTGCACCTGGGTTTAATATTAAGGGTGTATCCATTGGCGATTCTGTGTCCAATGCCGTGAACCAGCTAAAAAAATATGGCAGTGTGAAATATTATGGCAACGGAAGACCTGAGTATGTATGTACATTAAAGTCTAACTCAAACATAATCATCAGGATGCATCCAGAAAACGGCAAAGTGGAGGAAATTCTGGTTCACTACAAGAATACCTATTGGGATTGATAGAGCCAGCAACTTGAGAACAAGGTAGTAGAGGTTGACAAAAGCAAGGAGCATCACCACGCATTCAGGTGAGCCGCTCTCTATGTCTGCATTCGCAGCTACAAAACAGTCTCCGGGAAGAACGTGTATTCAGCATGGAGCGCAGCTAAGAGCGTGAAGATCGCAAAGTAACGCTTATAAAAAGCAGGGTTGGAACTCCCTGAAAAGGTTCCAACCCTGTTTCATCTCCACAATCTGCAATCGTAAAATAACTGCTCCAAAATTTAAGAGGCTTTTACCCCAATCTCTACCCCTTACACGCCGTCACCCCATAGACCTACTCCAACAATAAAGAAGAAATAGTTGCGAAACAGACAAAATTATGGACATAACGCCCATAATCGCACACCATTTATCGCAACCAACGAATTCGACTCCCGCCTTGTGCATCAACCCTCCGAACGACCGTTCGGAGGGTTTTGTTTTGTTTTCTGGCGTTTATCTCAAATATTTACGGCTTTTGCTCTCGGAAAGTTCTTTTCTGAGGGCTTCGTTTTTGCCTTGAAATCGACTTGACCCTTATTTTGACCCTTTACAGGCTGGAAGACAGTGGAATGAATAGATTTTCAAATGCGTCCAAAAGTTGCGAAACCGTTCTCACAAACCGGAAACACTTTGAATTAACCTGTCCATCCGTTGCGAACTCTCCCGCTTCATGCTGGCGGTGGAGTGGGCGTAGGTTTCCAAGGTGAAGGACGCTGCATGGTGACCCATGTTCTCCTGCAAGGTCTTGATATCATCCCCCGCCTGCAAAGACATCACCGCAAAGGTGTGCCGCAAATCGTGAAACCGGAAGTCCGGCATACCCATATCCTCCACCACCTTCTTGAATTTCAGGTAGACGGTGTGTGCCGCCAGATGCCGCCCCAGCTCGTTAACGAACACAAAGCCCTGCTCGTTCTCCCAAGCACTGCCTGCCATGAGACGCTGCTCCATCTGCCGGGTTTGAAGCCGGTGCAACCGCAGCATCACATCGCTGGCCGGGGTGAGCGTGCGGGGCTTGTTGTTCTTCGGGGTAATCAACTCGTACTCCCCGGAACCGTCCCGCTTGCGCTG
>ATWA01000097.1 GCA_000421005.1 Clostridiales bacterium NK3B98
GTCTTGTCCGCTGTCGCGGCGTCGCCGTCGCCCTCATTCCAGGAGCCGTTGACCACCTTGAAGGTCACGGTCCGGCTGAGCGCAGCTCGCACGGTCAGTGTTCCTGGCGTATATACAACAGTATAATTGCTCGTAACATCCTGATTATTCCCATCTTTTATCCTGGCATCACTGGCAATCACTTTTCCGGCAGTCTCCCCAGTGCCGCTTTCAAGGGAAATTGTGTCAAGGCTGTGTCCGGTCAGCAATCCGGAGACCTCCACATTCCCTGTGCCCTCGGCAACGGACTCGCCTTCCTTGATCGTCTGATCCTTGACTGTAATGGTGGCGTCTACCTTCCCGATGCTCACACTCACCTTTTCAGGGGCAACATCATTATGGTTTGCATCCCCCACGACCTTATACCACACATAATAGCTTCCCGCATTTGTCCCGGTGGGGATGGATGTGTCCCAGCCCTCTGTGGGGGCGGTGGTGGCATTCGTTCCGAGGGCATACCGCATCGAACCGCCCTCGGCAGTACCTGCACTCACCAGCTTTTGCGCAGAGCCGTCGTAGGTCAGGGTTTTGGCTTCCGGCGCTTTTGTGACTGACGCAGGGGTTTTCGCCTCAAAGGTATAGGTGAACGTCGTCGCTCCCGTGATGGTCGCCTCTGCCGGGTCTGTGTCCCAGGCGCCGCCTGTGTAGCCCTCAGACGCCTTCATGCCGGTGGGTACGCTGGCTGGATTTGCTCCACTGGCCACAGTTTCCGTCTTGTCTGCTGTATCGTCATCCGACCAGGTGCCGTTGACCACCTTGTAGGTCACAGTCACCGGTGTACCGAGGAGCAGTTGTCCACCGGCGTTTTGGCCGACCATATAGCTGCTGTTATCGCTGGAGAACTTGCTGGCATCGTTGAGGCTTGTGTCCGTGCTGTTGGTAATCACACCGGTGTTGCCGGACATATGGATACCGATATTCGCATCATTGCCAAGGGTGCCGGTGATGGAGCAATTCCCCTTTGCGCCGGATTCCAGATAAAGGTTTCTGGAATTTCCGCTGCCGTCAATATTACCTGTGATGACGGGATTTCCGCTGAATCGTGCGCTGTTATAAACGCATATGCCAGCGATGTTATTCTCACTTTTATTTTGATTCTCCGTGATGACGCCGCCGGTCATAACCAGATTGTGGACATGGACAGCGCCGGTTTGGCCACAGGTATTGTGTGAGATTTCGCCGCCGTTCATCTCCAGATTCTGGCCATTCACAGCGCTTCCCCTAAACTCGCTGTGATTGTAAATGATTGCGCCGCCATTGATGACAACATGTCCATTCGACTTGAGCGCCATACTCTGGGCGCTGCTCGTGCTGCCTCCCTCGTTGCCGATCAGGTTACCGCCATTCATGGTAAAGGTGCCGCTCTCCGGGACCTGTATCGCGTATGTTCCGTTTATTTGCCCTTTGAAGCCGGTGATGTAGCCGCCCTGAATGACCAGCGCTCCGCTCTCCTCGTTCAGCGTGGCAAGACCGGCTGTTCCGGAGGGCGGGTTGAATCGATGCGTTGCCGTGGGATTGCTGTCGTTCAGCGTCAGGTTGCCGCTGACGTAGAAAAGTGTGGTACGAGTGGAGGTCATCCTGATACCATGACCGTTCAAATCAAGGGTCTTGGTACCGCTGACGTTGATGGTGCTCGCCGTCGTCACGTCCGCAAGCAGCGTGAGGGTCGCGCCGCTTTCTGCGCTGTTCCATGCGCTCACGGCGGCGGCGAAGTCTGCGTAATCCGTGCTCGTGCCGCCGCTGGTCACGGTGGCGACGGGGGCATAATAGGTATATTCGATGGGGGGCGTCATGCTGCTGCTGCCGGAGAATACCACATTGCCTTCCGCATCCCACACAGTATAGGAACACTCGTTATCATAACTGCCCGGTTTCCAACTGAACACGATGGTTCGGCCAGCCAGAACGTCAAAAGAACCGGAAGCGCTGCCGCCATTTCCGATGCTCAGACTGACAAGTTCTGCGCCACTCGCTTTGTCCGTCACCTGAATCGCCGCCCCGTTCCAACCGTCACCGTATGAGTCTGCAAGCTCATAGGTAAGGGTCGTTCCGGGCGCCCACTGGGCAGTAAAGGTCACTTCCTGCGTGATGGAATAACTGTCGCCCACCTGATAGACGTTCTCTCCGTCCGACCAGCCTGCAAATGCCTTTCCCTCCGGTGATGTGAACGGGCTGGCAGGTAACGTGTATTCCGTCCCGGATTCGGAAGCAACAGCGATTTCTTCACCGGAGTTTTCGCCCGGCAGGAGATGAATCAGACGGTAGTTTTCAGGAACCAGTGTGGCTTCGCCGTTCAGCAGGATAATGATGGCATCGCTGTTTTCACTGAAGAAATACTCTGCCGGGTCGGCCTCGCCCATGATGCTGCTCCAACCGCTGGTAAACACGCCGGTGCCGCTGTTCATGGATACGCCAATCCGATTGCTTTTGACGCTGCTGCTCAGTTTGCTGGCAATGGTGATGACTCTACCGTCATTCAGATACAAATTGGCCTGATTGCCGTTTTTGTCCAGGTTGTCTGAAATGAGCGGATTGCCGCCCAGAGTCAGGCTGGCAGGCATGATTCCCGCCAGACGAGCATTCACACCTGTGTTGCCGCTGATGGTTCCTCCGGTGATCTCCAATGTGCCGTCCCATCCGTTAAACCCGCCGCTCTGCCAGATGGTACAGTAATGATTCAGAACCTCGCCGCCATGAATTTTTACGGTCCCACGGGAAAAGATGCCGCCTCGTCCTCCTTTGCCGTAGGAAACAGAACCACCCTCAAGAACGAAGGTTGAGCCATCCTCTACAAAGAGGGAAGCGCCGTTGCGTCCGAAGTTATACTGGATCGCTCCGCCGTACATGGTGAACATCGCGCTGTTATCCATAAAAACAGCGCCACCGTTGGTGGTTCCGCTCCCGTCGTTGGTGGAGTTGCCGATGATATTGCCGCCGTACATATTCACGACGCCGCCCCTGATATTCAGACCGCCGCCCTCGCTCACTTCACAGCCGCCGGTGATATAACCGCCGGAAAAAATCTCATGACCCTCGGTGCGTTCGGCGTCAACGACTGCCATACCTGCGCCGTTGGGAGCAGGATTTGGCACCGTAAAGCTGTGCTGTACCGTTGAGCCGCAGTCATACAGATTCAATGTACGTCCAGATGTCACCGAGATTACGGACGAGCTATTGCCAGTCTTGCGAATGCCGTGCCCGTTTAGACAGAGGTTTGTCGTCCCGCCGGGGACGTTCCATGTGCCGCTGATGGTCACATCCCCGGTGAGGCAGTAGCTCCCGGGGGTATCGGGCAGTCTGTCGGTCTCCGTCCACTCCTCGAAGGTGATGCCGTCATGCTTGTGCTCATCTGCTGGCGCCATCATCGCCTCCTCGGTGACGGACTCCTCTACAACTTCTTCCTCCATGAAAGAGTCTTCGGTGGGCAGTTCGTCCACTGCTAAGGAGGAATCATCGGATTCGTTGAACGCTTCTTCCGAAGTTAGCCAGTCCTCTGCCTCAGTTAGCTCGTCCTCTGTCTCCGCCGCCCAGGCCCCGGCGCTGCCCATGGACAGCAATATGGCGAGGGACAAAGCCAATGCGAGCAGTCGTCTCAGCCTGTGTTTCATCTGTATTCCTCCTTTTCTTGCCGATTGAGGGATTCTATGAAAAAAACGCCTGAAAGAGCCTTTCCAATGGAAAGACCCGTTCAGACGTGTTCTTCCGTGGTTATGGAATTGTGAGCGCAGTTATGCCGTCGGTCGGTCGGTCGGTCGGTCGGTCGGTCGGTCGGTCGGTCGGTCGGTCTATTGTGAAGCGTCCGGTCATGGCTGTCAACCCTGTTTCAAAAACTTTTTTCGCTGTTTTGAGTTCTATTTTATCATGCGGGGCCTGTCAGTGTCAAGGACGGGTTTGGAGGTTGGGGTGTTTTTCTTTGGTGCTGTGCAGAAAGGATGGGGTTGCCAGAGGGGGGATTGTCTGCTATGCTAAGAACAGTCAGCAGAGCCTGACCTGAGAGAATGAACGGTGCATCATTTTTTGGGGTCAGGCTCTGCTTTTTTGCAGAGATGAAGCGGCTCCGACACAAGTCGGAGCAAAGACTGGCCCGGATAACGAGGGCAAGATGCTCCCTGTCGGACATTTCGGCAAGACCGAAATTCCTCCAGCGCAATCTTGTTGGGGTTCGGCACCCCAATCCCGCCACTTTTCAATTTTCCTCTCGGAAAATGCGGCAGAGCCGCTACAAATCATTCCAATCCCAAAGGAGAAATGCAATGTCCAAAAAATATCAGGCAAGAGACGACACCAACCGCAATCGCAAAATCACCGTCCGCTTTTCAGAGGACGAGTACGACCAGCTCAACTTCATCTGCGAAGTGCTGGGCATCACCTACTCCCAATATCTGCGGCGAGCGGCGCTGACGAGACGAATCGAGCATCCCACCGTCTATGCAACTTTCAGCGACGAAGCCGCTCAAAAGCTCACCGGACAGATGGGCAAAATCG
>ATWA01000098.1 GCA_000421005.1 Clostridiales bacterium NK3B98
GCCGAACCCCAACAAGATTGCGCTGGAGGAATTTCGGGTCTGCCGAAATGTCCGACAGGGAGCATCTTGCCCTCCGAACAGAGGTTAGGTGGTTGCTCCGACTTTCGTCGGAGCTGTTACTTTCAATAAAAAGACAGAGCCTGACCTGAAAAATGATGCATCCGTCATTCATTCAGGCCAGACTCCGCTGACAACACAACCATAGCAAAAAGCCATTCGGAAATCAAGTGGTGAAACCCAAAAATATACGCACCGAACCGCATTGGACACGCTGAAGGAAATCCCCGATTTTACATGCAAATAATGATTGAGGAAAGGGTGAATTTGTGGTATCATGTCATTAACATGGTGGAGTATACCTTTTTGCGGGAGGTATGATGCGATGACTCCGGAAGAACATGCCAGACAGGTGATTGACCAGAAGCTCGACCAATCTGGCTGGATCATTCAGGATATGAAACGACTGAATCTATCTGCTTCGGTTGGCGTTGCTGTGAGGGAGTTTCCTACCAGCACCGGAGAGGCGGACTATGCCCTTTTTGTGGACGGTACTCCTGTGGGTGTAATTGAGGCGAAGCGGAGCAGTGAAGGGGAACGCATTACTTCCGTGGAGGTGCAGTCGGCTCGTTATGCCAACAGCACCTTTAAGTGGATTCGTCCGGGATATCAGATTCGATTTGCCTATGAAGCAACGGATCAGTATGAGCGTTTCTCTTTGTTGTTTTGGGCGATGAAATATGCTCTATGCTGACAAGACCATGCTGATCTGGCAACTTGCCTCACCCAACCTCTGATTTCCGATAAACCCAATAGAGTACCGGGGTCAGTGCCGCAAACAGCACCGAATAGAGGGCAAACAAGAGCGGGATCGCCCCTACGACTTTGCCGCCGATCTCGTAGGCGGTGAAGAAGCTGACCGTATATGCAGCCTGCAAAAGCTGATCCGGGAGCAGGTACAGAGAGACAGCGCTCAGCCCTTCTTTCAACAATCCTCTTACGAACAGGGGCAGAAACAGCACGATCACCGGAATGGTGACGGAGATGACCGCCGATCTGGTCGCAGCTGACACCAGCATACCCACGGTCAGAATAAACAGTGTGCCGATAAAGCCGCCAAACACCGCAATCAGGTATTCTTCAAAATAGGTGATGTTGTAAAAACTCTTCCAGCCGTGGAACCCTGCCTGAATGGGACAGTTTCTGCCTCCTACGCCTAAAACGAACAGAACGATTCCTGTGTACAGCAGTACCACAGCCCAGTAAATGACCGTGATGATTGCCAGCCCCGCAAGAATTTTGGCTCGTGTGCCGCTCCTGCGGCCTTTTTCTGAGGAGAAAAAGACGGCGTCAGCTTTTAGCTTAAATTCACTGGAAAAGATTCCGCAAACCAGAAATGCCAGAATCAGCATGGCCAGCATGACTACAGTTTGGGAGTAGGTCAGCACCGCATCCCAGCCGTCCGTGTCCTCGTAGTAAAGTGGCGTTTTCAGTTTCCGGTACTGGCTGATGAAAAACTCCTTTTGCGCATGGGAATACATATACTTCGCCTCGTCTGAGGCCAGCCAGTTTTCCAGATTGGTGATACGCCGTTCGTAGATTTGGCTTGCCTCATCCGGGGTGGCGGAGTCAATGCGAAAATAGTCATACTCCCGGAAGGAACAGAGGGCGCTGTTGATTACATCCCGAATGTCGGAAAACCCCTGCTTCTTTGCAAATGCCCTGTTGTTCTCATGCCAGTCCTTGGACTGGGCCTCCGGCGAGGCTTCAATCTCAGCGTTTCTGCGGATGACCTCGGCAAAGACATCCTCTGTCAAGTAGCCCGTCCACTCGCTCTTCGCCTCCCGCAGACTTTTCGCCGCCCCAATGCCGGTAGAGCTGTTCCCGTCTGCGTCCACAAACTCCACGCTTTGAATGGCAATAAAGGAGACCACAAGCACCAGCGCCGCCAGCATCCCCAGAGCAATCTTGCCGCTGGCTCTGGAAAATACCTTCCTGATCTCATACCTCACCATGTTCATCCCCGCCTTTCTCACCAAAGAGATGGAGAAACAAGTCTTCCAACGTCAGACCTTCCTCTACCGCTGACGGTATAGGCTGTGTCTCTGACACGATCCTCAGCTCCGCCCCGCCCGGCACCGTCTTTCGGTTGGAGACCAGAGATTGCCTTTGGAGCCGGTCAGCATCCTGCAAAGGTACCGTGCAGCTCCATGCTCGGACCCATGTAGAGGAGAGCAGTTCTTCCTCTGTACCGGAGAGGCGGATTTTACCGTCCTTCATAAACAGGATCTCATTGGCGATGGACTCGATATCCGACACAATGTGGGTGGAGAGCAGTACCAGCCGGTCTTGGGCCAGCTCGCTGATGAGATTTCGGAAGCGGATACGCTCGCTTGGGTCAAGCCCTGCTGTGGGCTCGTCCAGAATCAGAATGCCGGGGTCATTCAGCATGGCCTGGGCGATGCCCACCCGCCGCTTCATGCCGCCGGAGAGCTTCTTCATCTTTTTGTGTCTGCCTTTGCTCATACCTACCTGATGGAGCAGCTCATTGACCCGTTTCCGGGCAAACGCAGGACGAAGTCCTTTGATGGAGCCAATATACATCAGATAGTCGTTGACGGTGAAATCCGGGTAAAAGCCAAACTCCTGAGGGAGATACCCCAGTAGCTTTCGGTACTCCTCCTCCATCTGAAAGATATCTCTGCCGTCACAGGTGATAGAGCCGGAGGTGGGATGGAGGAGGGTGCAGAGCATCCGCATCAGGGTAGTCTTGCCAGCCCCGTTGACACCCAGCAGACCATACACCCCGTTTTTCATGGTCAGATTAATGTGATCTACCGCACGAAAACCGTGAAATTCTTTCGTCAGATCTGAGATTACAAGTTCCATATGGTGATTCACCTCACAAATTGTATTGATAATGGTATTCAGCATCTCTCCACATACGAGCCACGCAGTAGCACAGGTAGAGAATGGACAGAACGACAGCCCCAATCCAAACCGGGGCGGAGACAGCGCAATAAACATCCTCTCTTAACACCACCAGCGTCCAGACGGAGAGCCAGAACAGGCAGGCAATGAGAGAAGGTGCTATACCCCGGTGGCTGCCGAACATATGAAAACAGATACAGCAGGTCACCAGCATGGGCAGCAGAAACTGCACGATCAGCTCCATGGTGGAAAGCCCCAGAGACACTGCGCTTACGGTGAGAAATACCGTCAGCAGAACCAAGTCCACCATGCCAAAGAGCACCATTCTTGCCGCCACAATTTTTCGCAGGGAGAACAGGGCGGCGCACTCCACTTCAAGGGAACGGCTGGTATCGTTTTTCCAAAGCTCCGGCAGAATCAGAATGACAAAGACTGGGGAGAGGACGCCCATACACCGCCCGGTGTAGTAGTCGCTCTCTGATAGTTTTAAAAACAGCCACAGGAACAGCAGTACTCCCGCCTGCAGTCCCCACCAGATCTTCTTCACATAGAATGACTGCTGGTAGAGAAATTCCCACCATGTGATGCTTCCCTCTGCCTCGCTCTTCCAGAACGCCTTCTGGGCAGCTCGAATGGTGTGGGTCAGGGCCTTTTCGTTAACAGCAGCTGAATGTGCCTCTTTTGCGAATGTGTTCAACCGCTCATCCAGTGTCATGGATATTCCTCCTCTCCAAGATCGTTGCGCAGCAGCTCTTTCCCTCGCTTGAGGCGATACTTCACAAGGGGCAGGCCGATGCCTGATACCTGTGCGATTTCCCTCTGCTTCAGTCCCATAAAGTAGTGCAGAATGATGACCTCCCGCAGTTCCTCCGGCAGACGGTCAACCGCTTGCCGAATGTCCAGCTTGCGGTCAAGGTCTGACATGGAAGCTACCTCGCTGTCCTGCAATTCCTGCTGCTTAGACTGTGTTTTGCAGCTATCCCGGCACAGATTTCTGGCAATCACATACAGGTAATTGGCTAGCTTGCCGGTGTGATGATAGGAGGAAAAGGAGCGAAAGAAGCGTTCAAAGGTCTCCTGGGTCAGATCCTCAGCAAGCTGGTGATCCCATGTGTGGCAGCGGCAGTAGCGCAGAATGGAGGGATAGTGCTTGCGGACAAAGGTTTCTATGGCGGCCTCGTCGCCCCTTCGCATTTTACGGATCAGTATAAAGTCAGTGTCCAAGTGCTCCTCCTTTCCGGTTACTGTGAAAGCGCTTTCAATAGGTTTAACGGTTGCGGCAGGGAAAAGGATAGGGGTATTCAAAATTTTGACAGTTCCTATGCTATACGGCAAATGAAACAGAAGCAAGTCATTACACTGAAAAAGAACCACAGCAGACAACCGTTTACGCGGGTGAACTGCTGTGGTATAATGCAAACAAGCCGGAATAATGGAACAATATCAAGGCGGGGTGAGCAAAGCATGGATGAACTGCAGATACTGGAACACGCCAAAAACTATATGGACAAGCTGGCACAGGGAATCAATCCTTTGACGGGCGAACCGGTTCCGGAGGACGAGCTGATCAACAATGTGCGTATCAGCCGGTG
>ATWA01000099.1 GCA_000421005.1 Clostridiales bacterium NK3B98
CATGGACGGCAAGTCCCGCTGGGCAGATAACATTATGATTGAGCGCTGGTTCCGCAGCCTCAAGACGGAGCGAATCTACATCAACGAGTACCACAATCCCCGGGAGCTGAGAAGCTCCATTCAGGACTATATCCACAGCTACAACATCTTCCGCCCCCATCAGGCGCTGGACTACGCAACACCAGATGAGGTGTACTACGCCAGCTTCACAGCATCGCCAGACGCCGACCTTGACAGTGCACCGGTGGCCTGTTAAGCAGGCTCTGGCGAGGGTGCGACGGAGTCAGAATCCACAAGTCAGCCCCTCGCAGGAGCGCCAGTGTAACAGGCCCCCGTCACCCGGTCAAGGCAACCTGCTGGCGCAGGCGGCTGCGTGGTCCGTTCACCCGACCGGTGGCTCGGGATGCAGCCAAAGTCAAAATTGGGTGGAAAACCGTTCACAATAAAATTTGCGGACGTGGTCTTGACAAGGGGACCATTTTAGTTTGTCATGCTATTCTCTCCTTATCGTTTGTCATCCAAAACCATTATACTTCTTATCCGAAAAGACGATAGACACGGATGCGTCTTCCTGCGTCTGTTTTGGTGCAAATCAGCCCGGCCTGTGTTCGGCCGGGCTGATTTGCGTTCATCCTATCAGATAGGGTTTGAGGTTTTCAAAAACAATGCGATAGGCGCTGGCATACATGTGAACGCCGTCAATGGCAAATTCCGCCTTCTGCTCCCCGCTTTCATCGGCCAGCCCTGCGTTCACATCAATGTATTGGCAGCCGTATCGCTCAGAGAGTGCTTTCACCCGCTGGTTGCAGCGTGCGATATTCTCCGTCGTGCGCTCCTTGAGCATGGCCCACTGCCATTCGCTTTGATCCGGCAGATGGCGGTTTGTGGGATAATAGGCCATGCAGTAAATCTGTGCCTCGGGCAGCTTCTCCCGGGCAATGCGCAGAATGGTCTCATAGTTTTCGGCCAGATGCTCCATCCAGCGCTGGCCGTAGATCCCATCGGTCATGTCGTTGGTGCCGATGTTCAAAAACACCTTGGACGGCTGCAGATCCAGCAGCACCGTGTCGATCTCCCGAAGGAAATCGTCGGTGGTGGTCCCGCCGATGCCCCGGTTATACACCGGGAGAGACACCCCGGCGTCCATGGCCAGTTCACAGACCGGGAACTGCTCCATCAGCGAGGAACCGGTAAACAGGACTCCGCCCTTTTTCGCACAGGCGTTGAGAATCCTGTAATTTTTTACCTTGTCTTCCTGCTCCTTTCTCATCTGCGTCTGCATGTTCGCTCCGATGGCTTTCAGCAGCTCCTCGGGGATCCTCTGGTTTTCACTCATCATGATCTCTTCCTTCATTCCTGTTCCAGATAAGCGGACAGACGATCATAGTCGGCCTCGCTTTGGCAGACAACGGTCCCGCCTCGCAGATAGGATCTGTCACCGCAGACCGATGCAAACAGGAACTGTGACAGCATGGACTTCAGATTCAGGCGATCGCCCTCCTCCGAGCAGAAGGTGACGTCCGCCTGACAGCGCCGGACGGCTTCGATAAAATCAATGTACTGATCCAATTGCTTCAGTTTCATAAGCGCTCCTTTGTTTTTGGGATTGTCCCGCCCTGCGCACGGAAGGCTGCGGGCGAAACGCCCGTCAGTTGACGGAATACCCGGTCGAAATGGCTTCGGTTGCCGAAATGCAGAGAATCGCTGATCTCCTGAATCTCCCGGGACGTGGACAGTAGCAGGATCTTCGCCGCGTCGATCCGGACGATGTGGATGTACTCCCCAATCTTCATCCCGGTCTCTTTGGCAAATTTGCGAGAGAGGTAATATTCCGCATAGCCGCAATGCCGTGCGATTTTTTCCAAACTCAACTCGTTCATATAGTTTGTCTGGATATAGCTGCGGCAGTCCCGTACCGCCTTGGAAAGCCCTGCGCTGTCACGGCTCTGCTGGACCTGTCGGAGAAAGGCATTGTACATGGACGAGCGAATCTTCTGCGCCTCGGAAAAGCTGCTGACCTCCTCAATCCGTCGGATCCATTCGATTTCCGTACTTTTGGCCGTGTAGACCGGAACGCCGCTTTGAGCGGCTGTGCGGGCACACAGTCCGGTGAAGATCAACAGGTTGTTCTTGATTTGCCGCAGGGAATCGTTCAGCTCAAAGTTCTGCAGCTCGCCGGGATAGCGGTTGGCACCCTCCTGCGGAGTCGTCCCCTCCCCAAGATGGCGCAGCAGCATCCCCTCATAGGCCGCCATGCGTTCATAGTCGTTCCGATCTGCCGGGATTTCCGTCTTGTCCTCGTGTTTTGCCCGGACATGGGCAGTGGTTGGCTCAGTCGTCACAGGAGTGACGGTTTCCTGGTAGCAGGTATAGTGCAGGATACAGGCATACTGCCGCAGCATCTCAAAGCTCAACACCGGCACGTCCCCCAGCACATTCAAGTATTGCCGGCGCAGATGCTGGGAGATCCCCTGACGATCCAGTGCCTGAAGGCTGTGCTCCACCGGAGTGTTCTTCAGATAAGCAGGACCGAGCACAACAAGAAAACGCCCGCCGTCCTGCAGGTGCACCCACTCTGTGATCCAGGCCAGGCCGAGCCTGCCCCTGGAGCATGAGCAGATTGGCTTCTACGTTTTCCGACGCTATTTTCATCCCGGATCACACCCCTTTTGGAACATTATACGCTTTTTCCCTTTTCCCGTAAAGAGACAGCGGTGAGCGAATGCTCACCGCTGCTCCACAAGGGGGAAAGGAGCGAAATGAGATCAGGCTTCGTGGTGCGCTTCGGCCTCAGCGCGCCGAGCCGCGTTCTCCGCGCGGATCTGGGGGATCTGTTTGTCCAGCGTGTACAGGCGGAAGACAAGATACACCACCAGATCAAAGGCTGCGGGGATCAGCGAGTACAGCAAGCGGATCATGGTGATGGCGGAGGTGGGCTGGACAGCCAGATTGCCGTCGTAACCGGCCAAGCCGATCAGGATGCCCAGGATACCTGCGCCGATGCCTGCCCCCACTTTGGTGGCAAAGCCGTTGACCGCGCCTAGGGAACCCTCCATACGGCTCAGGCCGATGTGCTCGTTATAGTCTGCGCATTCAATAATGAGCAGCTGGCCCAGCATGGTGACAGGGACGGAGCTGGCGCCGGTAAGAATGGCGCCGATTACCAGAAGGATCATGTTGCTGCCGGCGAAGAAGTTCGCAATACCGGCGGCCACGCCCACCAGCAGGCCAATGCGAACCAGTTTGGCAACGCTCATCTTTTTGAGTATCTGGGGGAAGACGAACATCAGGGGCAGCACAATGACCTGGCTGATTGCCAGCACGCTCATGAGACCCACGTTGCCCACGATCTCCGCAAAGTAGAACACGCCGACGCCCATGTTGATGAGCAGATTCATGACCAGAGAGGCCAGTGCGATGATGTAGATATAGCGGTTCTTCTTCAGAAGGAGCAGAACCTCCTTGAAGTCCACCTTGTCGCCCTCAGCGCTCACGTCTACGTCGTTGGTCTCCTTGATGACGAAGAAGCGGAGCATACCCAGCACCGTCAGCGGGACGGCGAAGATCAGCACCAGCTTGACCCAGCCGGCCTGACTGGTGGCCATGCTGCCCATCAGGGTCGGGAAAAGGACGTTGAAGACCAGCACGATTACCATCGGCACTACGCCGCCGTAGGTGGACAGCTGCACATATTCCTTCTGGGTGGAGAAGGCGCGCACCATTTACACGGTGTTATTGGCGTTGAGGAACGTATAGAAAATGGAGTTTGCGAAGAGGTACATGATCAGGATCCAAATGCTCTTGACCAGCGTGGTCGCACTTTCCGGAACCATGAACATCAGCACCGTCGCCAGCCACAAGCCTACCAGGCACAGTTCAAAGGGACGGCCACGGCCCAGCTTGGTGTTGGTACGGTCGACAATGTAACCAGTGAACAAGTCGGTGACGCCATCGATGAACTTGCTGGCCAGCAGCAGACCGCCCACCAGCGCAGCGGGCATTTTCATCGTGCTTACCGCAAAAACAGTCAGATAACCCAGGATCATGATGGCCACGCCCGTAGAGCCAGGGCGCAGGGACCAGGCCATCAGCTTGCCGAAGGGTACGCACTTCTCCTTTGCGGGAGCGGGGTTCTTGATTTCTTCGTTCATAGGAAAACTCCTCTCTTTGTTACTGACATTATCTTAATCCTATCTCTTATCCAGAGATACATCTGGATTTGTTTCTTTTTGCACAGATTTAAGGAAACGATGAATAAATCTCTCGGATGGATGAGCGAGGATGTTTTTTGTCAGCCGGGGATAAAAGACCGCAGGAATACCGGCGTATTTCAAGGGATTTTAGACCCGGATGGCGGAAAACAGACCGCTCAGACGCCGTAGCCTGATTTGTTCAGCG
>ATWA01000100.1 GCA_000421005.1 Clostridiales bacterium NK3B98
CTGCACAAGGTAGCGCTGGCCTTCAGCATGACCCCGGCGGAGTTTCTGGACTTCCCGGAGTTGAATACCTATTCCTTTGATTCTGATACAGAGGAGTGATTGAGAGCCGTCCTGCAGGGCGGCTCTTTTTTTATGCTCTCCACACTTTAACGCTTCTTACTGGGTCTGGTCTTCCCCTTCGAATGCCGTCCCTTTGGTCTTACTATCATCAATGCTCCGTGGGACGCCCCTATCAATCTTCGGTTTAGTTCTCTGCTGCACTGCTCCTGCATCTGTAGCAATTTCTCCCACTCTTCCTTCACTTCACAGTATAGCTCGTTGTAATGCAAATTGATGCAATTGAGCCATCGTTCGCCCTCTTGAATCACCCACTCGCAAGCATCTTTTCTGACCCGAAGCCATTTCGCCAGATCGTCCAACTGTTCCTTACGCATCTGCATTTGATATGCCTCATTCTGTACCTCTGATGCAACATATTTCGCCTCATACAATCTCCTCACTGACTGAAAGCAAACCCGCACACTGTAGATTTCCAACAGCATCAGATAGAAGTAAACCTCAAAATACTTCGTATTCTGCATTAACAGCTTTCTGACTTGCGGAAGGCATGCGGCAACATCCCATGCATCTTCATAGTCCTCCAGTCTGTATTGCTGTGCGAACTGTTTTTCTGTTTTCAAAATCGCCTCTATTGTATGATAATACTGTGGCAGATCAGGTTTTAGGGAATCCCAGACCATCTCCCTCACCAAACCATGGATATAAAGCTTGCTTGTCTCCTCGTCCTCCTGAATCCATCCCAATCGTACCAGCAGTTGTGTCTCCCAGCCCATCCCGCTCCAGAGAATAAACTGTCGTTTTTTAATACCCGTCTCAGGCATCAGAGTAAAGTTGATCAAGCCGTTCTGCGTAGATTGATTCATATGCTGCAAACGGAACAGACCGTCTAACATTTGATAGAACGGCTTCCAGTCGTACTTTCCGTCCTTGTTGGTCTCTACGAAAATGTCATTGGGAAAGTCCAACCCTTCCCGCCGAATGTACGCTGCCAGTTCTTCGCAGGTTCGGTATCCTTCCCTTACTGTCAAAGCCAGAAGTTGTACTGCGTAGGTGTGATGATGCACCAGTTCGATTAAGTCCCATACATACCGTTCCTCCCCTGCCCATTTCTGCGGACAGTAGGAATAGAACAGTTCCAGTAGCTCCTGTCTATTGTCAATCATGTCCAGATAGAATACGCCTGTTTTCCATGCCTTTAACCGTGTTGTCACGATTACCCTGCATTTCAGCTTTTCCAACACAGCTAAATCTCCACTTTTCTCCGGAAGCTCATCCAGATTATCCATAATGAGCAGGCTGTCCTCCCCCATACTGCGGAGCAACCGTATATTTCTTTCATAATTTCTGTTCACCTGTGTAAGTGCATCGCCTCTCAAGCGAATATTTGCAATCGTGTTCCGAACCGAGCCCTGATAGGTGAGATAAATGGTATTTCTGTACTCTCCCTGATGTCGTCTGGCGTATTCCTGCACCAGTTCGCTCTTTCCCACGCCGCCCACACCGATCACATAGATCTGCCGTTCAACGTCCAGTCGGGCAGAAAGTTCCTCTAACTCCCTGTTTCTTCCAATGAATATCTCTGTTCTCTTGGGAACCTCCACATCCTCCAGCAGATGCTCCACATCAGGTGAAGCATCTGTTTTCTCTTTATTCTGGCGAATCACAGCAAACCGCAGCACTTTCGCAACAATCTCTGCATCTGCACCTGATAGTAATTCCTCTCTGGTGACCGGTAAAATGGAATCATCTGCCAAAACAGCATAGTGTATTGCCTCCATCAGTCCAGTCACAGAGGGGATTTTGCTGAGCAAATACTCCTCCGCATCCTCTGAAACGAACTGCAAACAGCTTTCGTCTTCGTAATAATCGTAAATCTTTTTGGTAAGCGGCTTATCAGACTTTACACTCTTATGAAAGTTTCCCCGATCATAAACGCCGAACACCCCTTCATTGCAAACCCAAACCTTCAGCCTGTCCTCTGAATATCTCTCTCCCGCATAATGCAGAAAGACCTGCATCAGCCCACTAAAGCTCATTCGTTCCATATTCTTCCTCTCTGACAGCAAATTGACAGCGTCCCGACAGCAGACACCGCCCAAGTAATTCCATACTATGATATCAGGTTCCGGAGCCCATATAGCTAAAACACCTAATCATACCTAAACACCCAGACTTTCTATACACAAGGAGGCTCACACTTGAACACCGGTCAAAATCAAGAATCCTTCATCCTCTACGCCGACTACATCCACCCCATCCTTCACCTCACCCAAGCCCAGCGGGGCGATCTGCTCACCACGGCGCTGTGTTACGCTAATCACATGGAACTGCCCGATCTGGATCAAGCCACCGCCGTTCTCTGGGAAATCTGGAAGAACAACATCGACCGCAACGCCGAGAAGTGGGAGGAAGTCCGTCAGCGCAGGTCAGTCGCCGGGCGAAAGGGCGGTCTTGCCCCTCGTCATCCCTGTGAAGCAGAGGTAAGCAATGCTGAGCAATGCCAACCCGGCGAAGCTGTTAATGTAAATGGTACTGTTCCTGTTACTGTACCTGTCAATGTTCCCGTAAAGGAAGACACGGCACCCTCTCCCCCACACTTTATCTCATTGCCCGTGAGAAACGGAGGGAATTTTGTCGTAACGTCGGAAGATGTGACAGAATTTGCACGTCAGTTTCCCGGTCTGAACGTCCCCGCCGTGCTGCAAAACATCCTCCGCTGGTTGGAGGACAATCCCGGCAAACGCAAGACCGCCGACTATATGCCCACCTTCCTCCACAACTGGCTTGCCCGTGACGCTCAATCCTGCCACAGAAAGGAGGCCTCGCCCCATGACACCTCACTCCCTCCCCTCGACCAACTGGGAACCGTCCTGTGAACAGGCGCTCGTTGACATGGTAAACCAGACCCCCGGCAAATCTCCCCGCATGGGCTATGACTGCCCCATTTGCCGCAACAAGGAGTTTGTGCTGACGCTGGAAAACGGTCTCCGCCGGGCGAAGTCCTGTTCCTGTGTGGGCATCCGCCAAAACCTCACCCGCCTGAAAAACCGGGGGCTGCTGGAGCTCTACGACCAGCGCACCTTTGAACGATTCCAGACCCTGTATGCGTGGCAGCAGCAGGCAAAGGAAGCCGCCATGACCTACGCTGACTCTGACCTGAGCCGCTGGTTTTTCCTCTCCGGTCCCTCCGGGTGCGGCAAAACCCATCTCTGCACTGCCATTGCCAGCAGTCTGATTCTCAGCGGGCATGACGTTCAGATCTTCCGCTGGGTGGAGTGGGCATCTAACGCCAAAGGCGTGGTCACTGATGCCCCTGCCTACGCCGCCCTGCTGGAACCACTGAAAACCTGTCAGGTGCTCTATCTGGACGACTTTCTCAAAGTTCAGCGGGGTACGTCCCCCACCGCCGCCGACATCCGCCTTGCCTTCGAGGTGCTGGATGCCCGGTACAATCACGGGGACAAGCCTGTGATTCTCAGCACCGAGTTCAACCTGCGGCAGATTGCAGGCTTTGACGAGGCACTGGCGGGGCGGATCGTGGAGCGATCCAGAGGATTTGCGGTGCAGATCCAGGGCGGGTCTGACCGCAACCATCGGTTCGCCTCTGGATGAGGGAACCGATGGGGATGACCCCCGGCTTGCGCCCGGGGTCATCCAGCACCCCAGAGCAAACGGTTGCTCTGGGGTGGGACAGGGGCTCAGCCTGTCCCTGTTTCCGGGGGGAAACAGCCACAGGGATCGCCCCTGTCGTTTGCCCCCGCGCTTGGGAAACCACGCCCGAAAGTGACAGGGGGCGTAGGGGCAAACAGAGAGCAAGTATCGTCCATGGTACCGCTTTCAGCGCCACCGGGACAGATACTTGCCGGGGATTCCGCTCCCCGGTCCCTCGGCTCCGAACCTTCTCCGCCCAGCAGTCGGCGGCAAAGGTTCTCCGGTTTAGCGTCCTCACGGACGCAGGAGCCGCCTTCGGCGGACAGACATTTTACCCATGGAGGTTTCCAATATGAAGCACAATCTCAGTCAAGA
>ATWA01000101.1 GCA_000421005.1 Clostridiales bacterium NK3B98
AGCTCTGCCTTCCGCCTTGCCTTCGGCTCTGCCGATGCTTTTACCTTCTTCGATGAACTGTTCTACGATCTCACACATATCATCCGGACCCCCTTCCTTGGCTTGGGCAATGATGTTGTACTTATCTACAAAGTGTCTGTCTCCCGTAGCGGCGGCAAGCAGGTCGCATACCTGTTTGACGTATTTCATCTTTCCCCGGCGGGGCTGGTATCTGTGGTTACGATGCTTCTGCACAAAGTAGTCCGCCACCACCCGGAAATCAGAACGAAACAGCTCCACATCCTCCGGGTTCATTCTCGGGATATCAAAGACATGAATGCGATAGTCCTGAATCAGCGGCTTCATGGCATCCGGGATTTTATTCCAGTTGTCAAAGCAACCCAGCAGGTTCTTCGGTTTGTCCCATTCTTGCTCGCCGAAGTAGAGCACAACGGTCATCACCGGATACCGGGCGCTTTCCTTTGATGAATCGGCGAGCTGCCCCCGATAAGAAGCGCTGTCATTACCTATAACACGAAGGGGCATATCCCCGTCAGCAGCGGAATGGTTCGCAATGCCGCTTAGCAGGATACGAACCCCACCCTTGACCCAGAACTTGGACACATCACACTCCCGAGAACGGAGCTGATCGGCATGATCATAGGTGGTCATGACCACGTCGTTGCGAAGATCGGTGGGAGAAATCACCTGATCTCCGTGAAAAGCAAACACATTAATCACATCAGCAAAGACCTCGTCTATGCTGAGCAGCACCTTCTCGGTGGTATCTTTCTCTGCCACAGCAACACCCTCCCTTCTTCCCTTCCATTTTATCCACTTCTCGTGAAAAAGTCAACCGGGAGTGCATGCTCTACTCTTTAAAAAAGATACCCGCCAATCACACTTGCCTGCATAATAAATCACTTTTTCCCCATTTTATCGCACCCTTGCCCCATCCCGCACAATGTGAGACAATACCCTCAGCAGAACCCTGTATCTTGAAAAGTGAATAGAGATCGTGTGTCTGCCCTCTCACATTGCCATCAATACATGAGAGAACGGATACTGTATGGCTGAACGAGTTTATTGTTTATATCGCGTGTCTACCTCCAAGCAGGTAGACCACAACGACCAAAATCAGGCGGACATCCCTATGCAGCGCAAGGCGTGCCGCGCCTTTGCCAACCGCATGGGATGGACCATCTGCCGGGAGGAACAGGAGACCGGCGTTTCCGGATACAAGGTCAGCGCCGATGACCGGGACAAGCTCCAACTGATCAAAAAGCACGCTCAGGAGGGCAAATTTGATATTCTGCTGGTATTTATGTTCGACCGTCTGGGACGGAAATCGGACGAAACCCCCTTCGTGGTGGAGTGGTTTGCCCGCCACGGCATCCGGGTGTGGAGCGTCAACGAGGGGGAACAGCGGTTTGAGTCCCATACCGACCGGCTGACCAACTATATCCGCTTCTGGCAGGCGGACGGTGAGAGCCAAAAGACCTCTATCCGAACCAAAACGGCGCTGAACCAGATGGTTCTGGAGGGGCGCTACCGGGGCGGCTGTGTACCCTACGGCTATCGGCTGGAAAAGAGCGGAATCCTGAACAAGCGAAAGCACGAAGTCAACAAGATGGTCATTGACGAGGAGGAATCCAAGGTTGTTCAGCTGATCTATCAGCTTTGCATCAACAATGGATACGGCGTCTGGACGCTGGCAACCTATCTGAATGACCACGGGATCAAGACCAGAAAGGGCGAAGCCTGGAGCGGAGCAACCATCGGTCGTATTCTGCACAACGTCGCCTATCAGGGCATTTTGAAAAACGGCGATACCTACTCTGAAATCTTTCCGGAGCTGCAAATCATCGACCCTGACACCTTTCAGCGGGTGCAGGCTCTGATGACTCAGCGCACCAATGAGTGCAAGGATATCCGCACCATCCCCCTGAACACCAGAGGTCAATCTCTTCTCTCCGGAAACGTATTCTGCGGGCACTGCGGCGGGAGGATGATTCTGACCACCAACGGCAAAACCGTGCGGCTTGCAGACGGCACTCCCCTGAAGAAGAAGCGCATCCGCTATATCTGCTACAACAAGACCCGTCATAGAACGGACTGTGAGGGACAGACCGGATACACCATGCACATTCTGGACGATATGATTATCAGCATCCTCCACGAGGTGTTCAACAAAATGCAGGGCGTTTCTGAGGAAATGGTGGTGGGTACCGCCTTCCAAAAACGGATGGCAGAGCTGCAAAGCCAGCTCAAGCACGTCAAGCAGGAGAATGCCAAAGCCAACCGGGAGTATGAGTCTCTCAAGGGAGAGGTTCTGAAGTCTCTGCAAGGCACCAGCGCTTTTCCTCCCGAGGTGATTACCGAGCTGATTGAGGAGGCAAAGCGGAAGGTGCTGGAAACCAACGACCGCATGGAGGCCTGCCAGCAGGAAATTGCGGACGGGACGGCGAAGCTGACCAAAATGCAGACCGAACTCCAGCGGATCATCAACTGGGCGGAGATCTTTGACAACAGCCCTATGGAGGTGAAGAAGATGATCTGCGCAGACCTGATTCAAAAGGTGACGGTTCGCCGGGATTATCAGCTGAACGTCACCTTCAACATCACCCTGGAGCAGTTTTTGGAGGGGGTAGATGCTGAGATGAAGGCAACCAGCTGATTGAAAAAGCTTACCATTTGGAATAAGATAAAGGGGGTATCTTGAAAACAGAATCGGATTATGTGTTGCTCTCTCCAAACTGAGAGAGGATAACGAATGAACGAAAGAGTCTATTGTCTTTACAGAGTATCCACCACAAAGCAGGTAGACCACAATGACCTGAACCAGGCGGACATACCCATGCAGCGAAAAGCCTGCCGGGAGTTTGCCCAGCGCATGAACTGGACCATCTGCCGGGAGGAACAGGAGACGGGAATCTCCGGATACAAGGTCAGCGCCAATGACCGGGACAGCATTCTGCTCATGAAAAAGCACGCCGAGGAGGGACGGTTTGACATCCTTCTGGTGTTTATGTTTGACCGTCTGGGGCGCAAATCGGATGAAACGCCCTTCCTTGTGGAATGGTTTGTCCGCCACGGCATCCGGGTTTGGAGCGTCAACGAGGGTGAACAGCGGTTTGACTCCCACACCGACCGGCTGACCAACTATATCCGCTTCTGGCAGGCGGACGGTGAAAGCCAAAAGACCTCTGTGAGAACCAAAACGGCTATGAATCAGATGGTACAGGACGGACGCTACCGGGGCGGTCTGTATCCATACGGCTATCGGCTGGAAAAGAGCGGCGTCTTGAACAAGCGCAGGCACGAGGTCTATACGCTGGTGATTGATGAGGCGAAGGCGGAGGTGGTGAAAACCATCTTCCATCTCTATGTCGATCAAGGCTATGGGGCAGTTCGCATCGCAGCTTACCTGAAGGAGCACAACGTTCTCCCCCGTCAGGGAGATTGCTGGCATCCGTGTACGGTTTCCAGAATCCTGCAAAATGTCACTTACTGCGGCATTCTTCACAACGGTGCCGTCCATTCCCAACCCTTCGAGCATCTTCGCATCATCTCCGACGATCTGTTTCATCAGGCGCAGGAGATTCGTTTTCTCCGTCAGGCAGACCAGCAGTCAGAGCGAAGAATCCCTCTGAGTACCAAAGGGCAATCACTGCTCTCCGGAAATGTGTTTTGCGGACATTGCGGCGGAAGGCTCATTCTGACCACCAATGGAAAGACCGTCCGCCTTGCCAATGGCACATTGCTGAAGAAAAAGCGCAGCCGGTATGTCTGCTACAATAAGACACGGCATCAGGCGGACTGCGATGGTCAGACCGGCTACACCATGCACCTTTTAGACGAAAAGGTCACGTCACTGCTTCATCACCTCTTTGCCCGTCTTGCCGAGGAATCCAGGGAAACACTGAATAAATCTCTCGGATGAATGAGCGAGGATGTTTTTTGTCAGCCGGGGATAAAAGACCGAAGGAATACTGACGTATTTCAAGGGATTTTAGACCCGGATGGCGGAAAACAGACCGCTCAGACGCCGTAGC
>ATWA01000102.1 GCA_000421005.1 Clostridiales bacterium NK3B98
ACATAATCAAATATTATGTAGTGGTTTGGGCTGAAGGAGCTTGTACAAGCCCTAATCTGTCCATGATCTGCCTGTGCAGACATCCGCTGGTGGTGATATAGATTCTGGTGGTGTTGATGCTGCTGTGTCCTAATACATCAGCCAGCTTGGAGATGTCTTTCTCGGCTTCGTAAAACGCCGTAGCAAACAGGTGCCGCAGATTATGAGGGAATACCTTGGAGGCAAGTACCCCGGCAGCTTTGCAGAGTGCTTTCAGTGATTTCCAAATATTACTGCGATTCATTTCCTTTCCGGTTCTGGTCAAAAAGATCGAACCGGATTTTCTGTTTCTGTCCTTTGCGTAGCGCAGCAACTCTTTTCGGAGAGAACTGGGGATTAAAATGGTACGATTCTTTCCTTTGCATTGGATGGTCGTGCTGCCGCTTTTTGCCGCCTCCACCGTGATGAATCGCAGCTCTGAAACACGGATGCCCGTGGCGCAGATCGTCTGAATCAAAAGCCAGAGACGTTCATTTTTCCTCTTAGCCGCTTCCAGCAGACGGTAATATTCGTCCCTGGTCAGTTCCTTTGACTCGTCCAGAAACAGACAATGCTGGATTTTCAGTGCCTTGATGTGGAGATCCCAGCCGCACCATGCAAAGAAGCTGTTCAGTGCAGAGAGCATCGAATTGACGCTTGCAGGCTTGTACCGCTTCATCAGCTCTGCTTTGTAGGCAATGAGCGTTTCCTTTGTAATGGGAGTGTTTCCCGCAAAATCAGAAAATGCAGTGATGTCCCGTAGATACTTCTCGATGGTGGAAGGTGCTTTTTCTGCTTCCAGCAGATATTGTTTATAGATTGAGAGTAATTCAGGTGTAATGGTGCAGTTCATAACCGTAAGTCCTCTTTTCTCTGTTTTTTAGAGATGAACAATCCATACGGCCCCTCTTGGCGATAGTGTAGCATACAATAATATGGGGTGTATATGGTTGATTACATTTTTATTATCATACTGGTGAAGGAAATGTATTATATACTCTGCATTTTTGCAAAGCAAGCACCAGCAGTCTGACTTGATCGGACTGCTGGCGTTATGCTATGATAATATGGCTGGAGCAGTTGTAATGTGGAATCATTGTTCTGATGTCAGATGCAGTTAGAGAGTTTTCGGGTAGTCTGAGTAGCACGAACCAGGACTTCAAAAGCACATACCAAAGGAAATGACGATGAGTAAGCTTTGCGAACGATTTCGGTTCCGGGTCTGATCAAACCACCACCTGAAGTGGTGTTCATGGCTGTCTCATTGAAAGAATATCATTGTGATTACCTTTCACTTGGAAATTAGCATCGAAAACCATCTTGACAAAGCATGACATCTGTTCTACACTTGTCTCTATAAGTTTGATTGCACTAACAAACAAAGCAAGGAAGATACAACCATGACAATCCACGAATTTGGGAAAGAGAATCAAACAGTAGTCGTTCTGATCCACCCTTCCGTGGTCATGTGGGATTATTTCGAGTATGTGATCCCGCTTCTGCGGGAGCGCTTTCATTTGGTGGTGCCTGCGCTGCCGGGATATGACAGGGACCTGCAGGGAGATTTTACCAGTGTGGAGGAGATCGCCGCAGAGCTGGCGGATTGGATGCTTGCCCATGGCATGACGGATGTGGGATGTCTCTATGGCTGCTCCATGGGCGGCTCAGTCACAGCCCGCTTTCTGGCAGACAACCGTGTGCGTGTACACGGTGCGGTGATGGATGGCGGCATCACACCTTATCAGCTGCCGTGGATTGTCACAAGAGGGATTGCCCTCCGGGATTTCCTGATAGTCTATATGGGCAAGCTGGGCGGTATCAGGCTGCTGGAAAAAGCCTTTGCCACGGATGAATACTCCCGGGAGGATTTGGAATACATCAGCAGCGTTTTGAACCACATGAGCCCAAAGACGATTTGGCGCACCTTTGAATCCTGCAACAACTATTCTATGCCGGAGGTGATTTCCACAGATTGCGCTCGGCTGGAATACTGGTATGCGCAAGCTGAGAAAAAGGAACGCAAGTGGGACATCGCCTATATGGAGAAGCACTTCCCTCAGGCGGTTTTCAAGGAGTTCAAGGGGATCGGGCATGGCGGGCTGGCAGCCCTAAAGCCGGAGCTTCTGGCAGAAGAAATAGAACGGGTATGCGCTTATCAATGTGTGGCACCCGAGCAGGGAGACAGTATATGAAAACAGCACAACAGTACAAAAATCTGACCATTCGTGAGTTCACCAAGGCTGCGGAGATCTATGAAAGCACTCACGCAGGTATTTACGAGATGTGCAGGGAGGACTATCCCTATATCTCCGGGGAGTTGGCAAAGGAGCCCTATACAGATCTGCTGGACTGCGGCTGCGGCACCGGTCCGATGATCTCCCTGCTCTACGAACAAAATCCCGACCGCCACTATACCGGAATTGACATTACGCCCCGGATGATTGAGGTGGCAAATGCAAAGGATCTCCCCGGTGTCCGTTTTGTGGTGGGCGATTGTGAAGACCTGCCCTTTGAGGATGCCTCCTTTGATGCGGTCATCTGCTCCAACAGCTTTCACCACTACCCCAATCCCCAGAAGTTTTTTCACAGCGTGAACCGGGTTCTGCGTCCGGGCGGAAGGCTGATTCTCCAAGATTACACCGCCCCCCGAGTCATCCTGTGGCTCATGAACCACACGGAGATGCCGCTGGCAAATCTGGTGGGACATGGGGATGTTGCGGCGTATTCTCTTGCGCAGGTTCACTCGTTCTGTGAAGCGGAAAAACTGCGCGTGGAACGGCTGGAACGAGGCAAAAAGTTCCGGCTGCATCTGGTGGCAAGGAAGGAGAAAAAAAGATGAAACCAGATTACAAGAATTGGATGCCCAAGGGAATGGTTGCCGGATTTTTGGGCGGTGCTGTGCTGTCGCTGGTGATAGAAATTGTCCTTCGTGGGGCAATGACCACAGGCAAGCTCAAAACCGTGCTGAGCGTTGTTTTTGCTGTATCGGCATTGGTCTTCTGTGGTTTGACCATATGGTCGTATCTGATGTATCGCGCCTTTGACTATAACGGGAAACGACAGATGTCGAGGCAAATCATTCAGGGGATCGCCTCTTATGTGGACTTGCCCGAGGGCAGTTCCTGCTTAGACGTAGGCTGTGGCAGCGGTGCATTGGCGATTGCGGTAGGCAAACGCAATCCACAGGCAAAGATCACAGGCATCGACCGCTGGGGAAAGGAGTACTCCTCTTTCAGCAAGGCGCTCTGCGAGTCTAACGCGAAGGCGGAGGGGATAAGCAATGTCTCCTTCCAACAGGGGGACGCAAACCATCTGGAATTCCCGGATGAGACCTTTGATGCCGTGGTCAGCAACTACGTCTATCACAACATCCCCTCCCGTGACCGTCAGGCGATTCTGCTGGAAACACTGCGATGCCTGAAAAAAGGCGGCACCTTTGCCATTCACGACATTTTCTCCCCCTCCAAGTACGGCGACATGCAGGCCTTTCAGCGCAAGCTGAAGGAGATGGGCTACGAAAAGGTGGAGCTGATTGACACCGCCCACGGTATGTGGATTGGAAAAGGTGAGGCGGTCTGGATGGAGCTTTCCGGGTCTGCCCTGTTGACGGGAATCAAGTGATCCGGATTCTCAATGAAAGCCTGCCATTCAAAAAACAGTATGAAGCGGGGGAGCGTGTCCAAAACAGGCACGCTCCCCCGCTTTCTTTAGGAAGCGCTGAATAAATCTCTCGGATGGATGAGCGAGGATGTTTTTTGCCAGTCGGGGATAAAAGACCGAAGAAATACTGACGTATTTCAAGGGATTTTAGACCCGGATGGCGGAAAACAGACCGCTCAGACGCCGTAGCCTGATTTGTTCAGCGGTTCCTT
>ATWA01000103.1 GCA_000421005.1 Clostridiales bacterium NK3B98
TCCCTTTCACAGTCTGGCCATGGATCACGCATGCAACATCCGTGCCGCAATTAAAAGCGGATTCTTTACTGCATTGAAGATCTAACGCTTCCGCCGCTAATGCAGTGGAATTGCGGATGATGCACAAGGGCTGTCCGTGCAATTTGTTGCGTGGGCAGCCTCCGTGCTGTAGCTGGGTTTCATATCATATTTTGTAAAGTGCTATTCAGGCCGCCCGAAAACTCTCTAACTGCATCTGACATCCATGTTATGATGGCAGATATACAGATGCCAGGCAACGTAAATCTCACTACATAGGAACCGACAGGGAATCACCGCAAGGCTGCTGTTACAGATTGATTAAATCCATCCGAGAATTCAAGATTGAAAAGAATGACCCATTCGTGTATAATACAACCTGTCCTCCCGAAAAATTATATCTATTTCTCATCCATTCGTTCCAAAGACATCACAGGTTTTGGGCTATTCGTCCCTTTTCGGCTAATAATATTTTCTTCCTCACTTGACATCCGCTACACATAGATATATGATTATATCTATGTGAGGTGAGCTAAATGGATATTCCCGAAAATGCGAAGACCCAAGTGATCAAGAATGTGCCCTACGTTTACATCGACAAGCCGTTCTGGAACCCGGACAAGAAGCGAGGAGAGCACAAACGAGAATACATCGGCAAAATGGAAAACGGCTGTTTCTCGCCTAACAAGAAATATCTCCTGCAGATGCAGGCGGAACATGCTGTCAGTAAGCCTGGGCCTGTTCCAGCTATGGAATGTACCAGGCTGTTTTATGGTGCAACCTATCTGCTTGATTGCATCGGCAAAAAGCTGGGTATTACTTCTGACCTCAAGGCGTGCTTCCCTCAGCAGTATCAGCAGATTCTGTCCATTGCATATTATCTGGTGCTGGAAGAAGGGCTGTCCATGTACCGCTTTGGGAAATGGGCACGCATTCATAAGCACCCATACGGACAGGAACTCCCGTCACAGAGGATCAGCGAACTTCTGGGTTCCATACCGGAGTCAGCAAAGATGGAATTCTTCCGAAAGCAGGCAGCCCGCAGGGCGGAAAAGGAGTTTCTTGCCTTTGATACGACCTCCATCTCCTCGTATTCTCAAGCCATTAAGATGGCAAAATACGGAAAGAACAAGGAATGCGATGACCTGAAGCAGATTAATCTGGCGTTGCTCTATGAAGAAATATCCAGGCTTCCGGTCTACTACAGGAAGATGCCCGGGAACACGGCAGATGTGAAAACAATCCAAAATCTGCTGAAAGACGTGGATTTTTTGCAGATGGATAAGCTGAATCTGGTTATGGACCGAGGCTTTTACAGCGAGAAAAACATCAACGATATGATGAAGCATCATCATAAGTTCCTGATTGGAGTTCGGTCATCGGCAAAGATCGTGAAGCACCGTTTAGATCAGATTCGGGGTGAATCGTTTATCACATGGCAGAACTACCACGATGACCTTGGTTTGTATATTATGTCATTTACAGAAGAATGGGACTACCACGAAGACAAACCCCGGCTGGGAATGTCGATACAGGAAAAGCGGAGAATTTATATCCACCACTACTTTAACGACCAGCGTTGCACGGATGAACGCCTCAGCTTCAGCAGGATGTTGTCTCGGCTGCAGGAGGAGCTGTCCAGTGGAAAACGCAGTCCGGAACACGAAAAACTCTATAGCAAGTACTTTGAGTGGAGCGAGACACCAAAGCGTGACATTCGGATTACACCAAAAGAAGATGCCATCCGAGATGCCCAGAAGAATTTCGGGTACTTTGCATTGATGTCCAATGGGATCAAGGATCCTGTTGAAGCCATTCAGATCTATCGAACCAAAGACCTGATTGAAAAGTCGTTCGGTAATCTGAAGGAACGTCTGGATATGCGCAGGATGTCTGTGGCGTCTGACGAAAATTTCGAGGGGAAGCTGTTTATCCAATTCGTCGCATTAATGTACCTTTCCTATATCAAGAAGCAGATGGATGACCACAGGCTATTTCAGAGATATACCATGCAGACGCTGCTGGATGACTTGGATGTGATTGAATTCTACCAGCAGCCCGGGAAGGCGCATCATCTCTCTGAGATTACGAAGAAGCAGGAGGCGCTGTTCGAAGCGATGGGGGTGGAGGCACCGTCCTAGATATATTTTTTCGGGAGGGCAGGTTATATATCAATTTTGAAACTATGAGGATATTGAGATGGAGCTTAAGCAATTAAATAAAGTATCAAGCAAAAGAAACAGTATGATAGATCTATTCAAGTTCCTGTTTTCGCTTCTGATTGTTGCACTGCACACAGATTTGTTCCTTGATATTAACCCATATGCTCATTATCTGTTTAGTGAAACGCTTTCACGACTCGGAGTACCATTCTTTTCGGCAACCTCCGGTTACTTTATGGCTAAAGCGGATTGCAGCAGAATAAAGAAGAGCATCTGCAAATTTACAAAGTCATATTTAGTTTGGTCAGCAATCTATTTGCTTTTTGATATCGCATATTTAAAACGCACAGAAGCATTCTCACTATATTATCTTGCGGACGTAGTTATTATTTACAGCCGCGCTCCGATATGGTATTTAATGGCGATTATCATAACGCAGATTGTTCATTTGCAAGTTGTAAAGTTAATTAAACAGTCTTCTGCCAGAATAAAAGTGTGGATTGTTCTTCTGACTTCTTGTGGTGTGCTTGGCGCTATGCAGTTCGGGTATGGGAAGCTATTTCAACAGTGTTTCAAGTTTGATTTGGGAATTTTGAAAGGCACGCTGTTTCTAGTGTTGCCGTTTTATTCTCTTGGACAGGTTTTAGCAAATATGCCCTTATTCAATAAACATACTGGTAAGATGCCGACAGTAATAGTGATCTTCTTCGGGGGGGTGTTTTTGGCGGAAGTGGCGTTTGTTACAGTGTTCGATTTACAGGAAAGTAATACTTTGCTGCTTTCTATGTTTCCACTTATCTCAAGCTGCATTCTTTTCTGCAGACAACCGATGAGCCTGTCAAACAGACAGAACGCACTTTTTCAAGTGCTTGGATCCATTTCACAATTTATTTTCTACTTACATTTTCTGGTGATGTATTTTTTTATAGAACTTCCATACACGATGAAATATATTTGTACAGTATTTCTTTCAATAATAATGTCATATGGAATCATCCTCATCAAAAGAAAAATTGGGGATTCTGGAAGAAAGGTTCACGGATGAAGATCAAAACAATAACCTGTCATGACGTATACAACGCAGGCGCGTCCTTACAGGCTTTTGCGCTTCAGCATTATCTGGAGCAGTGTGGCCATGATGTCGAAATCATAGATTATAAGCCAAGTTATCTGAGCGGTCACTATAATGTGAACTCTGCAAAAAAGTTTCACTATATAATGGCCCCCAGAATCAGGACCATGTTTTCCAAAAACATCGTGAACGTGGTATGATCCAGCATGGACGGCAAGTCCCGCTGGGCAGATAACATTATGATTGAGCGCTGGTTCCGCAGCCTCAAGACGGAGCGAATCTACATCAACGAGTACCACAATCCCCGGGAGCTGAGAAGCTCCATTCAGGACTATATCCACAGCTACAACATCTTCCGCCCCCATCAGGCGCTGGACTACGCAACACCAGATGAGGTGTACTACGCCAGCTTCACAGCATCGCCAGACGCCGACCTTGACAGTGCACCGGCCTGTTAAGCAGGCTCTGGCGAGGGTGCGACGGAGTCAGAATCCACAAGTCAGCCCCTCGCAGGAGCGCCAGTGTAACAGGC
>ATWA01000104.1 GCA_000421005.1 Clostridiales bacterium NK3B98
TAAAATCCCTTGAAATACGTCAGTATTCCTTCGGTCTTTTATCCCCGGCTGACAAAAAACATCCTCGCTCATCCATCCGAGAGATTTATTCAGCGTTTCCTTAAAAGAATCAGACCACTGCTGAAAGGAAAGGAATAACGATGTCGAACGCAGAAACCTATTTCCGCTATCTTGTAAATGAAATCCACACGACTATAGTGGCGACCGTAGACGATGAAGGCCTCCCTGTTACAGCGGCCATTGACATGATGGATTGCGATGAGAATAGCTTATACTTCCTGACCGCAAAAGGGAAAGGTTTTTATGACAGGCTTGTTAAGCGTGGTTTCCTTGCCTTTACGGCACTCGAGGGAGAAGACACCATGTCAAGTGTGGCCCTTTCTGTCAGAGGAAAAGTGCGCGAACTTGGTTATGGAAAGATCCCGGAGCTGTTCGAGAAGAATCCGTACATGTACCAAATCTATCCGACCGATGAGTCCATGAAGGCGCTGACTGCTTTTCAAATCTATGAGGGCACCGGCGAATGGTTTGACCTCTCGAAAAAGCCGATTGAACGTGCCTCTTTTACCTTCGGCGGAGCAGAAAAGAAAACAGAGGGGTACTATATCACAGGTGCATGTATCGGTTGCGGAAGCTGCACTGAGGTCTGCCCGCAGAACTGTATTGTTGCAGACAGCATCCCGCATGTGATCCGGCAGGAACACTGTCTGCACTGCGGAAACTGCGCCTCCGTGTGTCCGGTCAGCGCAGTGGAAAGAAGGTAACAGTATGAATGAGGAAATGACACAGAATGGGCGGCTGGATTTTCTTGTTGAAGCATTCAAAGCAGATTCCGTTCAGTATCAAGACTTGCCGACGCCAAAGGATACCGAAGGAAAGCGTCGTATCCTGCGGTCACTTATGAACGTCCGAATGCCCCGAAAGATGGATGAGGCGGTTCTTGCTGTGCAGGATGAGTATCTGCGGCAGCGCATCCGTGAAAACGGAATTGTGGAGCCTGCTGATATTCTCATAATCCGGGATCGAATGTCCATCTGGCAGGGCGATATTACGAGGCTGGCTGTGGACGCTATCGTCAATGCCGCGAATTCCCAGATGTTGGGCTGCTTTGTTCCGATGCATACCTGCATTGACAACTGTATCCACACTTTTGCCGGAGTGCAGTTGAGAGCTGAATGTGCCAGACAGATGGAGCAGTTAAAAAGCAGGTATGGAAGGGACTATGAGCAACCTACCGCTTTGCCGATGCTGACGGATGCCTATAATCTCCCTGCGAGAAAGGTCATTCATATTGTCGGGCCTATCGTGCAGGGCAGGCTGACTACCTCTCTGGAAAATGATCTGGCAGCCTGCTACCGGAATACTCTTGATATGTGTTTGGAAAACGGGTTGAAATCTGTGGCTTTCTGCTGCATTTCTACAGGCGTTTTTCATTTTCCAAATAAGAGAGCAGCAGAAATTGCTGTGCAGGCTGTGACGGGCTGGTTGTCCGAGCATCCGGGTGGAATGGAAAGAGTGATCTTCAATGTTTTTAAAGATGAGGACAAAGCATACTATGAACAGCTTTTACAATAACAGACCAAACGGATATCAGGAGTCAATTCAAAAAGGGCTCTCTGCTGTCCGCTCCTTCCGTACCGGTTTGTCCTACGGAACCGGAAGCCGCGAAGAAAACATCCAAAGGCTGAAATCAGAAATTAAAACAGCGGACGCTATTGTGATCGGTGCCGGAGCTGGCCTTTCCACAGCTGCCGGTCTGACCTACAGCGGTGAGCGGTTTGATCGTTATTTCTCAGACTTCAAGGAGCGTTTCGGCATCAACGACATGTACTCCGGAGGCTTCTATCCGTTTCCTGATGATGAGACTCGTTGGGCATGGTGGGCGCGGCATATTTACTACAACCGCTACATTGAAGCGCCAAAGCCAGTCTATCAGAAGCTTTTTGAACTTGTGCGCGGTAAGGATTACTTTATCATCACCACCAATGTGGATCATCAGTTCCAGAGAGCTGGTTTTGATAAAAAGCGTCTGTTTTATACACAGGGAGATTATGGCCTGTTTCAAAGCATGAATCCGACGATCAAAAAAACCTATGATAACGCAGAATGGGTCATGCAGGCAATGGAGGCGCAGGGCTTTGAGAAGGATTCAGATGGCATATACCAGATTTCGCAGAGCGGTATTTCTATGCGGATACCGACAGCATTGATTCCTAAATGCCCGGATGACGGATCGGATGTTACAATGAATCTTCGCGCCGACGATCTCTTTGTAGAGGATGAAGGATGGCATAGAGCGTCAGCTGCTTATGCTGATTTCATCCATAGGCATGAAAACCTGCATACACTCTATTTTGAGATCGGCGTCGGGGCCAATACACCTGTGATCATTAAGTATCCCTTTTGGGCAATGACAAGAGCGAATCCAAAGGCCAAGTATGCCTGCCTGAATTACAATGAGGCTTTCTGCCCGCACCAAATCGAGAATCAGTCCATCTGCATTGACGGAGATGCAGATACAATTCTTGCTTCCTTGAAATGAAAAAGACTCCCGGTCACCGGCGTAAAATCCGATGATCGGGAGCTTGCTTTATGTCTGGCTCAGCCTTCGAAGGTGGAGCCGTTTTTGAAGGTGAAGGTCAGGCGGCCATCCGCGTAGGCTGTGGCGTAGTCCAGCAGTCCGCACCAGAGCTTTTCGCTGAAGGCGGTGACCTCGCCGTCCTGCTGTTTCAGAATTCGGAGGAAGTCCTCCATCGTGCTGCGCCGTTCAAGGATGTCACTGATCTGCTGTGCGACCGCATCCTTCTTGGCCTCGGCGTCCTTGAATTTCTGGCTGAGGGCATCGAAGCGCTGGTTGTATTCGGTCTGGTCCTGCGCGACCGTGGCGTTCTGCCGGATCATCTGCTGGATCATGCCGTTGAGCACTTCCATCTCTGAAAGGAGCTCCTGCTGCTGGGCCTCCAGCTCGGTGGTGTCGAGGGTTCTTGCCATGCCCATCTCGTAGGCGGCAATGGCGGCGTCCCGTTCATTCCGGCAGACAGGAGCTTCTTTGGCAAATCCTCAAATCGTATAGATGTAATCAGTTTTCCGGGGCGCAGCCGCACCAGCAGGCTTTTCGGCATATCCGAGAATCAGATTGCCAATGCCTTCATAGTCCCCTTCGACACCAAGTTCTTTTAGAATCGCTTTACCCTCTTCGCTCTCAAATTCCTCCTTTGCGCGATGCACCCAGCAACTTGCCACACCAAGGTCCGCCGCCGCGTTCATCATATTGCCCATCACCAGGCTACCGTCATAGATGTAGGTCGGCATGGCCTTGTTCGCCAGAACGACCACTAGGGAACCGCTGAACAAATCAGACTACGGCGTCTGAGCGGTCTGTTTTCCGCCATCCGGGTCTAAAATCCCTTGAAATACGTCAGTATTCCTTCGGTCTTTTATCCCCGACTGACAAAAAACATCCTCGCTCATCCATCCGAGAGATTTATTCAGCGCTTCCCTAGCTCCGGAGCGCCATAGAAGGGATCAATGTCCATGCCCATCGCCGCGGCGTTGAGCTTCGCCAGCTTGTTGCGAACCTCCTGATTCCTGACGACCAAGATGATCGGAGACTGCTCGCCCATGCCGGTGGCCGCGTAGGTTCCGGCTTCAAGAATGGCTTTGAGCTTCTCCTCCTCAATGTGTTCGGGCTTGTAGGCGCGGC
>ATWA01000105.1 GCA_000421005.1 Clostridiales bacterium NK3B98
CCCAGAATCCAGACGCTGCACAAGGTAGCGCTGGCCTTCAGCATGACCCCGGCGGAGTTTCTGGACTTCCCGGAGTTGAATACCTATTCCTTTGATTCTGATACAGAGGAATGATGGGGACTGCCCTTTAGGTGGTCCCCATCATTTTCGCAGTACTTATGCCATTCTCATAATTGCTCAAACCATCGTTTAGCCTGCTCATACTCCACTTCCTTCCACCACAAAGTAAGCGAATCCCGTTTATTGAACTCTAAGATCTCTCGTAACTCCTCAATCGTAATATCTCCCCGTAAGGCGGCATCCCTCTTGTGGATTGCCGCCTTCTTCCATATTTCAAAACGTTCTGCCTCCTTCTGGACAGCGGCATAATTGCTTATTGTCCGAAGCCAGCGACTATATTCATCTCGTTTCGTATTATGGATTTTGATGATTTCTGCTTTATCTGGCTGCAAACGGTCTATTGTATTGCCGTACTCCTGACAGGTTATGCCCAGATCTGCTCTGGTTCTGTCGCAATAGATCTTCTTCGGGCTGGAAAGGAAGAAGTACCTTTCGCAGCACCTACACATTCTCACCTTTCGCCTGCCCTTTTGGAACAACCATTCCAGACTTGCCGCCACCAGCAACAATGGATTGTGTTCGTACCACAGCCCCTCACCATTCATTCCCCGCTCTGTGTCTTGGAACATTGCTGCTCGTTGAAATTCACGGTAGTTCTTCCACTGCTTGATTTCGGCAATCCTTTCTTCCGCTTCTCTCAAAGAAGATACCCCATCAGCATCAACTCCATAGGAAATTGCCTCTTGTATTGTTTTCCTGAATGCCTGTAAATGTTCCAGCCACGCCATGAAACGCTCTGAGGCTTCTTCGGTGATTCGAATATAATTTGTATCTGGGCTATTTGCGAGATAGTCACATTCCACACTTAACCGAAACAGAGCGTCACTGTCATCACTTTTTTGCCCGGAATCACACAGAATCTCTTCTCCGTCCAGAGGCTTCCCATCAATCAGATATTTCTGGACAAGCCTTGGGTCTGACTCAAACACCGCAGACTCCGGTAGTTCTGGATAGTTTTCTATAAAGCGAACAACCCACTCCGCTGCGTTTTCCCGCTCAGCCGACGGGTAGATATCTCTGATAAACTGACGGGCTGGCTCCGGGTTACTGGCATCACTCTGAAGCATGTTCCACACCCTGTCTATCCCAAAACTCTCCTCTGACCCACGGTAAGCAGTCAGATAGGGGCGCTCAATCTCATAGCACAGCCACAGGCGAATGTTTTCTGCGTACACCGGGTTGATCTCCCTGATCCTCATTACGGTACGGTGAACCCACCCCGCCAGTTGATAATACGGTGCCTGTTCCGGATGCTGGAGCCTGCAGTGTACAATCATCTCTTGCTTTGGAGCTACGTGCATAACCGCAAGCAAATCTTCCCGGAAAATATCCCATTCGATATCCGGATAATCCAGCGCCGTCTTTCCCTTCTCAGCGGCCGCAACCTTCGAATCGATGTAGCAAAGAGCATCCCCATCTTCTGTCCATATTCTGTGCTGATTCATTGAAACTCTCCAAATAATTCTAATCCGACAACATAATTCCATTATCCGACAGTTCTTCTGCCATATTTGTTGATGCAAGCTCATGCGCATGATAACATCACAACACGCTCAGAGCGCAATTACAACGGGTAGGGAGCCATGGAACCTTCCCGGAATCACCTAACAATACGACTCGATACCATACGAGGCTCACACTTGAACACCGGTCAAAACCAAGAATCCTTCATCCTCTACGCTGACTACATCCACCCCATCCTTCACCTCACCCAAGCCCAGCGGGGCGATCTGCTCACCACGGCGCTGTGTTACGCCAACCGCATGGAGCTGCCCGCTCTGGATCAGGCCACCGCTGTCCTCTGGGAAATCTGGAAGAACAACATCGACCGCAACGCCGAGAAGTGGGAGGAAGTCCGTCAGCGCAGATCTGTCGCCGGGCGAAAGGGCGGGCTTGCCCCTCGTCATCCCTGTGAAGCAGAGCGAAGCAATGCTGAGCAATGCCAACCCGGCGAAGCTGTTAATGTAAATGGTACTGTTCCTGTTACTGTACCTGTCAATGTTCCTGTAAAGGAAGACACGTCACCCTCTCCCCCACACTTTATCTCATTGCCCGTGAGAAACGGAGGGAATTTTGTCGTAACGTCGGAAGACGTGGCAGAATTTGCCCGCCAGTTTCCCGGTCTGAACGTCCCCGCCGTGCTGCAAAACATTCTCCGCTGGTTGGAGGACAATCCCGGCAAGCACAAGACCGCCGACTATATGCCCACCTTCCTTCACAACTGGCTTGCCCGCGACGCTCAATCCTGCCACAGAAAGGAGGCCTCGCCCCATGACACCTCACTCCCTCCCCTCGACCAACTGGGAACCGTCCTGTGAGCAGGCACTCATTGACATGGTAAACCAGACCCCTGGCAAATCTCCCCGCATGGGCTACGACTGCCCCATTTGCCGCAACAAGGAGTTTGTGCTGACGCTGGAAAACGGTCTCCGCCGGGCGAAGTCCTGTTCCTGTCTGCGCATCCGTCAGAATCTCACCCGATTAAAAAGCCGGGGGCTGTTGGAGCTCTACGACCAGCGCACCTTTGAGCGGTTCCAGACCCCGTATGCGTGGCAGCAGCAGGCAAAGGAGGCCGCCATGACCTATGCTGACTCTGACCTGAACCGCTGGTTTTTCCTCTCCGGTCCCTCCGGGTGCGGCAAAACCCATCTCTGCACCGCCATTGCCAGCAGTCTGATTCTCAGCGGGCATGACGTTCAGATCTTCCGCTGGGTGGAATGGGCATCCAATGCCAAAGGCGTGGTCACTGATGCCGCTGCCTACGCCGCCCTGCTGGAACCGCTGAAAACCTGTCAGGTGCTCTATCTGGACGACTTTCTCAAAGTCCAGCGTGGCACTTCCCCCACCGCCGCCGACATCCGCCTTGCCTTCGAGGTGCTGGATGCCCGGTACAATCACGGGGACAAGCCGGTGATTCTCAGCACCGAGTTCAATCTGCGGCAGATTGCGGGCTTTGACGAGGCGCTGGCCGGGCGGATCGTGGAGCGATCCAGAGGATTTGCGGTGCAGATCCAGGGCGGTTCTGACCGCAACCATCGGTTCGCCTCTGGATGAGGGAACCGATGGGGATGACCCCCGGCTTGCGCCCGGGGTCATCCAGCACCCCAGAGCAGAGGATTGCTCTGGGGTGGGACAGGGGCTCAGCCTGTCCCTGTTTCCGGAGGGAAACAGCCACAGGGATCGCCCCTGTCGTTTGCCCCCGCGCTTGGGAAACCACGCCCGAAAGTGACAGGGGGCGTGGGGGCAAACAGAGAGCAAGTATCGTCCATGGTACCGCTTTCAGCGCCACCGGGACAGATACTTGCCGGGGATTCCGCTCCCCGGTCCCTCGGCTCCGAACCTTTTTCGCCCAACAGTCGGCGGCAAAGGTTCTCCGGTTTAGCGTCCTGACGGACGCAGGAGCCGCCACAGGCGGCAGCATACACCACACTTTGGAGGCAATCATGAAGCATAACATTTCGCAAGACCCCAGCAATATCGTCATCAAAACCCGGCTGTCCTGCTCCGAA
>ATWA01000106.1 GCA_000421005.1 Clostridiales bacterium NK3B98
GACCCGAAAACAGAGAGCCTTCAGTGGCTACATACCATCATCAGTAATGCCAAAGCGTCTATCCTCGGCACCTATCATGGCCTGCCGAAGAAGAACCTTCAGGAGTATCTGAATGAGTTCAGCTTTCGATTTAGCAGACGGGGATTTGGTGGTGCTCTCTTCGACAGGTTGGCTCTGGCCATGGTGGGCTCCCCTTTGGCTTAGTCAGATGGATAACCATATTACTAATTCTTCCTATCGCTCTGCTTGGAAGTTTGTTGTTTATTATACTGATTAAGATGTTGTTGAAGAAAATTTATCTGCTGAAATGCGCCACATTTATCGGGTTTTAGATTATAAATGTTGCCAGCAGGCAACGATAATTTTTATATCATAGTGTTTATGATGAGGGATGCAATATGATAACAAAGGCTTACGCCGGCTATAGCCTAAGAGAAAAAGAAAGAATGAATAGTTCCTCCGGAGGAATATATCCACTAATTGCTGAAACTGTTCTTTCTATTGGAGGTGTAGTTTTTGCCGCCTGTTATGATGCGCTTAATGTGATGCACAAGAAGATAGATAGTATTGAAGATTTATCATCTTCACAAGGATCAAAATATGTTGCGTCAGACCTAAAAGACACAATGCGGCAGGTTGAACAGTGCCTAAAGGAAGGAGTTTATGTTCTGTTCGTTGGTATGCCATGTCAATGCGCTGGCCTTAAATCATATTTGGAGATTAGAAAAGTTGACCAAGCTAAACTCCTTATTATTGACTTTATATGCCATGGAGCTCCAAGTAGAATGGCATGGAATGCCTATAAGAAATCTTTAAATGATCGAGGGCGTGAACTGATATTTGTAAATATGCGAGATAAGACTACGGGATGGTCAAATGGAGATTATGCTTGGTATGAAAAAACATCCGATGGGAAAGTAATAGTTACCCCTAGAAGAAAGGCTCCATATATGCAGGGAACGCTTGCAAATCTATATACGAGGCCTTCTTGTTTCGAGTGTGCATTTAAGGGCGTTGAAAGGTGTACAGATATTACTATTGGAGATTATTGGGGCGTTGGTAGTCACCTCCCGGAGATGGACGATAATAAGGGAACCTCCCTTATACTTATCCACACTGATAAAGGAATACAAACTTTTAATGCTATTAAGGAGAGCATTCGCTGGGCGGAAGGGAGTATTGATGAAGCAATCAAAAAGAACTTATGTCTTGTTCAGTCAACAACAAGAAATGAAAAGAGCTATGAATTTTATAAGCGACTGAACAGCGGAGAAGATTTGATACAAATTATTAATGATCTACTGAAGGTATCGATGATGAGTAAAATTAAGAATAAAATGAAGTACCTGATAACTCATATGGGGGGGGTAGAGCTTGATTTAACTTCTAGCTTCTCTACAGTTGATTGCGGCTCTTGCGAACAATATAATACCGATTCCATGGAGGTGGCGGCATGAGTGTTGCCAATATCTACATGACAAGATCGTTCGCGGCATATAACAAGGATGAAAAAATCAGAAAACAAAGTTCTTCCGGGGGAGTGTTCTATTCTCTTGCAGAACTGGTGCTTTCACAGAATGGTGTGGTTTATGGTGCTTCGTATAATGATAAATGGGGTGTGGAACATCGGGCGGTTGAAAAGTTAGAAGATCTCCCAAGAATACTTCAAAGCAAATACGTTCAATCTGCTATGCGTGAATCCTATAATTATGTGGGTGAGAATCTTCGAGATAAACGTAAAGTTTTGTTTTGTAGCACACCATGTCAGGTGTTAGGGCTGATTTCCTACCTTGACACTGCGAAAATCGATAGACGCAATCTTATAACGGTTGATTTTATCTGCCATGGTGTACCAAGTCCCATGGTATGGAATAAATATCTGAAACAGAGGGCTGCAGGAAAAGAGGTCCGTGCTGTTAACTTCCGAGACAAGACCAACGGATGGAGAGATTTTAGCCTTAAGATAGATTATCTAAATGGGGAGTATTATATCAATTCGTGGCATAAAGACCCATATGTGCAGGGTTTTATACATAATCTTTATCTGCGAGAAAGCTGCTATGAGTGCAGTTTCAGAGGCATAGATCGAATAGCTGATTTTACAATTGCAGACTTCTGGGGTGTACATGATCTTATGCCAGACTTCTTTGACGACATGGGAACAAGTATTGTAATGGCACATAATGAAAATGCGGTTCGTCTCTTAGAAGCTTTAACTGAGCATCTCATTATATGTGAGATATCTAATGAGACGGTTATAAAGACAAACTCTCCAGTGGTTAAATCGGTTTCTAGGAATACTAATGCTGACCGATTTTATAGGAGAAAACACATTGACATCGGTAAAGACATTCGGAGGGATATAAAAGTGTCATTTCTCTTTAGGATGAAGCGAAAAATAAAAAAAATACTTCATCAATTTGATTGAGGTGTCGAAAGTGAAAAGAGCAGTACCAATTTTGTTCGAAAAAAAAGAAGACTGCTGTGGATGCACAGCTTGTTATGCAATCTGCCCAAAGTCAGCAATATCGATGCAGCCTGATGAAGAGGGGTTTGATTACCCTGTTATAGATGATAGTATTTGCATACGGTGCTATCAATGCATTATGGTTTGCCCCATTAAGAAGGCCAAAGGCTCTAATGGGAGTACAATTTAATTACGCAGAGTAGACTGATAATCGCAGTAATGCGTTTTCAAATAATAAAACTTCCTCAATTCTGGGCAGAAGGACCGGAGAGGTTGTTAGCGCCGGGCCACATAGAGGGTGACGAGGTATGGCAGTTATCGAAAGATTCGGCGGATGCTGCCACGGCGACCACATTTTTTCAGCACTTTATTTGAGCTGAGCTTGTGGTAGTGCGTCGATAAAGAGAAAGCAAAAAGCGGAATCAATATAATGGTCCCCAGAATCAGGCCCACGTATTCCAAAAACATCGTGAACGTGGTATGATCCAACAAATGCAAAGGAGAGATGACACATGCCACGAAGCACATACACAGCAGCATTCAAGACGAAGATTGTCCTGGAGGTACTCCGGGAGGAGAAGGAGCTGGGCGAAATCGCTGCAGAGCACAACCTGAACCCCAACATGGTGCGCAACTGGAAACGGGAGTTTCTGGAAAATGCGCAAACCGTCTTCGAGAATCCGAAGAAGCTGGAGAAAGAGGCTCGGAGAAAGGATGCTGCCCTGGAGAAGAGGAACAACCAGATGCTGAAGACCATCGGTCAGCTGACGCTGGAGCGTGACTTTCTCCAGGATTGCTTTCGCCGAGCCGGAGAGGA
>ATWA01000107.1 GCA_000421005.1 Clostridiales bacterium NK3B98
GCGGCTGCGTGGTCCGTTCACCCGACCGGTGGCTCGGGATGTAGCCAAAGTCAGAATTGGGTGGAAAACCGTTCACGATAAAATTTGCGGACGTGGTCTTGACAAGGGGACCATTTTAGGTTGCGGGGTGATGACACGGTAAACAATACAATAAGAAAACAGCAGAGGGGGGACGGCTGTCCTCCCTCTGCGAATCTTAATCTTCGCAAAATTGCGGAATGTGTGTGGTCAGGTAGGTAGAATATGACAAATGAAGTGAATGGAAGAAGTGAGCCTCATGACAAATGAACAGGTGCTGACGTGGTTTCACGACTATTTGGAGGCAGATCGGGACATAGAGGTTGTCTCAACCCGACACGGCATGACAGTCCTCTTTTGGGAAAAGAAAATGGATAACTGGAGCGGGCCGACTGTTGCTCCACGCCAGAGACCTTATTAGACCTTCTGCTCCGCTCTGTACAGTTCTACTGTAAATATCTGGCTATTGTAGACCATGAGAAGCTGACCAAGACGGATGAGAAAAGAATTGGGATAATCTGCCAGGGCTACCTCAAAAAAATGGAAAGAGACCGAACCAAGAAAGCGTTATCGAAAATCTTAACTGCTCCCGTTGTCCTGATCCTGACCATACTGGTTTCGGTAGCCTCAGGCATACTTTGCTGCTCCGCATTCGTATTCGGACTCGCCGGAACAGTGTTGGGATTGCTGGGTTTGCGGTGCTACTGGCCTACTCCGCCAAGAATGGGATTAACCTCACGGCAATCGCCATTGCGCTCAGTCCCTTGGGTTTGCCGATGGTAGCGGTTTGGATGGTAGGGAGAGTGCAGAATTTGAGATGTGCTATTCAGAATTCCGTTTGGGGTTAATGGAAACTGAGCCAACCATTTTTCCCCGATTTAGAGCTTTTCGTATTTTTTGCTTGTGTCTTTTTGTAATCTGTTCAAAAAACTGATCATCCTTATATACATCTGCTGCCCGCAATACATATGATATAAAGTTTCCATTTTTGTTCTTTGCTCCATCAATAGAATAGTGCTTATATAAGTTTTCACCGCTTATTTTTGTGCCATTTGAGGTGTATCCACTGTTCTTTGTGATGGTTTTGGCCTTTCGGTACATTTTGTAGTAATACTTTGAAATCGTTTTCGACCGAATGCTAACTCTGTTTCCGTCAAATGTAAAACCTAAAAAATTGACAAATCGTTTATTTGTATCTGCATCTGCATGAAACCTTTTCCCACAGTTTTCCAACTGCCCGTTATCATACAAATAGTATTGAGTCTTATCAGGTTCGAGAGTAAGACCGGGAACGGTATTTAAATATGAGGTCAATTCCGATAGTGTTTTAATTGCTGCATTCTCGTCTATTAAAGGTAAAACAATAATAAAATCATCACTATACCGCATATACAGGCCGCAGTATGATGTAACGACCTGGTTTATGTAGCGGTCAACGTCCAGCATATAAACATTTGCAAGCAATGCGCTGATTGGAGAACCTTGAGGTATCCCGTAAGAATACTTGTTTCTTTGTATGTGAGATCTATTCTTATGAAATTGCTCACGGGTCAATACTGTCTGCCTCTTGTTTAACTTTTGTCTATTACTCTTGGTATCTTTTAAACCGTTAAGATGAAGTAGGTCATCTAACTCCCACCGGCTATAGCGGGTAATATTTTTGAATATGTTATAATGATCGGCGGGCAGATAAGTACTATTTAGGAGCGAACACCATTGCTTTTTTAGGTAATTGTGATCAAGTCTGTCAAAGAATTTCGTGAAATCTCCAATCATGATATAGTTTCGGGGAGTTGATCGCATAAAATCGAAGGCCTTTTTTGATGTTTTGATATTGTTTTCGTGGAGATCGGTTCGGTATGCCACTGGAACATGATAGATATTATCAGTTCTGAGACGCCGATTGTATAGTTGATTGAGAAGAAAACTATAATACTGCAAGATGCAGCGATCAATATGAGCTGCATAACAAATATCTCGTTCCTTTACTTTTTTCCCTCTTTCATCTTTCCTAAGAAAATATTTGATCATTTTCTTCTTGTAGTGAATAAAGGGATAGAAGCTGTGTGTTGCAATATTATTAGGGTCTTTTACATAGTCAGCGCACTTTGAAAGATCTGTTCGAAAGTCAAAGTGTGCATATTGTTTCTTGCTTTTTTCTATTGTTTGAGGCAAAGAAAGCCAGAGTTCAGTATCCATTTTTAGACCCCTTTAAAATGCAATATCCACCGGCATGGAGGATAGCGTTCCTAAGCCGGCGGATATACGTTTTTACGTGGTATCTCGTATTAGCATAAAGCTATTGTGTCGGGAGTTACCAGCTATCCAGTTGTTGCAATACTTGATCGTGTTATAATAATCAAGCGAGAGGATGATGCCATAATGCTTCTAAGTGTCATAACGGCTCTGGTCATATTGTCCCGAGCGGATTCAACACTCCGGCGAGAAATCTTGAAAGATATTCTGCTGGAAAGCTTGACAACAATGCTCTTCCTTTATACCTATGTATAAAGCATTTTCATTATAGCATCAAAAGGAAGAATTTACAACTAGCACTCACCCAAAAAGAGTGCTAGTTTACAAATAGTTTACATTTTTAGACAGATAGGAGGGTTGGAGGTATGGCCACAATCCGAATAATCCCCCTGCACATCAGCAAGGGGAAAACCCTTGTCCATTGCCTCGGCGGCCGCATAGCATATGCCTAAAACCCGGATAAAACTTCGGATGGCGAACTGATCTCAGTCTACGAATGCGCTCCCAAAACTGCAGATACGGAGTTTCTTTTATCCAAGTAGGAGTATCGCAGAATCACGGGCAGAGAGCAAAAGCATGATGTCATTGCCTATTAGTTTCGCCAGTCTTTCAAGCCGGGAGAAGTGACAGCGGAAGAGGCAGACCAAATTGGATATGAGTTCGCAAAGCGGTTTCTGAAGGGGGGAACACGCTTTGCTTGTTGCTACCCATATTGATCACGCCCACATTCACAATCACATTATTTGAAACTCCAAGTGTATGGTAGGTAAGCGTCAACTCCACCCCCGTCTATTCCCCGTCCCCCCAAAGTGAGATAATCTACCCAACTGCAACCGACTCGCTCAGTCACGCAACCGAGTCGGTCAGAAACATGGGAGGTATCTCAAAATGGAGAAAAGTCTGCGCAAGCTGAATCAACGTGAAAGACATGAACTCTGGTCGGAACGGGTGGCCGCCTGCCGAAGCAGCGGCATTTCAGTCCGGCAGTGGTGCCGGGAAAA
>ATWA01000108.1 GCA_000421005.1 Clostridiales bacterium NK3B98
CAGGTTCTGACCACGCTTTTTCAGGTTGTTGATGACAGTCATGTGGCGGTGGGAGATCATGCCGCAGCCGATGATTGCAATGCGAATTTCCTTCATGTTTTTGCTCCTTTCAGCGTAAAAAGATGACCTATGTAGGGGCGATTCACGAATCGCCCCTGTGATACAGAGAAATTACCATCCGAGGATTTTCAGATACTCCCGGCTCCGCCGTGCGCACTCCAGCGGCTCCACGTCGTAGTGCTCGTCCTGCTCCACCACCACCCACTGAGCATTTGCCTCGATGGCGGCGGGGAGGATGTCCTCCCAGACCATCTGACCAAAGCCCACGGGACGGAAGCCGAAGTAACCGGTGTCGCCCTCTGACTCTTCGGTGTCGATACCGATGAGCTTGTACATATTCTTGACCTCGCCCCGCTTGATGTAGTCCTTGAGATGGACAACGGGGATACGGTTGGTGTACTTCTTGATGAAGCCGGGAGCGTCGCCGGTGGCAACATCACACCAGCAGGTATCCAGCTCAGGCATGAGATTGTCGTGGGGAATGGCCTCGAACATGGCATCATAGCCCCAACGTCCGTCGGGCAGCTTGACGAACTCGAAGTCGTGGTTGTGATACAGGAAGGTCATGCCAGCCTTGTGGATCTTGGCGCCCACTTCATTCAGCATGGGCAGGAACTTGGCAAAGCCCTCAGGATTCACCGGACGGTACTCCTCCGCCATGTAGGGCATGACCAGATACTTCACGCCGATGGTGGAATAGTCGGCGATGACCTTGTCCAGATCGTTCATCATCTCGTCAAAGGCGACGTGGGCGCTGATGGGCACCAGACCCACCTCATCCAGAATTTCCTTCACCTTCTCAGGGGCAATGCCGTACAGCCCGGCCAGCTCCACGCCGTCGTAGCCCAGAGCCTTCACCTGCTCCATGACAGACTTGAAGTTCTCGGGGGTGTTCTCCAGCAGGTCACGGAGACCGTAGACCTGAATGGCAACAGGCAATTTTTTGCTCATTTTGATTTCCTCGCTTTCTGATATTTGCGGTTCAGTTCATTGCCAATTGTTTCCTTTCGTATGTTATTATAGTCGATTCATTTCGGGAAGTCTTATCAGGGATTGACTTTTGATTTTACGATATTTGCGTTTTTCGCTTTCCTGTGAAACGCCGAGACAAAGATATCACAAAATTTGCGCAGAAAATTTGCTGTATGAGATAGCTGAAAAACATTGGATGTTTTCAGGCTGATTTCAGCTTTGCCTGCTATACTCTTCTCAGATCAAACAAAGGAGTGATCCCACCATGAAAAAGACCATTGCGATGCTGCTCAGCACGCTGATGCTTGTCTCTGCCCTCACTGCCTGCGGCACCACTGTCACAGAGACAGCGGAGGAGGAGAGCACCGCCGTTGCAGAGACAGTGGAAACCGCTGAAACCGAAGAGACCGGCACCGAAGAAAGCGAATCCGCCCAGCCCCCGGAGGGGGACTTCCCCGGCGAGCCTCCCGAGGGCAACCCTCCCGGAGATCCCCCCGACGGTATGGGTCAGCCCGGCGGAGCACCCGGTGGAGGCTCAGGTGATGTGACCTACACCGCTGCCACCACCATCACCTCTACCGACACCCAGAGCGGGGAAACCTACGCCAGCACCACCGCCGATGAGAGCGCCCTGCTCATCAGCACCGACGGTGAGGTGACCATCACCGATGCCACGGTCACCAAAACCGGAGACTCGGATGGAGGAGACAACTGCAACTTCTACGGCCTGAACGCCGCCGTTCTCGCCAAGGATGGCGCTACTGTCAATATCTCCGGGGCGAACATCACCTCTGACGCAGATGGCGCCAACGGTGTGTTCAGCTACGGCGGCAACGGAGGGCAGAACGGCGCAGCCGGAGACGGCACCACCGTGAACATCTCCGACTCCACCATCACCACCACCGGCGACGGCTCCGGCGGCATTATGACCACCGGGGGCGGCATCACCAACGCCACCAATCTCACTGTCACCACCAGCGGACGCTCCTCCGCCGCCATCCGCACCGACCGGGGCGGCGGCACAGTGAAGGTAAACGGCGGCACCTATACCACCAACGGTCTGGGCTCCCCGGCCATTTACTCCACCGCAGACGTGACCGTAAACGACGCAGAGCTGATTTCCAACCTGTCCGAGGGCGTGTGCATTGAGGGGCTGAACTCCATCACCCTGAACGACTGCGATCTCACCGCCGACAACACCAAATGCAACGGAAATGCCACCTTCCTGGACAGCATTATGATCTATCAGTCCATGTCCGGAGACGCAGACAGCGGCACCAGCACCTTCACCATGACCGATGGCAGCCTGAAGAGCAAAAGCGGTCACGTCTTCCGTGTCACCAACACCAGCGCTGTCATTACCCTGAACGATGTGGACATCGTCAACGAGGACGCTGACAATATCCTTCTCTCGGTCTGTGACGACGGATGGAGCGGCGGGGAAAATACGGCAACCCTGAAGGCAATCGACCAGACGCTGAACGGCGCCATTAAGGTGGGGGACAATTCCACCCTGACGCTGGAGCTGACCGAAGACTCCGACTTCACCGGCAGCATTGACGGCAGCATCGTCAACGCCTCAGGAGAGACCGTCTCCACCGAAACCGGAACGGTGCAGGTCACTTTGGACGAGAGCAGCACATGGACGCTCACCGGGGACAGCTATGTGACCGAGTTCACTGGAAATGCAGAGAACGTGATCTCCAACGGCTACACCCTCTATGTAAACGGCGTGGCACTCACCGGAACAAAGTAAACCATCGCAGAGCCGACACCAACAACGTGCCGGCTCTGTTGCTGTACCTGAGGTCGGAAAACGGTTGCTGTTTGTTCCGCCGCCTGCTATAATCCAGCCAGAACAGTCATCAGAATTAAGGAACCGCTGAACAAATCAGGCTACGGCGTCTGAGCGGTCTGTTTTCCGCCATCCGGGTCTAAAATCCCTTGAAATACGTCAGTATTCCTGCGGTCTTTTATCCCCGACTGACAAAAAACATCCTCGCTCATCCATCCGAGAGATTTATTCAGCGCTTCCTTAAGGAAGGAGACAGAAATGAGAGAACCCAACTGGGACTGGCTGGACGCCAGAGACGAACTGAAGGACACCCTCACCGGCATCGGTCACCCGGCAGAGCTGGGCGACCTGATTGCAAAACACTTGGGCAGTCCCAAAGCCATCCGCCGCATGGCC
>ATWA01000109.1 GCA_000421005.1 Clostridiales bacterium NK3B98
GGGCATTTTGATTGTTTTCGCCATTTGCGCCATTTCTGCCAGCGGTATTCTGAGGGGTTGCTCGGCGCATAAACCGCTCCAACACCTGAGACAGTTCTTTGCTTCGCTCTCCGAAGGGATAATCGTGGGCACGCCTCCCGGTGACGGTGACATACTTGCTGGTTGCCCCCGCCACATAGACCTCTATGCCCTGCTTGTGGTTCATGATGTAATACTTTCCCGTATCGTAGTCAAAGCCCTCGGCACGAAAGAGGATGTGTATCCCACGTCCGCTGGGGCTGAGTTCCGTATAGCTGTGCATGATGCCGATGATCTCCGAAGCGTTTTGGGTGTAGCGCCCGTCCTCGGTGATGCAGTCGTCCAAATCAATGGCACAGATACCGTTGAAAATCCCCACGCCGATGCCATCATAGTCTTTGGCGCTGACCGCCTGCTGAAAGGACACGAAGCTGCCGGGGTCGTTGCTTTTGGCTCGCTCTCCCGTGGCGGGCTGGTAGGGTACTTTGGTCTTTCTGCCCCCTCTGTCCTCGTAACGCCAGCAGCAGAAGAGTCCGGTTTGTTTTAGTTCTTCCGGTATCGTTGAATAATTCATCTTACCTCCCGTTTACAAGTGAGAGGCCGCCGTGCTATACTGTTCGTGTTCAGGGAATCGTAAACACAGCAGCCCTGTGTTTTGGTTCGCAGTGCCCTTGCCTTACCAGGCAAGGGCATTTTGTTTCAGACCGTCTCAGGCTGGAAGTAGCCGATCTCCTCCCAGACCTTTCGGTCTGGACAGTAATAGTTGTACTCGTTGGAGTCGTCCAGCTTCAGGGCATAGCCGAATTTCAGCAACCCACGCTGCAGACCGATACGGACATACTGAGAGTCCTTGTGCATGGCTTTGGCAATCTCTGCGATAGGCACGTTGCGGCCGCTGAACCGGGGCAGCTCGATGTACAGCTTCTGTTCCATAGTCTCACCTCCTTATGCCAGAATACGAACTTGCAATTCGTATTCTGATTATACAGACCTCATTCCTGCTTGTCAACACTGAATGCGAATTATTTTTTCGTATGGCGTTCTTGCAATTCGCAAGACATCGTGTTACAATGCAAGGACAGAGAGAAAAGGAAGAGGTGGTCTTATGAAACACTCGCCTGCCGAGCTGGGTGCCAGAATCAAAGAAACCAGAAAAAAGGCAAAGCTCAGTCAGACAGAACTGGCAAATCGTCTGGGGAAGACACTACGAACCATCCAGAAGTACGAGAGTGGGGAGATTGAACCCTCTCTCTCCATCATTCGGCTTATTGCGTGGGAACTAAAAACCACTCCTGCCTATCTGATTGGTTTTGACAAAAACAGCGTCCATCTGGACACCCTTGCGGACGTTTTCGCCTTTTTCTATCACTTGAACGAGAAGCAGGAAATCCACTTCGAGATTGAAGAGCACATCCCATCTGAGGGCGGAGAGCGCTCCTGCACGATTCGTTTCGATGCACGGGATCGGAGTGCAGAGGGAAACGCCGCCATCTACAACTTCCTGCGGGAGTTTGAGTCCCAGCGGCACATGCTGGAAACCTATTGGACGAGCCACGATGCCATGGAGGAATGGTTTGACGACTACTGCGGCGCTTACGCAGCAGACGCCCTCACGAACCGCACCTATGAGCAGATGGACGAGCTGACCCGGCTCCAGCGCCGCAACGAGCTTGACCGTCAGATGATGGAGGCAAGAAAAAAAGCCGCCCAAGAGGACGGCGAGCAATAAATGGGTTGATGTCAGGGCAGATGTCCTGTGTCAAATAAATCACCTGGGCGAAAGGAAGATTGATACCACTTGAAATTACCCAACGGATATGGAAGTGTCAAGAAAATGTCCGGAAAACGCAGAAAACCCTACATGGTTCGGAAAACCGCAGGCTGGGAGTACGACCCGAAGAAGGACAAAATGGTGCAGAAGTACCTGATTGTAGGCTATGCAGCCACCAAGGCGGAGGGGCTTCAAATGCTGGCAGAATTCAACCAGAACCCCTTTGACACAAAGGCTGCCAAGGCCACTTTTCAGGATGTCTACGACCAGTGGTCGAAGGTCAAATATCCCACCATCTCCAAGTCCAATATCCACGGCTATGAGGCCTCCTATAAGGTCTGCGGCACGCTGTATAACCGCACCTTCAAGGACATCCGGCTGATGGATTTGCAATTTGTGGTGGACAACTGCGGGAAAAACTATCCCACCCTGAAAAAGCTGAAGGGTCTGTTCAGTCAGCTCTATGAGTTTGCCATGAAGAATGATATCTGCAACAAGGATTACTCCGATTATGTGGATATTGTACGCTACAAGGAGCGGAACCCGGACAAGCGGGACCACAACCGGTTTGAAAAGGCTGAGATTGAGCGTCTGTGGGAAATGACCGAGCAGCCGTATTTTCAGATCATCCTCATGCTGATCTACAACGGCTGTCGTATCTCAGAGCTGCTGGATCTGAAAAAGGAACATGTCAATCTGGGGGAACAGTACTTCGACGTGGTCTCCAGCAAAACGGAGAACGGAATTCGCAGGGTACCCATTGCAGACAAAGTGCTACCGTTTTACAAGTCGTGGTATGAAAGCTCCGATTGTGACTGGCTGCTCCACACGCCGGACCACAAGCACTTTTCCTACCGCAACTACTATGACAGCTACTGGACGCCTTTGATGGAGCAGCTTGGCTTTGATCACAAGCCCTACGATACCCGTCACACCTGTATCTCCCTGCTGGCAGAGGCTCATGTGGACCAGACCATGATCAAGAAGATCGTGGGACACTCCGGGGCCATGACCCTCACAGAGCGGGTCTACACCCATCTGGACACCGAAGCACTGGTGGAGGCCATCAACTGTATTTAGGGAACCGCTGAACAAATCAGGCTACGGCGTCTGAGCGGTCTGTTTTCCGCCATCCGGGTCTAAAATCCCTTGAAATACGTCAGTATTCCTTCGGTCTTTTATCCCCGACTGGCAAAAAACATCCTCGCTCATCCATCCGAGAGATTTATTCAGCGCTTCCCTAG
>ATWA01000110.1 GCA_000421005.1 Clostridiales bacterium NK3B98
TTTCCCTGTGCGTTTCGTTTTGCCATGAAAAAGTTTGCTCCTTTCGTTGCACCGCTGCGCCGACTCTGGTACAATGAAGGGGCGCAGGATGCTGAATTTTTGTCACAGTTTGGTGTTTGCGTCTGGCAATGACTGCTGGTAACAGTCTTTGCCGTGGCTGCCTCTGGTGCTGGTAACATCGGAGGCAGCCTTTCTGTTTGCTATTGTATCATGTATTGCTGAAAACTTCAACGCTTTAAAGCGTGTTTCCGCCAGCGTTTTTTGACATCCACTCTTGGAGGTTGCAAAGCGTCACCAGCTTGCGTTTCCCAATGTGGAGCGTGGGGAAATCTGCCCGGCTCAGAAGGTTGTAGGCTCCGGCTCTGGAGATGTGGAGGTATGCTTGCAGGTCTTTTGCGGTCAGGACATCAGGGATGTTGTCGGTCATGTAGTTATCTCCTTTTTGATGATAGATTTTGTGTTGATGTATGTTGATACCCTCTGTCCGTCATTCGTTCTTGTAGTTAATTGTACTGTCCTCCTTGGCGCTGGATTTGCGTCCGTTCATTCGTATTTGTGGGGGAGCAATGAAAAAGCTCCCCATCTTCCTCTGCACGCACCAATCCCGTGGATTGAGAATACAGATTCAGTTGAGAAGCATCCGTTCATTCGATATGCAATTTGTGATTGCATGGATAGTATAGTCCAGAAAAGAGAGATTTGCAAGAGAAAAAGTTGTCGAATTGCGGCGATTGGCTGAAATATAGACACAATAGAAGCAGTGAATACAAGGGAAATCAAGACTGGGAGGAATTTCAAGTAAATAGCTGTTTTGCCCTTGAAAGATCAGATTGTAAAAAGTGCAGAAAAGCAATCACTCGATTTCCTCCATCCCCATTTCTCTGAACAGCGGTGTATCGAAGAAATCGTATAACGTGATACCAAGCCCATCGCACAGCAGTTTGATGGTCACAATCCCCGGATTGTTGCTGGTTCCATAGATGATCGACTTCACCGTGGTAGGTGGAACAGCCGCCTTCCGAGCAAGAGAATTGATATTGTACCCATATTCAGCGCAAAGCTGCTGAATGCGAATTGCTACCGCTTGCCTCGTGTTCATACCGTCCCTCCTGTCGATATATCGTCTAGTTGTAGTCTACCCGTTCCGGGAAAGAACTAAGACTTTATATCGACTTTCATTGGGTGCGATGATATACTTCTATCGAGACGTTATATCGTCTAAATGGAGGTTGGTATGAGCACATGCTTTTTCATCGGGCACCGGGATACCCCAGCGGACGTATACTCTCGGATTGTCTCAGAAGTAGAAAGGCTCGCATTACATGGAGAAACCGAGTTTGTTGTTGGCCACTACGGCGCTTTTGACCGTATGGCTGCAAGGGCAGTTCGGGAAGCAAAGAGACAGCATCCAGCAATAAGGCTTATTCTGCTGCTGCCATACTATGAGACAAGCACTTTCAAGTACGGGATGGGGTTTGATGAGATCATCTATCCGGAAGGACAGGAGGCGATTCCCAAACGAGCAGCGATTATCCGGGCAAACCGGTACATGATTGACCAGTGTGATGTTCTTATCATGTACGCAAGACATATTGGCAGCAATACTCGGGAGTTTATGGATTATGCGCAGCGGAGGTTCCAGCGTACTGGCAAACCGGAAATCATCAACTTAGCGGATTGCGGCAACTGACGCTCTTATTCGATTTCGTAGAACTTGTTTCGGTTCAGAGTGCGATGGATAGTATGCTCATGCTGCATCAGAAGATTATACCCGTCTTCCATGGCCTTGATTGTGGACTTCAAGACACGTCTACGATCATAGAGTTCTTGCTGCTGGGCGGTGAGCCTGACCTTCGCTTCTTTCAGCGACTGATAGTTGGGGACAGAGTTGACGTTATGCTCTCGTTGATACTCATGCAGATATTTCACAGCACCATCATAAAGCAGTAACCCCTGGATATTTTTCTCCCGGAATTTAGGAGATTTCCGGGTTTTCAGGTATTGCTCATACAGTGGGCGGTACTTGTGGTAGAGTCCGAGATGCTTCAACAATCCGTTGCATTCTTTCAGATTCTTTTCTACCCGGAGGAGCCGTTGAGTGTCGTGGTTGAAGTCCTGTTTGTGGTCTTCAATGTTTGCTTGCAGGTCGTCGAGGTTGAGCAGGTGGTTTTCGGTGAGGTAGTTGAAGCTCATGCTCATGGCTTTCAGGTTCTGGATTTTTGCCCACTGAGTAAGGCTGTAACTCGCCTGAATCTTCGGGTCGCTCAGGTCGATGATGCGTCCGGTGATTACCGTCTCAATGATCGGGCGTGAGGGCTTCTGTTCGGACTTCTGCTCTACCTTTTTCTCAGGCGCAGCCTGTGGCGCTTGCTTCGCTGCCTCCTGTTGCTGCAATTCCAAAAGGCGCTGGTTAATGAACGCTTCGATGGCTTCTTTGCTGTAATTATTGCCCAGCCTGCGGGAAGTGATGGGACGGTTGCGGTATTCCGGGAGGTAACTCCAGCGTCCACGACTTTCCGTAACGACGATGTTGTGTTCCCGTTTTAGGATTGCTTTGAAATCTTCAATGGAGTTGCATTTTTGCTTCGTTTCGTCAATAGCCTGCCGGATTCTGGCTAGTTCCGTTTTGAATTTGGATTCAGTTGGTTTGCCGCCGATACTGCGGATAGCATCATTTTTCCTGTCAAGTCGCTCCTGTCCTCGTTGAGTTGCCCAATACTCTTTATCCGTGACGTTCTGCTTTGCTTTGCGGTTCAATTCCACTTGATGAAGCCCGTTCTCTCGGCACATTCGCTCTACGTCTGCCTTCAGGTAACGGAGACATTCCGGGGTATTGTGGAATTTGTAGCCTGCTTTTCCGTCACGTTCCAGCTTGGAGTATTCCGGTTGTGGAATATCTTTGACACGGAGGCTGTTGAACGAAATGTGGCAATGAATCGAGCCACTGCCATTATGCCCGTCATCGTGAGTAGCGACAACGCACTGATGACCGCTGAAATGCTTTCGTGCA
>ATWA01000111.1 GCA_000421005.1 Clostridiales bacterium NK3B98
CTCCCAGTTGGGGCTGCCCACAGTGCCGGGGGTGTTCAGCCGGGCGGAGTCGTCCAGCTCCAGCAGGTCCATGGCAGGGATCACGGCGTAATCCGACTGGCTGTCCAGCACCATGTGGAGCATCCGGTCCACCACGCTGTCGCCCTTGCGCCCTTCCCGGCGGAGACGGCGGTCTACCTTCCGCCGCTCCTTGTCGCTCAGATCCTGATACCAGCCCAGAACGGTCTGGTTGTCGTGGGTGCCCGTGTAGATCACCTGATTTTTCGTCACGCTGCCCTTCCGGTTCAGGGTGAACTCCGCCACATTCATGCCGGGGAGCTTAAACTCGTCCCGAAGCTCCAGCACCTCCGGGCGCAGATCACCCAGATCCTCGGCAATCAGCCACACATCAGGCAGCTCTTGAAACAGCCGCTTCAGCAGCGCCTCTCCTGGGGGTTCGATCCACTGACCGTCAATGGCAGTGGGACAGTCCGCCGAGATCTTCCAGAAGGTATCAAAGGCACGGAAATGGTCGATGCGGATGATGTCGTACAGCTCTGCGCTGAATTTGATTCGGTCAATCCAGAACTTGAAGTCATTGCGCTCAATGGTCTCCCAGTTGTAGTCTGCAAAGAAAAAGTCAAGCAGAAAATGAAAAAAATCAACAAAACGTGCAGGCTGAAATGAAGGCACGAAAAAAGGCCACCGCAGAACGCTGGCCTGGGAGAAATGGCAAGTTGTTATAATTCTTCCGCTTCCGTTAAATGGGAGAGATACGCATTTACACGGCCGTAGTAGATCCGCAGGAACTTGTTTGCGCCGGCTGTCATGTAGACATAGTAGGGCTTCCCCTGTGAGCGTTTCTTATCCATAAAGGCATAGACCGGATCGTCTGCAGGAGAGCGCTTGATGAGGCCGTCCATGATCTGGAAGAGAGTCTTTCGCAGATGTGGAGAACCCTTCTTGGTAGTCGGATTGCTTTTACGGACATAGTCCCCAGATTCATTGGGGCGGGGATCCACACCTGCATAAGCTGTGAGAGCGCCTCTATGCTGGAACCGGGTGACATCGCCGATCTCGGCCATGAGTTGTGGGCCAAGGGTATGTCCAACGCCTTCCATCTCCATGACAACGGGATATTCCGGGAGTTGAGACGCCGCCTGATCCATCTTGGTGCGAAGCGTTTCCACAGTTTCAGATACAGTGTTCAGCACTGCAACAGCCTGACGGATCAGCAACTTGGTGTTGTCGTCCTTGGGAAACACGGCGATCAGGTCAGCGGCTGCGAGATAGACCTCTTCCGCCTTACTTGCGCTGAAGTTGTAACCCTTGCGCTTGCACCATTTCTTGTAGTGCTCAGTGAATGCGTCAAGAGATTTGCTGCAAACGCAATCCACATGCCAGTAGGTGTAGACAAAATCCACCCATTTTTGGCTGCCGTCGCTGCGAGCCGGGCTGTCGAAGAAGCTGTTAGCTTCAGGAAAGGTCTGGTCAAGAAGCGCAATGAGATTGTTCTTCATAGCGGTCTTCTGTTCCATGTAGAAGCCGAATTGCCGGTTCATGGTTTTCAGTTGGTTTCGTAATTCGTCCATACGACTATATTGCGGCAATTTTGCCCAGCGGTCAAGAGCAAATCGCGCAATTTTCTTCGCATCGGCTTTGTCCGTTTTAGGGGTACGGATAGATTCGTTCCCGAAGTCTTTGATGAGCCAGGGGTTGACCGCACTGACGAAAATTCCGGCCTGTGAGAGCCAGGACGCTACCGGCTCATAGTATCTGCCGGTATGCTCCATGCAGACTTTTGTCTCACCCTCCAAGCACTTTATCGTGGTAATGAGGTCGTTGATGGAAGACTGCGTGTGGCGGTAATCCCGAGATGCTAAGACGACCACATCGCCTGGCTGGCGGATTGTGACGGTGCTCTTGCCCTTGGAAACATCAATACCAACTGCGTTCATGAAACTATCCCCTTTGAATGATATTGCAACGGTCGAGACCAGCTTCTCTCATTGCCGATTCAATCTACTGGGTGTTTCACACGAACACGCGGTTCAACCTGCGTAAAACGAACGCTGCGAATGAGGAGCCGGTTGGCTGACTTGTGCACGGACGAGAGTCCTTGGAGGAATCGGCCAGACCGGTTGCATCCCCATTCTAACAGCTTAAGCAACGAGATGGGCGATTTCTTGACTGGAGGTCAAGAACATCGACCAAATATATTGTAGTAGGAGAAATTCAATGTCAAAAAAGTACCAAGACCGTGACGAAACCAATCGTTCCCACTTCGTCAACGTCCGGCTCTCGGACGATGAGTGGGAGCAGCTCAACATCATCTGCGAACTTCTCAACGAGAACCGCTCCAAGTACATTCGCAGGAGAATCTTCACCGGGAGAATCCCTCGCCCGGTGCTCCAGTATGCGCTGGACGAAGCCACAAGCAAAGCTGTCACCGGGCAGCTTGGGTAGATCGGTTCAAACCTAAATCAAATCGCCCGCAAGCTGAACTCCAGCGAACAGCCCAACCATCAAATGACGGACGCAATCGGTAACTGCCTTAGTGACATTAGCATGACGCTGAGAAACCTCAGAAGCATGGAGGACTGCCGTGGCGATCTTGAAGCACATTCCGAGCCATAACAATTTTTATCAGGATGCGGTCAACTACTTCCTGTTTCAGCACGATGACCACGCACGCCCAATTTACAACGCACAGCACAAAATGATTCTCCGGGAGAATGTGCTGATTGATGCCATCAACACAGATGTTTGGTCATATAGCACGGATTGTCAGATTGCAAACCAGCACTGGCACAAAAACAGGGAGAAACGGGAAGTAAAGTCTCATCACATCATCATTTCTTTCTCAAAGGAGGACAGGGACAAGCATGGTCTGACGCCTGAAATTGCACAGGAAATCGGGATGGAGTTTGCCCGGAAACACTTCGGAGGACACCAGTGTATCGTCGCCACCCACGATGACGGTAACAATCACTCTGGCAACATACACCTTCATGTGGCGTTCAATT
>ATWA01000112.1 GCA_000421005.1 Clostridiales bacterium NK3B98
CCTACACCGGAAGTGCAATCACTCAGACTCCCACGGTGAAGGTCAATGGCAAAACCCTGACCAGCGGAACAGACTACACGGCAACGTATTCCAATAATGCGAACGTGGGCACTGCAACGGTTACGATAACGGGCAAAGGCAACTACACCGGAACAGTCAGCAAGACATTCTCGATTACTGCTGCATCCATTGCCAATGCTGAGGTAAGCGGCATCAGCAATAAGACCTACACCGGAAGTGCAATCACCCAGACTCCCACGGTGAAGGTCAATGGCAAAAACCTGACCAATGGAACAGACTACACCGTCTCCTACTCCAACAACATCGATGTAGGTACTGCAACGGTCACGATAACGGGCAAGGGAAGCTACACCGGTACCATCACCAAAACCTTCACCATTGCCAAGGCAAACCAGACGCTGACCGTCTCTGCGCCTGCCTCGGTGGTAAAAGGCAAAACGTTGAACGTCACCGCCAAGGGCATTGGAACCGTAACCTACAAGCCCAGTAATGCCAAAATTGCCACCGTTTCCGGAAAGGGCGTAGTCAAAGGCGTAGCTCCCGGAACAGTAACGATAACCGTCAAGGCTGCGGGAGACAAGAACCACAACGCAGCTACCAAAACAGTTAAGATCACTGTCTACGCCTGCGCCAATCCCTCTGTGAGTAAGGTGGAGAACGTCAACGGCGGCACGAAGATCACATGGAGCAAGGTAGCAGGTGCCGTCAAATACCGCATTTTCTACAAGACAGGTAAAGGCGGATGGACAAAGCTGGCTGATACCACCTCCACCACTTACACGTGGAAGAAGGCAAAGAACGGCACCACCTACGCATTCACAGTACGCTGTATTAGCAAGGACGGTAAAGCCTACACCAGTAACTACAACACCACCGGCAAGAGCCTGACCTATGTGGCGACTCCCACCCTATCCAGTGTGAAAAACAGCAAGGCAAAGACCATGACGGCAAGCTGGAAGAAGCTCAGCGGCGTCACCGGATTCCAGATTCAGTACAGCACCAACAAGAACTTCAAGAGCGGCAACAAGGCAGTCACGGTCAAAAAGGCATCTGCTGTCTCCCAGACGATTAACAAGCTGACCAAGGGTAAAACTTACTATGTCCGCATCCGTAGCTACAAGACCGTCTCCGGGAAGAACGTGTATTCGGCTTGGAGCGCAGCAAAGAGTGTTAAGATTACGAAGTAAACTTTGGTTCCGGTGTCATAAGTCAATTTCGCAAAATCGAGGTTCTGAAAAGCTGAAGATTACACTCGATATAGCGAGTTTGGTTGCAAGATAGTTCTCGAAAAAAGACTTGTTTTTGACGGATGCCCCTTTTGACACCCAAACCAACTTTTTCCGGCTAAACGTAGGGAGCAGCTGTGATTTACAGCTGCTCCCACATATAATTGTCCTGTATTTTTCTTTGAGGAGGAACTTAGGATGAAGACAGTGGAGCGTGTGTTATGCGCAGCTTTGTCTGTACTCTTGTTTTGTGGACAGATTCCTTTTGCTACATTTGCTTATGATAACGAAAATGAGTCCCTAGTCACAGGAGAACAGATTACTGAAGATGAGGATACATCAGGAAACATTGATGATGCCAGCAAAAGTGAGACCCCTACATTGGAGGAACCAAATGAGGAAGATGTTGCATTTGAAATAGATAATCAAAATAACGACACCACTGTGGTATCTGACACTAACAATAGCGTGAACGATAAAAAAGGTGACGAATTTAGCAATCATGTGGAAGAGAATTCTAAAACAGTTGAAGATTCAAATGAGTCGTATGACAAAACCGAGAACACAGCAAGTGATCCAGAACAAGAAGATATTTTTGAAATCATTGAAACTTCCGTGGAAGAGGAAGTGATAGTAAAGGATTATGCAAAGCAAGCATCCTCTTCGGTTGACAGGACACAATCCGAGGCTGTTGCATGGGTAGAATCCCAAAAAGGTAAGTCTCTAGATTATGATAACGCCTATGGCGCACAATGTGTTGACCTAATAAAGTACTACTACGCATTCTTTGGGGTCGCAAGTTACGCAAAGGGAAATGGATGTGATTATGTTAGTAACTCATTGCCCTCCGGATGGAGACGGATTCAGAATACAGCCTCTTTTATTCCCGAACCTGGTGACATTGCCGTATGGGGAACGGGATTAAGCAAATATGGACATGTTGCCATCATTCTTTCGGCAGATGTTCATAGTTTTAAATCAATGGATCAAAATTGGCCATCTGGAAGTGCATGTAAACAGGTAACACATACATATCAAAGCGGCTTTTGGGGAGTTATACGCCCAAAATACAAAGACGCAGCGCCCGAACCACCCGAGGTAAAGTCATGGTCATCTGCATGGGAGAATGATCTAATAAACCTCACCATCAACTGGTACGCAGTAAGTGGTGCGACATCATACGAAATCAAATGGAGACCGGGCGGCGGTTCGTATGATGACAATAAACCAATCACTGTCTCTGGCGGAACAACATCATACACCATGAAGGGGCTTGACCCCAATAGAAACTATTATTTCCGTGTTTACGCCAAAAATTCCGCCGGAACGTCATCAAGAAGTGATACCATCGGCTGTTTATGTCGTCCGACCATAAGCGGCGGAACAGCAAACAGTTCTAGCTCAGTAACGATCCGCTGGGGAGTAGTGGACAGCGGAGCTATGTATACAGTCAGGCGGAAACTCAGTACGGAAAGCGACTGGACGGTGCTCAAAACCGGAATCACTGATACAAGATTTGAGGACACAAATGTATTGCCGGGTAAGACGTATCAATATCAGGTCAGATCAGCCAATAACGAGGGATGGTCGAGATACTCGAACACCTACAGTGTCACCACATTAACGGTTCTAACCATTAATTACAACACAAACGGAGGAACAATCACATCAGATACATATTCTGCCACAAATACTGGGCTGGTTCAGAAGAATTCGAAAACAGTGGCCCCT
>ATWA01000113.1 GCA_000421005.1 Clostridiales bacterium NK3B98
TAGGAAAACCTGTTTTAGTTTTAAGAGATGTTACAGAAAGACCAGAAGCTGTAGAAGCAGGAACTGTAAAATTATTAGGTACGGATTTTGATAGAATATGTGAAGAAGCTAACAAGCTATTAATGGATACAGAGGCTTATAAGAATATGAGCAAGGCTATAAACCCATATGGAGATGGTATGGCCTCAAAGAGAATTGTTGATTCAATACTAAAATACTATAAAATGACCGATAGAATTATTGAAGAGTTTAAAATAAAATAAATTAATTAAGTTTTTTGTAAATTTACATAATTCCCTTGAAGTATTTATAAAAAAAATATATAATACAAGTATGTTAATAATTTATCAATTACATATATATAAATAGGGGGGTCCAAGTTATGAAAGAAGTAGTTATAGCAAGTGCTGTAAGAACAGCGTTAGGAACATTTGGAGGAACGTTAAAATCAACTCCAGCAGTTGATTTAGGAGCTTTAGTAATAAAAGAAGCTTTAGCAAAAGCTGGTGTAAATGCAAGTGAAGTTGATGAAGTTGTAATGGGAAATGTTCTTCAAGCAGGATTAGGACAAAACACAGCTAGACAAGCAACTGTAAAAGCTGGTCTACCAGAAGAAGTTCCAGCAATGACAATAAATAAAGTTTGTGGATCAGGATTAAGAGCAGTAAGCCTTGCTTGCCAAATGATATTAGCAGGAGATGCTGATGTTATAGTTGCAGGTGGAATGGAAAATATGTCAAGAGCTCCATACGTTTTAGATAACGCAAGATGGGGACAAAGAATGAATGATGGAAAAATGGTTGATGAAATGGTAAAAGATGGTCTATGGGAAGCATTCAATGACTATCACATGGGAATAACTGCTGAAAATATAGCTGACCAATGGAATATAACTAGAGAAGAACAAGATGCATTTGCTGCAAAATCTCAACAAAAAGCTGAAGCAGCAATAAAATCAGGAAGATTTAAGGATGAAATAGTTCCAGTTGTTATACCTCAAAGAAAAGGAGATCCAATAGTATTTGATACTGATGAGCATCCTAAATTTGGAACAACAACTGAAAAATTAGCTAAGCTTAGACCAGCATTCAAAAAAGATGGTACAGTTACAGCTGGTAACGCTTCAGGATTAAATGACGGAGCTGCTGCATTAGTTGTAATGTCTGCTGAAAAGGCTAAAGAATTAGGCGTTAAGCCATTAGTTAAAATAGTATCTTATGGATCAAAAGGATTAGATCCAAAGATAATGGGATATGGACCATTCCATGCTACAAAGAAAGCTTTAGAAAAAGCTAACCTAAATGTAGAAGATTTAGATTTAGTAGAAGCAAATGAAGCTTTTGCATCTCAAAGCATAGCTGTATCAAGAGATTTACATTTTGATCTAGAAAAAGTTAATGTTAACGGAGGTGCTATAGCATTAGGACACCCAATTGGAGCTTCAGGAGCTAGAATATTAGTTTCTTTAATCCATGAAATGTTAAAGAGAGAAGATGCTAAAAAAGGTTTAGCAACTCTTTGCATAGGTGGAGGAATGGGAACTGCTGTAATAGTAGAAAAGTGCTAATATATAGATAAAATTTTATAAGTCTTATATAAAAATAAGTGAGAGTACTACTCTCGCTTATTTTTATTGTAATGAATATTATTGCTCTAGGATTAAGAAAGAGAGTATATTAGAATATAAAAATCTTTGTACAAAATAAAGAGTGAAAAAATAAAATTTTAAATCTTTTGATTTTTATCGGGAGATTTAAAATTTTGGGTTTATAAAATTTTAAAATGCATAAAATAAGTTGAAGACAATATTGTAGTCATGTAAAAAAGATGGAAAAAATATATAATCTTTCAAGTGATAATGAAATGGACAGTAACTTATAAAAAAGTAATTATAACTGTATAGCTTGAGATATAACGTATACAGATAGAAGAATAAGAAAAAAATAAAAATAAAAATAAATTTTTTATGAATAATTTACAGTTAAAACCTTCATTTTTCAGATATATAGAAAATATAAAAAATTAATTTGATAAAAAAAAATACAGCTATATAATGAATCAGTAGTCAAGTGGAAGGAGAATTTCCATGGATAAAGTAATTGCCAAAATGATAAATTCAATATTGAAATATAATTTGTACCTAGGTGCCATTTTAGGAATTTATATCTTTATTAACCCGAAACAGGCAGTTTTATTGATTCTTGGACTATTTGTTGGTACTGGGAACTTTATCTTGAGTACCATTGTTAACAGCTATTTTATGAAACCAGAAGGAGCTTTGGGAGCAATAAGATTTATAACTTTTGCAAGAATACTAGTGGTTGTTGCTATAGGAGCTATTATATTTGTATATAATAAGTTAAATGTTCTCTTATATGCTATCGGGTTTACACTTCATTTCATAGGAATAGTTATGTATGGAATTAGAGATTCTCATAAGGAAGGAAGTGAATAAGGGGATGGAGTCAGCAGAGCCTATATTTACTTTTACAGTAGGAAGTATTCCTATTGATATAACCATAAATCTTGTAATTCAATGGATTATAATGATTTTACTAATTGGGGCGGCTTTGTTTTTTTCTAAAAATTTAAAAGAAGTCCCAGATAAAAAACAAACTATTATAGAGAGTTTTGTAGGGTTCATTAGAGGACTGGTAGATGAGAATATGGGAGATGGATATAAAACATTTGTCCCATTTGTTGGAACCATATCAGTTTATCTTCTAGCTATGAATTTTACAGGTCTTATTGGACTAAAACCTCCCACTCAAAG
>ATWA01000114.1 GCA_000421005.1 Clostridiales bacterium NK3B98
CGCTGACAGCCTTCCGCAGAGGTTGTGCTTCGCACTTTATCCCACTCGCCCTAAAACGTGCCACTGGCACGTTTTCAAGACGGGCTCACTCAAAGAGGGGGCCATTGGCAAGAGCTGAAAACCAATCAAGTATTGCCAAAGCCTCCCTCATAGAGGGAGGTGGCACGGCGGAGCCGTGACGGAGGGAGCCGGTCATGCACTGACTGAGTTATATGGATAACCATGTTTCATTTTACAGAAAAGAGGTTGTCATCATGAAAGATTCTAATTGTGGTTACTGCGTAGGCGGAGAGCCGCTGGCAAAATTCGGCATTCAGATTTGCGACTTGAAGGTGAGCCAGCTGATTCTGTTCAAGGAGCAGAGCCATCCCGGGCGCTGCATTGTGGCTTATAAGGATCACGTCAGCGAGATTGTCAACATCAGCGAGGAGGAGCGCAACGCCTTCTTTGCGGATGTGGATCATGCAGCAAGAGCCATTCACGCCGCTTTCCATCCCGATAAGCTGAACTACGGTGCCTACGGTGACACTGGGTGCCATCTTCACATGCACCTTGTGCCCAAATACAAGGATGGGTTTGAGTGGGGCGGAACCTTTGAGATGAATCCCGGACGGGTCACCCTTAGCGATGAGGAATATGCAGAGATGATTGAAAAGATCAAAGCGTGTCTGTAATGGATTACCAGCATTGACATAGACACAGGCAAAGCGCCGGCATCCCCTTTTGAGGGTGATGTCGGCGCTTTTTTGAAAAACCGCACACTCTACGGTCGTGGATGTGAAGCCTCTCCCCTATCTGAGCAAACACAGGATCAGCCCGTACAGCACACTGGCACCGATGCCAAACACCAAAACCGGACCGGCAATGGTAAACATCTTGGCGGCCATGCCGGTGATATACCCCTCACTTTTGAAATCCATAGCCGGGGACACAATGGAATTTGCAAACCCGGTCACCGGAACCAGCGTGCCCGCTCCTGCGTACTTGGCAAGTCTGTCATACCAATTCAGTCCGGTGAACAGTGCGGAGAGAAAAATTAGGGTAATGGTGGTCCATGTTCCGGCACTTTCGCTGTTCATCCCCCCGTTTTGAAATGAATTACGGAGAATCTGTCCCACCACACAGATGGCACCTCCCACCGCAAAGGCAGTCAGCCCATCCCGAAGCTGGGGAGACGGACGCTCCATAGAGGTGACCAAGTCCTGATATGCCTGATCGGTCATGTTCATTGTCGCCACTTCCTTTCAGGTACATTCTTCCCTCATGCAAAAAAAAATATGCGTGCGAACCGGTCACACGCATACACCTGATGTACATTCATTCGGGGTCTTTTTTGTTCCAGCGTTGATAAAACCATGTGCCAACCAGATAGCTGACCGTGAGAATCACTGCCACGGCGATGACCATGCCGTACTCCGCCTCTTCCAGTGCGCTGCCCCCCAGAGCGGAAAAGAGGATTGCGGGAAGCCGTCCCACAAAGCAGATGGTGATCCAGCTTCCCAGCGGGAGCTTGGTCAGGCCAACCAGGTAGGTAATCAGGTCCTTGGGGGTACCGGGCACCAAAAACAAAAGAAACAGGATGGGCTTGAGGCGTTTGGTGTCCTTGAGCAGATGGACACTTTCGATTTGCTCCTGAGAGAAAAAGAGACGGATAAAGGGCATTCCCAGCTTTTTCACCAGAAGGAAGACAAATACGCTTCCGCAGGTCATGGCCACGTCACACAAAAGGGTTCCCAGCCATGGACCAAACAGATATCCGGCAGCCACCTCAAATGGCCCGCCGGGAATCACCGCTATAATGACCTGCACCGCATTGAGCAGGGCAAAAATCAACACGCCCACCGCTCCATGGGCCTCCAGCCATTGATGCAGCGCCGCCGGGTCAGCGGCAAAATCCATCAACGGCTGCCACAGGAGCCAAACCGCAGAGGCAAAGACAGCCACTACGGCAGTCAAAATCAAATAACGATATTTTTTCATGCAATCGTATGCCTTTCTATCTTCTTGGCTATAGGAAGCGCTGAATCAATCTCTCGGATGGAAGAGCGAGGATGCTTTTCGTCAGTCGGGGATAAAAGACCGTAGGAATACCGGCGTATTTCAAGGGAAACACTGAATAAATCTCTCGGATGGATGAGCGAGGATGTTTTTTGTCAGCCGGGGATAAAAGACCGCAGGAATACCGACGTATTTCAAGGGATTTTAGACCCGGATGGCGGAAAACAGACCGCTCAGACGCCGTAGCCTGATTGGTTCAGTGGTTCCCAAGGGATTTTAGACCCGGATGGCGGAAAGCAGACCGCTCAGACGCCGTAGCCTGATTGGTTCAGCGCTTCCTATAGTATATCGGATAACTCAGCCATTGTAAAATGAATAAACGTTTAATTTTGCAATTGATTGCGCTTTGTTTGAATAAGTGTTTTTGGTTAAGTGGTTGAAAAAGCAAACCTGCTGTGATAAAATGCG
>ATWA01000115.1 GCA_000421005.1 Clostridiales bacterium NK3B98
TGAAATACGTCAGTATTCCTTCGGTCTTTTATCCCCGACTGGCAAAAAACATCCTCGCTCATCCATCCGAGAGATTTATTCAGCGCTTCCTTAATGTAAAACCACAGTGCGAATTCGCTCCGATACGAATGATCAATCTAACATTGGGAGGGTATTATGTTACAGTTAGCCCAAATATTTCAAAGCGGAATGATTCTTCAACGGGAGAAGCCGGTTACGGTATGGGGTTTAGCTGCTCCAGGGGCAGTGGTTCAGGTATCCATCCAAGGGCAAACCAGTTCAACTGTGGCAGACGGGGATGGTCATTGGTCGGTTACTCTGCCACCTATGAACGCTTCATGGCAGGAAACCATGACGATTTCCAGCGGGGAAGAGACCATCTCCCTGAAGGATATTGCCTTGGGTGAAGTGTGGCTGGCAGGCGGTCAGTCCAATATGGAGTTCCACATGAGGTATGAAAAGCATCTTCCGGAGGTTCGACCCAGCTGCGCCAACCCAAACCTTCGCTTTTACGATGTACCGGAGATTGCCTTCGAGGGGCAGGAGGAACGCTTTGACTACAGCCGTATGGGCCGCTGGCGGAAAGCCACATGGGAGGATATTGAATACTTCAGCGCTGTTGGCTATTACTTTGCCCGTGATCTGGAAGCCCAGCTCCACGTTCCTGTGGGTGTTATAGGCTGTAACTGGGGCGGCAGCGTCTCTGCCTCCTGGATGAATCCGGAGACCATCCGTCAGGCTGGGCCGGCCTGGCTGGAAGACTACGAAGCATTTGTACATCGTACAGATATGGACGCATACTGGAAAGCGCAGATGGACAGCCCCTTAAATAACCGGGGAAATCCCTTTGCGGATGCCTTCGGGGAGTTTGTAATGCCCCGTACCCCTTCAAAAGAGGAGATCGGTGCCTTCTTCGCATCCATTGTGGGTGATGGGGGACTGGAGCTTCCGGCACCGGGCACAATTTTACCTCACAACATACCAGGCAGCCTATATCGCACCATGGTAAGCGAAACCGCACCCTACACTATCCGGGGCGTGATATGGTATCAGGGAGAGAGCGACGACGAAATGCACCACGCCGATCTCTATGCCTCCATGCTGACCGGTCTGATTACCGATTGGCGGACTTTGTGGCAGGACGATACGATCCCCTTTCTCATTGTTCAGCTTCCGGGCTATGAGCGCTGGTTGGAAAACGTGTGCGATCACTTCGACTGGATTCGTGAGGCACAGGAGCTGGTTGCCAACACCGTTGACCACACCTGGCTCTGCTCCATCTCTGATACCGGGGAACAATATGACATTCATCCAAAGAATAAGCTGCCCGTAGGTCAACGTCTTGCTCTGCTGGCGCGGTGTCACGTCTATGGGGAAAGCCTGCTGTGTGACGCCCCCTGTCTGGAGCGTGCGTGGATGGAAGGCAACACAATTACCTTCCTCTTTGACCATGCTGAGGGAGGTCTGGTGCTGAAGGGAAATCAGGTCAATGCACTTCAAATCAGTACGAAGGCAAAAGAATTGACATGGAAATGTGAGATTGTTGATCGTGCGCTGATTGTTCATCTGGAACAGCCTGGTTCTTCCCCCATTCAGGCAGAATACGCTCAGGGCAAGTTCTATCTTGTTAATCTCTATAATCGTGCTGGGATTCCGGCAATTCCATTTCGGGTTACGATAGAGGTAGGGGCATAACGTATCTAAAACCAGTCAGGCCTTCAAAGTGAAGACCTCCCATATCGTAATCTATTCCATAGATCTAAATTGTTGCTCAATCTAGGTCGCCTGCTCGGTCAAGTCCTGCCCGGAAGCCGCCGATACCGGCAAACATGTCAAAATAGGTGATCAGATAAAATCATCTCCTTGCTGAAGGGCAGACAAAAAGCCGAGTACATCGTCGTCGATGCCCTCGGCTCTGCCATGCGCTGTGCAGTTGTCTGCCTGTATTTGAAGCGCCTCCAAAATGGTCGTTCGGATACATTCCAGCTGTTCCTGCTGGGTGCGGTAGCCGCAGACCATGTGGGAGAGCGCCGCCATGCGCTGACGGGGCGGATATGCGGAGAGAATACGCCACGCCTCCGCCTGCTCGGGATCCTCCATCTTGAAGGAAGCGCCGAATCGCTTGTGTTCAGCCATGGGAACGCTCTGCAAGCTGGGCCGCCAACTGCTCAAATGCTTTGGCGTTCAGGGATACGTCATCCAACAGAAAAGGCTGACACGGGGCGGACACGCTTGCCAAACGCCGTTTCAGCAGGCCTGCCCCGCCGCCCATGAAGATGATGGGCATGGCGTGAATGTCCAGACCTGTCTCCGCAATG
>ATWA01000116.1 GCA_000421005.1 Clostridiales bacterium NK3B98
GCGAGCGAGCAGACAATCAAATGACGGACGCAATCGGTAACTGCCTCAGCGACATCAGCATGGCGCTGAGAAACCTCAGAAGCATGGAGGATTACCGTGGCGATCTTGAAACATATTCCAAGCCATAACAAGTTTTATCAGGATGCGGTCAACTACTTTCTATTCCAGCACGATGACCACGCCCGACCGATTTACAATGCACAGCACAAAATGATCCTCCGGGACAACGTGTTGATTGATGCCATCAATACGGATGTGTGGTCATACAGCACGGATTGTCAGATTGCTAACCAGCACTGGCACAAAAACAGGGAGAAACGGGAAGTAAAGTCTCATCACATCATCATTTCGTTTCCTAAAGAGGACAGGGACAAGCACGGTCTGACTCCTGAAATAGCGCAGGAAATCGGAATGGAGTTTGCACGAAAGCACTTCGGTGGTCATCAATGCGTTGTAGCTACTCACGATGACGGCAACAATCATTCTGGCAATATACACCTTCATCTGGCATTCAATTCCCTTCGAGTTAAAGACACGGAGCCGCCGGAATACTCCGATCTACCCCGTGATTACAAAGCCGGGTATAAATTCCAGGCATCAGATAAGTGTATCCGCTACCTGAAAGCAGACTTAGAGCGTATATGCCGAGAACGAGGGTTGAGCCAAATCCCGCTGAACAAACCAGCCAAACAGAAGATTACCAACCGAGAATACTGGGCAGAAAAACGAGGTCAAGAACGCCTTGACCGTAAAAACGAAGCAATCCGCAGCGTTGGCGGCAAACCAACCGAATCCAAATTCAAAACGGAACTCGCTCGAATGCGTCATGCAATCGACGAAACGAAACAGAAATGCAACTCCGTTGACGACTTCAAAGCAATCCTAAAACGGGAACACAACATCATCGTAACCGAGAGTCGTGGACGCTTGAGCTACCTCCCGGAGTACCGCAAGCGCCCCATCACATCCCGCAGGCTGGGTGATGATTACAGCAAAGAAGCCATTGAAGCGTTTATCAGCCAGCGGCTGTTGGAACTGCAACAGCAAAAGGCAAAGGAGCAAGCGGCACAGGCTATGCCTGAGAAAAAGGCAGAGCAGAAGCCCGAACAGAAGCCCTCTCGCCCGGTCATTGAGACGGTAGTAACCGGACGCATCATCGACCTGAATGACCCAAAGATTCAGGCGAGTTACAGCCTTACCCAATGGGCAAAGATTCAAAATCTGAAAGCCATGAGCATGAGCTTCAACTACCTGACCGAAAACCACCTGCTCAACCTCGACGACCTGCAAGCGACCATTGAGGATCATAAACAGGACTTCAACCACGACACTCAGCGCCTTTTGCGGGTAGAAAAGAATCTCAAAGAGTGTAACGGCCTGTTGAAGCATCTCGGACTCTACCACAAGTACCGTCCGCTGTACGAACAGTACCTGAAAACCCGGAAATCACCGAAATTCAGGGAGAAAAACATCCAAGGGCTACTGCTTTACGATGGAGCGGTGAAATACCTCCGGGAGTATCAGGAGGCGCACCATGTCAACTCTGTCCCAAACTATCAGTCGCTGAAGGAGGCTAAGGTCAGGCTCACCGCCCAGCAGCAAGACCTCTATGACCGCAGACGTGCGCTGAAATCAACGATTAGAACGATGGAGGATGGGTACAAACTGCTGACACAGCAAGAACGAACCATTCAGCGCACTCTGAACAGAAACCAGTATTATGAGCTGGAATAAAGCCGCCGAACAATTCACCCTTCCATTGCATCTAATGTTTCTATATTTCTGCGAATCCGCAGATTTCGACACCATTTCTCTTGTCAAAACATCTTATTTAACCTATACTATCCATGCAATCACAAATTGCATATCGAATGAATGGATGCACTCTTCAATTTCTTCTGCAAAGCCGATCCCACAGGGATGGTCTACGCAGGCGAAACTGGGGAGATTTTTCTTGCCCTGAAGGGCAAATACGGAGGTGAAAAAAGCATTGCGAAATCTTGCTTTAAAGCGTTGAAGTTTTCGGTTAATCGTGTTATAATCCATCCAGCGGCAGCTTGGTGAGCAAGCGATCAGGCTGCCCCATCAAAACCATAAGGGGGAATGTCCATGTCAAAGAAAACCACTCGCTCCTCGGCGGGCAGTGGAACCATTCGGAAACGAGAGGATGGCCGTTGGGAAGCTCGCTACACAGCGGGCATCAACCCGGCCACTGGTAAACAAATACAGAAATCTATTTACGGCAAAACGCAGAAAGAAGTACGGGAAAAGCTGAGAAAAGTAACTTCTGA
>ATWA01000117.1 GCA_000421005.1 Clostridiales bacterium NK3B98
GGCTCCCTCCCCGAGGGAGCTGTCACGGCAAAGCCGTGACTGAGGGAGCCGGGCTGTCAGCGTAGCTGACTGGGGGAGCCCCCAAGCGGGTTCAAATGGATAACCACATTATCTTATTTTGCCCCTGCGTCCTCGGGAATGGTGTCATCCTGATCGATCCAGTCCTGCACGGCAACTACAGAGTAGTCTGTTTCCGTGTTGCGCACCACTACTTTCTCAATACCTGCGTTAATCACCAGACGGCGGCACATGGAGCAGCAGGTGGTATCGTGGAGCAGCTCGCCGCTCTGGGCATCTCTCCCCGCTAAATAAAGGGTAGCGCCCAGTGTCTCGCTGCGGGCGGCAGAGATAATCGCATTGGCTTCCGCATGAACACTGCGGCAAAGCTCATAACGCTGCCCGGAGGGAATCTGTAATTCCTCCCGGATACAACGGCCCAAGTCGATGCAGTTTTTCCTGCCCCGAGGGGCTCCATTATAGCCGGTAGCCACCACCTCATCGTCCCTGACGATAATGGCACCGTAATTGCGGCGCAGGCAGGTAGAGCGCATGAGCACCGTTTCCGCAATATTCAGGTAATAGTTTTCCTTATCCACTCGGGCTTTTGGCATAGAGATCCCCTCCCGTCTTTTCCTCAGTATACGGGATTTCTCCTGCAACCGCAAGTACAAATATGCGAATGCTTGCCACAAAGAACAGAGTGCGGTATAATAGCGGCGGCTCACTCAGAAAGGAGCGATAATATGTATGATTATCTGATCGTCGGTGCCGGACTCTACGGAGCGGTATTTGCCCATGAAGCAAAGCTGGCTGGTAAAACCTGTCTGGTCATTGACAAGCGGGATCATATTGCCGGGAATATTTATACCGAAAGCATTGACGGCATTGACGTTCACCGCTATGGTGCGCACATTTTCCACACCAACAACAGAGAAGTTTGGAATTATGTAAATCAGTTTGCAAACTTCAATCGTTATACCAACAGCCCTGTGGCCAACTATCACGGAGAGCTTTACAACCTGCCCTTCAATATGAACACCTTCAACAAAATGTGGGGTGTGGTCACTCCGGCACAGGCAAAGGAGAAGATTGCGCAGCAGGTTCAGGAAGCTAACATTGCGCAGCCTAAAAACCTGGAAGAGCAGGCTATTTCTTTGGCTGGTCGGGATATATATGAAAAGCTGGTAAAGGGATACACGGAAAAGCAGTGGGGGCGTCCCTGCACAGAGCTTCCCGCCTTTATCATCTCCCGGCTCCCCCTCCGCTTTACCTTTGACAACAACTACTTCAACGCGCTCTATCAGGGAATTCCCAACGAAGGCTACACTGCCATGGTGGAGCGGATGCTGGACGGCGTTGAGGTGCGTCTTGGCGTGGATTATCTGGAGGACAAAGCAAATCTGGATGCTTTGGCTGATTGTGTGGTCTATACTGGGCCGATTGACGCCTACTTTGATTTCTCCCTGGGATATTTGGAGTATCGAAGTGTGCGCTTTGAGACAGAGGTTTTGGATACCGACAACTATCAGGGCAACGCCGTGGTGAACTATACAGATCGTGAGACGCCCTATACCCGGATCATTGAGCACAAGCATTTTGTATTTGGAACCCAGCCTAAGACGGTCATCAGCAGAGAGTATTCCTCTGAGTGGAAACCGGGTGATGAGCCCTATTACCCTGTCAATGACAAACGAAATGGGGATTTGTATCAGCAATACAAGGTGCTTGCTGACAAGGAAAGCAAGGTTATTTTCGGCGGGCGTTTGGGTGAGTACAAGTATTATGACATGGATAAGGTCATTGAGAGTGCCTTAAACAAAGTACGTTCTGTTCTCTGACAGATCAAAAGAGGGGAAGCGCCAGCCTCCCCTCTTTCTTCATTCTCCTAGCGAACCGCAAAAGAAAAACGTCTGAGGATTTCCTCAGACGTTTCATTGTGTTGGCACTACCAATTTTCCCGGGCCGTCGCCAGCCAAGTATCGTAGGCGCAGGTGAGCTTAACTGCCGTGTTCGGAATGGGAACGGGTGGACCCTCACCGCAATCAGCACCAACTTACTTTCTTTGTAAAGAAAGTAAGCAAAGAAACTTTATTCTCGCTCCGCGGCGTACTACCGCTGGCTTTCCGTTTCTTACTCCGCTTTCTTCGCAAAGTATTATACTCAACACAGCCTCCTGTGTCAAGTTGTTTTTGAGGTTTCCCCCAAATGACCCGTACCGGATTCGAACCGATGTTAACGGCGTGAGAGGCCGCTGTCTTAACCACTTGACCAACGGGCCAGATA
>ATWA01000118.1 GCA_000421005.1 Clostridiales bacterium NK3B98
ATACTATATTATATATAGTCTTTTGTCTTTCTGTGAATTTTCCGTTTACAGGAAAAGTTCTGCTTATATCTGAATTGTAATAATTTAGTTGAGCGCCTAAATCGAAAAGGATAAGATCTCCATCTTTTATTTCACTGTTGTTTTCTGAGTAATGAAGAACTGTTGCATTCTTTCCTGCTGCTGCTATTGTTTTAAATGCATAGTCCGTAACTCCATGTTGTTTAAGCACGAAATCAAAATAAGCTTCAAGTTGATATTCCATCATTCCAGGCTTTGCATTCTTCATAAGGGCTTCTACGCCTTCTATAGTTATCTTTCCAGCTTCTCTTATGGCTTCTATCTCTTCTTTGCACTTTATTTGTCTTAATGCACTTATATGATTAAATACATTTTCTATAACCACATATGGATATTTATTTTTTAATATTTCAGCAAACTCTTCTTCTTGAGTAGTTCTACTTGTAAAACTATCTTTTTCTAGATTTAAATAAACGTTTTTTAATCCCTTAGCAAATATAAGTCTGTGAAGTTCTCCTTGAAGATCATCTAAATACTTTATGTCATCTACTCCTGAAAACGCTTTTGCTTCTTCACTTGAAATAGTTTTTCCAACCCATCTTTCCATAACTGGATCTGCTTTTTTTATAAATACCGTTTCTTCTACTATGCCATCTCTTTTTAGAACTAAAAGCACTACATCAGGTTCATTAATTCCTGTTAAGTAATAAAAATTTCTATTTGGAGTGAATGGATACGATTCATCAGCACTCTTTTTAGGTGGCTGTCCAGCAAACATCACTAATATGCTGTTATCTTCTAACCTCTCCATAAGTCTTTTTCTGTTTGAAATAAAAACTTCTTTATTCATCTTTCCCCACCCTTTCTATAATTAGTTCACAATTTTCATTTTACTCCTTAGATATGCTTTTATCCACCTATGATAAAAAAATCTTTCTTTGCAATAATACACTATTCCATTGCAATAAGTTTGCTTTTTAGTATATTATCTACCAAATTTATCTTATTTAATAATTCTTTTATATCAATTTTAAGTCCACTTATATCGCAGGTTATAGTGACATTTGCGGCCTTATTTATAGGAATATCTTGATTTATAGTTATTATGTTTCCACCGTTCTCTGCTATCTTATCCAAAACTTTAGATAAAACTCCTGCTTCATGGTTTAATAATAATGCTATAGTTGCTTTTTGGCCTTTTAAAGCTTCCGAAACTAGAAAGACATTATCCTTATATTTGTAATAAGCACTTCTGCTTATCCCTACAGTTTTCACTCCTTCTGAAATATCTTTTACTTCTCCCGTATATAACAATTCTTTTACTAAGATTACTTTTTCGAATATATCTGGCAATACTTTGCTATTCACTATTAGAAATTTTTCTTCCATAAATCCTCCATGTTAAAACTAAGGCTCCCTTAAAATCATAAGGGAGCCGGCCTTCTAGTATTACTTTATGTTTAACTTAACTCTTAGTTTGTTTAACATATCTTCTGTCATAGAACTTAAATCATATTTGTTTTCAAATCCCCATTCATTACGTGCTGCAGAATCATCTAATGAATTTGGCCATGAATCAGCAATTGCCTGTCTAACAGGATCAACATCGTAGCTTATTTCAAAGTTTGGTATATGCTTCTTGATTTCTGCTGCAATTTCATTTGGTTCGAAACTCATAGCTGCTATATTAAATGCATTTCTATGAACAAGCTTTGATGGGTCTGCTTCCATTAGTTTTACTATTCCGTTTAAAGCATCTGGCATATACATCATATCCATCTTTGTACCTTCTGCTATATAAGAAGTATATTTTCCTTCTTGTAATGCTTTATAGTAAATGTCTACTGCATAGTCAGTAGTTCCACCTCCTGGAGGCGCCACGTAAGATATAAGACCAGGGAATCTAACTCCTCTTGTATCTACTCCAAATCTTTGATAGTAGTAGTCACATAAAAGTTCTCCTGAAACCTTTGTTACCCCGTACATTGTTTGAGGTCTTTGAAGTGTATCTTGTGGTGTCATATCCTTTGGAGTACTTGGTCCAAACGCTCCTATTGAACTAGGAGTGAAGAATTGGCACTTGCTTTCACGAGCTACTTCTAAAGCGTTAAATAAACCTCCCATGTTTATATTCCACGCTAATGCTGGCTTAGCTTCAGCAACAGCAGATAGGAGTGCAGCAAGGTGAATTATACT
>ATWA01000119.1 GCA_000421005.1 Clostridiales bacterium NK3B98
CGTAACGAATTGGCTGCGGTGCTGGAGGAACTGAGACGAATCGAAAACGGAGGCACCATCAGCGGTCAACTGGCAGATATCATTCGGCTGATTACGCTCACCCTGGAAGGGATGAAAAAGGAATCATAAAACAAACAAATTCTCTTGACGAGCCTTCTCCGAGCTTTCGGAGGAGGCTTCATTTTGTTTGGAGGGAGAGCAGATTTGAAGTATTATTCCAGTTCATAATACTGGTCCCGATTCAGGGTGCGCTGGATAGTGTGCTCCTGCTGTGTCAGCAGCTTGTATCCGTCCTCCATTGTCTTGATGGTATCTTTCAAGCGCCGTCTGCGGTCATAAAGTTCTTGCTGCTGGGTGGTGAGCCTGACCTTTGCTTCCTTCAAGGACTGATAGTTTGGGACACAGTTGACGTGGTGCTCCCTTTGATACTCATGCAGATATTTCACAGCGCCATCGTAAAGCAACAGCCCTTGTATGTTTTTCTCCCTGAACTTGGGCGATTTCCGGGTTTTCAAATACTGCTCGTAAAGTGGACGGTATTTGTGGTAGAGCCTCAAATGCTTCAACAGACCGTTGCATTCTTTCAAATTCTTTTCCACCCGTAGCAACCGCTGAGTGTCGTGATTGAAGTCTTGCTTGTGATCTTCGATGGTTGTTTGCAGATCGTCAAGGTTGAGCAGGTGGTTTTCTGTCAGGTAGTTGAAACTCATGCTCATCGTCTTGAGGTTCTGTATCTTCGCCCACTGGGTATAGTTGTAGCTTGTCTGAATCTTCGGGTCGCTCAGGTCGATAATGCGTCCGGTTAATACCGTCTCAATGACCGGGCGAGAGGGGTTCGGTTCAGGAGTGGCTTTCTTTTCTCCCTTTTTCTCAGGCGCAGCCTGTGTTTTTTGCTTCTGTGCTTGTTGTTGCAATTCCAACAGCCGCTGGTTGATGAATGCTTCAATGGATTCCTTGCTGTAATCGTCTCCCAACCTGCGGGATGTGATAGGTCTCTTGCGGTATTCCGGGAGATAGCTCCAGCGTCCCCGGCTCTCTGTGACTACGATGCTGTGTTCTTTTTTCAGGATGGCTTTGAACTCCTCAACGGAATTGCATTTCTGCTTTGCTTCGTCGATTGCTTCACGCATTCGAGAGAGTTCCGTTTTGAATTTGGATTCTGCGGGTTTGCCGCCAATGCTGCGGATGGCTTCATTGTTCCTGTCAAGACGGTCTTGCCCACGCTTTTTTGCCCAGTATTCCCGGTTGGTGATTTTCTGCTTTGCAGGTTTGTTCAGGGGGATTTGGCTCAATCCTCGCTCCCGACACATACGCTCAAGGTCGGCTTTCAAGTAGCGGATGCACTTGTCCGATGCCTGAAATTTGTACCCGGCTTTGTAATCACGGGCGAGGTTGGAATACTCCGGCGGTTCTGTATCCTTGATGCGGAGAGAATTGAACGCCACATGAAGGTGTATATTGCCGGAATGATTGTTGCCGTCATCGTGAGTAGCCACGATACACTGGTGCCCTCCGAAGTGTTTCCGGGCAAACTCCATCCCGATTTCCTGCGCAATTTCAGGTGTCAGACCGTGCTTATCCCTGTCCTCCTTGGGAAACGAGATAATAATGTGATGGCTTTTTACTTCCTGCTTCTCCCTGTTTTTGTGCCAGTGCTGGTTTGCAATCTGACAGTCGGTGCTATACGACCATACATCAGTATTGATAGCGTCAATCAGCACGTTGTCCCGGAGGATCATTTTGTGCTGTGCGTTGTAAATCGGGCGTGCGTGGTCATCGTGCTGGAATAGAAAGTAGTTGACCGCATCCTGATAGAATCGGTTATGGCTGGAAAGGTGCTTCAAGATCGCCACGGTAATCCTCCATGCTTCTGAGGCTCCTCAGTGCCATGCTGATGTCGCTGAGGCAGTTACCGATTGCGTCCGTCATTTGATTATCTGCTTGCTCGCCAGAGTTCAGCTTACGGGCAATTTGATTCAGGTTTGAGCCAATCTTCCCAAGCTGCCCGGTGACAGTTTTGCTGGTGGCTTCGTCCAGCGCATACTGGAACACCGGGCGGGGGATTCTTCCGGTGAAGATTCTCCTGCGAATGTACTTGGAACGGTTCTCGTCAAGTAG
>ATWA01000120.1 GCA_000421005.1 Clostridiales bacterium NK3B98
TCCCTCCGTCGGCTCCCTCCGTCACCTTCGGTGACACCACCTCTTTAAGGTAGCGCCTTCGGCGCATGATCCCGTGCGGCCTGAACTATGCCGCTGGCATAGTTCTTTTTCGGCCTTACCCTCCAGGAGGGAGGACTCCCCCAGTCACTTCGTGACAGCCCCCTCTAAGAGGGGGCCATTGGCAAAGGCAGAAGACAAGCAGGTTTCGCCAGAGGCTCCCTCCCCGAGGGAGCTGTCACGGCAAAGCCGTGACTGAGGGAGCCGGGCTGTCAGCGTAGCTGACTGGGGGAGCCCCCCCAAGCGGATTCAAATGGATAACCACAAAAAGTTATCAAAGGTAAAAGTCGAATTGTGGGTGTTTTTGCAACTTTTTCTTAGATTTGAGATGAAAGACCAACGGCCGCAGGGAATGATAGCCCATGACAAATGCTTTGTCATGGGCTATCAACTGGAATCGCCGATTTGCTCGCCGCTGTGCGGCAACCGCAAATCATGGCGAATATCGTAAGCGGCATTGAAAATGACGCTTACGATAACCACCCGGCGGTCGTTGGTTTTGCTGTTGGAGCTGGTGACACGGAAGTACATCTGCTCGGCTTCACTGCCCTGGCCGTTCTGGCCGTTCTGGCCGTTCCGGCGGAGCAGGCGGGCTGCCCGGCCAAGGATGGCATAGATGTTGCCGTCCTCGCCCAGCGCTGTGACCTGCCCCGCTGCCTGCCATCATACAACCGGAACAAACGGGAGGAGGAGAGCGGAGATCTGGTTTACAACGGCAGGTCTCCACGGTTGGGGAGAAGACCGCAATTTCCTGTAAGACAGGAGAAAACGGTTGCTATTTACGTGCAGGCAACGTAAAATAGACAGGATGAGAGCAGCCGGGAAACGGGAGGTGGGGCAGCTTGAAGGGGAAACGCGCAATATTCCTGATTTCAGCAGTCATTATGACAGGCATTCTTTGCTATTCCGTGACGCAGGCGCTGATGATTCTGATTCCTTTGCAGCGGGAGAAAAATGGCTTTAAAGAGCTGAAGCAGATCGCTCTTTCTTCTGCACAGCCTCCCGCCGCCTCAGAGCAGACCCCGGCATTGCAGGATGAAAGCGCAGAGCAGACAAGCCAGACGGAGGAATCCCCAGACCAGAGCAACCGGACAGAGGATGACGGAAAAGGAGCTGCGGACGGCGGCTGGAAGGAGGGCTATGGGCTTCTGCTGGAACAAAACAGCGATTTTGCGGGGTGGCTGCGCATCGAGGACACCGATATTGACTACCCCGTGATGAAGTCCGCCGAGGATGATCCGCAGTACTATTTGAACCGAGATTTTTACGGAAATGAGTCCTATTCCGGCAGCCTGTTTATCGGCGCCGGCTGCGACTCGTCCAGCAGCTCCTTTATTGTCTACGGGCACAATTTGAACGACAGTTCCATGTTTGGCAGCCTTGACCGATACAATTCCTACGATTATGCCCAACAGCACCCGGAGATCCTGTTCTCAGCGCCGGACGGAGAGCGGGTCTATCGAGTGTTTGCCGCCTTTCAAACCAGAGTGTATGACCAGCACGATGATGTCTTTCGGTACTATGAGGCAATCGGTGACCTTGGCGAGGAGGAGTATGAGGAGGCGGTGAGCTGTATGCGCGATATGTCGCTGATTCATCTGCCGGATGCCCCTGTGTACCCGCAGCAGCTGCTGCTTCTATCCACCTGCAGCTATCATACCGACGACGGACGCTTTGCGGTTGCCGCATACCGAATCAAATAAGGCGCTAGGGAACCGCTGAACAAATCAAGCTTCGGCGTCTGAGCGGTCTGTTTTCCGCCATCCGGGTCTAAAATCCCTTGAAATACGTCGGTATTCCTGCGGTCTTTTATCCCCGGCTGACAAAAAACATCCTCGCTCATCCATCCGAGAGATTTATTCAGCGCTTCCCTAGGACAATCTGTTTTGCACAGCAGTTTTCAAAACAGGAAAATAGATGTTGTGTCAATTGGCAATCTATGCTAGAATGAGGCTAGAACAGGGCGACAGCATGATTTCACAAGGGTAAACAAGATGTCAGAGGAAACAAGCGTGAAGCAGGCGGCGTTGCACCCATACGACGGCAGACC
>ATWA01000121.1 GCA_000421005.1 Clostridiales bacterium NK3B98
TCAAACCTGAATCAAATTGCCCGCAAGCTGAACTCCGGCGAACAGCCCAACCATCAAATGACGGACGCAATCGGTAACTGCCTTAGTGACATTAACATGACGCTGAGAAACCTCAGAAGCATGGAGGATTACCGTGGCGATCTTGAAGCACATTCCAAGCCATAATAGATTCTATCAGGATGCGGTCAACTACTTCCTGTTTCAGCACGATGACCACGCCCGTCCAATTTACAACGCACAGCACAAAATGATTCTCCGGGAGAATGTGCTGATTGATGCCATCAACACAGATGTTTGGTCATATAGCACGGATTGTCAGATTGCAAACCAGCACTGGCACAAAAACAGAGAGAAACGGGAAGTAAAGTCTCATCACATCATCATTTCTTTCCCAAAGGAGGACAGGGACAAGCACGGTCTGACGCCTGAAATAGCGCAGGAAATCGGAATGGAGTTTGCCCGGAAACACTTCGGGGGACACCAGTGCATTGTCGCCACCCACGATGACGGAAGCAATCATTCCGGCAATATACACCTTCATGTGGCATTCAATTCTCTACGCATCAAGGACACAGCACCTCCAGAGTATTCCAACCTCGCCCGTGACTATAAAGCTGGCTTCAAGTTTCAAGCATCAGATAAGGGCATCCGCTACCTGAAAGCGGACTTAGAGCGTATGTGCCGGGAACGGGGACTGAGCCAAATTCCCCTGAACAAACCTGCAAAGCAGAAAATCACCAACCGGGAATACTGGGCAGAAAAGCGTGGGCAAGACCGTCTTGACAGAAAGAACGAAGCCGTCCGCAGCATCGGTGGCAAACCAACTGAATCCAAATTCAAAACAGAACTTGCCCGAATCCGTCAGGCAATCGACGAAACGAAACAGAAATGCAACTCCGTTGAAGATTTCAAAGCAATCCTGAAGCGAGAGCACAACATCGTAGTCACCGAAAGCCGGGGACGCTGGAGCTACCTCCCGGAGTACCGCAAGCGCCCTATCACCTCCCGCAGACTGGGCGATGATTACAGCAAAGAAGCCATCGAAGCGTTCATCAACCAGCGTCTATTGGAACTTCAACAGCAGAAGGAATCGGAACAGATGCCACAGGCTGCGCCTGAACAAAAGGCAGAGAAGAAGCCAATACCCGAACCGAAACCGACTCGTCCAATCATCGAAACCGTAGTAACCGGACGCATCATTGACCTGAACGACCCGAAGATTCAGGCAAGCTACAGTCTGACCCAGTGGGCGAAGATTCAAAATCTGAAAGCGATGAGCATGAGCTTCAATTATCTGACGGAAAACCATCTGCTCAAACTTGACGATCTGCAAGCAACCATGGAAGATCACAAACAGGACTTCAACCATGATACCCAGCGGCTCCTTCGGGTAGAAAAAAACTTGAAGGAGTGCAACGGTCTGTTGAAACACCTCGGACTCTACCACAAATACCGACCATTGTACGAGCAGTATTTGAAAACCCGGAAATCTCCTAAGTTCCGGGAGAAAAATATCCAAGGGCTGTTGCTTTACGATGGGGCAGTGAAGTATCTGCATGATTATCAAAGGGAGCATCATGTCAACTCTGTCCCGAACTATCAATCTCTCAAAGAGGCAAAGGTTCGGCTGACCACACAACAGCAAGAACTTTATGACCGCAGACGTGCGCTGAAATCCACAATCAAGTCCATGGAGGACGGGTATAAACTCCTGACGCAACAAGAGCATACTATCCAACGCAATTTGAACCGGAGCCAATACTATGAACTGGAATAGGCTCACGTTAGGGGAGGTTCAACATCCAAAATGATGGAGTGAGCGGCAGCATACCCAAGCCGATAACCGTTGCGCAGTATTCCTTTGATACGTTCATCCCACACAAGGGAATAGGTAGTCAGTTGCTCCCGGCGGGTGGGTCTGAGTTCCGCTGTGAGTTCTTCCAGCAGCTCATTCAGGAATGCTCTGTTCCTGTGTAATTCAGGAAAACGCTCCATGCTCTCGCCATTTTCAAGCGGTTCCACTACCAGACGCTCAAAGGAACAATCCTTGTTTGAATCAAAGTGGTGCTGAAATGCGGCATAAAT
>ATWA01000122.1 GCA_000421005.1 Clostridiales bacterium NK3B98
ACTGTCTCAGGTGTTGGAGCGGTTTATGCGCCGAGCAACCCCTCAGAATACCGCTGGCAGAAATGGCGCAAATGGCGAAAACAATCAAAATGCCCAAAACCCGGACAGCGAGGTTCTGGAACGGGCCGCCCACGGGAAAAATGGCGCAGAATTTCAGCGGCTATGGGCGGGGGACTGCACCGGCTACCCCTCCCAATCCGAAGCGGATTTGGCGCTGTGCGGACACCTTGCCTTCTGGACGCTTCGGGACGCTGCACAGATGGACAGGCTCTTTCGCCGCTCTGGTCTGATGCGGGAGAAGTGGGACAGACCTCAGTGCGGCACCACCTACGGAACCATTACCATCCAGAAGGCAATGGAGAGCTGCACCGCAGTTGCCCCTGCACCCAAGGATTCCTTTGAGCCAATCATCCCCCTGAACCCCCAAAGAGGGGATTTGCCGCCCTTTCCGGTGGACTGTCTGCCTGCCACCGTAGCCCACTATGCCAGAGCGGTTGCCGCCCACAGCCAGACCAGCGTGGATATGGCGGCGGTGATTGGCTTGGGGGTGCTGGCTGTCTGTTTACAGGGGAAGTATCTGGTAGAGGGCACGCCGGGTTATGTTGAGCCTCTCAGTTTATACACGGTGGTGATTGCCTCGCCGGGAGAGCGGAAAAGCGGCGTTATGCGGGATATGACCCGGTTTCTCTACGACTATGAGCGGGAGTACAACCATGCCCACGAGGACGAACTGCGCTCCAACCGCCAGCAGCGGGAGACACTCAATCGGAGGATTGACAGCATCCGGGAGCAGCTCAAGCGGAAAGAAGACCGGGACACCGAATTGGAGCTGCGGGATTTGGAGCAGCAGTTGGAGGAGCTGCCTGAGCTGAGCAAGGCACGGTTCTTCGCAGACGACTGTTCCAGCGAAGCCCTCACCAGCCTGATGGCGAAGAATAAGGGGGTGTTCTCCGTTCTCTCCACCGAGGGCGGCATCTTCGATATCATGACCGGACGGTACTCCAACAAGGCAAACCTGGACGTATGGCTGAAAGGGCACTGCGGAGACCCAATCCGGGTAGACCGCATGGGACGGGATTCGGAGTATATCCCCCATCCGGCGCTGTCTGCCATCATGACCATCCAGCCCAGCGTGCTGGATGAGATCATGGAGAACGATGTGATGAGCGGCAGGGGACTGATTGCCCGGTTTCTCTACGCCTGTCCTCCTTCTCAGATTGGACAGCGGGTATTTTGCGCTCCACCGATTCCCTATGAGATCGAGCAGGACTACAAGGAGCTGATCTATGACCTGATGGACATTCCGATTGGGGAAGAGCCCTGCCTGATGACTCTCTCTCCCAGCGCCACGGACCGGGTGTCGGCGTACTTTCGAGAGCATGAACGGTTTCTCGCCGGGGAGGGACAGACCATCTCCGATTGGGCGGGGAAGTACATCGGGGCGATTCTGCGCATAGCAGGGCTGATTCATGCGATAGAGCCGGGACAGCCGGGAAGGGTGATCCAGAGGGATACCATTGACCGGGCGATTCAAATCGGACGGTACTTTCTCGCCCATTCCCTCTATGCCTACTCCATGATGGGCACAGACTTAACCATCAAGAAAGCCCGGTTCGTCCTCTCCAAGCTGAAAAAGGAGCGGGTGGAGACCATCAAGCGGTCTGAGCTGCTGCGGATGTGCCGGGGCAAGTTCTTCCGAAAGGTGGAGGACATTCTGCCCACGCTGGAGCTGTTGGAGAGCCACCACTACATTCGGTTGGAGGAACCGCCCAGAGGAATGCCGGGACGTCCGCCGGATTGGCGGGTGGTGGTGAACCCTGCCCTCTGGCATGAGGGCGTCTCGGAAACGTGCCGGGGGCACGTTTCAGACCGAGTGGGATAAACGCCGAAGGCGCTCCACTATTTCTGGCGGCGGCATAAAACGGGTTTATGCCATGGAAGCCATTTCTGCCAGAGGTTGCACAGAGGCAACGCCTCTGCAAAGCCCCGCAGGGCGCAAGGGCACTTTTGATGCGCAGTGTCAAAAGTGCTTTTGCGTTACTCT
>ATWA01000123.1 GCA_000421005.1 Clostridiales bacterium NK3B98
AGCAAGCATCGGAAAAGCGGAACGTCACATCGAACGCAAAAACAGGAACTACGAAAACAGAAATGTGGATTTATCCCGGACACCGTTGAACATCCATTTTAAGGACTGCGATGATCTGACCTATCAAGCCCATTTGGACAAGCTGGTGGAACAGGGAGCAATCTCCCTTCGAGGTCTGAAAAAGGACGCCAAGCTATTTGATGAGATGATCTTTGATGTAAACTCCGCCTATTTTGAAAAGAAGGGCGGCTACGAATATGCAAAACGTTTCTACGAGGAGGCATACCGCTTTGCGGAAGAGGAATACGGGACAGAGAACATTGTTTCAGCGGTGATGCACGCAGACGAGCTAAACACAGCATTGACCGAGCAGCTTGGGCATCCCGTTTACCACTACCACCTGCACGTTGTTGCCTTGCCAGTGGTGGACAAGGAGATACGCTGGTCAAAACGCTGCAAAGATCCGGCGTTGGTAGGGACGATCAAGGAGGTAGTACATCAGATTAGCCATTCCAAGAAATGGGCTTCGCAGAAGGTCATAGATGAAACCGGACATCCGCAGATGGTCAAATCCTACAGTCTTCTGCAAGACCGTTTTTTCCATCACATGCGGGATGCAGGATATGACGGTTTTGATCGAGGAGAGCGGGGCAGCACTGCGGAGCATCTGGCGGTCACAGAGTATAAGGTGAAGCAGGAGCAGGAACGGCTGGCGCAGATTCAGGATGCCACAGAGACCGCAAAGGCCGAGGCGAAAGAATACACGACAAAGGCAGCGGATGCCCGTGCAAAAGCGCAGAAGGCGCAGGAACAGCTCAACGCAGCGGCCCCAAAGCTCAAAAACATGGAAAATCTGGCTCGCAGATACACCAACAACGCTGAACGGGTATTGCCCCCGTCCGGCACGCTGGAATCCGGGAAAGCTTACCGGGAGCGCAAGGCAATTCCCGTATTTCAAAAGCTGATCACCGTTCTTCGCGGGCTATTCCACGAATACCTCGACCTGAAGGAGCAGTTCAACAGGCTGAATAGAAGCTATCATATGGCTATGAACAAAATCACCACACTGGAAAATGCCTTTGACCGGGTGAACAGAGAGAAACACGAACTGGCATCTGAGGTAGAAAACTACAATACGCTCCGCAGGGGATATGGCACGGAAACCATAGAAGCTGAGGTCAGGAGAATCAGGGACCAGGAAGCAACCCAAAAGCGTCATCGTCAGGTGAATCGAAACCGATTTGAAATGGATTCCAGATAAATCGCAAGCTGACGAAATGCATTCTTTTCCGTCTGACTTGAAAAAACGGTAAAATATGATATGATGTACGGGAGAGGTTCACATACAAGGTGAAATGTACCGTCTGGTTTCCAGTGAGAAACTGCCCTGCGTCCACAATGATCGTGGCAACACTTTGGCAACAAATAATCAGATAGCCCAAATTTGATGGATTATGCAAGTAACCTGAATAACATATGCTAAATCGCCCATGCAAATCTGTTTAGGAAAAGATTTGTGAGATCGAGTGGGAGTGACCTCCAACACCCGAAAAACCCAGCAAAATCAAGGCTTTCCGGTTTCACAAAGGTTCCTTTGATAACAATTTGATAACAGCTGCATAATCTCCCTTTATTCTCCCGACCGAGTGGTTTGGGGGTAAGAGAGTCCTTGTTCAGGGTTTGCAGCTGGAACGATCCATATGATAAAAGCCCTTCGCTGCGGGTATGCAGCGAAGGGCTTTTTGCGTTTTTGGGGAAAATGAAAAATCTATTTTTCTGCCTGAACTGCCTTCATGATGTCATCGCTCAGCTTTTGAGAGGGTACCTTCGCTCTCACCTGTGTGTCATCGTAGCTGGGATAGTGATAGCGCCACTTGTCGTAATCCTCCTTGCTGATTTCTCCGGAGCGGTATTTCTCTGCGACGCCAGCCCATGCGCAGACCATCTGAGAAACTGCGGCTGCGTCTTTTCCCTTCCGGGGATCAATGCGAAGAACCGCCTC
>ATWA01000124.1 GCA_000421005.1 Clostridiales bacterium NK3B98
CCTCCCTCCTGGAGGGTAAGGCCGAAAAAGAACTATGCCAGCGGCATAGTTCAGGCCGCACGGGATCATGCGCCGAAGGCGCTACCTTAAAGAGGTGGTATCACCGAAGGTGACGGAGGGAGCCGACGGAGGGAGCCCCTATTCTCCAGTGAACCAATCTGGAGAACCACATTTTATATAACAAAAGACCCGGAATGTTCCGGGTCTTTTGCTGTTTATCATTGGCTGTCTCTGCTCTCAAAATCTTCCTCGATGCGCTTTTTCCAGCTTCCTGTCAGGGGAGCGGCGCAGGAGCGGACGTGGGTGATGGCCTCGGTGACCACTTCAAAGTTCAGGGCAGTGCCCTCATGGTCGGCGTGGTAGTTCACCGCCTTGTCTGCGCCGATGCCGAACTGCCCTGCGGTGGAGATGGCGTCCATATTCGCCCCCAAAAAGAGGAACTCCCAGCCCTTTTTCTGGTGGGACTCCACCATTTTGCGCACCCGCTGGACACTGAACTCCCGGCTGGCGTTTTCCATGCCGTCGGTGGTGATGACGAACAGCACCTTGTCCGGCTGCTTCGCCTGACGCTCCACCTGAAGGATGGTTCTGCCCATGGCGTCCAGCAGGGCGGTACAGCCCCGAACGTAGTAGTCATGGTCGGTTATGGGTTGTACCTGTTGCAGGGGTACACGGTCGTAGAGCAGCTCATAGCAGTCGTCAAAGAGGACGGTGGTGACAAAGGCCTCCCCCGGCTCCTGCTTCTGACGATTCAGCATGGAATTGTAGCCGCCGATGGTGTCCGCCTCCAGCCCGCCCATGGAGCCGCTGCGGTCCAGGATGAATACCAGTTCCGTTTTGTTCCTTTTCATGGTGATGACCTCCTGTGTGTTTCTTTACCAAGAGGATACCATCTACTGGGAGAATTTGGGTCGTTTGTCAGGCGACATTTTTCCGTGGGGGCAATTCGTAAATCGCCCCCGGAAATCATTCCTCTGTATTGAGCTGATAGCGTCCCTTGCCCAGATGGAGCAGGGTTCCCTCCTGACAGAGCTTGCTCAGCACCCGCTGAAGCTGGCGGCGGCTGCACCGAAGCTGGCACAGGGCGGGCTCCACCCCCTCCATCTTATGCTCCGGCGCTTCCTCCCGGAGGTAGGTCAGCAGGCGTTCCTCCAAATCCCCGGCGGAGAAGGACTGCTCCGTGCTCTCGGTGAATTTGTCCGCCATGATTTCCAGCATACAGTGGAGAAAGGTCACGTCCTGTTCCAGCGCCTCCCGGTAGGGCGCAAAGGGCAGCGCCACGCAGACGCAGTCCTCCGCCGCCTCCAGATAGTACCGGGGCTTGGCGTTGGTGACGTATTCCACATCCCCCACCAGAGAGAAGCCGGACAGTGCCGCCACCGGGGAGGTGGTGCCGTCGGGGTGCAGGTCATACATTCGGATACTGCCCTGTACCAGAAACAGCAGGTACTCCGGGGCGTTCAGCGGGGAGCAGATCACCTCTCCCTTATTCCATGACAGGGCGCAGAAGACCAGATGCGGCGTGTCAAAAAAGGTGCGGATGTGGTACTGCTCTACCAGCTTCTCCACCATGGTTTGATCCTGAATCTGTTTCAAATCATCGCCTCCCATCGGGTAATCGTGTTATTCTGCCACAGATTTGTACCGATCACAATGAGCAAACTGCCCAAAAACGAGGCAGTTTTTCCATCAGATTCTGCCAGAACTTTGCGCCCCATGGCACATTCAAAACGCCCCCGATGGGGTATGATAGCCATGCGTTCAGGGGAAAGCCCCCCGGACGACTCATGAAAGAGGTGAATGAAAATGCGTCACATGAAAAATCTGGTCAAGGTCCTGGAACGGAACTATATGGATTATGTGGCCATGGTCTACGGACCTTTTGACCGCTAAGCGGTTTCGATATTCGATAGAATCTTACCCCTCACGGGGCGACGGAGGTGAAACGACAATGACTACCATGAAGAAGCTGGCCAAGAAGCTGGT
>ATWA01000125.1 GCA_000421005.1 Clostridiales bacterium NK3B98
GCTAAGAGCATCTCTCATAGCTCCATCAGACATTCTAGCTATAAGGTTTAAGCTATTGTCATCAGCCAAAACGCCTTTATCAGTTACAATCTGCCTGAGTCTCCCTGAAACATCTTCTGTCTTTATTCTCTTAAAGTCAAATCTCTGGCATCTCGATAATATTGTTATCGGAAGCTTTTGAGGATCTGTAGTAGCTAATATAAATACTACATTTGATGGAGGCTCTTCTAAAGTCTTTAGAAAAGCATTTACCGCTCCTGTGGAAAGCATATGAACTTCGTCCATTATATAGACTTTGTTTCTCGCTTCTCTAGGCGGATACTGTACATCCTCTATCATGTCTCTTATATTTTCTACCTTATTATTAGATGCTGCGTCTACTTCTGTTACATCTATGTTCAGTCCTGAATTTATGCTCTTACACATTTCACATTCATTACAAGGTTCTCCATCTTGAAGATTAAGACAGTTCAGCGCCTTTGCCATTATCTTTGCCATAGTGGTTTTTCCTGTTCCTCTGGTACCACAGAAAAGATATGCATGGGCAGTTTTATTATTTTTTATTTGGTTTTTTAAAGTTGTTTTAATATGTTCTTGTCCAACTACATCTTCGAAGGTTTGAGGTCTCCACTCTCTATATAAAGCCGTATACGACAAGGCATCTCACCTCTTTATCTTAATATTTGTTCATTATCATTATAACCTAATTGAGCGAACATATAAACACTATATAATTTCCTTTGCCGCTTCATATCCCTCTTTAAAGAGTTTATTTAGAAACTTGCTGTCGCAATTCAAGGTATCATTAGACTTATATTGTTCTTTTCTCTTTATAATGATAAGTTGGTCTTCAGAATACTTATCTAATAGGTACTGTGGAATTTTAAAATTATTTTGAAGCACTAAAAGATATAGCTTATCTACAGTCTCCTTCAAAAACGGCTCCATAAAATTATTATTCATCATTCCTCCATCTAGATTAAACTTATCATAGTATCCATTTTGAAGTTTTTGCCCAAACTGTGCTGCTAAAACTGGAGGATCATATAACTCTAGTGCTCTTTCAAAATCCACACTGTCCTCTCCCTCTGGACATGAAAAAGGAAGCTGAGAACTATACTTTATATACTTTAAACTTTCCTCTTTGTCTAGACCCACTAAGTTCTTATGTACATGATTTAAGGTTGATTCATTTACGCTTACATAATTAACATAGAAAGCCTTAACTTTAGGATTAATCCCTCGAAGTTTCCTAAGCTCATCTATTATATAATCATTTGGTATTGTATCACTGATTCTATAACGTTTCATGGCCCCAGCCATATCAAATTCAGTGTAATATTTTTTTAATTCCTCTAAATTTCCTGTATAAACATAATATCCATTAATGGAACCTATAGAGGTTCCTGATATAATATCAAAATCCATTCCTTTTTCATGCATAGCATAAAGTGCTCCTGCCTGAAAAGCTCCTTTAGCTCCTCCTCCTTGAAGAAATAATCCATTCATAAACATACCCCTTTCATTGCCATTATTTCACTCAAATACTCTATCTTAAGATTATCATATTTTAGTCTTATTATTTTTAATTCATGAATCACAAAAGTTAACCATTTCTTAGTTATGCAAAAAAGAGATACCTCTCAGTATCTCCTAAATTTTTAAATTAGAAACCGTGCACCTCAAATCGACTTTAATTCATAAGCGTTACCCGTACAGTTAACTCAAGTCAGGTGATCTCACGTCACATGCAAGTGACCACTTATCGCTGCTTCCTTCCGGACCTGACGAATTTCATGGGCTTACATTGCGTGAGGCCCAACTCTCAACGCCACTTATACGGGCCAGACCTTACGTTTTAAAGCCTCATATGAGGCATTCGATCCTGCTATAGCGGATTGCAGGTACAGGGCACCGCTAACTCCC
>ATWA01000126.1 GCA_000421005.1 Clostridiales bacterium NK3B98
CCGTCCAATTTCAGAAGTTACATTAAGAACTTTCACATCTATTCCTCCCTTTGATAACCTTTTCTTTTTAGAAATTATCTTCTTCATACTTACATTGTATTATCCATTTTTTATATGTCAAAAAAATATTTTCTACATTTTCTAATAATTGTATATAATTATTCATTGCTTAAAACCTTATTATTTAACTAAATTTTAAATTGATTATCCAAATTCTATTTATTGTTACTATTTTTATAAAACCCTTATCAATGTTATAAATGATTATGTATATGTATTGCATAAAATTAATACGAAAAAAATTTTCCGACATAATTTTTAATTTTTGCCAACCATCAAGTTCAAATTATCTTAATATTTGTATTTTTGTCGAATGTTGATTCATTTTATCTTGTATGTTAAAATATTAATTAAAGAATATTGTATATGGATTATTCATAAGGGAGTAGTCAGCTTGATTCCAGAATAAGCGATTAAGTCAACATAATGAAATTTAATTTCTGGCTTAATCTTAAATGACGAGACTTATGCACTATATTAATAGATAGTGCATAAGTCTTTTTTTGCAAACAAATGAATAAAGGGAGGATTTTAAAAAATGATTTATGTATTTTACTTATTACTTGCATTAGCTGTAATTTATCTTTCACTAAAATTATCTTATTATGTGGACCTTTTAGATAAAACAACAAATCTTTCAGGTGCATTTTTAGGAGGAGTAATGCTTGCAGCTGTAACCAGTATTCCTGAATTGTTCACTAGTATGTCTTCTGTTCTCATAGTAAGGCAACCCGACATGGTTATGGGAAATATCTTAGGAAGTAATACTTTTAACTTAGCTGTATTAGGACTTTTGATATTATTCTCTTTGAATAAATTTAGAAACAGCACTATATCATCAAGTCACAAAACTACTTGTTTTGCATTAATCATAATTAACATACTTTTATTGGTAGCTGCCTATTCAGGACTAAGCTTTAACATACTAGGTGTAAATATAGTGTCAATATTAATCTTAGTGATCTATGTAATCTCTATAAAGACTATGTCTTCTAGTAATGATGATCAAAATGAAGAAAATAGTATGACAACTGATTTGTCAACTAAAGATATAATGATAAGATTTTTAATTATGAGCATACTTTTAATCATAGCAAGTATAGCTATAACTTATGCAACAGATATAATAGCAACTAAATTAAACTTAGGCGTAACTTTTGCAGGAGCACTTCTTCTTGCAGTCGCAACATCTCTTCCTGAAGTGGTTTCATCTATTTCTTTAGTTTCTAAGGGTAATATAAATGCTACTATGGGAAACATATTAGGTAGTAATCTATTTAATCTAACAATATTATTTGTTGCAGATTTGCTTCTTGTTAATGGCTCAATCTTTACAATGACTGCTGAAGCAAATAATCTTTTGATGCTAGGTTCTATGGCAACCTTAGCCATAACATGCGTTGTAATTACAAAGTTTAAATCTAATAACCTTACAAAAAAACTAAGTTATAGTGTATATGCCCTAGGCTCAATAGTCTGTACTACAAGCTACATGCTATTTTTAGTTCTTAATAGATAAATAGACTTGTTAAAATATAAAGGAGTGATATAATTGATTAATTTTAGTCAACTGTATCACTCTTTTATTTATTTCTAAATAAAATCAATTAAAAGACTACTCTAATATCACTTAATTGTTCTATTATAGCTCATAATTTAAGTATATAGATCTTCTATTTATTGTATTTTAATTGAAAAAATAATGATATTTCTAACAAAATAGCAGAATTGTCACGTTGTTTTATAGTTGTAAACGTTATAGGATTTAAGTATAACGTATTAAAATTTTAGGAGGTTATGGTAATGAAAAAATCTATTGCTGGCTTAATAGCTGCTGTATTAGCTGTTGGCATGATGGCAGGATGTGGA
>ATWA01000127.1 GCA_000421005.1 Clostridiales bacterium NK3B98
GATAATATGTTATGATGTAGGTGTAAGTTATAATCCAGGAAGATATAAATTTGTAGTGGCTAATTATGATGAAGAAGTCTATAAACTTATAACAGACCATATAAAAGAGTAAGTGATTAAGAGTTGATTATAGGAATGTCGCTAAATAAAGGCTCCTAGCAAAGTTAAAAAATGATGTGACCCCAATAAGTTAGACTTTATAGCGTAGTAGTTTTTAACTGCTACGCTATTCTTTATGCAGCCTGGTTAAGACGATATTCAACAGGACTCATCCAAGCAAGTTTCTGTTTGATTCTTTGATTATTATAATACTCTATATATTTTTCTATTGCTGACTTTAATTCTTCATAACTATAATAAACACAGCCATAGTACATTTCCTGTTTCATAATGCCAAAGAAATTCTCCATTACAGAGTTGTCATAACAGTTACCTTTTCGAGACATACTCTGAAATATTCTGTTCTCTTTAAGTGTATATCTATAGGCTTTCATTTGATAAGCCCACCCTTGATCAGAATGAAATGTCCTTCTATAAAAGCAATTGGATGTGATATCTATAGCCTGATTCAAAGCTACCATTATGTTATGTGCCGATGGTTTCTTTGATATACAATAACTAAGTATTTCTGAATTATACATATCCATAAATGGATCAAGATATAGTTTATGGATCGTCATATGCCCTTTATTATCAACTTCATAGTACTTAAATTCAGATGTATCAGTTGTTATTTTCTGATGTTGAATACATGTATTAAAGCGTCGATGAATACGGTTTGGAGCAACCTTTCCAACCTTTCCTTTATAGGAACTGTATTTTCTGCTTTTTCTGGTAAAGGATATAACCTGAATTCCAAGCTTTTGAATAATGCGCTGAACTTTCTTTTTGTTGACAAACATTCCGCGTTTTCGAAGTTCACCATAAATTCTTCGATATCCAAAATCCTTATTATTCTTACGAATTTCAAGAATAATGTTTTCTAATTCTTGATCAGGGTTTTCTCTGTCAAACCGTTTTTGCCAATACATATATGTAGCCTTTGGAAATCCTGTAAATGAGAGAATATCTTTCAGTTTGAATTCTCTTCGGAGGCTGTGGATGACTCTTGCTGTTCTCTCAGACGAGCTTCGTCCTCTAAACGCAACCTCCTCAATTCTTTTAAATAGGCATTCTCTATTCTGAGTTTTAAGTTTTCTTCCTCTAATTGTTTAAGATACTCCCGATTATCATTTGATGCATCAGTAGTTATAGCTTTAGTTTTATCCACTTTTCGTCTCCGTCCTTTACGCTTAGTTTTTAAAGCATCAGGACCAGCAATTCGATAGTCATTTACCCATCTAGTAATTAGAGGTGGGTTATTTATACCCACAGATAAAGCTAACTCCTGATATGAAACTTCTGTTGTTAAATATAACTTTACTACATGAAGCTTAAATTCGAAAGAGTAACTTTCATTTTTTCTTGCTCGTGTCAAACCATCTTTGCCAAACGCTTTATATGCATTTACCCATTTTCTAATATCCCTTCCAAAAGGAATTTCATATTTTTTTGAAAGATAGTTATAACTACCTTCACCATTTAAATATGCTTGAACAACCTGTAACTTAAATTCAAAACTATATTTTGCCATAAAAAACTGACCTCCCATAAGTTAGATTTTTAGGTCTAACTTTTGGGGGTCAGCTCACTAACCAGGGGTTTTCTAAAACAAATAAAAGGATGGTGAAACCCACCATCCTAATCTTCATAATCAAGTATCTGACCTTTATA
>ATWA01000128.1 GCA_000421005.1 Clostridiales bacterium NK3B98
CAGAGAGCAAGTATCGTCCATGGTACCGCTTTCAGCGCCACCGGGACAGATACTTGCCGGGGATTCCGCTCCCCGGTCCCTCGGCTCCGAACCTTCTCCGCCCAGCAGTCGGCGGCAAAGGTTCTCCGGTTTAGCGTCCTCACGGACGCAGGAGCCGCCTTCGGCGGACAGACATTTTACCCATGGAGGTTTCCAATATGAAGCACAATCTCAGTCAAGACCCTCGCAACATCGTCGTCAAAACCCGGCTGTCCTGCTCCGAGAAGGCAGAGCTGGACACCATTCTGGAGCGCACCAAGCTGTCTCAGGCGGAGTATCTCCGCTGTGCCATCTTCGGCACGCCTGTTCAGGAAGCGCCCAAGCCTGTTCTCTCCCCCATTGAAGGGCTGGACAAGCTGATTGCCCAGTACGGACGCATCGGCAACAACCTGAACCAAATCGCCCGCTGGCTGAACAGCGGCGGATACATCGACCGTGAGCTGTCCCACTCTCTTCGCTCTGCTCTTGGAGAACTGAACCGCTTGAAGTACGACTCCCTCAAAATCGTCAGCAACTACTATGGCAATCATCAAGCACATTGCCAGTAAAAACGCCAACTACGCCGCCGCTCCCCTCTACCTCTGCTTTCAGCACGATGAGCAAACGCAGCGTCCCCTTCTGGATGAGGACGGGCACTACATCCCTCGGGAGGAATATCTGATCTCCGGTGTCTTCTGTACCCCGGACAGCTTTCCTCTGACGTGCATCAAGGCCAATCTGAAATACGGTCAGAACCAGAAGCCGGGGGACGTGAAAACCCACCACTACATTCTCTCCTTTGACCCACGGGACAGAGAAGATCACGGTCTGACGCTGGAAGAGGTACAGCGCATAGGCGAGCAGTTCTGTCAAGAGCACTTCCCCGGTCATATCGCTCTTGTCTGCTCTCATGGGGACGGGCACCAGAGAGCCGGGAATCTTCACTGTCACATGGTCATCCATTCCGTGCGGGTGATGGATGTACCCCGGCGGGACTACATGGATCGCCCCTGTGACAGCCGTGCAGGCGCAAAACACCGCTGCACCGGGAAGTTTATGCGGTATCTCCGGGAACAGGTTATGGAGCTGTGTCAGCGTGGTGGACTCTACCAGATTGACCTGCTCTGCGGGGCGGCAAAACGGGTCACTGACCGGGAATACCACGCTCAGCGCAATGGACAGACAAAGCTGGACAAAGAAAATGCCCTGCTCACAGAGCAAGGCAAAACCCCGAAGGAAACCATTTTCGACACCCAAAAGGAGGAACTGCGGCAGGCGATTGATGCCACATGGCCCAAGTGCTGTACACTGGACGAGTTTGTTCGGCGGCTGTTGCAGGACTACGGTATCGAGGTCACAGAGAGCCGGGGCAGATTCTCCTATCTACACCCAAACGCAAAACGAAAGGTAGCCGACCGCCGTCTGGGGGAAGGCTACCGGAAAGGAAGCATAGAACATGTCATTAGTGAACAAAACCACCGGCGAGAGCGCCCGGAACGAGGCGCAGAAGGCGCTGCTTTCCTCCTCACAGCCGAGCAGCTCCACGCCGCCCAGCGAGCCGCAAGTCTTGACCTGGCAGACCATCAGCCACCTGAACAAGCTGGAATTGGAAAACAGCGTGCTGAAGGAGTCCCTGAGCCGCCAGAGCCAGCAGATGACCGCACTGGTGGAGCAGCAGAACCAGTCCTGCCAGAGGATCGACGCCGCTCTGGACAGCGTCCGTCAATTCGTGAACGACTGCGGCGAGCAGGTCAGCCGTCTCAGCGACAGCAACCGCCAGCTCCAAAGC
>ATWA01000129.1 GCA_000421005.1 Clostridiales bacterium NK3B98
CAGAGAGCAAGTATCGTCCATGGTACCGCTTTCAGCGCCACCGGGACAGATACTTGCCGGGGATTCCGCTCCCCGGTCCCTCGGCTCCGAACCTTTTTCGCCCAACAGTCGGCGGCAAAGGTTCTCCGGTTTAGCGTCCTGACGGACGCAGGAGCCGCCACAGGCGGCAGCATACACCACACTTTGGAGGCAATCATGAAGCATAACATTTCGCAAGACCCCAGCAATATCGTCATCAAAACCCGGCTGTCCTGCTCCGAAAAGGCAGAGCTGGACACCCTGCTGGAACGCACCAAGCTGTCGCAGGCAGAGTATCTCCGCTGTGCCATCTTTGGCACCCCCGTTCAGGAAGCGCCCAAGCCTGTTCTCTCCCCCATAGAAGGGCTGGACAAGCTGATTGCCCAGTACGGACGCATCGGCAACAACCTGAACCAAATCGCCCGCTGGCTGAACAGCGGCGGATATATCGACCGGGAGCTGTCCTGCTCCCTCCGCTCTGCGCTGGGCGAGCTGAACCGGCTGAAATACGACTCCCTCAAAATCGTCAGCAACTACTATGGCAATCATCAAGCACATTGCCAGTAAAAATGCCAACTACGCCGCCGCTCCCCTCTACCTCTGCTTTCAGCACGATGAGCAAACCCAGCGTCCCCTTCTGGATGTGGAGGGACACTATATCCCCCGGAAGGAATATCTGATCTCCGGCGTCTTCTGTACCCCGGACAGCTTTCCCCTGGAGTGCATCAAGGCAAATCTGAAATACGGTCAGAACCAAAAGCCGGGGGACGTGAAAACCCACCACTACATTCTCTCCTTTGACCCACGGGACAGGGAGGATCACGGCCTGACGCTGGAAGAGGTACAGCGCATAGGAGAGCAGTTCTGTCAAGAGCACTTTCCCGGTCATATCGCTCTTGTCTGTTCTCACGCAGACGGGCACCAGAAAGCCGGGAATCTCCATTGTCACATAGTCATCCATTCCGTGCGGGTGACGGATGTGCCCCGGCGGGACTACATGGATCGCCCCTGTGACAGCAGGGCAGGCGCAAAACACCGCTGCACCGGGAAGTTCATGCGGTATCTCCGGGAACAGGTTATGGAGCTGTGTCAGCGGCGGGGACTCTACCAGATTGACCTGCTCTCCGGAGCGGCAAAACGAGTCACCGACCGGGAGTACCACGCCCAGCGCAATGGACAGATAAAGCTGGACAAAGAAAATGCCCTGCTCATAGAGCAAGGCAAAACCCCGAAGGAAACCATTTTCGACACCCAAAAGGAGGAGCTGCGGCAGGCGATTGACGCCACATGGCCTCGATGCAAGACACTGGACGAGTTTATTCGGCGGCTGTTGCAGGACTACGGCATTGAGGTCACAGAGAGCCGGGGCAGATTCTCCTACCTGCACCCAAACGCAAAACGAAAGGTAGCTGACCGCCGTCTGGGGGAGGGCTACCGGAAAGGAAGCATAGAACATGTCATTAATGAACAAAACCACCGGCGAGAGCGCCCGGAACGAGGAGAAGGCGCTGCTTTCCTCCTCACAGCCGAGCAGCTCCACGCCGCACAACGAGCCGCAAGTCTTGACCTGGCAGACCATCAGCCACCTGAACAAGCTGGAATTGGAAAACAGCGTGCTGAAGGAGTCCCTGTACCGCCAAAGCCAGCAGATGAACGCACTGATAGAACAGCAGAACCAGTCCTGCCAGAGAATCGACGCCGCTCTGGACAGCGTCCGTCAATTCGTGAACGACTGCGGCGAGCAGGTCAGCCGTCTCAGCGACAGCAACCGCCAGCTCCAAAGC
>ATWA01000130.1 GCA_000421005.1 Clostridiales bacterium NK3B98
GCACAACTGTATTTGACCAACACGATTCAACTGTTAAGGCAGAACAGATCTATCCCAACCTGAAAAATGAAAACAAGACTGTATTGCTATATGCCATTTGGGCCTCATCGATAACTACTACATCTGTTGCCAACGCTGAGGTGAGTGGCATCAGCAACAAGACCTACACCGGCAGCGCTATTACCCAGACTCCTACGGTGAAGGTTAACGGGAAAACCCTGACCAACGGAACGGACTACACGGTTTCGTATTCCAACAACACCAACGTTGGAACGGCAACCGTTATTGTTGCGGGAAAAGGCGCATACAGCGGAACAGTCAGTAAAACCTTCATCATTACAGGTGCTTCTATTACCAGCGCAGAGATCACCGACATCAGCGATCAAACCTACAATGGCAGTGAGATCACTCAGACTCCCACGGTAAGGGTCAACGGTAAAACCCTGGCCAACGGAACGGACTACACGGTTTCGTATTCCAACAACACCAATGCTGGAATTGCAACGGTAACGATAACAGGCAAAGGCAACTACAACGGCAGTGTCAGCAAAACGTTCTCAATTACTGCTGCATCTATCGCCGATGCCGAAGTAAGTGGCATCAGCGATCAAACCTACACTGGCAGTGCAATCACTCAGGAGCCCATGGTAAAGGTCGATGGAAAAACTCTGATTAGCGGAACGGACTACACCGTAACGTATTCCAATAACACGAACGTGGGCATCGCAACGGTCACGATAACGGGCAAAGGCAACTACACTGACACAATTATCAGAAACTTCACTATAGTCCAGCCTAATGTCGATCCGGAAATCATTTTCCAAGTTGGTTCTGCCAGCGGCACTCCGGGTGCTACAGTGACCGTTCCCGTGTCCCTGACAAAGAATAGCGGTATGGCGGGTTTTTCGCTGGATGTTCAGTATGATCACGAACTGCTGGAATTCACCGGCGCAGCAGCTGCAACCGATCTGGGCGGAAACTTCACGACGAATGAAGATACAATTAACTGGTTTGGCAACGATAACACCCAAATGACCGGCGTTATCATGAATTTATCCTTTGTGATGAACAGTAACGCAGACGGCGGGACGTCGGCGGTCAGTTTGGATATGCACGACGGGGTTCCCAACGTTGTCAACGAGGACGCCGAAAACATCCCCACTGCATTCGGAGAGGGTGCAGTTTCCATCATCAGCTATATTCACGGTGATGTGACGGGAGACGGAATCGTCACCATTGCAGACGTGGTAAAGGTTAACCGTTTCGTCATTGGCAAGATCCAGCTAGCCAGCAACGATCTGCTGGCTGCTGACGTAACCGGAGACAACATCGTAACGATCGCTGACGTGGTGAAGATCAACCGCTTTGTGATCGGAAAGATTACAACGCTTGCAGCCGCCCAGACGAAAATGCTGGTGCGCTCTGTGCTGCGTACCGCAAGCGCCGGCACCTCTGTTGAGGTTGGAAATGTCACCGCAGCTCCCGGCGCAGAGGTAGATATTCCGGTGAGTGTCAGCGGAAATACCGGAATGGCCGGTCTCGCATTTGAGTTCACGCTGCCCCAGGGCGTCACGCTGAACTCTATCACAGCGGGCAGCATGCTCTCCGGAGGAATGTTCTCCACCAACGGCAATGTGGTGTCCTGGTACACGTCGGACAATGTCACTGGAAACGGTGAGCTGATGGTACTCCATGTGACAGCACCCAATCAAGCAGGAAACTACACCATCGGCATTGCGCTGAAGGACAATCAGCCCAGCAATTTCTCGGACGAGAACGGCTCTACTGTGGCGGTTGCGTTTGAAGCAGGTATGGTCAAAGTTGAACAAGCGCCATGTACCCATAGCTGG
>ATWA01000131.1 GCA_000421005.1 Clostridiales bacterium NK3B98
AAAGATAAGCTAATATTTAAAAAGGTAGGGGCATATTCTATGACCGAAGGTATATCGCTATTTTTGAGCCGTGAACTTCCACAAGTGATTTTATACTCTAAAGATAGTGGACTTCGTTTAGTCAGAAGTAGTTTTCCTACTGACAAATTAAATTATATACAAGATAAAAATAATTAAGAAAGAGTGGTAAATAATATGAAAGAATTACTTGAAATTTTAGAAGGTATTGATCCAGATATTAACTATGGTGAAGAAGATAAGCTTATTGATAATGGGCTTTTAGATTCTCTATCAATTTTATCTTTAGTAACAGAATTGGAAGATGCATTTGAAATTGAAATTAGACCTGTAGACTTAATTCCTTCAAATTTCAATTCAGCAGAATCAATGTGGAACATGATTCAAAGGTTACAAAAGGAAAACTAAAATGAATTACATTTCTTTTGTATACCTTATTGTTTTCATACCTCTTGTTTTGCTTGCATATAAAATTATGCCCAAGCGTTATAGAGGACTAGTGTTATTACTTGCAAGCTATGCTTTTTTCTTTATGGTAAGCAAGAAGCTTGTGGTTTATTTGATGTTGTCTACAGTTTCAATTTACTTTATTGGCATTTGCCTTTCGTCATGCAAGAAAAATTATCTTGAAAAAGAAAAAAATGCAGATGATATTAAGAAGTTGAAAATAGCATTTACTAAGAGAAAACGTAGAATTTTATTAATTGGGATAGTATTTAATATTGGAATATTGGTAGTCTTAAAATATTTTAATTTTATAGCTAGTAATATTAATCCAATTCTTAATTTACTATCATCACCAAGTCTGCTACCTGAGTTGAAGTTTGCTCTACCTATAGGCATTTCATTCTATACATTGCAAGCTGTATCTTACATAGTGGATGTTTATCAAGAAAAAATTGAAGCAGATAAAAAACTGCCTAGATTAGCGTTATTTATGTCATTTTTTCCAATAATAATGGAAGGACCTATTTGTAGATATTCTGATATAGCAGAAGATTTATATCGTGGAGAACCACTTAAATATGAAAATGTGACTTTTGGAAGTCAGAGAGTTTTATGGGGATTGTTCAAAAATATTGTTATAGCAGATAGATTAAACTTAATTGTAAAAACTATATTTGATAATTATGAAAAGTATGGAGGAATTGTAGTAATACTTGGAGCTGTATGCTATACATTTCAGTTATATATGAATTTTTCAGGTACTATTGATATAACAATTGGTATTAGTGAAATATTTGGAATAAAAATTCCTGAAAATTTTCGTCAGCCATTCTTTTCAAAAACAGCTGCTGAATTTTGGCAGAGATGGCATATAACACTTGGAACATGGTTTAAAGATTATATATTTTACCCTATATCACTAACTAAATTTGTTAAAAAGCTAGGAAAAAAGACAAGAAAAAAATTTGGAAAGCATATTGGTCAGGTTATCCCTTCAATGATAGCATTATTTGCTGTATGGCTTTCCAATGGACTTTGGCATGGAGATAGATGGAGTTATATATTCTTTGGAATGTATTATTTTGTGTTGATTTTACTTGGTAAAATAGTAGAGCCATTAAATCACAAAGTTCTAGCATATTTAAAAATAGATAAACACAATATTTTTTATAGATGCATACAAACTATTAAGATGCTGATAATTGTTTTTACAGGTGAATTATTTTTTAGAGCCAATGGATTAAAAGCTGGTTTATCAATGTTTAAATCTATTTTTACGAAGTTTTCATGGTCTGATGTTACAGATGGAACTATATTA
>ATWA01000132.1 GCA_000421005.1 Clostridiales bacterium NK3B98
ACTTCCATGTTGACCCCCACTTCGGCGGCGATCAGGCTCTGGCGGAGCTGTCCAAAGCCCTCCATGAAAACGGGATGAAGCTGATTCTGGACATCTCCATTAACCACACAGGCACCCAGCACCGGTGGTTCAACAAGGACGGGGTGTACTTTGACAAGTCGACAGGCGCTTACAACAACCCGGACGCCCCGGAGCGGAAGTATTACTTCTTCAAAGAGGGGACCAACGAGTACAAGGCGTGGGCGAATGTACCAACCCTGCCCACTTTAAACTACACCTCTCAGACCCTTCGGGAGGTGGTCTACCGGGCGCAGGACTCTGTGCTGCGGAAATGGCTGAAGCCGCCTTACAGCATTGACGGCTGGCGGTTCGATGTGGCAGACGTATTCGCCCGCAATGACGAGATTCAGCTTGCTCATGAGGTCTGGCCGGAGATCCGAAAAGCCATCAAAGAGGAGAACCCCCAGGCGTACCTTCTGGCAGAGGACTGGGGCGACTGCGCCGGATACCTGCAGGGCTCGGAGTGGGATTCTCCCATGAACTACTTCGGCTGTGAGCGCCCCATCCGCCAGTTTATGGGGCTGCCCGACGAGTTTTTACAGCGCACCCCGGCGCTGGCAGCGGTCCAGTACCAGCTCACTGCCCCGGAATTGGTGGGGCGCATCAGTGAGCATCTGGCAAAGCTGCCATGGGTCATCGCCCAGAACCAGTTCAACCTGCTGGACAGCCATGACGTCTCACGGTTTCATCTTTATCCCCAGTCAGATTGGGAGCGGTATCGGGGGGCTGTGCTGCTGCAGTTCCTGCTGGTGGGCGCACCCAGTATCTACTATGGGGATGAAGCGGAGATCGGCGGCTGGATCACCAGCATTGAGGGCTGCCGCCTGCCTATGCCGTGGGACAAGGACATTGAGCACACCAAGGCGTACCGCCTCTATCACACGCTGGCACACCTGAAGCAGGAGAGCGACGCACTGGTGAACGGCGGCATGAAATTCATTTATGCCCAAGGACGAGTAGCGGCGCTTGCCCGATTCGACGAGAGGGAAGCCTTGATTGCGGTGGTTTCCTCCGACTCTTCGGAGCAGACCGTTGAGCTGCCTCTGGGCAGCATCGGAGCTGTGCTGCCACCGGAGGGAAAAGACCTGTTTGGCGCACTGCTCCAAGCGGAAATGGTGAACGAGCGTACTGCGGTTATGACCATCCCGGCGAAAAAGGCGTACCTGCTGCGCTGTCCATTACGGTAAAAGAAAGAACCAGACCCGTTACATGAACGAGTCTGGTTCTTTTTCCGTCTCGGGCAGAGGCAAACGAATCTCCCGTATATACGCCAAAGGGATGCTTCGCCAGTCTGTTAGTATAATAGCGTTGTTCACCGGGTCAAGCTGGCGAAACTGCCCGGCTGTCTCCACATAGGCGCCACCCGGCTTGCGGGGATCCTCCTGAAACACGATGAGGGTCAGCTCCGGACGCTGGGCGGCGTGCTCTTGCAGCCACCCCAGCTTCCGATCCAGAACCGCCTGTTCTGTCTCGTCCAAAGGCACCCACGCTTCCGTGAGCCGGGCAGTTTCCTCAATGGCGTCCTCGTAGCCGGTCAGCGCCGCAAGGGGGGAGAACTGGGCTGCCCGGTTTGCCCGGGACATGGGGGTATGCCGGGCGGAGACATGGTGTGGGAGATGGATGATGTCCAGAATCAGCTTCATCCCGTTTTCATGGAGGGCTTTGGACAGCTCCGCCAGAGCCTGATCGCCGCCGAAGTGGGGGTCAACATGGAAGT
>ATWA01000133.1 GCA_000421005.1 Clostridiales bacterium NK3B98
TTAGCCGTACATAACGCAGACTACCATGCGTTCATCACTTATGTTCTCTTTCAGCACGACAGCCATGCCCGTCCAATCTATGACCATAATCACGTCAAAAGGCTGCGGGAGAATTACCTGATTGACGCCATCAACACAACTCCTTGGACATATAACTTGGACTGCCAGCGCAGTAACCGCCAGTGGAAGAAGAACCGTGAGGAGCGTGAAGTGAAACAGCACCATTTCATTCTCAGCTTTGACCCGAAAGACGTGGAGTGCGGGCTGACCATGGAGAAGGCGCAGGAGCTGGGCATGGAGTTTGCCCGAAAGCATTTCAGCGGGCATCAGTGCGTGGTAGCGACGCACGATGACGGAAACAATCATTCTGGGAATATTCATACGCACATATCTTTCAACTCTCTCCGCACCATCGACACGGAGCCGCCGGAGTATTCCAATCTTGCCCGTGACTACAAGGCTGGGTTCAAGTTTCAGGCATCGGACAAGTGTATCCGCTATCTGAAATCGGAGGTGGAGAAACTGTGCCGGGAGAACGGACTTCATCAGGTGGAGCTGAACAAGCCAGCGAAGCAGAAGATTACGGACAAAGAATACTACGCAGAGAAGCGTGGGCAGGAACGGCTCGACCAAAAGAATGAAACCATCCGCATGATCGGCGGCAAGCCAGCCGTAGAAAAATTTGAAACGGAGCTAGCCCGAATCCGTCAGGCAATCGACAAAACCAAGCAGAAATGCAACTCTGTTGAGGACTTCAAAGCAATTCTAAAACGAGAACACAGCATCGTCGTAACCGAAAGCCGGGGACGTTGGAGCTATCTTCCTGAATACCGCAAACGCCCCATTACCTCCCGGCGGCTTGGCGATGACTACGGCAAAGAAGCCATTGAAGCGTTCGTCAATCAACGCCTGTTGGAGTTGCAACAGCAAAAAGCAAAGGAACAAGCGGCACAGGCTGCGTCTGAACAAAAGGCAGAGAAGAAGCCAGTGTCAGAACCGAAGCCGACCCGTCCAATCATCGAAACCGTGGTCACAGGACGCATCATCGACCTGAATGACCCAAAGATTCAAAGTAGCTACAGCCTTACCCAATGGGCGAAGATTCAAAATCTGAAAGCAATGAGCATGAGCTTCAACTACCTGACGGAAAACCACTTGCTCAATTTGGATGACCTGCAAGCGACCATCGAAGATCACAAACAGGATTTCAACCACGACTCTCAACGGTTGCTCCGGGTGGAAAAGAATCTGAAGGAGTGTAACGGTCTGTTGAAGCACTTGGGACTCTACCACAAATACCGCCCATTATACGAGCAGTATTTGAAAACCCGGAAATCGCCAAAGTTCCGGGAGAAAAATATACAAGGGCTGTTGCTTTACGATGGCGCTGTGAAGTATCTCCGGGAGTACCAGGATGCACACCATGTCAACTGTGTCCCCAATTACCAGTCTCTCAAGGAAGCGAAAGTCAGGCTCACCGCCCAGCAGCAAGACCTATATGACCGCAGACGTGCGCTGAAATCCACAATCAAGACAATGGAGGACGGATACAAGCTGTTGACACAGCAGGAACATACCATTCAGCGAAATCTGAACCGGAACCAGTATCATGAACTGGAATAGGCTCACGTCATAGGAGGAGGGTCAACCTCCAGCATGATGGACTGACCAGCGGCATATCCTAACCGATAACCGTACCGCATT
>ATWA01000134.1 GCA_000421005.1 Clostridiales bacterium NK3B98
CTTGACCGCAAAAATGATGCCATCCGCAGCGTTGGCGGCAAACCCGTAGAATCCAAATTCAAATCGGAACTTGCCAGAATCCGTCAGGCAATCGACAAAACCAAGCAGAAATGCAACTCCGTTGACGACTTCAAAGCAATCCTGAAACAGGAACACAACATTGTAGTCACCGAGAGCCGGGGACGCTGGAGCTACCTCCCTGAATACCGCAAACGCCCCATTACCTCCCGCAGGCTGGGTGATGATTATGGCAAAGAAGCCATCGAAGCATTTATCAGCCAGCGTCTGTTGGAACTCAAACAGCAAGCGCAGAAACAGAAAACACAGGCTGCGCCTGAGAAAAAGGCAGAGAAGAAGCCAATGCCTGAACCGAAGCCGACCCGTCCAATCATCGAAACCGTGGTCACAGGACGCATGATCGACCTAAACGACCCGAAGATTCAAAGCAGCTACAGTCTGACGCAGTGGGTAAAGATACAGAATCTCAAGGCAATGAGCATGAGCTTTAACTACCTGACCGAAAACCACCTACTCAACCTCGATGACCTGCAAGCAACCATTGAAGACCACAAGCAAGACTTCAATCACGACACCCAACGGTTGCTCCGGGTGGAAAAGAACCTGAAGGAGTGCAACGGACTGCTGAAGCACTTGGGACTCTACCACAAATACCGTCCGCTGTATGAGCAATACCTGAAAACCCGGAAGTCACCGAAATTCCGGGAGAAAAACATCCAAGGGCTGTTGCTCTACGATGGAGCGGTGAAATACCTCCGGGAGTACCAAGAGGCGCACCACGTCAACTCTGTCCCGAATTATCAATCACTCAAAGAAGCGAAGGTCAGGCTCACCACTCAGCAGCAAGACCTGTATGAGCGCAGGCGGCGCTTGAAAGATACCATTAAGACCATGGAGAATGGGTACAAGCTGTTGACGCAGCAAGAGCATACTATCCAGCGCACTCTGAACCGGAACCAGTATTATGAGCTGGAATAACGCAACACCAGCACACAGCCACTACGTTACATTGTGTCTAATGTTTCTATATTTCTGCGAATCGGGCAATTTCGACACCATATCCCTTGTCAAAGCATCTTATCTGACCTATACTATCCATGCAATCACAAATTGCATATCGAATGAACGGATGCACTCTTCAATTTCTTCTGCAAAGCCGATCCCACAGGGATGGTCTACGCAGACGAAACTGAGGAGATTTTTCTTGCCCTGGGCGGCAGAAGCGGAGGTGAAAAAAGCATTACAAAATCTCACTTTAAAGCGTTGAAGTTTTCGGTTAATCGTGTTATAATCCATCCAGCGGTAGCTTGATGAGCAAGCGATCAGGCTGCCCCCATCAGAACAGCAAGGAGGAATGTCCATGTCAAAGAAAACCACTCGCTCCTCGGCGGGCAGTGGAACCATTCGGAAACGAGAGGATGGCCGTTGGGAAGCTCGCTACACAGCGGGCATCAACCCGGCCACTGGTAAACAAATACAGAAATCTATTTACGGCAAAACGCAGAAAGAAGTACGGGAAAAGCTGAGAAAAGTAACTTCTGAAATTGACGAAGGCAGCTACTTTGAACCGTCCAATATGCAGCTGGCTGACTGGCTGGACATCTGGTCAAAGGACTACCTGAAAGACGTGAAGCCCAGAACAGCGGACTC
>ATWA01000135.1 GCA_000421005.1 Clostridiales bacterium NK3B98
ATTCCCTCATTTTTTCTTCTGCTAAATTTCTTAATGGATTATCTCCATACTGGTCTGGATGATATTTTTTTGCTAGTTCTCTATAGGCTTTTTTGATTTCATCTTGAGAAGCCCCTTCTTTTATTCCAAGTACTTCATAAGGGTTAGTCATTATGTATCACTCCTTTAGTTAATCGTTCTGTTTGTTCCATTATTCCTAAATGAACTATATTGAGTAGTAGGTCTTTATTTTTCTGTAGAGGAAGCTTTTCCAAATGATATAGGCATTCTGATCCGCAATTTATAAGAAGAAAATTAATTTTCTCAGCTATACAGGATTTGAAATCGCTAAAAGGAAGATTTTCAGTGTTATACACTTCATTTATAGCGTTAAATTTGTTTTCGCTGATATCTTTTTCTAAATCATCCATAGCATCAATTAGATAAATCCATCTCCCAAGGTTATAGCCTAAGGAATAAAGGTGTTTTTTATCTTTATCATCGCCATTATAGTGAGGGTATGAAGAAAGAACCACAGCCGTAAGGGTACTGAATGGATCACATATCTCATCTATAGAAGTTATTTTGGATGATTCCAATCTAGATAATTCCATAAGTTCATAATAAATCTCTAGATTTATACTTCCTATTTCATTTGAGTAGTTGTTGACTTTAGACTTCAACAGAGAACTTAAAGCTTTACTCTTTAAATTGTTATCATCTTTAACATCATCCAAAAGCTTATAATAAAATAAGCTTACATTCATATGAGCACTATATTCTAGTGCAAAATTAGAGCATACAAGAGATTTTTTCTTTGTTGGATGAGTGGGACAAATTATTTTTTTATAATTAATAGAATCCTCTGTAAGAGAATCTAATAATATTGCGAGGAATGTCATATCATAGTTTAAGCATAAGCGTGGAAGATTTCCATAAAGCTTTTTTATGCTATGGCATAAACCGCAATAATATGCTTTAAACTTTTCAAAATCTTTAACTTTAAGTTCTGGAATACATGGTTTTACATATCCAAACATTAAGTATCTCCTTTAGTTAAGGTTAATTTATGTCTTATTTCATATTATCATAAATAGAAGACAAAATGAAATTCTTTTAAATAAATTCAAGGAATATTAATTTATAATAGAGACATATATTTGTAATATATACATATAAAAGTTTATATAAAATTTTCTGATAATATTGAAAAATTATATTTACTAATTTAAAAAACTATGTTAAACTAAAAACATAAAGAATGTTAAAAAAATAACTAACTAATAGGGGGAAATATAAATGAGTAAATATAAAGTTGGAGACGAATTAATAATAGTAAGAGATGCTGCAGAAGACACTAAAAAGCTTAATGAAATGACAAAGCTTGAAATGAAAGGTGATTTTGCTCAAATTACTTGGGGTATAAAAGTTGAAAAGGTTGAGTATGACAAGCCTCATGTAGTGGTAACTTATAAGAATGCTTTTGGAGAGACAAACAAAGTATATGCACAATGTCTTGATGCAGCGAATTTCGATACTGAAAAAGTTTTAGAAAAAGCATTATTAAAAGCATTTCAAAATGAAATTATTGAAATAACATGCAGAAAAACTTTAAAATGCGATTTATAATAAAAATTGAGGAATTATTCTAGGACTCTTATTTTAAAGTATTAGAATAATTCCTATGTTTTTATTAGCAGTAACGAGTTGACATAAATTT
>ATWA01000136.1 GCA_000421005.1 Clostridiales bacterium NK3B98
AAGTCTATTTAGAAGTCCCGCTGCTGGTAACACTGCTATTGGTGTCATTAAAGCTTTTCCCATCTTCTGTAATGCTCCTAGAAATCTATCCTTTCTTGCCATATAGAATTTCTCCTTCCTTTGAGTATGTGTTCTTTAAAAAAGCCAGAAAAGTTGTTACCCTTCTCCAGCTGCTATTTTCATCTTGAGATTTCCAATATGCTTTTAAGCTTCATCTTTAGCAGCTTCTTTAAATCTCTCAATGTGTATCGCTAAATATCCAAGTTCATCATCTGGAACATCTACATCTAATTGATCTTCTATTATCCTTGATGCTTTCTTTGCTAATTTATATGATTCCTTATATGTCTTTTTTATAACCTTTAATAATTCATTCTTTATAGTTGTTTCATTTAAAATTCTTTCTATTGCAAATCTTATATGAGTGCTAAATCTTGCAAAGTCAAGGCTTTGTCTATCTACATATGTCTAGTTCATCCTCTATAAATTCTATTATAGAATTTGTAACATAAGTGAACTTAACCGTATTCGATAATCTCCCTTTATTTCTCGCTGAATGTATGTGAAGAGCTATAAAACCACACTCACCATAAGGGATTTCTATCCCCATTGTATCTTCTATTATATGTGCAACCTTTTGAGCTATTTCAATTTCTTGTTTATATAGAGTTTCAGTTTCAACTATAAATGGATTTTGTATTTCCTCTCCATTTTGAATTCTCCTTATAGCAAAAGATACATGGTCAGTTAATGATATATGAATCTTTTCATCAAGTTCCTCTCCAAGCTCCTGTTCTATCATGTATATGACTTCTTCGCACATACCGATAATTTTCTCGTTACCATGATTTATAAGATCCTTAAAGTTCTTCTTATTTTGGATGTTTTCCATAGCAAAGACTTTATCTACTTTTACAGTCTTTTCAACCTTTTCTCCTGGATTTTTTCCAAACCCTATACCTTTGGCAAGTAAAATCTTCTCTCCTTCATCGTCCTTTACTAATAAAATGTTATTATTAAAGCCTTTAATTACCTCCCAGTATTCAGCTTTACACGAACTCATACTCAGACCACCCCTCTAGCCTTATTATATAATAATGACTATGCAATTGTAATATTTTAACATGATTAAAACTTATTATTTCTATTATACTATATTATATAAGTCATACACTATTTAGAAAAGTCTTTTGCTGAACTTTTAGTTAAAATTACATAATAATAGCTTTATAAATACAATTATCTTTATCTTTTCAATAATATCTTCTTAATCTTTTACCTCCATCTTTAATTCCTGTATTAAAATATTAAAACTTAGATACATTTGAAACTTCTATAAAAGCCACAGCTACTCCCCCCTTTGAATCATCTCTACAATATCATCCACTGATATATTTATCTTCTTCGCTTCCTCGATAAGCAATATTATCTTATTTTTCAAACTATTTAGCACTTTTCTTTTTTATGATAATATTTAATTATATTTATATTGAAGGGGTGAGAATTTATGAAAGTTGGGATCATTGGAGTAGGCAGTATATGTAAGAAAGCTTACCTCCCTATAATTACTTCAAGGGAGGATATAGAAATAATTTTATGTTCTAGAAATAAAGATGTACTTCTAGATATAAGTAAAAAATATAGAATTCAAAATTTCACTACCTCTGTGGAGGA
>ATWA01000137.1 GCA_000421005.1 Clostridiales bacterium NK3B98
CTCCATCATCTAAAATATTCTTTGCAACATCAAAAAGTACATTAATTTGAGATTCTATGCTGGAGCTTTCTTCTAAAACCTTATCTAGTATACCATTCTCCGGTTGTTGTGATTTCAAATTGTATCCTCCTTACGCCTCTACAATCATAAGCTTCATTTTAGTGGATACTTCAGGATATAATTTTACTTCTATTTCAAGGCATCCTGCCTGTTTTACAGTATCCATTACTATTTTCTTTTTATCAATTTTTATATCATATTGCTTTTGTATAACTTCTGCAACATCTTTGCTTGTTATAGCTCCAAATAATCTTCCATTATCTCCAACCTTAGCTTTTATTGTGATTTCTTTATTTCTTAATTTTTCAGCTAAAGCTTGTGCTGCTTCTATTTCTGCTATTTTCTTTCTTCTTTCATTTTCTTTTTTAGCATTTAATATATGAAGATTGTCATTATTAGCTTCTTCGGCTAACTTCCTTGGGAAAAGATAGTTTCTTGCATATCCATCTGATGTATTAACTACATCTCCCTTCTTTCCTAATGACTTTATATCTGATAATAATATTACCTTCATTCTATTCACCTTCCCTTGAGTATTTATTTATAGCATCCTTCAGTCTTTCAACAGCTTCTTCATTTGTAATATTAGTAAGTTTTGCACCTGCTATAGTTAGATGACCTCCACCTCCAAGTGCTTCAAGTATAAGCTGGACATTTATATCTCCAAAAGATCTTCCACTTATAAATATATCATCTTTTATTCTAACAAGAACGAACGATGCTTGAATACCTGTAATATTTAGAAGTTCATCTGCAGCCTGCGCTCCGACTACTGTCTCCTGTATATTGCCTGGACTTACAGCAATAGCTATATTATTTTCTACTACCGCATTTTTAATTATCTCAAACTTTTTAATATAACTTGATAAATCGTGTCCAAACATCTTTTTAACATCTATTGTATCTGCACCCAGTCTTCTTAAAAATGATGCTGCCTCAAAAGTTCTGACTCCTGTTTTTAAGAAAAAGTTCTTGGTGTCTATACATATTCCAGCTAGAAGAGCTTCTGCTTCCAACTGCGTAAGCTTAGGTTTTTCTAACATATATTGTATCATTTCAGTAACCAGTTCTGAAGTAGACGATGCATAAATTTCTATATATGTTAATATTGCACCTTCTATAAAATCTACTGTACGTCTATGATGATCTATTATTACTAAACTTTTGACGTTATTTACTATTTCTTCATTTTGAACATAACTTCTACTATGCACATCTACTAATATTAATAGACTATTTTCATCTAATTCCTCTAGACATTCGTTAGGAGTTATAACCCATCCATTATAATTATTGTCATTATTCATCTTATCTAATATATATTTTATACTATTATTACTCTCTTCAAGTACTATTCTACATTGCTTTCCTAAATTCCTTGCAACACTAGTAAGTCCTATAGCAGATCCAAATGCATCCATGTCAGGATTGCGATGTCCCATAATATATACATTAGAACTTTCTTCTATAAGATCCCTAAGAGCATGAGCTATCACTCTAGCTCTAACCTTAGTTCTTTTTTCAAATTCTTTAGCCTTTCCTCCAAAGAAATCAAGCTTTTCTCCAGATTTAACTACAGCCTGATCTCCCCCTCTTCCAAGTG
>ATWA01000138.1 GCA_000421005.1 Clostridiales bacterium NK3B98
CATCATACATCTTATAATCACCCTATATATCATAAAGAGAGCGTTAATTTTTATGCTATAAATAATTCTCCTTCTATATATTATAGAGAAGCTAGTCAAGAAATAAGTGCCGCATTTAGTAAATATGTTTACTCAAAAAATCTTAAAGATTTTATAGAATTATGTAAATAAAGAAGATATGGTGTAATAAAATGGAACCTATAAGATAGACACTAATAAAAGAGAGTCTATCTATATAGGTTCTTTTTTTGTACAATAAGTTTATGAGGTGAATTAACTATGAGTAAAATAAGATTTTCAAATGATGAAATTAGTAGACTATCAAGAAATAAATATGTGAGCAATGTAAGTGAAAAAGCAATAACATATACTAATGAATTTAAAATACATTTTATCGCTGAATGTAGCAAAGGGAAAACTTCAAGAGTTATTTTTGAAGAAGCTGGATTTGATATAAATACCCTCGGTATTCGTCGTATTGAATGCGCTGGTACAAGATGGAGAAAAGCATTTAAGGATAATGGAATATTAGGATTAGATGACACTAGACGAAAAAATAGTGGTCGACCACGTAAGCGTAGTATTACTAGCGATGAAATAATAGAAAAGCAAAAAGCAGAAATTGAATATTTAAAGGCTGAGGTAGAATTGTTAAAAAAATTAGAGCTGCACGAAAGGCAGGTGAGAAAAGGTAAATTAATTGCAGCACAAGCATTTGCCTTAATAGAATATATTGTTAGCAAGTTGCAAAATCATAATGTAGTCAAACATCTATGCAGTACGGCTGGTGTTTCACGCTCTGGTTACTATAGATATCTGTCTTGTAAAAATATTAGAACTAATCGCGAAAACAAGGATAATTTAATTAGAAATACTATTCTTGAAGCGCTGAATTATAGAGGTTATAAAAAAGGATCAAGATCAATCAAAATGATTTTAAAAGATAAATTTAATATTGTGTATAGCAGAAGGCGTATCCAAAGAATAATGAGAAAGTACAATATAGTTTGCCCTATTAGGAAACCTAATCCATATAAGCGTATAGCTAAGGCTACAAAGGAACATACCGTGGTACCTAATCTACTCAATAGAAATTTCAAGCAAGAAATACCTGGTAAAGTATTGCTTACAGATATCACATATCTACCATATTCAAATAATAATATGGCTTATTTATCGACCATCAAAGACGCTTCTACTAATGAAATCCTAGCATATAATTTATCTAATAGAATAACCTTAGATATCGCCACGAATACAATACTTAAACTAATGGCCAACTCCAATGTCAAATTAGCAAAAGATGCTTTTATTCACTCAGATCAAGGTAGTCATTATACAAGTCCAATATTTCAAAAACTTTTAAAATCTAAGAATCTTGGACAATCTATGTCTAGACGTGGTAACTGTTGGGACAATGCTCCTCAAGAATCATTTTTTGGTCATATGAAAGATGAAATTGATTATAAATCTTGTTCAACTTTATCTGAACTACAGTTAATTATTGATGACTATATCGACTACTATAACAATGATCGTTGCCAGTGGAATTTAAAAAAGCTGACTCCTGTTCAATACAGAAATCAGCTTTTAGTAGCCTAGCTCTCTTTTTTTAGTGTCCTTGACATAGGTTCCA
>ATWA01000139.1 GCA_000421005.1 Clostridiales bacterium NK3B98
GCAGAGCGTTCTTCTGCCGTGAAATATTTGTTTTGGTAGTCCGGAATCTGCGCCAGCTCAACCATTCGTTGGAGGGCAGTTTTCTGTCCCGTCTCGTTTAACGTCAGCAAGAGCATTTCCAGTTTTGTCTCCAAAACTTCATACAGTGCTTCTTCTCTTTCGCTGTACGCCTGCTCCAACGCATCCTCCGCTTTGGTGAGCCGCTGATACAGTTCGGAATCTTCTGCGGAATGGCCCAGCACAGAAAGAATTTTCGCCAGCACTTTTGCGGGAATGATGTCATTGCCCGACTCGTACCGCTCCAACTCTCCGGGAGAAAGCTGCGCCTGCCGGGTCATCTCCTCCTGTGTGATTCCTTGCGCCTGACGCATAGCGCTCAATGTCTGACCTGCGCTCCACCCAGCCAGATAGCTTGGCTCTACCTTCAAAAGCTTGCCCAGCTTCTGAAGCTGATCCAGAGATGGCTCACGCTGCCCCTTTTCATAGCGCATGATCGTGACTCCGGTTACGCCTAACAGCCGTCCCAGCTCCTCTTGGGTCATGGGAACGGCTTCTCTTGCTGCCTTGATTCGTTCTCCTAATGTATTCATATTGATCACCCAAACTCATCATACCACAGAACAACCGAAAAGGAAAGAGGAAATGAAAAAATATTCTTTACAAATCACCGAAACGGTAGTAGAGTACAGGTGACAACCGAAATGGTTGAACATACCAAAACGGTAAAACGGGAGGAGGTGACAAGATTTGGCAGAATTTCAGACCCCGTATATGAAGATACCGGATGCGTGCCGTGCCACCGGCCTGTCCCAGTTCTTTCTCCGCAAGGGCTGCAAGGACGGTACCATCCCTCATGTGAAGAGCGGAAAAGTGTACTTCATCAACGTGCCCAAGCTGCTAGAACAGTTGAACCAGGAGTGAGGCACAGGAACGAATGACGGATGAACCAAAGGCTGCTGTGAGCAGACAGAAACCCACAGCAGCCTTTCTTGATAGAATCACATTACTCGCACAGGAGGAAAAGCTATTTGAATGACAACGCAATACCACAGGAACTAAAACAAACCGGCCTCTTCTGCTGCTGGCGTTACGAGGACAGAGGGGGCAGAAAGACCAAAGTACCCTACCAGCCCGCCACAGGAGAGCGTGCCAAAAGCAACGACCCCGGCAGCTTCGCGCCCTTTCAGCAGGCGGTCACCGCCAAAGGCTATGATGGCATCGGCGTGGGGATTTTCAACGGTATCTGTGCCATTGATCTGGACGACTGCATCACCGAGGAGGGGCGCTACACCCAAAACGCTTCGGAGATCATCGGCATCATGCACAGCTATACGGAACTCAGCCCCAGCGGGCGTGGGGTACACATCCTCTTCCGGGCGGAGGGCTTTGTCTACGATACGGGAAAGTATTACATCATGAACCACAAACAGGGCGTGGAGGTCTATGTGGCGGGGGCAACCAGCAAGTATGTCACCGTCACCGGGAAGCGTGCCCACGATTATCCCTTCGGAGAGCGCAGCAAAGAACTGTCTCAGGTGTTGGAGCGGTTTATGCGCCGAGCAACCCCTCAGAATACCGCTGGCAGAAATGGCGCAAATGGCGAAAACAATCA
>ATWA01000140.1 GCA_000421005.1 Clostridiales bacterium NK3B98
TTAAAAGCACCTGAGATAACTCAATACTTTTGCCTTCTAATGGGCTTAAACTCAAGTAACCATCTTTTATTGAATATTGAGGCTCTATATGTAAAACCTCTTCCATTCCTATTATAATACTTTGAGAAAGTACAGATACTGTGTTGCAAACTAAATCATAAGCATCGCCTATGGCGCTGTCTAATTCCGCTTGACTCACACCATGACCTGAAATATCAAAAGCAATAATATTATCGCCTTTTTTCTGCAAAACTATCTTTATCATAATTATGCTTCTATTTTCTCAATTACTAGTTTAGTGAATGGTTGTCTATGTCCTTGTTTTCTTCTATAGTCCTTCTTAGGCTTATACTTGAAAACTATAACCTTCTTAGCCTTACCTTGAGAAGCAACCTTTGCTACAACCTTAGCTCCAGCTACAACTGGGTTTCCAACTACGAATTCTCCGTTTTCCTTAGTAACTGCAAGAACTTCTGTTAATTCAACTGTTGAATCAACCTCAGCATTCAATTTTTCAACGAATATTACGTCTCCTTCTTGAACTCTGTATTGCTTTCCACCTGTCTTTAATACTGCGTACATTCTAAAACACCTCCTCAATCCAGTCTCGCCAACTGAGGTACATCCCCTAATGGAATGTTTAAATAAAAAACCCTTCGCGTGCGGTCTACAAAAGCCATTTTAACACATTTAACTAGTGTTGTAAAGTTTTTTTATAAATTATCTAAGGTTACTTTGTAACCTTTTAGATTTTCTATTTGACTATGAAATATAAGCGGTTCTACTTTAAAGTACTCTACTTCCTGCACGAAGTTTAAATATATGTTTTTATCTAAAGCTTCAATATCTTTTAAGAAAGTAAATAAATCTTCTTCTATAGCTTCCTTATAGAGACTATTGATCTCTATATAAATGTCTTTAACTACACTTTCTGCATCCTTTTTTAATATTTCATTATGGATCAAAAGAGTTATATAGGACATTTTAAGCTTCTTTCCATGGCCACCGCATACCTTGCATGGCTCTTCCATATACTCATATATGGTTTTTCCATTTCTCTTTCTAGCTATTTGTACAAGATTAAGCTCCGTAGGTTTATATATGACCGTCTTATTTTTATCTCCTCTAAAACCTTTTTCCAAAAGCTCAATAATTTTTTCTTTGTGATTTTCATGTATCATATCTATAAAGTCTATTATAATTATGCCGCTTAAATTTCGAAGACGTATCTGCCTTGCTATCTCAGAAGCCGCCTCGCTATTTGTTATGAAAGCCGTATTTTCCATATTAGAAGCCTTTGTATTCTTTCCAGAGTTCACATCTATCACATACATAGCTTCTGTATGCTCAATCACTAGTGATCCTCCACATTGAAGATGAACATTTGGATTTCTTAAGGCTAAAATCTCTCTTTCTATTCCATAGTAATCAAATAAATTTCTATGACCATCATAAAGTTGAAGTTTAGCTTTCATATCTTCTTTTCTGTTCATGTACTTTTCTACTGTATTATAATCCTCTTCACTATCAACAAATATAGTTGAAGTATTATCATTGACACAATCTCTAAGTATCT
>ATWA01000141.1 GCA_000421005.1 Clostridiales bacterium NK3B98
ATGTGATGTAAAATTTAAATGTACATTGTATCTATAAAAATTATATAATATAATAATACTTGGATTACGAAATAATCCTTTCTATAAAATTATAGAAAGGATTAATATTTTAAAAGCGAGGTAATATTTATGGGTAGAATGTTTGGAACCGATGGAGTAAGAGGCATTGCAAATACAGAACTTACAGCTCAAATGGCCTATGATTTAGGAAGAGCAGGAGCATATGTCTTAACAGAAGGAACTCATAAGCCTAAGATTCTTGTTGCAAAAGATACAAGAATATCAGGAGATATGTTAGAGTCTGCTTTAGTTTCAGGGATACTTTCAGTTGGAGCTGAGGCGGTGTGTTTAGGAGTTGTGCCAACACCTGCAGTTGCATATTTGACAAGAGCTTATGGAGCAGATGCTGGAGTAATGATATCAGCTTCTCACAATCCAGTAGAATATAATGGAATAAAGTTTTTTGATAATAAAGGATACAAACTATCAGATGAATTAGAAGATAACATACAAGAAGTTATAGAAAATGGATGCAAAGATGTTCCATGCCCAGTTGGGGGAAGCTTAGGAAGAAAGAAGAAAGAAGATTCTGCTTTAGAGGATTATATAGAGCATTCTAAAGCAACAGTAGATGTTGATTTCTCAGGAATGAAGATAGCTTTAGACTGTGCAAATGGATCAGCATACTATGCAGCAGTTGAAACTTTTAGAGATTTAGGAGCAGAGGTTGTTGTTATAAATAATGACCCAGATGGAATCAATATAAATAAGAGCTGTGGATCAACTCATCCAGAAGAGCTTATGGATTACGTTGTTAGAAAACAATGTGATTTAGGATTAGCTTTTGATGGAGATGCTGACAGATGTTTAGCTGTTGATGAAAAAGGAAGGCTTATAGATGGAGACTTCATCATGGCTATCTGTGCTAAAGAGATGAAAAAACAAGGTAGATTAAAGGACGATGTTTTAGTTGTCACTGTAATGAGCAACCTTGGACTTGATATAGCAGCAAAAAAAGAAGGAATTAAAACTGTAAAGACTAAAGTTGGGGACAGATACGTTCTAGAAGAGATGGTTAAGGAAGGATATAAGCTAGGCGGAGAGCAATCAGGACACGTTATATTCCTTGACTATAACACTACTGGAGATGGAATGGTTACAGGACTTCAATTAGCATCAGTTGTGAAGAAAAGCGGAAAAACTCTTTCTGAGCTTGCATCTATCATGAAGGAACTTCCTCAAGTTTTAGTTAATGCAAAGGTACCAAATGATAAGAAGAACATTCATGAAGTTGATGAAGAAATCAAGGCAGAAATAGCAAGTATAGAAGCAGCACTTCACGGAGCTGGAAGAGTTCTTATAAGACCATCAGGTACAGAGCCATTAGTTAGAGTAATGCTTGAAGGAGAAGATCAAGCAGAAATAGATATTATGGCACATAAATTAGCAAAGATGATAGAAGAAAAAGTTAAATAATTTATATAATAGAGTTCTTGAAGTTAATAAATTTATCTTTAGGAGCTCTATTTATTTTCATATTA
>ATWA01000142.1 GCA_000421005.1 Clostridiales bacterium NK3B98
CACTTACATCTTGTATAAGTATTAGTTTCTTTATCAACTATCCATCCAGTTCCACCACATTCACACTTAGAAGTCGATTTCTCCATTGTGACTTGGTCCGGTGTATGGTCTATTGAAATTGTATTCTCCCTTATTCTTTGAATTATCTTTTCTATCTCCACCATTTTGTTTTTGTCCTCCTTTCCTTTTTCTATGTTGAGAATATGCTTTTGCTTGGTCTAATGTTTTAATGTTGTTATCATTCCAATCCATAAGAGTATGCTCTATATACTTCCAACTTCTCGCATTATTTTCAGCTGCTATTTCTATTGCATATATAACTAACTCATTTCCTAAATCATTACTCCAATTATTAATACCTTGAATCTCTATTGCTCCAGGCATAGGAAATATATTATTCTGATATACTTCTATTGGAGTTATATTATTATTTATATATTTATTATCATTATTAACATTATTATCATTATTGTTTGTTTCTGCTGACGTTCTGGTATCATTCTGCTGACGTTCTGCTGACGTTCTGTTTTCATTCTGGCATTCCTCGCTACCCCTTGAGCTATATGGATTTGAACCGTTCTGATTTTGATAGCTATCATAGTGTACTATTGTTATGGTAGTTCTTTTCTTATTTGCTTCAAATCTTATCATTCCATCAGAATCTAAGAGTTTCAAAAATGTTCTTGTTTTTTCAGAACCCCATCCCCATCTTTCCATTAGTTTCTTTTGTGAAGTTATAAAGCTACCTTTTTTTACTTTAATAAGTTCATTTCCTAATAGAAATTTATTGTCTTTATGGTTGGCAAGCAAGAGAAGGTCTAGCCATGCCTGTCCCTTGCTAAAGGGTCTCTCTTGCCATAACCAATGATCCTGTATGCTTCTATAAAGACTTATCCAGCCTTTTCCTTCTCCTGCCATCTTTTATACCTCTATTCTAAAGGCGTTCCTTCAAACTCTTCTTTTGATTCTAATGAATCTTGATTTACTGTGTAGTCAGCTTCAACTAAATCTTCTATATTTGCTGATACATTTTCAGAATCATCTATGAAACTATCCTTCATTATGTTTTCATCAGCTGTATAAGCATTCTGCATCTCAATACTTAATATTCCCCACTTACTAAGCATATTTCTAATTACTGTCTTAATAGCCATAGCATCAAAATCTTTGTTCCATCCATAATCGCTCTTGCTAAATTTCTTCCTATGATTTTCAATTTGAGTTTTGGTCCAGTATGTTGACTTCTTGAATCCATTTAATAATTCAAAATATCCAGCATAACCTATAATTTTATCGCTTTCTTTCTTTGTAAAATCTATCTCTAATTCCTCAGTTAATGGATTCCAGTTAACAAGTTCCCCTTCATGTATTTCGATAGCATTTATGTGCTTATATTGACCTGTTCTTAAAGCTAGTTGAATATACCCCTTATATCCCATTTGAAACTGTGCTTTATTCTTATATGGTACAATCCATGCATATCCTAAGTTTTTATCAACTGGAAGATCCATAGTTGCTGCTATCATACTGCTAGATAATACACTCATTGGCTCACAT
>ATWA01000143.1 GCA_000421005.1 Clostridiales bacterium NK3B98
CTTTAAATGCAGAACCTAATTCCATCTTTATAGTTTCAGCTGTTCTCTCACCAATCATAAGATTGTATTCTTTTTTGATATAGTTTATTATAGCGTGGTCAAGTTCATCTCCAGCTACTCTTAATGATCTGCTTGTTACTATACCACCCAATGATATTATAGCAACTTCTGTAGTACCGCCTCCGATATCTACTATCATACTTCCAGTAGGCTCATCTACAGGAAGTCCTGCTCCGATTGCTGCTGCCATAGGTTCTTCCATAAGTACTACGTCTCTTGCTCCAGCCTGTTTAGTTGCTTCAAGTATTGCTCTTCTCTCTACTTCTGTAACACCTGATGGGAAACATACTATTATTCTTGGGCTTGAAAAGGCTGATTTTGTTATTACTTTATCTATAAACTTTTTAAGCATTATTTGTGTTACATCAAAGTCAGCTATAACCCCATCTTTCATAGGTCTTATAGCAACTATGTTTCCTGGAGTTCTTCCTATCATTCTCTTAGCTTCTGCTCCAACAGCTAGAGGCTTTTTTGTAGTGTTATTTATAGCTACAACGGATGGTTCTCTAAGAACTATCCCTTTACCCTTTACATATACTAATGTGTTTGCAGTTCCTAAATCTATTCCCATATCTTTAGTAATACCGAAAAATCCCATATTTTTTCTCCTTTCAAAGTTAAAGTAAGTTCTTTTCCTTAAGACTTACATATTTCCTATTTCCAATTATTATGTGATCTAAAAGCTCTATCCCCAAAATATTACCGCATTCCTTTAATCTCGAAGTTATATTTATGTCCTCATTACTTGGTGATGGATCCCCAGATGGATGATTGTGACATATAATAATGGAAGCTGAACTTTCTCTTATAGCTTCCTTAAAAATCTCTCTCGGATGTACTATAGAAGAGTTTAAACTTCCTATAGATACAGTTTTTATAGCGATAACTACATTCTTAGTATTTACCATTATAAGTTTTAAAATCTCTTTTTTTAAAACCATCATCTCTTTCATCATTAAACCAGCTACATCCTTAGGACATGTTATTCTGTAATCATCTCCTGATGAAAAAGTTTCAAACCGTTTTGCAAGTTCTCCTAATGCTATAATCTTTGCAGCCTTTGCATCTTTAATGCCATTTAAGGATGTAAGTTCATCTTTTGAGGCATGAAAAAGCTTATTAAGTCCGCCCATCTCGTCTAAAATTACATTACATAATTCCAACACATTTTCACCTTTGAATCCGCTTCCTAAAATAATGGCTAAAAGTTCTGCATTTGATATACTTGATGGTCCATATCTAAATAGTCTTTCTCTGGGACGTTCATTCTCAGGTAAATCTGTAATCTTTAAATTAGATTTCATTACAATTCTCCTTTTCTATAACCCATCCCAATATTACCTATATAATTCGCTAAAACTACTTTAAAGTTAATGTATCTATTAGTTTCTTAAGCTTATTTAACGGAAGTCCTACAACATTGTAGTAACAGCCATGTATTTCTTCTACAAATACTCCAGCAAGACCTTGA
>ATWA01000144.1 GCA_000421005.1 Clostridiales bacterium NK3B98
CAACTGACCGTCTATTCCCATGTGTGGGATGAGCGTATCAAAGGCGTAATGCGGTACGGTTATCGGTTAGGATATGCCGCTGGTCAGTCCATCATACTTGAGGTTGACCCTCCTCCTATGACGTGAGCCTATTCCAGTTCATAATACTGGCTCCGGTTCAGATTGCGCTGGATAGTATGTTCTTGTTGCGTCAGGAGTTTATACCCGTCCTCCATTGTCTTGATGGTATCTTTCAAGCGCCGTCGGCGGTCATAAAGTTCTTGTTGCTGGGCGGTGAGCCTGACCTTTGCTTCCTTCAAGGACTGATAGTTCGGCACAGAGTTGACATTATGCGCCCGCTGGTACTCATGCAGATATTTCACAGCGCCATCGTAAAGCAGAAGTCCTTGTATGTTTTTCTCCCGGAATTTTGGTGATTTCCGTGTTTTCAAATACTGTTCGTACAATGGGCGATATTTGTGGTAGAGTCCCAAATACTTCAACAGTCCGTTGCACTCCTTCAGGTTCTTTTCTACCCGGAGCAACCGCTGGGTGTCGTGGTTGAAATCCTGTTTGTGAGCCTCGATGGTCGCTTGCAGGTCGTCCAGATTGAGCAGGTGGTTTTCCGTCAGATAGTTGAAACTCATGCTCATCGCCTTGAGGTTCTGAATCTTTGCCCACTGGGTCAGCCCGTAGCTTGCCTGAATTTTCGGGTCGTTTAGGTCGATGATGCGTCCGGTAATCACCGTCTCAATGACAGGGCGTGAGGGCTTCGGTTCAGGAGTATACTTCTTCTCCGCCTTTTTCTCAGGCGCAGCCTGTTGCTGTGATTCTTTCTGTGCTTGCTGTTGAAGCTCCAAAAGCCGCTGATTGATGAACGCTTCAATGGCTTCTTTGCCAAAGTCATCACCCAGCCTGCGGGAAGTGATGGGGCGTTTGCGATATTCCGGGAGGTAGCTCCAGCGTCCCCGGCTCTCGGTGACTACAATGTTGTGTTCCTGTTTCAGGATTGCTTTGAAGTCGTCAACGGAATTGCATTTCTGCTTTGTTTCGTCGATTGCCTGACGCATCCGGGCAAGTTCCGTTTTGAATTTGGATTCTGTGGGTTTGCCGCCAATACTGCGGATAGCTTCGTTCTTTCTGCTAAGGCGGTCTTGCCCACGCTTTTCCGCCCAGTATTCCTGATTGGTAATCTTCTGCTTGGCTGGCTTGTTCAGCGGGATTTGGCTCAGTCCCCTTTCTCGGCACATACGATCCAAGTCAGCTTTTAGGTAGCGGATGCACTTATCCGATGCCTGAAATTTGTACCCGGCTTTGTAATCACGGGCGAGGTCGGAATACTCCGGAGGGGCTGTGTCCTTGATACGGAGAGAATTGAACGCCACATGAAGGTGTATGTTGCCAGAGTGATTGTTACCGTCATCGTGGGTGGCGACGATACACTGGTGTCCTCCGAAGTGTTTCCGGGCAAACTCCATCCCGATTTCCTGTGCAATTTCAGGCGTCAGACCATGCTTGTCCCTGTCCTCCTTTGAGAAAGAAATGATGAT
>ATWA01000145.1 GCA_000421005.1 Clostridiales bacterium NK3B98
CCAAAGTCAGAATTGGGTGGAAAACCGTTCACAATAAAATTTGCGGACATGGTCTTGACAAGGGGGCCATTTTAGGTTACCCGCTCTGCCTCCTTGCGCTCATCAAAGAAAACCTGACAGATTCCGGGTCGGTACACAAGTGCATGGGTGCATCCAAGAGCGCCATGCAACGATAAATCCGATCAGTTCCGTTCATTCCGGTAACGTTGTCCGGGCACAAGGCAAGGGAGGCGGCTTACTCTGACACTTATCGGTTATAACCAAAAGAAAACCGCCCATTTCACAACGAAACAGGCGGTTTTCTCAAGCTGATGGTCAGAATCGAACTGACAACCTTCTCATTACGAGGCTGATTTCACGGTTTTGCCTTCTTAAAATTAAGTAACGAATCGTTACCCAGTCGTTTCTGTCATCTTCGTCCACATAGTCGCCAATCGCTTTTCGGCGCTTCGGTCATCCCGCCACTTCCAGCGGGTCAGAAACAGTTTTTGCGCCGTAGACCTCAAAGGGGTCAATGTCAATACAGCTGGTCGGGTCATAATGCCCGGATACGTCCCACGCAACGGTAGCATTTAAGACAGTCAGCCGGTCACGAAAAAAAGCCTCATCCTCCAGCCGGGCGAAAACACCGCCCTGCCTGATGAGAGGGGCAACATCGTACAGGTGGATGCTCCCGTCTGTAAAATAGGCGTAGACGGTTCTGCCCTCACCCGGAACAGCCTGAACTACTTCAGGAAAATACTCATTCATGGCAGATGCTCCTTCCTTAAAGAGGGTCAACAGCGTTAAGCGGCTGCTGACGCTTTGCAAGCTCCCAGTTCTGCATCAGTTCATCCCGGTGCAGTTCATTCCACGCCAGCACCAGCTTTAACTGTCTGGCAGGCAGTGAGCCACGCAGGACGCAGCCGGAGATCACGTCTACCAGTGCCTTATACCCGGCATACTCTGCATGAAAGTGGGGCGGGTTGTGGTCATTATAATACATCGTGATACGGATTCCGCGAAACAAGGATATTTCAGGCATCGTTATTCCCCCTTAAAATCGCCTGTGTCAGCCTTATCTCTCGCCATTGTCTCTGATATGGCACGGGTGATAAAGCCGTTCACAGATTCACCACGGGCTTCTGAGTGGGTTTTGATTGCGTCCCGTTCATCAGCGGTCATTCTGACTTCTACCCTGACAAATTTCTCCATGTATGCTTTCTGTGCCCGCTTTTGCGCCTCTGTCTTTTCTGCCATATTACCACAGCCTTTCAGGGGTGTCATTTCAACCGACACCCTCTCTCAGTATAGACTTATTATAGCATTAGAATCAATCTACCGCTAGATACAAATTACACAAATCTAACGGTAGATATTTGTCTATTATCCCATATTGCTATCTACCGGTAGATATGCTATACTATCCTTGTCAGGAGGGGAACACAGTCAAGGACACACGGTTGACGGATTCCAGACCGGTACACGGGTGCGTGAGCAAGAGCAATACCAACAGTCCCGATT
>ATWA01000146.1 GCA_000421005.1 Clostridiales bacterium NK3B98
AAATTTAATTATTTCTGGGTTATATGGTTTGGATACAAAATCCCAAGCACCTTGTTTTAATGCTTTAATCTCATTATCAATGTCATTATTTTCTGTTGTTATTATGACAGGAATATTTTTAAAAAGAAGATTATGATGAAGAAGATTTAAAACTTCATACCCATCCATTTCAGGCATTACTAAATCAAGCATAACTGCAGAAATTTCGTTTACATATTTATATATCATATCTATTGCAACTTTACCATTTGATGCTTCAATAGCAATGTATTCATTTGAAAGTATTTTACACAATAACTTTCTATTAATTGGATTATCATCAACAACAAGAACTTTTTTTAAATTAGACTTTAAATTTATAGATTGTTTTAAGTCATCTTCTATATTTATAGTAGATGTAATATCAACTTTTTTCACAAAGTATTCCTCCGAACGAATATAGTAGTCTAAAAAAGCCGTAATCAAAGTTAAATACACTTCATTTACGGCAAATAGTCTATTACTAAATTATGATTTTATTTATATTCACACTAAAACTCTTTAATAAAAATTATAATGTTGATTTATAAATATTCATAATTATTACCTAGAATAACATATTAAGTAATAAAAATCAATTATATAAAGAATAATTTTACAATTTACTCTTTATATAATTAGTATATTAAGTAATTATCATAAAATTATGATATTAAGTAAGCTTTTTATTAAATTGCAATAGCGTTTATTAGGTGATATATAATTTTAAATATATTATGATAAAATCAAATAGAGGAATTATTTTTTTTATGAAGAAGTGTTTATTTATACACCTGTGAAAGGAGATGAGAAAGTGTTGCCTAAAATAGGATTAAGTTTTTCAGAAGCTTTTGACAGAACGCCTGGGAACTTCTTAATACCATCAAACTATATTAATAGTATAATAGATAATGGGGGAATACCTGTAATACTTCCAGTTACATCAGATACTTCATTTGCAAAAGAATATGCAATGATGTTGGACGGGTTACTTATACCTGGCGGAGAGGATATTAATCCATTATTGTATGGAGAGGATTCTATGCCAAAGGTGACTTATATGAACATGGTCAAAGATGAATTTGAAATTGCTTTGATAAAAGAGTTTCATAATCTGGGTAAGCCTATTATGGGAATATGTAGAGGAATGCAGCTTATTAATGTTGTATTTGGAGGAAATCTCATTCAAGATATACCTTCAAGAGAATACAAGTGCATTTCTCATGAGCAAGCTATAGAAATACCTTCTGAGCCTACTCATGAAATAAATATTAATAAATCTTCATTTTTATATAGGACATTAGGTAAGGAAAGCATAGTTGTAAATTCGTATCATCATCAAGCTATTGATAGAATTGCTGATGGATTTATAGTTTCAGCAATAGCTAAGGATGGAATAGTTGAGGCAATAGAGAATAAAGAGAAGAATATTTTTGCTGTACAATGGCATCCTGAATGTATGT
>ATWA01000147.1 GCA_000421005.1 Clostridiales bacterium NK3B98
CACAGTCAAGGACACACGGTTGACGGATTCCAGACCGGTACACGGGTGCGTGAGCAAGAGCAATACCAACAGTCCCGATTCTCTGGAAGGTTCCCGCCAATACCCACAGGGGAGGTCACAGGGATACACCGTCTATTTCCCCCTCCAGTATCCATCCAATCCTGTCCCGGCGCATTTCCAGCTCCACCATATCGAAGGGGTAAAAGTCTGCCCCGTCCTCTATGGCGGTACGCATTACCTATGGAGAGCAGGGGACAGAGGCGGGTTTTCCAGTTTTTATCGGATAAAAAAAACCGCTCATTTCACAACGAAACAGGCGGTTTTCTCAAGCTGATGGTCAGAATCGAACTGACAACCTTCTCATTACGAGTGAGATGCTCTGCCATTGAGCCACATCAGCATTCAGCCTGATTACTATACCATCTTTTTTCCGCCCCGTCAACCCTTTTTCCCGAAACGCGGCAGGGCAACCGCATTTAAAATATCATCACTCATTCATCCCAACAAGATAGCCGAGAGCACTTCAGGATTAAGGGCAGCACGGTTTCTGCGTTTTTGAATACTGGATTTGGCCAACCGTTTTTCCTTACAGTTTTTACACAAAGAAAGGGCAATCTTTCGCAACACGTTCAGGTTGAGGGGTGAATTGTCTTTTCTGGCTCTGCTGTCATCTTCATCAAAGATTACATCCAGACACCAGTGCAATTCGTTCTCGATAGACCAGTGTTTCCTTACAGCGTAAGCAAATATCTCTAAATCTGTTAAAGAAGTGATGAAATAACTCGTATATGTGGTGGTTTCTTCACCAATCGTCACGGTAGAAGTTGCCATTCCCAGTCTGTTCAATCCAGCCCAGTTCTCGCGTCCTTCCAGCCACTCAAGCTGTGTCAGCAAACGGTATTCCCGTCTTTCAATCCGCCCATGGCCTTTTTCGAGGGTCTGGTGTCTGGGCAGTTCCTGTGCGAAGTGCTGGAAATACAGCTGAGTGTCCTCCAACAGTGCAGGCTGATTTCCTTTCAGCGCAATCACATAATCGGCCTTTTCCTCCCGGATTGTCCTGACAATTTCCTTCTGACAGCTCATGGCGTCAGCGGTAACGATGCTGTTTTCCACATTGATAGTGCGAAGCAATTCAGGGACAGCTGTGATTTCATTTGACTTTTCTTCCGTAGCAATTTCACCCAGCGTAATCTGGCTCTCAGCCACAAAAGCACTGACGACATGGTATGCCCTGTGCTTATGATTGGCGCTGCCGCAGATTGTCTTGCCGTCTATGGCAATGACACTGCCCTCTTTGCGGTTGTTTGCCAGCCGGTCATATAGACACTCTGCCAGCGCATCCGGGTCAATTCGTTCGAAAAGTCTCCGAAATGTGTCACTGCTAGGGAAGCGCTGAATAAATCTCTCGGATGGATGAGCGAGGATGTTTTTTGCCAGTCGGGGATAAAAGACCGAAGGAATACTGACGTATTTCA
>ATWA01000148.1 GCA_000421005.1 Clostridiales bacterium NK3B98
TTAGAGTTTCCGTATTTTCTATCTGAAGCAAATAGTTGAAAACTATCCACAGAGAAAAGCCAAAAAGAACAGTAAAAAAAGAGGGAAATCCAGCTGGATTTATGGTAGAATAAAGACACCACTCAAAACTCTGCCAAAAACCACAGGAGGATTTCCCATGAGTGATTTTAGCACATCTTTGCCGAAAATGAAACAGGCAATCGTCAGCTTTACCGAAAAAATTTCCTGCTCTCTCAGTCGGCCTGATCGGAAGTTTGCTGCTGACATCTGCTATGGCATTCTCGCTTCCGGCAGCTGCCAGCTGACCAATGTCTCAGACGCTCTGCTGGAGGACAACAAGAAGGTCAACACCGTTGAGCGCCTGAGCCGACATCTGGATCGAGGCGTATGCAAACCAGCCGTGCAGAACTACCTGAAATTGGTGAGCGGCATGGTTACGGATGGCGAAACCGTGGTTCACATTGACAACAGCGATGTGGTCAAGCCAAGCGGAAAGGCCTTTGAGGGGCTGGGCAAGGTGAGAGACGGCTCCAAAAGCACCGCAAGTAAGTGTGTGCTTGAAAAGGGATTCTATGTCACTGAGGCTGTCGTCTTGACCCGTTCCAAACAGCCGGTCAGTGTGTTCTCCGATGTGTGGTCAGACCAGTCTCCGGCCTATGTTTCAGGAGGTGAATGTGCATTCACCTACGGTGCAATGAATCGCTGCAATGAACTTTTTTCGTCTGTTGTGTATGTCATGGACCGGGGATATGATGACAATTATGTCATGAAGTATGTGGAAAAGGCCAATCAAAAATACATCATCCGTCTGAAAACCAGCAGATGTCTGGAGGTAAACGGCAAGCGCTGTTCGGGTTCTAATATCTGTGACACACACAGCGGCAAATACAGCATGAAGCTGTTTCGGCACGGGAAAAGCTGTAAAGTCAAGGTCTCCTGCCTCAAAGCCAGAATACCCTCTATCAACCAGAATGTGACTGTGGTGGTCGTCTACGGGGCGAAGCACCCTATGGTGTTGGCGACCAACTGTGCCGTTCTGGACAAGCATGACATGATGCGTGTTGTGACGAATTACTTTTCCCGCTGGAGAATCGAGGAGTATTTTCGCTGTAAGAAACAGAGTTTCGGTTTTGAGCATTTCCGAGTGCGCTCGCTGCGGTCAATCAATGCGCTTAATTTCTGGCTTGGTGTGTGTTTGCTCTTTCTTGCAACGCTAAAGGAGAGTGAGAAAACCAATTTGTTGTACCGAGACTGCATCGAGGCCGCAAAGCCGATCAAGGATCAGGTGCATTTCTTCTACTACAGGATTGCTGACGGCATAGGCATGATACTATCGAAGGCGCGCTCTGGCATCCGCGGGTATTTCAAGCCGCTCAGACCAAATCAGGGACAGATGCGTATTCGGGGGTATTGCTTGGCCTGAAATTTTCGAACAGCTGCATCTGGGCCGGGGTGTTTTTTGCGGAAACTCAAA
>ATWA01000149.1 GCA_000421005.1 Clostridiales bacterium NK3B98
TTATAACCTTATTATAATTATTCATTGAAGTCATAAATCCATCCACATTTTCGTCATATTCATTTCTGCAAGTTGCTATAAATATTATGTTACTTCTATATTGATGAAATATTATACTGCTTAAAAGTGATAAGCTCATTGCATCCATCCATTGTATGTCTTCAAATACAAATATTACTTTTTTCTTTTCTGTAACCTTTTTTAAGAGCTCAACAAGAGCATCTCCTACCACTTCATATTTTAGCGTATCTATGTTTTCTATAAGCTTTATATTGCTATTTTCCCCGCTCTTATAAATCTCTGGAAATATTGCCGAAATTATATGAGTCCAAATGGTCGGTATACTTATATTCTCACTTTCTATGGTCTCTGATAACTTTGATATTATGCTATTCCAAGTTTTTAACAGATATACTTTCTCTACTTGATAGCATTCAGCTTGAAATATATACACATCATCTTCTATAGATGAGATAAATTTTTCTTTTAAAGCAGTTTTTCCTACTCCTGCCTCTCCTATTATAATTACAGATTTACCCTCTTTATCAGCAAGAAAATTCCGAAAATTCTTTTTCAAAAATTGCATTTCTGTTTTTCTTCCGTAGAAATTCGTATTTTTTTCATCTTTTAAGCTTTCTTCTTTTAAGGTTAAATTCTCCAAAATTTCATTTAATATATTTCTTGTTTCCTCATCTGGGGCAATTCCAAGTTCCTGCATTAAAATTCCTGATAGTTTATCATAAACCTTTAACGCTTTTTCATATTTTCTGTTTTCTTTATAAAACAACATGAGGGTTCTATATGCCTTTTCATCAAACTCATCCAATTGTATTAAAAGTTTCGCATATTTTTCTATGTCTATATTTATAAATCCTTGCTTTGAATTGTTTATATAATAATACAATTTGTTGCGGTATGTTTCTTTAAAATGCTCTCTCATTTTTATAGTCCACTCTTCAAAACATTGAGCATTTTTTACCAAAAACCCCTGCAAAAATTCTCCTTTATAAAATTCAAGACAATTATCTTCTGAATTAATAAAATCATCTACATCTGTTTTGATTTCAAGCTGAGTGTTTAGCATCACTATGGATTTTTTAGGTGATATAAGTACTTCTTCACCAAAGGATTTTTTTATCTTATAAATAGCATTCCTTAAATTCTTCTTTGCTGTATTATCCTCTTCATCGGGCCACAAAAGTCCAGCAAGTTCATCACGGCTACACTGTTTATTCACTAATAAGTAATAAAATAACGCCTTAACCTTATTATAAGGAAAAAGTATTTCTTCTTTATCCTTCATAATTATAGGAGTTCCAAATAACTTTCCATATATAACGCCCACTCCAATTCCCCCCATTATTTTATATGACTTTATGTTCATTATAATATATAAATTTTTCCTTGTAAAATCCGTGCCTTTATTGTAAGAACCTACTAGTAGTTTTATATAAAAAAAGATGATTTCT
>ATWA01000150.1 GCA_000421005.1 Clostridiales bacterium NK3B98
AAACATGAGATGTAGCTTCACATATCATGCCACATCCCATGCCTCTAAGTTTGTATCTTTTTGTCTACCTTGTCGTCCAATTTTTGCTTGTTATTTTTCGAATAGTCCCTGCTCCACCTGCAAAACGTCGAATGGCTGATTCCCAGCCGTCTACCTGCTTCCCTCGCAGAAATCTGTCCTTCAACCCATTGCAAACGAACCGTTTCAAACTGTTCCGGCCGCTTCTTTGGCTTTCTGCCAAGATGTACGCCCTTCGCTTTTGCCGCTGCAATCCCCTCCGCCTGTCTGCTCCGAATAAACTCCCGTTCTTTTTGCGCAACATAGGCAAGAATTTGCAAAACCAAGTCCGAAATCAGCGTTCCTGTCAGATCGCCGTTCTTCGCTCTGGTGTCCAGCAGTTCCATGTCCAGCACTTTGATGTCCGCATGAATCTCCTTGGTTATGTACTGCCACTGCACCAGAATGTCGTTGTAGTTGCGGCCTAACCGGTCAATGCTCTTGACAATCAGTAAATCACCCGGTTTCAGCTTTCGCAACAGCTTCTGATAGGCGGGACGGTCAAAGTCTTTGCCGGACTGATGGTCACAGAAAACGTTCTTGTGCGGGATCTGGAACGGCTCTAAGGCGATAACCTGACGGTCAATGTTCTGTTCCTTTGTGGATACTCTGATGTAAGCGTAGATTGCCATGAGTTTGTCCTCCTGTTCATTCTTGGTAATTGAATGATACAGTAGGCAAAAGATACATCCAAATACTTGGTGAGCATTCCCCCTTACAGGCTTGGAAATTGAGCAAAGCAGCCTATTGCCAATAGCGTTGATACCTGCTATCATAAAAATAGGCAGACGCACGTCTGATTCGAATGAACGGTAAGAACGTTTTTCGAGTCAGGCGTGTTTCTTTTTCAGTCCCGGCGAGAGCCGAAAATAAAAATGCGGTAGCTGAAAAGGGCGAGATTCGTACCGTATTACGTTTTGGGCGCTCCGCACTCAAAACGAATCGGTACACTCGTTGGGGCTTCCGATGCCCCAATCCCTCGGCAAATTTTCTTTCAGAAAATGCGGCAGAGCCGCTACAAAAATCACATTGGCAGGAGGTACAATGAGCAAGCAGAAAACATTCCACGCAGAAACACCACGCACCAACATCGTAACCGTCCGCTTTTCCGACGATGAGATGGAAACCCTCGACTTCGTGTGTCAAGTTCTCGATCAATCCCGTTCCCAGTACATCAGGAGGAAAGCACTGACCGGAGGAATACCACGCCCGGAGGTGCGCATTGCCCTAGACGAAGAACGGGCAAGTGCAGTAGCTAGTCAACTAGCCCGGATAGGAAACAATCTGAATCAAATTGCCCGGAAACTAAACAGCGGCGAAGTTCAAACCAATCAAATGACGGATGACATTGCCAGAACCATTGACCAGTT
>ATWA01000151.1 GCA_000421005.1 Clostridiales bacterium NK3B98
TACTTTGAGTTTTTGAAGTTCTAAATCCAATTTAATTCTGTCTATTTCATTTTTAGATGATTCAGGATTTGCTAAAAGTTCTTGATAAGAGTTACTAATTTGATTGTATGCTAATTGAGCTTGCTTTAGAGAAAGCTTTATATCATCAGTATTCAATTCAGCAATAGCTTGTCCTTTCGATACTGTATCGCCAACTTTTACATGAAGTTTTGTAATTACACCTGATCCATCTTTAAAAGAAGCAATCTCATTCATTTTAGGAACGATAAATCCACTCAAGGATAGTTCTTGGATGATTGAACCTTTTGATACTGGAACTGTTTTCATTTCAATATCAATTGGAGTTATAAGAGGAGGAACTATAACTGTTTCCTCTTTTGAAAGGCAACCACTAAATGTGACTGTAAGTGATGCACAAATTATACAAAGTAATATCTTAAAGCGCTTCATAATAATACCTCTTTTCATTAATCAATATTAATTATCTAAGATTATTTCATCACCTTCGGTAACTCCTGATATGACTTCAGCTTCAGTTTCGGTAACTACACCAAGAGTTACGAATCGTTCTATTTTGTTTTCTCCATCTTTTATTTTCACATAAGTTTTATCATTAAAACTTCTAACACCTTTTGCTGGTATTTTTATTACATCAGGTTTTTCCTCTATACATACTTTAAGGCTTATGGAATCGTGTATTTTATCAACAATTTCTTTAGGAAAAGAAATTGTAATACTAGGATTTTGCTTTTTAGAGTTTGTCTTAGAATCACTATTGTTTTTTGGTGGTATTCCTATTATTTCACCTTCATTATTTTCTGAATCAATTACTTTCATTCCAAGCTTTATATCATCTGAAGTCGAAGCAGGAAGTGTTAAAATTCTGCTGTTGATATCAGCTACGGCACAAATCTGCATATTTACATGTAATTTTGAGCCGGTAACAAGATTTTCGGAAATAAAAGTTATATTTCCATCCATAGGTGATATTATACGAAGGCTATCTAAATCTTTTTGAGCTTTCTCCACATTTAACTTTTCTATCTCAACTGCTAAACGTGCATTTTCCTTTTGTACATCTGTAGAATTGGGATTATTTAAAACTGAGTCGTATTGGTTATTTACTTTTTTATATAAGAGTTTTGCTTCATTTAAAGCGAATTCACATTCAGATGTGTCAAATTCAGCAATGACATCCCCCTTTTTCACATCTTCACCTTGGTTAAAGTTGAATTTTAGAAATGTTCCACCTACGCGTGTAAGTGAGATAATCTCAAATTTATCATAAGATATACCTGCAGTTATGGGGGCAGTTTTAGTTATAGTACCTCTAACTGCTTTTTCAGTTTTTAAGGTTCCAAGGGTAACAGGCTGAAAATTATCAAATTCATTAGTTGTGCTACTTTTGCAACTAGAAGCTGTAATCATACATGATGCACAGAGAATTAGGGACACTA
>ATWA01000152.1 GCA_000421005.1 Clostridiales bacterium NK3B98
AAATTGCATGTATAAGTGCTCTTTCTTCTCCCATTGGATATAAATCTTGAAGAGATTTAACTTCTATAGAAGTATCTCCATTTAAAGCTTTCTTTACTGATTCTATAGCTTCTTTATTTTTTTCTTTTATTCCAATATAAGCTTTTGGGGCTTTAGTAGCTTCCATAGCATATCTTATACCCTTTAAAACTATTTCCGGATCTTCTTCAAGAAGTCTTATGTTGTGTTTCAAAAGAGGTTCACACTCTACACAATTAGCTATTATGTAGCCGTCTGGGATTTCTGCTTTCAACTTCACATGAGTTGGAAAACCAGCTCCACCTGCTCCCACTATACCTGCTTCAAAAACATAATCTATTATAGAATTACATTCTTTAATTTTTAAATAATCTGTACTTTGATGTTCCTCTGCTAATATGACTATTTCATTTTCGTTAACTTCTGATACCGATCCTGTAACACTAGAGTGAATTCTCGCTCCTAATCCTTTATTTGGTTCTGCTATGCACTGTCCTCTCTCAACTCTATCTCCCTTATTAACGATAGGCTCACAAGGGGCTCCAACGTGCATTTTTAGAGGAAATTTAAATATTTTATCCAAGGTTTCACCTCCAAATTGTTTATACATATTTTTATATAGCAATTATAGTGCCAACTTTTTGTTCATTTAAAAAATCTATCAAAGCCTTATGTATTATTGATGTTACTAGTATGCTATAAAATTATAAAAATAATACGAGTGTCATTTTTTTGACACAGTTTGTTAATTTTTTATCTTTCTTTAAAGATATTACTGTCCTCAGAGAGTCTGTCAAAAATTTAACGCTAGTGTCATTTTTTTGACACTAGCGTTAAATACTAATCTTTAATATCATATTGATTCAATTTGTAATATAAAGTAGTTCTCTTTATATTTAATATATTAGCAGCTTTAGCTTTATTGCCTTTCGCAAGCTCCATAGCTTTTTTTATAAGCCTTATTTCTAATTCTTTTACATTGTCCTCTAAGTCATATGAAGATGTTTCTTTTTTATCAATGTATGCCTTTTCATCTTTTGTGATATACTCCGGAATATTATCTGCTGATATTATTCCTTCTGTTGAAAGAACAACCATTCTTTGAACTACGTTTTTAAGTTCTCTTATATTTCCATCCCATCTATAAGCACCTAATATATCATAAACTTCATCATTAACTGCTTTTATAGTTATTTCTTCTTGATGGGAAACCTGAGCTATAAAAAAGTTTGTAAGATCCTTTATATCTTCTTTCCTTTCTCTTAAAGGTGGAAGTTCAACTTGTACTACAGCAAGTCTGTAAAAAAGATCATCTCTAAATTCATTGTTTTTTATAGCATTTCTAAGATTCTTATTAGTAGCAGCTATTATTCGAGTATTCGTCCGTATAGGCTTTT
>ATWA01000153.1 GCA_000421005.1 Clostridiales bacterium NK3B98
TGGAATAATGGTAAGTCATATTGTTTTAAAAAATATAGATGATAAAAACCCAGCTACTATGTCTAAAACAGTGGCAACGGACATATTACGTAAAGAATTTAACTATAATGGAGTTATATTTACTGATGACATAAATATGGGAGCTATAGCGAAGAATTATCTTTTGAGAGATGCTGTAATTAAAAGTATAAATGCAGGTGTTGATGTTATAGTGAGTTCTAAAGGTTGTGAAGAGACAAGATTGATAATAGAAATTATAAAGGAGGCTCTTAAAGAAGGAAGTATCTCAGAAGAAAGAATTGATGAAAGCATAGAGAGAATCCTTAAACTGAAAAATAAATATGAGCTTCAGGACAAAACTCTTACAAAAATAAATCCCGATAATATTAATAAAATCATAAATGAAAAGATAAAATAAGAAAATCCATGAAGACTTCAAATCTTCATGGATTTTTCCATAATACTATTTAATTTTGTGATTTTAATATATTAAGAAAGCCATAAGATTAAAAGTACGATGAAAGAAAGGATGAGATATAGCACACCTTCTATTTTAGTTAAAATCAAGGTATGATGTTTGGGGTCGCCATAGTTATAAGAATTAAATCTGTATGAAAAGTCTATAAAGCTTTCAGTGTGAAATATAGCATAATAGGCGGGGATTCCAAGAGCTATGAGCACTAGAGAGCCAAATACTTTTCCCATTATCACAACACTACTCATAAAAGACTCCTCTCTATAATAGTATTTCCTTAATAATATTATACCATAAGGTTTGAAAGAGTGTGCTGAAATAGAAACATCAAAGAACTATGAATAGAAGTTAAAAAAACAACTATATTCAGTTATAGAAAGTGCAGTTTTATTTAAAATGAAAAAGCTTTCATTACTTTTGCGCAATGAAAGCTTTTTTTTATCGGCTTCCACCAAACAACTTTGATTTATAATACTTGTCAGCCCCGTATATCACAGCAAGAGGATTATGACATAATACTCTGTCTTTTACTGCAAAAACTGTTATTGGAGCATCAGAGTGCTTTATAAATAGTGAATCATGACCTACGCACAAACCTAATAATATATTTAAATCTGTGTGAGCTTCATTTAGAAGTATTGCTTGTCCTATTGGATTGCACATTGGTTCGTAAGTTCCTGGTCTAACTTGTTCAGAGTCAGATATGTTTATAAAGGATTTTGGTATGCTTCCATTCTTACAGACTATAGATTCAACTTCAAATCCGTGGTGACGAAGTATAGAGCAGAAAATTTGGGCTTCTTTTATAAGTCCTATGCAGAAAGCAACACCTATTTTTTTATATCCACATTTATGAGCAAAATCTATTATTTCTTCAACTCTTGTCTTT
>ATWA01000154.1 GCA_000421005.1 Clostridiales bacterium NK3B98
ATAAACTCCAGAATAGATGAAAATGCTTTAAGTGTAATTGTATTTACATCAGGAACTACAGGACCCAACAAGGGGGTTATGCTGAGTCATCATAATTTAATGACGGTTGTAAAGATGGCCACTGAGTATTTTAAGGAGTATAAATATACAATTTCAGTTTTACCTCTTCACCATATTTATGAAAATGTATGTCAACTCCTATCACCTATAAACGTCGGAGCAATCATATTTTTTAATGATAGTTTAAAGTATCTTCCAAATAATTTAAAAATCTTTAAACCTGAGATGACAGTTATGGTTCCGCTATTCTTAGAGACTATGTATAAGCAGATGATAAAAGAGATTAATAAAAGGGGATTTATGGGAGTATTTAATAGGGCCGTAAAAATAAGTAATTGGCTTTTGAAATTTAAAATAGATTTGAGAAGATGTATGTTTAGACATATTCTGGGTTTCTTTGGAGGAAGATTAAGAACCATTGTATGTGGTGGAGCATATTTAAGACCTGAATTAGTGAAAAATTATAGAGAAATAGGAATTAATGTGATAAATGGATATGGCATAACTGAATGTTCACCGCTTATAAGCGTTAATATTGGAGAAAACCTCAAAGATGATTCCGTAGGTAAAATCGTACAATACAATAAAGTTAAAATAAATAATCCTGATAAGAATGGTATTGGAGAAATTCTCGTTAAAGGTGATAATGTTATGCTTGGATATTACAAGGATAATGAGAGTACAAAAAATTCTTTAAAAGATGGATGGTTCAACACAGGAGATTTAGGCTATGTGGATGAATACAACAATCTTTTTATAACAGGCAGAAAGAAGAATCTAATTGTCCTCAGCAACGGGAAAAATGTTCATCCAGAAGAGTTGGAATCATATGTTATTGAAGTCATGAAATACGTTAAAGAGGTAGTTGTGTATACATCTAAGAATGTAGGTGGGGGAGACATGATAGTGGCATCAATATTTTTAGATAATGAATTTTTGCAGCAGTATAGTGATGAAGAAATAAGAAAAATTGTAGATAGAGATTTGGCTGTAGTAAATAGCAATCTTCCAGGTTTTAAAAAGATACATCATATGTTCATACGAGAAAATGAGTTTGAAAAAACAACATCACAAAAAATTATAAGAGATGTGTTTTTAAAGGAGGTAGTTAAAAATGGAGAAAAGAGTTAAAAGCATAATAGCCGATTATTTAGGACTAAAAACAGAAGATATAAAACTAGATATGGGACTGGTTGAAGATTTAAATATCAATTCTTATGATATTATGAGCATTGTTTCACTTTTTGAAGAAGAATTTAACATCGAAGTGCCGGATACAGATATAAGATTATTTCA
>ATWA01000155.1 GCA_000421005.1 Clostridiales bacterium NK3B98
CACCCGGCAAATACCATTCTGATGTGCATGTGGCACAAGACGGTTCGACATAGTGCTGGTATCAGGGCAGCAAGCAGCGGTCCGAAGGATTTCTGACGCATCGCATATCGCTCCGATGGGCTACTTTCTGCTAGACATAATTTCAGGCAAGAAGCTGGTAATTATCTGCTAAATTACCAGTTTCTTGTCTTTTTTCGATTATTTGATTTTCCCCCTTGACAACATGACTCCCCTAAAAGCTGCTGGACAAGCTTGGGGGAACATCCGTTTTGCAGTGCCATGATTGCGGTGCTGTGGCGGAGATCGTGAAATCTCGTCTCGTCCATGCCGATCTGCTTCACCAGCTTTTTGAAGTGCTGGTAGACGGTGACGTGACAGAGATGCCCACCCAGCTCATTGGTGAAAACAAGGTCATGCTCGTTGCTCCACGCCGAGCCAGCCGCCAATTTCCACTGCGCCTGCTGGCGCTTCTGAGCCTTCAAAACGTCCATCACCGCAGGGGCAACGGCGATGGTGCGGTCCTTTCCGTTCTTCGTCTCGTCCAGAAAGATGTACCCCTCCCCGTTGCGGCTCTTTTGAAGCTGGCGGCAAACCGTGATCTCCCCGTCCTCAAAGTTGATGTCCTGCCATTGCAGACCGAGGATTTCAGACTGGCGAAGACCAGAGAACAGGTCAACGATGTAAACACGCTCGTATGGATCACCCTTGATGACCTCCAGAAAAGCGGGGATGCTGTCGTCCATCAGGGGTTTCAGGGCAGGTTTCTTCGCCTTGGGCAGTTTGGTGTTGTCGGCGGGATTCCGGGAGATGATTCCAGACATCACCGCTTGCTTTAATGCGCTATGCAATACGCCATGGATGTTCTGGACGGATTTGGGCGAGAGGGGCTTTTGCTCCTTGTGCCCGTCACTGAGTCGGTTGATGAACCTTTGCACCTGTACCCCGGTCAGGGCGCTCAGCTTCACCTTGCCCAGATTGGGGATGATGTATTTTTCTGAGCGCTTCTTGTAGTCGTCAATGGTGCGGGGTTTCAGGTTGACGCAGTAGGTTTTCAGCCATTCCCGGAACCATTCCGCCACGGTATACTTCTTGACGGGCTTCTGAAAAGAGCCGTCGTCGATCTCTCGAAGGACGGTGGTCAGCTTCTGACGGCACTCCTTCTGGGTTTTGGCGTAGACGCTGCCTCGTTGCGGTTGACCCAGTTCGTCCTTAAACGTGTATCTTGCTTCCCACAATCCATCCGAACGGTGACGGATGGTTCCGTTTCCCTGTGCGTTTCGTTTTGCCATGAAAAAGTTTGCTCCTTTCGTTGCACCGCTGCGCCGACTCTGGTACAATGAAGGGGC
>ATWA01000157.1 GCA_000421005.1 Clostridiales bacterium NK3B98
TCAATGGCTGAAAAACTCCTATCTTGATAACATCACTATCAGTAGTTTTCTTCCCCTCATCCTTTTCCCCTCCACATCCAGCTAATAATGTTGTGCCTAATGTTAATGCTAAAGTCAAGGCGATCACGCCTTTCTTCATAAAGAGCCCTCCTATTAAATTATTCTTAAATTTTATTTGTTTATAATTATGCATTTATTGATGAATGTATGACTAAATAACCGTAATAATAGTGTTTTTATATTTTTTATGAGGTTTTTTTATAAAACTTTCCATTCGCATAGTTCAAAATAACTTGGATATTAGAAGAACAGAGCAAAGAAATCTTGCTATTTTTATTCTTTTATATAAACCTATTATTAGTATAAAATCTGTTTATCTAATCAATAAAAAGAGTCCCATAGGACAAACTTTTTGTTTAATCCTATAAGACTCTTTCATTTATTAAAAAATATATGTCACTTATTTATTACAGCATACTTCACATGTACTGCATGGATGAGATTCTTCCCATAGGCGATCTGCTGTTGGTTTCCAGTTTTCTGCTGCCTCCTTACATTTTGCTGAAAGTTCATTAACATTTTCTGGGCTCTCTAAATCAGTAGATTTTGCTCCTGATATTTCAACTACATTTGTCAATGCTCCTGGATTATCTAATAATGGGCAAGGACGAAGATGATTACAGTTGAATGGTTGATTATTATGATATGCCATAAAAAGTGGAGACTTATATGCTTCTAACAAAGTTTTCTCATGGATATTTGAGTCAGAATAGTGTATAAATGCACAAGGTTCTATATCACCATTTGCATTTATATGAAGGTATCTACGTCCCCCTGCTATACATCCATCAACATATTCTCCATCATTCCAGAAATCCATTGTAAATATTGGCTTTGTTTTTCTAAATTCACGAATCTTACGATACATAAACTCACGTTGCTCAGGTGTTACCATAAGTGAAGGCACAGCTGCATTTCCTACTGGCATATAGGTGAAGAACCATGCGAATTTAGCGCCTTTTTCAATCATATCATCAAAATACTTCTCACTGCCTATTACTTCAGTATTCTGGCTTGTATAACAACATGATATACCAAATGGCAATTTGTTTTCTTTTAATATTTCCATTGCTCTGCATACTGCTTTATAAGTTCCTTTTCCTCTTCTAAAGTCAGTAGCTTCCTCAAATCCCTCTACGCTTATTGCAGGTACAAAATTCTTAACTCTAAGCATATCACGTGCAAATTCTTCATCAATTAAAGTTGCATTTGTAAATGCAAGGAACATAGCATCTGGATGTGCTTCACAAAGTCGTATTATATCTTTCTTTCTTA
>ATWA01000158.1 GCA_000421005.1 Clostridiales bacterium NK3B98
CATGTTTATAAAATAGTATAAAAGTTAAAAATATATAATATATCCACACCTGTTGAAAATATATAATAAACATTATTAACATCAAAAAAAACATAGGTATTTTTATGTTTTTCAAGCTGCGGAAATAAGATATTATTTAAAACTATAAAGTTATGCACAATGTTATGCACAGCTGTGGATAACTTTTACCTTAACAAAAGTTATTCACAACTAAGTTAATAATATCATAAAGAAATAAGGTTATTCAATAAGTTATCCACAAAAAAACTGATTTTGACATTAATTTTATCAACAAATTTGGTGTTCTTGACATAAATGAGACTAAACTATATAATTATAAAGTAAAACTTGAATTATAAGTTACTTTAGATAGTAAGTAAAATTGCTATACACTAATAATGAATAGAAGGGGGTGTAGCCAAATGTTTATGACTTATCAACCAAAAAAGAAACAAAGATCTAAAGAGCACGGCTTCAGAAAGAGAATGAAGACTAAGTCTGGAAGAAATGTTCTTAAGAGAAGAAGACAAAAAGGAAGAAAAAGATTGACAGCATAAGGGCCGCTTTAGTGGCCTTTTTCTGCAATAATAGCAGGAAAAAAGGAGAATTAGTTTTTTAATGAAAAAAAGAAAGCTGAGAAAAAATATTGAATTTAGAACTGTTTATAGAAGAGGAAAATCTTTTTCCAATAATCTTTTAGTATTGTATGTATATAAAAATAATAGAAATCGACTTCAAGATGGAGATATATATAATAAGGTAGGAATCTCAGTAAGTAAAAAAGTTGGAAAGAGCGTAGTACGAAGCAGGGTTAAACGATTAATAAAGGAAAGCTATAGATTGAACAGTACTCCTTTAAAAAGTGGTTATGATTTTGTATTTGTGGCTAGGACAGCTTTAAAAGACAAGAAGTATAGGGATGTAGAGAGTGCCATGATAAATTTATTTAAAAAGGCAGGCCTATATAACAATGAAGAGAATATTAATTAGTATGATTAACTTTTACAGGAAGTACATATCACCGTTGAAAGGACCTTCTTGTAGATTTTATCCTACATGTTCACAATATGCCTTGCAAGCTATTGAAAAATATGGTGCTTTGAAAGGCAGTTTTTTAGCTATAAGAAGAATATTAAAATGTCATCCGTTTAATAAAGGTGGATATGATCCGCTGAAATAATGTTATCAGGAGGGTAAATCTTTGAATTTCTTAACCAATATACTGACTGAATTTTTTCAATTCGTTGAGCATGGAGTTCAGCTAATATTTAGCAATCCAGGAACTGCTTACGGAATAACTATAATAGTTATAACTATTATAATAAGAAT
>ATWA01000159.1 GCA_000421005.1 Clostridiales bacterium NK3B98
TATTCGTTTAAAGAAAGTTATAGCGGGTGCACTTCCAGCAGGATTCTTAGGAGTTGGCGAGCCGCTTATCTATGGAGTAACTCTTCCAATGGGAAAACCATTCATAACAGCAGGAATAGGTGCTGGATTTGGTGGAGCTTTTGTAATGATTATGAAAGTTGTTGCTACATCTTGGGGACCATCAGGACTTGTTGCTATACCTCTTATGAAAACAGGAGCTATGATGATGTATTTCCTAATAGGATTAGTAATTTCATATGTTGCAGGATTCATAATAACAGCACTATTTATAAAAGAAAAAGATGTTGAAAATGCATAGAAATTAAGTAGTTTTTAAGGCTATGATACGATATGCTTTTTTTAAAATTAAAAAAGGAGCCACAGGCTCCCTTTTTAAATATGTCAATATTAATTAATCTTAAATCTTTTCTTTCTTTAACCACTTTAACGCATTTCTTAACTTTACAGGATTTCCATACATCAAAGTTCCATGACGATATATCTTTGCACCAAATACACCTGTAAGAAGAGTTGAAGCTATTAAAATAGCCAAAGAAATTATGATATTTATTGCTGACACTGATCCCATAGAAACTCTTACAAACATAGCCATACATGAACTGAATGGAACATAGGACAATACCTTCATAAGCATACTTTCAGGATTATTTGTCATTCCAAACATTACTGCAAGGAATACAGCAACATATATGAAAGTTATTGTACCAGCGCTTGAATTTACCTCTTCAGGTTTAGAAACTAAAGCTCCAACTGATCCAAATATGAATGCATAGAATAGATATCCTAAGATTCCGAAAACGGCAAATACTGCTATAACATTCAGAGGAATGTCAAATATCATATCTAGTTTTCCACCCCAGTTAGCACTGTTAAGTTTATAGGTCAATATACCAGATAAAAGTATTGCACCAGATTGAATTACACTGGCTATAGTTGTAGCGATTACCTTACCAAATATTAAACTATTACTGCTTGTACTTGTTACTAAAACTTCCATAGCACGATTGCTTTTTTCTGTAGTTACTGAAACAGCTATCATTTGTCCATAGAATATTATTAAAAAGTATAAAAAGAATATTAATATATAAGTATAACCAAAATTTTTAACAGAGTCTTTCCCTAAGATGGTTACATTTGATTCTATAGGAATGCTATATAAAGCATCTATTTCTACAGGGTCTAAACCCTTAGATGTAAGAATTTCATCTCGATAAAGCTTTGTTAATGCAGTTTCAAAAGTAGATTTATTTGAATCGCTCATACTACTGTTTTTTACTAAGTAAGTATAGCTAGTTGGTGTATTTATAA
>ATWA01000160.1 GCA_000421005.1 Clostridiales bacterium NK3B98
CGGTATTTCTCTGCGACGCCAGCCCATGCGCAGACCATCTGAGAAACTGCGGCTGCGTCTTTTCCCTTCCGGGGATCAATGCGAAGAACCGCCTCATCGCCCCGACTCTCGATGGTCAATCCATATCGATCCTCCAGAGCAAACAGCGTGTGCATCAAACCGAGGTAGCTGTCAATATCCGGTAAATCCATCGCCAGCGGCGATACGTCCAAAGCGCTTGCCAGAGCGTTGGTCAGTTCTTCCTTGGGGGTGCGTGTGCCTGTCTCATACTGTGCCATCCTCACATCAGCAGATTTCTCCGGAAAGCCGACCAGCTTTCCGAGATATTTCTGTGTCATGCCCCGCATGTTGCGGAAAAAACGGATTCTCTCTCCGATTGCCATTTCATCACGTCCTATCATTTTATGGAAAGATCATAGCAGAAACGCTTAGTAAGGTCAAGGGGGAAACTAAATAAATTTGCTTAAATTCCTATTGACTTAACCTCGTATGCTTAGTATAATGCAGATACTAAGCATAATAGTTTATCTCCATTGGTGAGACGATCACCACATATTCTATTTTTATTAAATCAGGAGGGATACAGATGAACGAAAACAGATTTATGCGGGTAGAGGAAGTAGCCCATGAACTGAATGTATCAGTTTCCTATGCTTATAAGGTCATACGGGAATTGAACAATGAGTTGAAGGCAAAAGGCTTCATTACCATCTCAGGGAGAGTCAACCGACAGTATTTCAACGAGAGGATTTACAGAGCCGGGGAGGAGGACGCAAAAGATGCCAGTTTATAAGGATGGATGCAAAGGAACATGGTATGTCATGGCCCGATATACCAACTGGACAGGCGAGCGGAAACAGAAGTGCAAACGTGGCTTTGCCACAAAACGGGATGCCCAGGAATGGGAGCGCACCTTTCAGCAGCAGAATGCCGCCGATATGGAAATGACGTTTCAGGCGTTCACGGAGCTCTATGAAAGGGACATTAAACCCCGTCTGAAGGAAAATACCTGGCTGACGAAAGAGCACATTATCAAGACCAAGATTCTGCCCTATTTTGGAAAGCGTAGCATCAGTGAGATTACCACCAAGGACGTGATCGCATGGCAAAACGAGCTTCTTGCTTACCGTGACGAAAAGGGAAAGCCCTATTCCCAAACTTACCTGAAAACGGTACATAATCAACTCAGCGCCATTTTCAACCATGCTGTACGCCACTATGACCTTCGATCCAATCCTGCTGCAAAAGCAGGTAGTATGGGCGACAAGGAAGGCGGCAAGGTCTCTTTCTGGACGAAAGAAGAGTATCGCC
>ATWA01000161.1 GCA_000421005.1 Clostridiales bacterium NK3B98
AGAGAAAGCTGTAAGTCTTTTATGCTTAATGCCAAATGGCGTTAAGAGCATGAGCATTGATATACCAGGACTTGTACAAAGTTCGGTAAATCTAGGAGTTGTAATTACTGGCAAAAATGAAATAGAATTCGATAGTGCTGTAAGAAGTTCAGTAGGATCTTTAAAAGATGAAATAGTGAATGAAACAGTTATATTATCAGAGCTTCTAGGAGCTAGGATAAATGCTCACAGCTCATATCCAGAATGGCAGTATGATAAGAATTCTAAAATTCGCAAGGTTTTTGAAGAGACTTATGAAAAACTATATGGAGAGAAGCCAGAAATAGCAGCACTTCATGCTGGTCTTGAATGTGGTCTTTTTAAAGAAAAATTTGGAGAAATAGATATGATTTCATTTGGACCTAACCTTTATGACGTTCATACTCCAAATGAGCATATGAGCATAAGCTCAGTAAAGAAGAATTGGGAATATCTTGTTGAAGTATTAAGAAATTTAAAATAGTTTAAAATATATTTACAAAGAGGCTGTCTTAAGGTAGCCTCTTTAAATTTAATTTTACTTTTATTGTGTAGATACTATATAATTATAATTAACTGACGAAGGGAGGAGTGACCATATGAAGTTTTTGGACCGTATGGAGCGAAAATTTGGCAGATTTGCTATAAAAAATTTAATGACATACATCATAAGTGCCAATGCAATATTTTACGTTCTTATATACTTATTAGGAAATACTAAGTTGTGGAATCTTATGATATTGATACCCGAAAGAGTTATGCATGGTGAAATCTGGAGACTTATAACATTTATACTCATACCGCCAAATACAAGTCCGTTGTGGATAGTATTCACGCTATATTTTTATTATCTTGCTGGAAGCGGTTTGGAGTCTCATTGGGGGTCTTTCAAATTCAATATGTACTACTTATGCGGGGTTATAGGGACAATCATAGGAACCTTTATAAGCGGAAGTGTAAGCATAGGTGCTACTTTTATAAATTTATCTCTATTCTTAGCTTTTGCAAAGCTATATCCTAATTTTGAGCTTTTAGTATTCCTTGTACTTCCAGTACCTATAAAAATACTAGCTTGGATAGATTGGTTCTATATAATATACAACATAGTAGTTGCACCAAATAATGCTGTAAGAATAGCAGCTATATTTGCTGTATTAAACTACTTCTTATTCTTTGGAAAAGATATGGTGAAGACTGTGAAGCTTAAGAAGACTGTAGCAGACAATAGGGACTTTAGAGTTATTACAAATACTGAAAAACCTTATATTCATAAATGCACAGTTTGTGGAATAACAG
>ATWA01000162.1 GCA_000421005.1 Clostridiales bacterium NK3B98
ATTGCTCTAGCGATTATAAATCCACCAGTACCACCTGCAGCAGCTTTAAATGAAAATGCTTCTCTAAAGATAGTAGCAAAAACTGATGGTACATTTTGTATATTTAATATAATAACAAGTAAACCTACAACTATATAGAATATTGACATTATAGGAACTAAGGCAGTAGCTATATTAGCAACTCTCTTTAATCCGCCTAAAGTAATAGTCATTAAAAAAACTATTAATAATGATCCTGTTAACCATGTTGGTATTCCATAGTTTGAATTAAGTATTCCTGAAATAGTATTAGATTGAACTAGGTTTGCACCCATCATCTTAACACACATAAGAACAGCTATTACAACTCCTAGCCAAGGCATATGTAGACCATCTCTTATATAATACATAGGTCCGCTTAAGAGATTCCCTTCTGAATCCTTACCACGATATAATTGAGAAAGAACTATTTCTCCATATTTTAGTGCCATGCCAAAAAATGCAGCAAACCACATCCAAAATATAGATCCAAGTCCGCCAGCTACGATAGCAGTAGCAACACCAACTACATTTCCACCTCCAACATTTCCAGCAAGAGTAACCATCATAGCTTTGAATGATGAAATTGATCCTTCACCTTTTTCACTATTTCTTGATTTAAAAGAGTCAATTAATGTCTTTTTCATTATGAATCTAAAATGTTTTACTTGAATAAATCCATTTGTAAATGTATATAAAACACCAAGTCCTAGTAATACAAATACAAGCCACTTACCCCATATCCATGAATTAATAAGGGCAAGTACATTTTCTAAATTTTCCATCTATCTACACTCTCCTCTGTAAATTTGTAAGATTATAATCCACTGTAAGTTTACATGATATATGTGGAATCGTAAATTTTTTTAATATTCTTTCACCACCTCTTTTATCATATCAGGGAAATTACCAATCACAATATCAATACCTTTTAAAATCATGTCTTTAACATCTTCTTTCGTGTTTACAGTATACGTATTTATTTCTATTCCATATTGTTTAATTTCCTTTACAATATCTTCTGTTAAATTTCTATATAAAGGATCATAACACTGTATACCAAGCTCATGAACATATTTTCCTGCATCAATTAACCATGTCTCACTTAAAAGTCCATACTTTAAATTAGGTGCTATTTTCTTCATTCTCATGATGCTGAAATGATTAAAACTTGATATTATCACTTTATCCTCTAAGTTATATTCTTTAATAAGCTGCCATACCTTTTCTTCAATTCCTATATACTCTATTACACCTGTCTTAAGTTCTATATTAGT
>ATWA01000163.1 GCA_000421005.1 Clostridiales bacterium NK3B98
AATTTGGACATTTTATTATGGCAAAGGTGAATGGTGTTTATGTAGAAGAATTTTCATTAGGAATGGGACCAAAGATTTTTGGTTTTAAAGGAAAGGAAACAGAATATACATTAAAAGCATTTCCTATAGGTGGCTATGTAAAGATGCTTGGTGAAGATGAGTCTGTTGAAGGCGATAAAAGAGCTTTCTGTAATAAATCTCCTCTTAAAAGGATAAGCATAATAATAGCAGGTCCACTTATGAATTTCCTATTTGCATTAATAGTATTTGCAGTGATAACAATGAATAAGGGTTATGTAACTAATATTGTAAATGGATTAATACCCAATTCTCCTGCAGAAGAAATTGGTATTAATGTAGGAGACACAAGTGTATTTATCAAATGGCGAGGACTTATCTATCATTATAGATAGAAATGGCGAAGAAAAAACATTTGATGTAAAGCCATATTTTAATGAAGAAGAACAGAGATATTTAGTTGGAGTGCAACCAAAGACAGTTACTGATCCAACTTTTCTTGAAAGTATAAAACAAAGTTGTAAAGAAATAAAAGCTTTAGTAATTCAAACTTATTCAGCTATAAAATCACTGGTAACAGGAAAGGGGTCTATTCAAGACCTGGGTGGACCAGTATCCATTGTTAGGATATCAGGTGCTGTAGCAAAAGCGGGTATGTGGAACTTTTTAAATTTTGTAGCTTATTTAAGCTTACAGCTAGCTGTTTTAAATTTATTGCCTTTCCCAGCTTTAGATGGAGGATGGACAGTAATATTATTAATTGAATTAATTTCAAGAAGGAAAGTTAACGACAAGATAGTAGGAACATTAAACTATATAGGATTTTCTATATTAATATTGCTTATGATATTAGTTACTATAAAAGATATTTTGTTCCCAATAAAAATTTAGAGGTTGATATATATGAAAAGAAAAGAAACAAGAAAAATAAAAGTAGGAAACATATTTTTGGGAGGAGATGCACCTATATCAGTGCAGTCTATGACCAATACAGATACAAGAGATGTGGCTGCTACTATAAACCAAATTAAAGATTTAGAAAAAGCAGGTTGTGATATAATACGATGTGCGGTTCCAGATTTACGTGCAGCAGAAGCTATAAAAGATATAGTGAAAGGAATATCAATTCCATTAGTTGCAGATATTCATTTCGATTATAATCTTGCTTTAGAAAGTATGAAAAATGGAGTATCAGCACTGAGGATAAATCCAGGTAATATAGGAAGTAAAGAAAGAGTTAAAATAGTCGCAAATTACGCTAAAGACAGAGGGAT
>ATWA01000164.1 GCA_000421005.1 Clostridiales bacterium NK3B98
AGATATCGAACAACCCGTGTACTCAGAATTTGAGCGGGACGGCAAGGCTGGCTACAAATTCCATCCAACCGATCAATGTATGGCATACCTGAAATCAGAGGTGGAGAAGATGTGCCGGGAAAATGGTTTGCATCAAGTAGATCTGAACAAGCCAGCCAAGCAGAGAATCACGGACAGAGAATACTATGCAGAGAAGCGTGGTCAGGAGCGGCTTGACCAGAGAAACGAGACAATCCGCAGCATCGGCGGAGCGCCAGCCGTAGAAAAATTTGAAACGGAGCTTGCCAGAATCCGTAAAGCCATTGACGAAACCAAGCAGAAATGCAACTCCGTTGACGACTTCAAAGCAATCCTGAAACGAGAACACAATATTGTCGTCACCGAAAGCCGGGGACGTTGGAGCTACCTCCCGGAGTACCGCAAGCGTCCCATCACTTCCCGCAGACTGGGAGACAATTACAGCAAGGAATCCATCGAAGGGTTCATCAACCAACGCCTTTTGGAATTGCAACAACAGCAGGCAGCGAAGCAAGCGCCACAGGCTGCGCCTGAGAAAAAGGCAGAGAAGAAGCCCACACCTGAACTGATACCCACTCGCCCGGTCATTGAGACGATAGTATCTGGACGCATCATCGACCTGAATGCCCCCAAAATCCAAAGCAGTTACAGTTTGACCCAGTGGGCAAAGATTCAGAACCTCAAGGCGATGAGTATGAGTTTCAACTACCTGACGGAAAACCACCTGCTCAATCTGGATGACCTGCAAGCGACCATTGAAGACCACAAACAGGACTTCAATCACGACACTCAGCGGCTCCTCCGGGTAGAGAAGAATCTGAAGGAGTGCAACAGCCTGTTGAAGCATTTGGGACTCTATCACAAATACCGCCCGCTGTACGAACAGTATTTGAAAACCCGGAAGTCACCTAAGTTCCGAGAGAAACACATTCAAGGGCTACTGCTCTATGATGGTGCTGTGAAGTACCTCCGTGAGTACCAAGAGACACACCACGTCAACTGTGTCCCAAATTACCAATCTCTGAAGGAAGCGAAGGTCAGGCTGACCGCCCAGCAGCAAGAGCTGTATGAGCGTAGGCGGCGTTTGAAAGATACCATCAAAACCATGGAGGACGGCTACAAGCTGTTGACGCAACAGGAACATACCATTCAGCGAAATCTGAACCGGAGCCAATACTATGAACTGGAATAGGCTCACGTCATAGGAGGAGGGTCAACCTCCAGCATGATGGACTGACCAGCGGCATATCCTAACCGATAACCGTACCGCATT
>ATWA01000165.1 GCA_000421005.1 Clostridiales bacterium NK3B98
CAATAAGGATAACTTCATTGAGGATATAGAGTTCGATAAGTTTGTTATTGAAGAAATAGAAGATGATGATAAGTAGAATTCAGTATATAATAAGGATTTAATTATAACAAAGAGTATTTAATCTAGAGAACGATAAGAAATGTATGTTTTTATTGTTCTCTATTTTTATGTAAAAAAATATAATAAAAAGCAGTCAGTATTTCACTGACTGCTTTTGGCAGGGGCACGAGGACTTGAACCCGGAACCAACGGTTTTGGAGACCGCTACTCTACCAATTGAGCTATACCCCTTCGAACAATAATATTATAATACAAATTTTATGTAATAGCAAGTTTTTTTACAAAAAAATAATTTAGATACAATTTTATAACATATTATGGAAGAAATAAAATATAATGGAGATAGGTGGTGGTAATATGAGAGAATTTTTTAAAGAGAAAAAGCTTGAGAAAAACTACATAATTATAATTTTTATATTGCTTTTTTATAATATGTTGTCTATTGAACTTTACTTATATTTAAACTTACGAAGCAATACTGTACAAGCTTCTGAAATAGAAGATAAAGTTGATAAGCCAATAAATGAGGGAGTAGTGGAGCAACCTCTTAGGTATAGAGCAAACGAAGATGAGAAAGTTTTTCTTGAAGATGTCTATAAAAACGATGGGAAAAAAACTGCATATTTAACATTTGATGATGGACCAAGCAATTATGTAACGTCTGTGATATTGGATATTTTAGATAAATATAATATAAAGGCAACATTTTTGTTGTAGGAAATATGGCTATGGAAAATAGCAAGATTCTTAAGGAAGAGTATATTAGAGGTCATAGTATAGGCTCTCATAGCTATGATCATGACTACAAGAAGATTTATGCTAGTGAAGATAGTTTTAGAGAAGAAAAAGAGAAAGGGTTTAAAGTTCTAAATGATATACTCGGCAATAAATTTGAAACTAGATTATTTAGGTTTCCAGGAGGTTCTTTTGGAAATAATAAACATAGGTTTAAGGAGATTTTGCATGAAGAAGGAAAAGTTTATGCAGATTGGAATGCTTTAAATGGTGATGGAGAAGTTCAAGGTGCCAGTGAAGAATGGCTTTTTAATAGACTAAAAGAAACTGTAAAAGGTAAAGAAAAGGTAGTTGTATTAATGCATGATACAAATGCTAAAGAAAGTACCGTAAGGTCTTTAGAAAGTATAATCCTATATTTGAAAAATGAAGTATATGAATTTAAATCTATTAAATAATGAAAAATTAAGATTATTCATATTGAAATTTGAAGAT
>ATWA01000166.1 GCA_000421005.1 Clostridiales bacterium NK3B98
GTGGTAATTTAAGCTTTGCCATTATATCTTTTGATGTTGTTATTAAAGATAAATCTATAGCTTCTGTGTCTATGGATGTTATTTTATTAAGTGCAGCTTCATCACCTGTGATTTCAACATTACTAGGTGAAGGTTCCATAGATTTCATAAGAAGATTCGAATTTAGACTTCCTTTAGTTTTTATGCTTACTGGAACTGTCTTTCCTTTCTTTATAGGAACAACCACATTAGCAGTTACAGGATTTATTGTTACTTCCTTAATAGCTCTCTTATTTTTGTCCATAGCTACTAGCTTTAATGTAAGTACTACATCATTCTCTACATCCTTAGCCTCTCCTGATGCAACAACACTTTCAACCTTATCCACATACTGAGCTGGTCCTGATATTGTTGCATTTACAGGATCTACTACAGGTGTTGATGGGTAAGTTCCTTTTTTAGAGGATACATTGATGTCAGCTTTTATAGGTATGCTCTTTTCTTCCAAATCATCAAGCACTACAGTTACCTTTAATGTTTCTGTCTGCTTTATATTTACATTTGCAGGGGCTTTATCTATATTTACTAATATAGTATTATCACCCTTTTTCAATGCATAGGAGCTCAAATCAACAGAAAGCTGAAAATCTTCTGACTTTACTGCATAAACATCAGAAGATGCCCCTTGAATAGCTACATTTACCTTAAAAGTCTGATTAGGCATCATTACAAGTTTAGAGTTTGTGAGAACATCCTCATTGAGTATAGTAACTCCCACATCCTTTATGGTTTTAGTTATGGTTGGGTTTTCAACATTAGATACGTATATCCATAAACCAAATGAACACAAAAGGCAAATAAGTTTTATTAAGATATCTTGCTTTTTATTCCTAGCATCCATAACTTCACCTTCTCCCCTACGGTCTTTGATTTAACCTGTCTATTTTTTATTATTCTCGTTAATATATCAGTAAGTTTATTTTTATCATAGTTTCTTGTAAGCCTTCCGTTGACAGCTAAAGAAACAACTCCTGTTTCTTCTGATACAATTATAAGTATTGCATCAGATACCTCTGACAACCCTATAGCAGCTCTATGCCTTGTTCCAAGTTTTTTATTTATATCTGTATTTGAAGTTAGAGGAAGCACACAACCCGATGCTTCTATTCTTCCGTTTTTTATTATAGTAGCTCCGTCATGAAGTGGCGTATTTACTACGAAAATGTTCTCTAAAAGAGCTGATGAAACTATGGCATCTATTTTAGTACCGCTAGTGACTACATCTCCAAGCCCTGTATTCTGTTCTATT
>ATWA01000167.1 GCA_000421005.1 Clostridiales bacterium NK3B98
AGATATCGAACAACCCGTGTACTCAGAATTTGAGCGGGACGGCAAGGCTGGCTACAAATTCCATCCAACCGATCAATGTATGGCATACCTGAAATTGGAAGTGGAGAAGCTGTGCCGGGAGAACGGACTTCATCAGGTGGAGCTGAACAAGCCAGCCGAGCAGAGAATCACGGACAGAGAATACTACGCAGAAAAGCGGGGGCAGGAGCGGCTTGACCAAAAGAATGAAACTATCCGCATGATCGGCGGCAAGCCAGCCGTAGAAAAATTTGAAACGGAACTCGCCAGAATCCGTAAAGCAATCGACAAAGCCAAACAGAAATGCAACTCCATTGAAGATTTCAAAGCAATCCTGAAACGGGATTATAACATCGTAGTCACCGAAAGCCGTGGACGGTGGAGCTATCTTCCTGAATACCGCAAACGCCCTATCACATCCCGCAGACTGGGCGATGACTACAGCAAAGAATCCATCGAAAGGTTCATCAACCAGCGCCTTTTGGAACTTCAACAGCAAGCGCAGAAGCAGAAAACACAGGCTGCGCCTGAGAAAAAGCCAGAGCAGAAGTCCGAACAGAAGCCCTCTCGCCCGGTCATGGAGGCGGTAATCACCGGACGAATCATCGACCTGAACGACTCGAAGATTCAGAGCAGTTACAGCCTGACCCAATGGGCGAAGATTCAAAATCTGAAAACCATGAGCATGAGCTTCAACTATCTGACCGAAAACCACCTGCTCAATTTGGATGACCTGCAAGCGACCATTGAAGACCACAAACAGGACTTCAACCACGACACCCAGCGGTTACTGCGAGTGGAAAAGAATTTGAAAGAGTGCAATGGACTGTTGAAGCATCTCGGACTCTATCACAAATACCGCCTGCTGTACGAACAGTACCTGAAAACCCGAAAATCGCCCAAGTTCCGGGAGAAAAACATTCAAGGGTTACTGCTTTACGATGGCGCTGTGAAGTATCTGCATGAGTACCAGCGGGTGCATAATGTCAACTGTGTCCCAAACTATCAATCCTTGAAGGAAGCAAAGGTCCGGCTCACCGCCCAGCAGCAAGACCTGTATGAGCGCAGACGTGCGCTAAAATCCACCATCAAGACGATGAAGGACGGGTATAATCTCCTGATGCAGCAGGAGCATACTATCCAGCGCACCCTGAATCGAGACCAGTATTATTTAGAGTTTCCGTATTTTCTATCTGAAGCAAATAGTTGAAAACTATCCACAGAGAAAAGCCAAAAAGAACAGTAAAAAAAGAGGGAAATCCAG
>ATWA01000168.1 GCA_000421005.1 Clostridiales bacterium NK3B98
TATTATACTATAGCAAAAAATGGAGAAATTATTATTTTAGGTAAAAATACAGATGCTGCATTCTATGGAATAACAACCTTAAAGCATATTTTTAACCAAATGGATGGTTCTACTATTAAGAATTTTGAAATTAAGGATTATGCAGATACAGCAATACGTGGATTTATTGAAGGATACTATGGAATTCCTTGGACAAATGAAGATCGTATGTCTTTAATGAAGTTTGGTGGAGAATTTAAGATGACTTCTTATATATTCGCACCAAAAGATGATTTATATCATACCAGAAAATGGAGAGAATTATATCCAGCAGATCAATTGGCAGAGATAGAGAAAATGGTTAAAGTAGGAATAGAATCAAAAACAAGATTTGTTTGGACTGCGCATCCATTTATGGGGGGATTTAATGCAAATGATTTTGAAGGTGAAATGAAAAAATTAATCGCTAAGTTTGAACAATTATATTCAGTTGGTGTTCGTCAATTCGGTGTTCTTGGTGATGATGTTGGTAATCTTAATAAAAAGATTATTACCGATATGATGAATAGATTGTCTGAATGGGGTAAAGCAAAAGGTGATGTTTATGACTGGGTGTTCTGTCCAGCGGGATATAATGCAAGTTGGCAAGGTGACTATTCAGAATTAAATGTATATGATAAAGACTTTCCTAAAAATGTGCAAATTTTCTGGACAGGAAATTCAGTATGTGCACCTATTATACAAAATACATTAGATAATTTTAGAAGAAATAGAGCAGAAGAAGGAAAAACTAGAAGAAGTCCTCTATTTTGGCTAAACTGGCCGGTTAATGACATAAACATGAGCAGGTTAATGATGGGTAAGGGAAGTTTATTGCACACTGATATAAATATCGAAGATTTAGCAGGTGTAGTAACAAATCCTATGCAAGACGCAGAACCATCAAAGGTAGCTATTTTTGCTGTATCTGATTATTCATGGAATGTAAAAGGATTTAATGAAGACAAGAGTTGGAAAGATTCTTTCAAATATGTAGATAGTGATGCATCAGAAGATTTACACACAATAGCTAAGCATACATCAGATCCAGCTCCAAATGGACATGGATTGGTATTAGGAGAATCAGAAGAAATAAAGCCTTTATTAGATGAATTCACTAATAAACTAAAAGCTAAAGAATCAGTAACTGAAACTGGAGCTAAATTATTAAATGAAATGGATACAATAATTAAAGCTTGTAATGAATTTGTAAAAGCTAGCACAAATAAAAGAATGGTTGAACAGATTACTCCATTTGCAA
>ATWA01000169.1 GCA_000421005.1 Clostridiales bacterium NK3B98
CAGCCTTTACAGCTTCTTCGTCTAAAGATGGGTGTAATATGAATATAGTTTCATACTTTCTCATCCTTTTCACCTCCTCCCCTTGGCCTATGGCTGTGACTTTATCACAGCAGGGATTACATTCATATATTATACTACAAAATAAAATCAAGTTCAAGTATTTTTTATTTATTCTTTCGATTCTATTACTTTTTTTACATCTTTTTCAAATTTACTACGTGGTATCATTATTATTCGTTGACAACCCACGCACTTTATTTTTACGTCAGCACCTAATCTAATAATCTCCCAATTACTACTTCCACATGGATGCTGTTTTTTCATTTCTACAATATCTCCCAAATTAAAAATCTTATTCACTAAAATTCTCCTTTTTCCTTTTAAACTGGTTATTTTTGCTGCACACTATATATTGTTCGCTTTGGATAAGGTATCTCTACCCCTTCCATATCTAAAGCTTTTTTAACATGCTTTCTAATTTCTCTTTCACATTCCCATTGAGTCATAGGTTTTGCAGTTGCCCATATGCTAAATGTTACGCCAGAATCTTTTAAAGCGGATACTCCAAGAACCTTTGGTCCTTCTACAATTTTATCGTTTCCTTTAAATTCCTGACATACACCTTCTAATATAGAAGTAACTCTATCTATATCTTCCTCATATGCTATATCCACATCTACTAATACTCTCATGTCGCTTCTAGAATGATTAGTTATCTGTCCAACACTACCATTTGGTATTATATGGATATCGCCGTTGAAGTCCTTTAATTTTATAAGTCTAAGTCCTATACTTTGAACAATTCCACCTTTGTCTCCAACATGAATATAATCTCCTACCGAAAATTGATCCTCAAAAACCATAAAGAATCCATTAACAATATCCTTTATTAAATTCTGAGCACCAAGACCTATAGCTACACCTCCAATACTTGCAAAAGTTAAACTTATAGCTCCAAAGAATTGATATAATATAGCTGAAAATGCAAAGAAATATATTGTATACTTTAAAAAACTTTTTAAGACGACAGATATTGTTTTTACTCTTTTTTCATCTAATCCTACTTTGAATTTCTTTTGTTTTGCAATAAGCTTATCAACTATTCTTACTGAAATTTTATATACAATCGATGCTATTAAGAGTATTACTAAAACACTTATAATTTTTATTACTATTTTTTCCAAATCTATAGATTGTATGAGTTTTATAAAAAAGTCATACGTTTTTGTTAATGCTGAGTCAAAATTCATC
>ATWA01000170.1 GCA_000421005.1 Clostridiales bacterium NK3B98
AAAATCCTGCATTATTTGTAAAGTCGAAAGTACATCAGCAGCATTTCTTGCAAATCTCGATAGTTTAAATACAAGAACGAAAGACACTCCATCCTTTCCGGATTTTATATCTTCCATCATACGAGTAAACTGAACTCTACCTTCTATAGATTTTCCAGACTTACCTGCATCTTCGTATTCACCAACAATCTCATAATCATTATAGAGAGCAAAAGCCTTCATTCTTGATTTTTGTGCCTCTAAAGAATAACCATCTATCTGTATGGATGTAGATACTCTTGTATAGAGATATACTTTTATTTTTTCTTTTGACATAGCATTAACCTCAATATCCTTATTATATATTTATATATTTTTACCAATAAAGGTTTGGACTTTAATCTCAAGTATATTATAGCACTTTTATTTCTCTTTCTCAATCCGTGCTTTTAGCTATATCAAATTTATTCTTATCCTCTGTATTTTTTACTGGAGTAGGATTTGGAAGATTCTCTAAATCTAAAACTCCAGCATATTTTGTAATCAGATTTGCTATCAAATCAGCCAATCCATTCCAGTCATTATCCACTAATACACCTCCTCCACTTTAAATTCTTTATAACCAAATATTATTTTTCTTACTAAGTTTTATGACATTGGTAGGTGCATTGGCTGCTACATAGGAATCTCACCTCCGCCCCTTGTTTCAGACGAGGCAGCTTAAACTATTGAAGTATCATTATCACCACTTACATCATCGAAATAAGCTGCCACGCTTATCTTTTATGTATTCCTATCTATCGCTCATTTTCTTCTAACCTCGGCATTATGCCGGTATTCATTTGAACCGATTTTCATCAGCAGAAAAGTCTTGGCGTAGGTCATAACTCTCAGTAAGTAGATAAAGTCCTACCTTGGTCTATTCAGTTGTCAAAGATCAATATTTGAAAGGGACTGTTTTCTTTACATTTTCCTATTTGCCATAAGCAGGCGTATCTCCTACTCAAGAAAGTAAAGGAGGTCAAACTCCCCTTCACTTTACATAAGGAAAATTTGCCCCCTTTGGTTACCAAAGTTTTAAAGTTCTTCGATAAATTTTTTCAGCTTTTCAAGAATTTTGTTTCTTCTTTTGATTAAAGCCGGATGTGTAATACTTTTGAGCTTTGCTACTGAACGAACAGTTTCATCATTGAAATACAAGCGTTCAATAATATCTCTTTCTTCTGCATTGAGCCTTGTTATAGCACTTCTTACTGCTTCAATCATCA
>ATWA01000171.1 GCA_000421005.1 Clostridiales bacterium NK3B98
TTCGTATGATGTCGCACCACTTACTGCGTACCAGTTGATGGTGAGGTTTATTAGATCATTCTCCCATGCAGATGACCATGACTTTACCTCGGGTGCTACGGGAGTTGTTGATTTAAGAATATAAAATGTAGTTCTGAGAGGAATGGCTTCCAGCTGTGACTGAGTACGCCATCCATATCCACCTGAAGTGCCACGTGCCGAACTAGGTGAAGAATCAATCAAGAGATACTTATTCGTAGAGGAATTGTAATCTCCGATACACATAATGTGCCCTGGTGTACTGCATATAGCAACATAACCTTTGTTTAGTTTTGCTTTTAGGTTGCTGTAGCCACTGACTGTAGAATCATATGCAAAACCGTATTTTTCACCTTTTTTATCCGCAAATGCTTTATAAAGGGACATTGCAGTCCCTACACCATTAACCCGATGCCCATTGTTGACTGACCAGTCTGCAAGCGTGGTAGGTTCGATAAATGCACCATTTAAATAATAAACTGCATTTGTATATGACAGAATTCCGCAGCCCGCACTACCGATTGTGGCTTTTGTTGTCCCGGCTTTATTGCTATAACCATATTGATGTGATGCCCATCTACTATCTGTTTGGCTGTATGATACAATGGAAGACGCCATCATTGCGGGTGCTGAAACGGTCTCCTCATATTCTATTTCCTCAACGTCCAAGATAACAGGATTATTATCGTCAATCACAACGGTTTCTTCAGAAATATGATCGTCTTCGGATAATTCCGAAGAATCCTCGATGATTGATTCGGTCTCATCAACTTGGATGGTTTCTTCATAAGCAACATCTTCGTTATCTTCTTCTGATTGCTCAGATTTTGTCTCCGGTTTGTCCAACTCAGCGATTGACTCTATTTCGGTATCACCCTCACTATTTTCATCCGCAAGGCTAACCTCAGATACATCAATAGCTTCACTGGATGCTTCCTCTTCTGAATCTTGGTTCTCTTCGATTTCAACTGCATTAGTAACTTCAGGGTCTTCCTGCTCAATTTCTACTTCCTCAGCCCAAGCATTAGGGCTAACAAGACTAACGCTCATCATCAGCGCTAGCAGAAAGGATATCGATCTTCGTACGTTCTGTTTCATAGTTGACCTCCCTATTGTTGTTGCACACCTTAATGGGTTCCTCATTCGTTGGTCATCAATTGGAAAACCAACCTCCTTTCTTTGCCCATGCCCTATAGTTACTATGTGTGGTTCATAAAGCAGACA
>ATWA01000172.1 GCA_000421005.1 Clostridiales bacterium NK3B98
TTCTTCAACTGATTTATCTTTTTTTCTATTGCAATACACTATACCTTGTAATTCCTCTGAAAATATTTGTTCCATCAAAACATCAAAATTTTCATCTTTTGATAAAAATATATTAATTAATATTGGAAGATTTATACCTGTTAGCAAATAGAAGTTTTCTCTTCGAATATATTTCATCATTTCATTGTTAACGCTTCCACCAAATATATCAGTACATGTAATAATTTCATCATCTTCTGGAATACTATCAATGGTCTTTTGAATCTGCTGCTTCAAGTCAAAACCATCTTCAACATAGGCTGTGATAATATGTACGTTTTCTTGCTCTCCCATAATAATCTTTATAGCTTCATAAAGCCCCTGAGAGAATGTTCCATGACTAGCTAATATATAATGTCTCATCTTTTTCTCCCTCCAGTTTCTCAAATGTACTAATAGTTTTTTCTTCAGCAATCCACGGTTTCTCATAGTATCTTTGTGTTGCAGTCTCTAATGATAAAAATCCGTTATAATTATATCTTTGAAGATCATTTAAATCTTTCTCTAAATCTCTATCCCCATCAGACCACGCTAAATGTCCTGTAGGTTTTCCATCAACAAAATGAATATGTCTAACATCATCTCCAAAAGTTTCAAAATATTCTTCAATAGTATTTTGTGCTCTTGACATAGCTCCAAAATCAATGCACACCTTCAAATTGCCGCTGTTAACATCTTCTCTATATCTCTTAATATCATTTACACTATTTACAAGTAAAGACTCATCTATTTGTAAAGCTTCTAATACAAGCATGATGTCTTTCTTTTTCGAGTATTCCGCAATCCTTTTCATCATACTTACAGACCTATTCCATGCATCTTCTATAGGTTCATTGTAATATGCCCATCCACTTGTTACTAAAACTTGTTTACACCCTATCTTGTCCGCTATATCTATTATCTGTTTATAATATTTATAGACATTTTGTTTTCCTATTACAGATTTCACTGCTATATTGTTAGGCTTTGGATTGGTTTGCTCAGGACATAATCCGATAATTTTAATTTTGTACTTTTCTGATAATAGTTTAAGAATTTCTACATCATCATGTTGGTTGTAATCAACAAAAAAATGCATAGGGCCTGTCCATAGTTCTACATACTTTATGCCATTTATATGGGCATGTCTAAAAAACTCTTCCAATTCATAAAAACGGTAATGACAATTCATTGCACATAACCTAGATTTAA
>ATWA01000173.1 GCA_000421005.1 Clostridiales bacterium NK3B98
TTGGTGATACATATATCTTTCGGCAAAGCATTGTTTAAAGGAAACATAAACTTTTCTCCAGGAATTGTGCTCTCTGTATAAAAATTTACTATATAGTTCTCTGCATGTACTCCTGAATCAGTTCTGCTACACCCTATAGTCTTAACATCTTCACCAGTAACTCGCTTTATGGCTTTTAAAAGTTCTCCTTCTACAGTCAAAGCGTTATTTTGTTTCTGCCAGCCAGCATAATTAGTACCGTCATACTCCAATGTTAGCTTAACATTTTTCATCTTTTCACCTTCAACTTTTATCTTAATTTAAACTACGTATTTTATTCCTATTGAAGCTATTGCAAACACTGCAAATAGAATAAATGCAACAGTATCTCTAGTTTCCATTTTTAAAATCTTCATTCTAGTTCTTCCTTCTCCGCCTCTATAGCATCTCGCTTCCATAGCATTTGCAAGTTCATCTGCTCTTCTAAAGGAAGATATAAATAGTGGTACTAAAAGAGGTATAAGGCTCTTTGCCTTTTGTATAATTCCACCACTTTCAAAATCTGCTCCTCTTGCCATTTGAGCCTTCATTATCTTATCAGTTTCATCCATTAAAGTTGGTATGAATCTTAATGCTATAGTCATCATCATAGCTAACTCATGCGCAGGAAGACCTATCTTTTTAAATGGATTTAGTAGCTTCTCTATACCGTCTGTAAGCTCTATAGGTGATGTTGTAAGTGTAAGAAGTGATGTACCTGATATAAGGAATATAAGTCTTAATATCATAAATCCTGCTGTTCTAAGCCCTTCTCTATAAACCTCCAAAAATCCCCACTTATATATCAAAGTCTCACCTTTTATCATAAAAACGTTCAATATAGCGGTAATCAAAACTAGTACAAATATAGCTTTTAGCCCCTTAAACAGATATTTAGGAGACAATTTTGAAACATATAATATTGCACCAATAAATAATACTACAAATAAATATCCCCAAAAACTTTTGATTAAAAAGATATCTACAATAAATAGTATAGATATAAGTATCTTTGTTCTTGGATCTAATTTATGTATAAAGGAATCTCCCGGAACGTATTGTCCTATTGTTATATCCTTTATCATTTTTCTCTTCCTCCGTCCTAATCAAACTTTGGCTAGAACCTATTCTTAATTTAGTATTTTAAGAATAGCTTTCTTAGCATCCTCTACTGTAAATATATCATCAGTTATGTTAAAACCTCTATTCCTC
>ATWA01000174.1 GCA_000421005.1 Clostridiales bacterium NK3B98
CACTCAGTAAGCTCAAGACAAATCTTTACATCAAAGTTCATTATATAACCTTTAGCACTTCTAGTAGTTTCTATAGGCCATTTTAATCCTAAAGAAGTCTGCTTTTTTACATTCAGCATGAAGTTTCCAAAAAAGCTGTCTTTCCCTGTAATCATATGCAGATTACATTTTTCTATAAGAGAAAAAAATTTAATTTTGAACTGAGCATCTATATCCTTTTGACTGTTAAACTCCGCTGCTTCCCTATAAAGATTTGCTTTTTCTTTATCATAATACGTAAAATTACTCATTATATCACCCTTTTAATAACATTCAAAGAAAGCATTTATGAAGTCATCATCCTCTAAAAGTTCTTTATAAATTCCATCTTTATAATCTGCTCTTATATCCTTCATTATTGATATTCTAAGATCTACAGGATAGCATTTAAGAACATTGCTGAAAATATTTATATCCTTTTCTTTATGATTCTCCTTGTCAAGATACATAAGGAGATTTTTTGCCATTATATAAAGTCTTGCGTGGTCTTCTTTAAGTATTATGTCTTTTACATCTGAAGGCACGACTTCATTTGAGAATAACTCTTCTGCTCTTAGAGGCATAGGCTTGTAGTCGCTTATGTAGCTTATGAAATCCTGCGCTATATCTCCTCCAACATTGCCTTTTACCACATTGTAGAATATATTTTTACTATAAGAATCCTTATTGCTTAAATACACATTATAAGATTTTGAAACTCTTTCCCAGCTTCTTGGAGTTGCCTTCACCGTTTCTTTTGATTTTGGTCTATGAAGATAATGAGGAAATACGGATATAAACTCTAGTATGTGAGGATGTATATCGCCTTTCTCTGCTCCCCAGCTTATCCAGTCCTTAAAGTTTGACTCCATATAAACCCATACAAACCTATTTTCCTGTGCTTCGTCCATATCTACAACTTCATACTCTGTATCTTCAAAAGCATCATATTTATTTGATGGGTTCATAGCTGCCATTACATGAACCGCTTCCTTCAAATGATATCCATTGATTTCTCTATTCAGTATAAGATTCATCAGCTCTTGCTGAACATTATGGTCACATCTATTTATTTCATCAATAAAAAGCATAACTTCATTTTCTGGGTTCTCTCTCAAATACTCTTCTATATCTAAAAACTTTGTATGCATAGCATATACTGTTTTTTTACCCTTTATGTTTCTGCCATTATCATA
>ATWA01000175.1 GCA_000421005.1 Clostridiales bacterium NK3B98
TTAAAGATATAATAAATGATTCTGAAAGAGTCTTTTGCGGAGAAGATATAAATGAGGATTATAGCCATGATGAATTAGGTGGAGCTAAGAAAATGCCTGATGTTGTTGTGAAAGTTCTTTCTACTGAAGAGGTTTCAAGAATTATGAAGTATGCCTACGAAAACAATATACCAGTTACACCTAGAGGTTCAGGAACAGGACTTGTAGGAGCAGCGGTTCCTATACATGGAGGAATTGTAATTGATTTGACCAACATGAATCAAATACTAGAATTAGACGAAGAAAATCTTACTTTAACTTTAGAGCCAGGAGTTCTTTTGATGGAAATATCAAAATATGTTGAAGAACATGACTTATTTTACCCACCAGACCCAGGAGAAAAAACTGCAACTATAGGTGGAAATATAAATACAAATGCAGGTGGTATGAGAGCAGTAAAATATGGCGTTACTAGGGATTATGTAAGAGGCATGGAAGTAGTTTTGCCAAATGGAGAAGTAGTAGAATTTGGAGGAAAAGTTGTTAAAAACAGTTCGGGTTATAGCTTAAAGGACTTGATAGTTGGTTCGGAAGGTACTTTGGGAATAATAACAAAAGCTATACTAAAACTGTTGCCACTACCAAAGAAAGCTATAAGCCTTTTAGTTCCTTTTAATGATTTAGGACAAGCAATAGATACAGTGCCAAAGATAATAAAATCAAAAGCTATTCCTACTGCAATAGAGTTTATGGAGAGAGAAGCAATAACTTCAGCAGAGGAGTTCTTAGGCAAGAAGTTCCCAGATAATTCATCTAATGCATATTTACTTCTTACATTCGATGGAAACTCTTTAGAGGAAGTTGAAGCTGCTTACGAAAAGGTAGCTGATATATGCTTAGAAGAAGGCGCAATAGATGTATTTATTTCTAATACTGAAGAAAGACAAGAGTCTATATGGACAGCAAGAGGTGCTTTCTTAGAAGCAATAAAAGCATCGACAACAGAAATGGATGAAGTTGATGTAGTTGTTCCAAGAAATAAAGTTGCAGAGTTTGTTAAATTTACTAAAGATGTAGAAAAGAAACATAAAATAAGAATCAGAAGTTTTGGACATGCTGGAGATGGAAATCTTCATGTATATATATTAAGAGATGACTTAGATAAAGATCAAT
>ATWA01000176.1 GCA_000421005.1 Clostridiales bacterium NK3B98
AAAAGAAAGGCGGCCTTGTTGTATGAACTTAAACAAACTATTTGACCTTCAACGAGTTCTTAATGATAAATTAGTAGAAGGGCATGAATTAGATGAATATGTTTTATCACAAAGGAAAGCATTAGGACTTCACGTTCAAATTGGTAAATTAGCTAATTCAACTAATTGTTTTAGATTTTGGGGTAAAAAAGACTCAATAGATAGAAAAGTTGTTTTAGAAGATTATCTTTACTCATTATTTTTTATATTAAGTATAGGTATTGATAAATGCTATACAGATATAACATTAAATCCTAGACACAGTGAATACTGTTTAACTGATCAATTTTTAACACTATACATAGACATAAACGATCTTGTTATAACTTCATCAAAAGATCATTATAAAACTATCTTTGATGACTTCTTGGCATTAGGTTTATCTTTAGGATTTACTGAAGAAGAAATAGAAAATGCCTATATAGAAACAATGACAAATTTAAAAAAAATTAAATAGAAGCAATTATAATTATTTATTCTAAACCCTAGTAAAATTTGCTAGGGTTGTTTTTATTTTTTTGGAAAAACTATCTTTAACTGATTAAAAAATAGGTAAAAGGAGATGAGTTTTTCGTGATAGGAATAATTTTTTCTATAATAGCTGGTGCTGCTATGAGCTTTCAAGGAGTTTTCAATACAAGACTTGAAGAAAAGATAGGTACTTGGGAAACTAATGTACTTGTTCAAGGTATAGCTTTTCTATTAACCCTTATAATAGTTTTATTCTTTGGTAAAGGTGACTTTAAAGAACTTGCCTCTGCAAATAAACTCTATCTTCTAGGTGGAGTTTTAGGTGCCGTTATAACTTTCACAGTAATGAAAGGCATAGGTGATTTAGGTCCTACTTATGCTATATCCACAATATTAGTCTCTCAACTTTTAACAGCTGGAATCATTGATGCTTTTGGTCTTTTTGATTCACAAAAGCTTTCTTTTGGCTTTTCTAAAGTTATTGGAATTGCTATAATGATTGTAGGAATTATAATATTCAAGTGGAAAAGCTGATTTATTATAGTGTGATTTAAGGGGGATACAAATGGATTTTAAACAAATTGAAGCTTTTATTAGTGTAGCCAAATTAAAGAGTTTCTCAAAGGCTGCAAATACAATATACTTATCACAACCAACTATAAGTTCTCATATTGCTAGCTTAGAAAAAGATTTAAATATT
>ATWA01000177.1 GCA_000421005.1 Clostridiales bacterium NK3B98
GAAAAACAAAGACAGCAAAAGGCGGAGAATTAAGTATAGCTGCTTTAGTAAGTTTACTAGATATAGCTACTACAAATAATACAATTTCAATAATTGCGACAGGTCCTATTGCTAGAGAAATAGCTGATAAATTTGGAATCGCTAGAGAAAGGGTTGCAAGTATTCTTGACTTATTCTCATCAGCATTTAATGGATTGCTTCCATATGCTGGACAATTATTAGTGGCAGGAGGTATTGCAAAAATCTCCCCTATGTCAATAATGCCTTATGTATGGTACTGTATACTTATGCTTATATTTGGTACTATATTTATAATTATTGGATGGCCTAAATTTAAGAAAAAAGACGCAAAACAATTAGAAACTAATTTACAGTAAGGGAAAATTTGTGATTTGATAGGAGGAAAATAAAATGGATAAATATTGTAAGCATTTTTTAATGGATACAGAAGAAGCAAAAATTTATTCTAAAGATGTAGTAAAATATTTCGCTCCTGATGAGAAGCTGGAAGCTAAAGAGATTGGAGACGGAAACATAAATTACGTATTTAAAATATGGAATCCTGAAACAGGAAAATCTCTAATTATAAAGCAGGCAGACACTCTTTTAAGATCTTCTGGAAGACCTTTAGATGTTAGACATAGCAGAATCGAAGCAGAAATTTTAAAGATACAAGGACAATTGGCACCAACATATATACCTAAAGTTCATCATTATGATGAAATTATGTGTGCAATTTCTATGGAAGATATATCAGAATATAAAAATTTAAGAAAAGAACTTATGGATGGAAAGACATTTAGTCATTTAGCAGAAGAACTATCTACATTTCTAGCAGATACCCTTCTTCCAACAACAGATTTAGTAGTAGGTAGAGCAGAAAAGAAGGATAGAGTTATAGAGTTTACAAACAAAGAGCTTTGTGATATTAGTGAAGACTTAGTTTTTACAGAGCCTTATTACAACTATAAAAATAGAAATATAATTATAGATGAAAATAAAGAATTTGTTGAAGAGCATTTATATAACAATGAAAAATTAAAAGCTGAAGTTGGAATGCTAAGAAATAACTTTATGAATTGTGCACAGTCACTTATTCATGGGGATCTTCATTCAGGCTCAATTTTTGCTAACGAAAAAGGAATCAAGGTAATAGACCCTGAATTCGCATTTTATGGACCTATGGGATATGATATAGGTAA
>ATWA01000178.1 GCA_000421005.1 Clostridiales bacterium NK3B98
TATTAAACCAGAAGGTAACTCCTCAAGTTTTAGAAAAGCCGGAAGACAGTATGAAGCTGATTGCTCTTTTAAGAACATTTTTTAATAGATTGCATGGGTATCACGTTCAGTATAATGTTGTGTCAAGAGATACATTGTTAGATGCTCAAGCAAACCCTGATAAGCATAGAGATTTAATTGTTAGAGTTGCTGGATATAGTGCTTTCTTTAATGTATTATCAAAGCAGACTCAAGATGATATAATTGAAAGAACTGAACAAGTATTATAAGAAAGTAAAAGATAAACAATAAAATGATTTGTAAGTAATGGCTATTGTATAAGATTGTAAAAACGCATGAAGATAAGAAGGACTTAAATGGAAATAATGGAGGTAGAAAAATGGAACTATTATTTGATACGGCAAATATTGAGGACATTAAAAAATATATGGAGTGTTATCCAATTACAGGAGTCACAAGTAATCCAAGTATTTTAAAGTCAGAAGGCAAAATTGAGTTTTTTTCACATCTTAGAAAAATAAGAGAAATTATTGGTATGGAAAAAACTCTACACGTTCAAGTAATTGCTGAAGATGCAGAAGGAATCCTTGCGGAAGCAGAAGCAATTCTTAAAAATGTTGATGAAAAAGTATTTATTAAAGTACCAACTACAGAGCAAGGATTAAAAGCTATGATGATACTAAAATCTAAAGGAATTGGGGTTACGGCAACTGCTATATACACAAAAATTCAAGGATTTGCTGCAATAATGGCGGGAGCTGATTTCATTGCACCATATTGCAATCGTATGGCTAACCTAGATGTAGATTTTGAAGAGACAATTACTGCATTCCGTAAAATGATTGATGAAAACAACTCAAAGTGCAAAATATTAGCTGCAAGCTTTAAAAACATAGCACAGGTTAATAAGTCATTTTTGGCAGGTGCCCATACAGCGACTATTCAACCAACATTAATGCATGACACTTTTCAAATGGCGGCTGTAACAAAAGCTGTTGCTGATTTTAAAAAAGATTGGGAAAGCGTTCATGGAGAAGTGCTAATGTACAGAAAAAGTGTATTAACTGCAAGGAATGTGAAGTTTTATATATTATACATTTTACTAAATTCCAATGAATACATAATTTAAATACAAATAATGAGTATTAAAGAGGAATTTGTGTAAAAATATAGAACTAACTAGTATGGATTTTATATTAACTAAATGGAATTTATTAAATGGAATTTATTAAATGGAATTTATTAAATGGTAGAAAAGGCAGGTGAGCTACATGAAAATGAAGATTTTATTTACTGCT
>ATWA01000179.1 GCA_000421005.1 Clostridiales bacterium NK3B98
ACCTAAATTTAATCTTTGGAGAGCTACCATTGATAATGATATGTATGCGGTTAAAAAGTGGAAAGCAGCTCATTTAAACCTATGTAGAGAATACGTAGAGAGTAGCGCATGGACTGAAGAGGAAAATTGTATTACAGTAAATATAAATACCTATTTCGCACCTCCAGCTTATTTTTATGGATATAAATTAAGCTATGAATATAAGGTTTATGGTGATGGCCATATAAAAATAAATTTAAAGGGTATTCCAAAAGGTGAATTTCCTGAAATGCTTCCAAGAATAGGAGTTAAGCTGAATGTAAATAAGGAGCTATCTAACGTTACTTGGCATGGAAGAGGACCTGGAGAATGCTATTGTGACAGCAAAGAAGCAAATTTCTATGGAGTGTACAAAGAGAATGTAGAAAATCTTTATACAGATTATGTATATCCTCAAAGTAACGGCAACAGAACTGATGTAAAGTGGGTTGCTTTAAATGAAGATTCGGGTATTGGGTTTATGGTTAAAGGAAATAAACTTGAGTTTTCAGCTTCATACTATGCAGAGGAAGATTTAGATAAGGCTATTCATACCTATGAATTAAAGAAGAGAGACTTTATTACTTTAAACCTAGATTATGAACAAAATGGATTAGGAAGCAATAGTTGTGGACAGGCTCAGCTTGCTCAATACAGGGTAGAAGCTAAAGAGTTCGTTTTTAGCATTGTTCTTAAAGCCTTTGATAACAATGTAGAGAGCGCTGTAGAGGCAAACAAAAACATATTAAATCCTTAAATTAAATGCTCACTCCGTAAGAAGTTGAACTATTTTGGGGATTAGTTTAAAATGGAAAGTAATGAAAAAGGGGGAAACAGGAGTGAGCACGTATATATACTATTTTACTGCCACGGGAAATTCCTTATATATAGCAAAGATGCTTGGGAATATAATACCTGACAGCAAAATTATTTCTATACTTCAGTCTAACAAAAAAGAAGAAACGAGTTTAGAGGCAGATAAGATAGGATTTGTATTTCCTTTATACTATGGCGGTATTCCTAGAGTTTTAGAACAATTCATAAAGAACTTGGAAATAAAGGGGCATCCAGAAATATTTGCAGTTGCTACCAGAGGAAGCAGCACTGGAATGGTCAAAAGTCAGATTAATAAGCTTAT
>ATWA01000180.1 GCA_000421005.1 Clostridiales bacterium NK3B98
TCCATGCTCTCGCCATTTTCAAGCGGTTCCACTACCAGACGCTCAAAGGAACAATCCTTGTTTGAATCAAAGTGGTGCTGAAATGCGGCATAAATCCCCCGTGGGAAGGCAATTTGCAGGCACATGATTGCTTCCTTCATGTAAAGCTGTTCGATAATCCCGAAGGTGGATAGCTGCGTCCGGGTCAGTCTCTTTTGCAACTGCTCTAATGCCTGGATACGTTCCTGTTCTTCTTCAGGACAGCCGTTTTTCTCGTTTTCTTCCCGGATTTGTCTCAGAATGGAGTACACCAGTGCGTCAGATAAAGCTGCGTCTCGCATGGATATAAGGGCAGTTTCTTCCCATTCTTTGCCTTCGCTGGAGAACAAATTGTTTTGCCCACTCATAATCATTGCTCACTTTTCCCCTCCATTCCGTCCCAAAATGGACGGCGTTCTGAATCGTCTACTTTATGGATGGGGTCTGTGATTGGATTTTGCTTGCCAATATGTTCTGGAATCGTATAGCGTAGAGCGAACTTCTGTGTTATAATGCGAAGTACAAATTCATCGCCATAAATCCCAAAAGGTAGACTATATTGGATTTTTGGTAACTTATTGATGGGTGGACTTTTCGAACTGCTTCGCTTTGTAATAAAAAGTGGAGCGTGGCATCTGGCACTCTTCGGCGGCGGTTGTGATAATCAATTCCTTCTGTTTCCAACGCTGATAGACGTTTTGGAAGTTCTGGGGCAGTGGCTTTGAGGGTCTGCCAAACCTCACACCCCGTAATCTGGCGGCGGCGATCCCTTCCGCTTGACGTTGCTTGATGTTGGTGCGTTCGTTTTCAGCGACAAAGGAAAGGACTTGCAGAACGATATCACTGAGGAAGGTACCCACCAAGTCTTTACCTCGGCGGGTGTCCAGCAAGGGCATATCCAAAACCGCTATGTCTATTCCTTTGTCCTTCGTAAGATAGCGCCACTGGTTTTGAATATCCTCATAGTTGCGTCCAAGACGGTCAATGCTTTTGATGTAAAGGAGATCGTCCTTTTTCATTCTGCGCACCATGCGTCTGTAAGCGGGACGGTTGAAGTCTTTGCCGGACTGGTGGTCGATGTAGATGTTCTTTTCAGGGATGTGCAGATCGGAGATAGCAAAAAGTTGGCGGTC
>ATWA01000181.1 GCA_000421005.1 Clostridiales bacterium NK3B98
AACTTTTTATTAAACCATACATCATGCGAAAATGAAGAAGAATTTCTTAGAAATCATAAACTTTATGAGGAAAAAGCTTTTCAAATGGATTCTCTAGAAAGAGAACTTAAAAATTTAGAAAGCAATGTCTCAACAATAAAAAATAAGTTGGACATTAAGGAAATTGAATTAAAGAACGAACTTTCAAAAATAGAGAGAGGGTATATACCTCTAGAAAAGCTTACAGAAGAGATTGAGATTTTAAAGAATAAGCTTAAAATGAAGGTTATGGTAGAAAATGAAATAAAGAGAGTTGAAGATGGATACAAACTTCTTTTAAAAGATAGGCATCTTGAAGACATGAAGGATGAACTGCAGGATATCTTTAAAGAGGATATAGATTTTTCATTTGAAAAAGAAGAAGATGTTGATACATGTCTTAAAGAGAATAATGAAAAGCTTAGAGAAACAGAAAAATCTATAAAAGATGTTGAAAATTCTATAAGCAATAGGTTTAAAGGATTTAGAGAACCTTGGATTATAGAAGAAGAGATAGAAGAAGTAAAGTCAGCTATAGAAAATGGGGAAGAAGCTGTAAAAATAGCTGATATAGCTTTAGAAAATTTGAATCAATGTTTTAAAGAGCTTCAGAAAAACTTTGGACCAAAGCTTAACAAAATAGTAGGGAAAATATATAGTAAACTTACTGATGGAAAGTATGAAGAAGTTAAAGTAAGCGACAATTATGACCTTCTTGTAAGAGATAACAAAGAAAATTCCTTAGTTGAAGCTAATTATTTAAGCAATGGAGCTTTTGATCAAGCGTATTTTGCACTTAGAATGGCATTGATAGAAATGATATTTGGTGAAGATAAAGTTCCTATAATCTTAGATGATACATTTATTCAATATGACGATGAGAGAACTCTAAGGGCTCTAAAGATTCTTGAGGAATACAGCGAGAACAAACAGATAATTCTTCTTACATGTCAAAGTAGAGAAAAGGATTATTTTGAAAGGGTGGATAATGCAAATATAATAACTATGGAGGGGATCTAGAGAATGAATAAAAGGTATAAATATGATAATCGTATTAGGGGATATGAGAAATTTCAAGATAAACTTTTAAAGGTTGCAAGAACTTACAGTAATATAAGACT
>ATWA01000182.1 GCA_000421005.1 Clostridiales bacterium NK3B98
GGACCACCTCCCAAGGCTAAATACTACCTGATGACCGATAGAGGAGCAGTACCGTGAGGGAAAGGTGAAAAGAACCCCGGGAGGGGAGTGAAATAGAACCTGAAACCGTGTGCCTACAACCGGTCAGAGCACTTTATATGTGTGATGACGTGCTTTTTGTAGAACGAGCCAGCGAGTTACGGTATGTAGCGAGGTTAAGGACTTAAGGTCCGGAGCCGAAGGGAAACCGAGTCTTAAAAGGGCGAAAAGTTGCATGCTGTAGACCCGAAACCAGGTGACCTATCCATGGTCAGGTTGAAGCGAAGGTAAAACTTCGTGGAGGACCGAACCACGTTGGTGTTGAAAAACCATGGGATGAACTGTGGATAGCGGAGAAATTCCAATCGAACTTGGAGATAGCTGGTTCTCCCCGAAATAGCTTTAGGGCTAGCGTTGAGATAGATTACCGGAGGTAAAGCACTGAATGGGCTAGGGGGCATAGAGCTTACTGAACCTTATCAAACTCCGAATGCCACTAACTTGAATCTCAGCAGTCAGACTACGAATGATAAGATCCGTGGTCAAAAGGGAAACAGCCCAGACCATCAGCTAAGGTCCCAAAGTGTAGATTAAGTGGAAAAGGATGTGGGATTTCTAAGACAACTAGGATGTTGGCTTAGAAGCAGCCACTCATTTAAAGAGTGCGTAATAGCTCACTAGTCAAGAGATCCTGCGCCGAAGATGTCCGGGGCTAAAATCTACCACCGAAGCTATGGGTGTACACTAGATGTACGCGGTAGGGGAGCGTCCTATGTTGGAAGAAGTTGTACCGAAAGGAGCAGTGGACGACATAGGAGTGAGAATGCTGGCATAAGTAGCGAGAAGTGAGTGAGAATCTCACTGGCCGAAAACCTAAGGTTTCCTGAGGAAGGCTCGTCCGCTCAGGGTTAGTCGGGACCTAAGCCGAGGCCGAAAGGCGTAGGTGATGGACAATCGGTTGATATTCCGATACCACTATAAGCGTATGACCAATGGGGTGACGCAGGAGGATAAGATGTGCTAACTAATGGATGTTAGTCTAAGCACTTAGACAGTAAAGATAGGCAAATCCGTCTTTA
>ATWA01000183.1 GCA_000421005.1 Clostridiales bacterium NK3B98
TTTTTTCCAATCAATAATACCTATTATTGTTTCTTCTAAATTGGATAAAGTATAATCTTTATGCTTTGCATATGCATCAATAGGAACGCTAGATAAAATAAATATTGCTGTCAAAATAAGAACTGCTGTTTTGTTTATCAATCGCTTCATAGATTTATTTTCACCATACCTTATTGTAATTTTGTCCAGATCCACCAGTTGATTTATGTCCTCCAATATCCTTACCATAGGCTAGTGTGAATCTTATACGAACCACATCACCATCTTTGAAAACAACATCAGAGAAACCATATCCAGGGAAAGATCCATTTACAGAATACATCCATCCAGAGCCTTGGCAATAGTCAAATTCACCAATACTATTGTCATATCGCTGATCCTTCCACTCTAATCCATCATTATCAATAGCTTGTTTTAAATCCTCTGGTATAGACACACCAGCTGCTATACCTGGCTTTATAATTCTTGACAAGTAAAACCCTGTATCAAGAGAACCTGTATTATTATATTGGAATCCTTTGTCCTCTAAAAAACGAGTGAGGAAATAGGAACCAGTTTCTCCTTGACGGATTGGCACTTTAACTGGTGCTACAATGTATCCAAGTCCTAGTACATTTGCATCTATACTAACTGTAATTTCTCCAATCTTCTCTCCATCTGCAACAGTTTTACAATTAATTTTATAACTATAGTCATTATATCTTCCATCCGAATCCTTAATTCTAATATCTAGCGTATTTGCTCCTCCTTGGAGATAAAGAAGGTAGCTTGTAAACTCTGATTGCCATGTATTTTTATACACTTTTCCATTTAGCTGTACGGTAATACCCTCGCTATAAATTCTATTTCCCTTATAATCTTCTGGAAGTAAATCTAAAGTAAATTCATTACCCGTTATTGTCATACCATCAGTTACATTTATATGTTTAATTGCAGGTTTAGTCCCTTCATCTGCAATAGGCACATATTTAATAACATAGGATGCCTCAGCCAAAGTAACTAATTTTCCATTCACTATATCCGTTGCTTTTAAACGAATAATATTAGCTCCAATATTCAATGGAACTGTATATTCATTTTCTGCCACAGGCAAAATAGTTTTCTTATTGCAAACTACAGTTAATCTTCCTTTGCTTGAAAAATTAATAATAGCTGCTTTGAATGAAAAGGTATCAGTATTAACAGTTTGATTTACTAAATCAGTCTC
>ATWA01000184.1 GCA_000421005.1 Clostridiales bacterium NK3B98
TTTTTCAAAATGAGGAAAACGGATATGTAGTTGCAAAACTTAGTGCTGATAAGTCTATAGTTACAATAGTTGGAACTATTCCGTACCTAGTTGAAGGCCAGAATTTAAAACTTTTGGGTCAGTGGATAACTCATCCTAAGTTTGGAAAGCAATTTCAAGTTAAAAGCTGTGAAGAGATTTTGCCAACATCAACAAAAGGAATAGAAAAATATCTCGCTTCAGGTGTAATTGTAGGAATAGGCCCAATAACTGCTAAGAAAATAGTAAATAAGTTTGGAGAAGACACTTTAGATATTTTAGATAATGATATTGAAAGACTTAGAGAGGTAGAAGGAATCGGTGAAAAAAAGCTTGAGCTTATATATGATTCTTACGGAAAACAGAGAGATGTGAGAAACATAATGATATTTCTCCAAAGTTATGGGATAGGACCTAATCAGTGCATGAAAATACACAAGAGATTTGGCTCTCAAGCCGTAACTGTAGTGAAGGAAAATCCTTATATACTTTGTGAAGAGGTTGCAGGTATCGGTTTTAAGACTTCTGACAAAATAGCTAGGAGCCTTGGAGTAGAAAAAGATGCACCTTTTAGAATTCAAAGTGGAATTAAATATGTAGTGAATGAATTTTGTGCTATGGGACATACTTATATACCAAAGGATAAACTTGTCAACAATGCAGCAAAGGTTCTTTTAGTTGAAGAGAGCATTATAGAAAGAAATATATCAGATTGCATAATTGATGGAAAGATAAAGATGGAAAAGATAGAAGGATTAGAGTGTGTATTTACACCATTCTACTATTATTGTGAGCTTAGTGTTACTAAGAACATCTTAACTTTGGCCACATCAAATTATGACGACCTAAATATAAAAGTTGATGATGAGATAGAGGAGTTTCAAAAGAAGAACAATATAGCTTTTGCTGATAGTCAGAAGGAAGCTATAAGAGGAGCTTTTCAGCATGGAGTTGAGATAATAACTGGTGGACCAGGAACAGGAAAAACCACCATAATAAACTGTATAATGGACATATTTGAAGATAACAGTTTTAAGGTGGTAATGGCGGCTCCTACAGGAAGAGCGGCAAAACGAATGACAGAGGCAACTCATAGAGAAGCAAAGACAATACATAGACTTTTAGA
>ATWA01000185.1 GCA_000421005.1 Clostridiales bacterium NK3B98
GCAGAGCGTTCTTCTGCCGTGAAATATTTGTTTTGGTAGTCCGGAATCTGCGCCAGCTCAACCATTCGTTGGAGGGCAGTTTTCTGTCCCGTCTCATTTAGCGTCAGCAGAAGCATTTCCAGTTTTGTCTCCAATATCTCGTACCGTACCTCTTCGTGATCACTGTACACCTGCTTCAGCTTATCCTCCGCTTTGGTGAGACGTTGATACAATTCGGTAGTCTCATTTTTTCCTACAACAACTTGACACCGTCGCTGCGACGTGCGGGAGATGACAGAGGCCTCCAGACGTGTTATCATGAACCGGGATCTATCAGGACGTGGAATGCCGTGCCCCCTTCCGGGTGAGCTGCGAATCCAACCCGCCGGAGGGATATGTGCTGGCAAAGTTCCTCTCCAACGGGGATCTGGCCATCGGTATGTTCAATCTGGGAGACGTGGCCGCCAACCTGTCGGTGGACCTCTGGGATCTGGGACTGGGTGCAAAAACGGGGTGCCGTCTGGCGCTTTACGACTGCATTGCCCACCAGAACGCCGGCACAGAGAGCGAGATGCTCCTTTGCACAATCCCCGCCCACGGCTGCAAGGTCTTTCGGGGCAGGCTGGAAATGAAATGAACAGGTGCAGAGGATGTGAAGCAGCGCTGCTGTCGGACGAAATCGCCCTGCACCGGAAGCTGTTCGGCCTGAGCCAGCAGAGCTATCTCTGTCTGGACTGTCAGGCGGCGTACCTGAATACCACCCGGCAGCGGCTGGAACAGGTGATCCTCCAATACCACCGCCGGGGCAACTGCGTCCTGTTTGCCAAATGGGACGAAGAAGGGAAGAAACCGAAATGAAGGAAAATACCCACTGGAACACCGGAGCAGGCTTCTACCGGGAAGGGTGACACGGCGTGGCTCAGCCTCCATACGGAAGAATGGGTGACCCTGAACGGCATGGATGTCACCGGACAGGTGGAGCGGGAAGGATACCTTTCCCGGCTCTGTCTCCCGGAACAGGCAGGGAAAGCGGTGCTGACTGTGGTATAACCAAAAAGCAGCAAGGACTGCCCAAAAGGGACAGCCCCTGCTGTTTTTGCGATACCATCTATCTAAAGCGGCTCAGCGGTCAAAAGGACCATAAGCCATAGCCACATA
>ATWA01000186.1 GCA_000421005.1 Clostridiales bacterium NK3B98
CTTGTACTATTTGCAAACCTTCTTATGTAAAATCTTTTAAAATACCTCAATAATTGAATAGTTCCAATAATCGCCACATAGACTGCCGCAACATTTAGGACAGATTTTAAATCTTTTCCTCCTACAATGGAGTCTATAAGCTTTCCTTGATATATTGGTCCTAATACAATTGATGTATTAAAAGATAATCCAAAAATAACTATGCATGCTACTGCAAGCTTTTCCTTCTTCCAGTAATTTATTATATTATCAGAATTTTTCATAGGCTCTACCTTTAAAGCTGACATTATAATTTCTTTCCTCCTTATATTATTTTTAAGCTAATCCTTAAAATCAATATTACTGCTTTTTTACACTATATTCAATTATTAATATATTAAAATACAATTAATTAATGTTAAACATCAAAGTTTTACATTTTAAAATTGACCACCTCTATTAATTAATATATAATTTTACTTATATCATCAGAAGATTTTTTTAATTAGATAAATTGGAGGTTCCTTATGAATAGTGATATTTTAAACTTAGAGCAAGCTTGTGATTTCTTAAGCGTTAGCGAGAGAACTCTTATAAAATTATTACGTGAAGAACATATACCTGCTAGAAAGATAGGCAGAGAGTGGAGATTTAGCAAAACTGCTCTCATGAATTGGATTTCATCTGGAGATTCTTATGAATACGCAAATAAAGAAGAAAAATTTGAAATTCTAGAGGATTCTACAGGCCAGTGTGAAATTCTTCTTTCAGATTTAATAAGTATGGCAGGAAATCTAAAAGATAATGTAAAGATAAATACTCTTTTAAAAGATGTGCCTGAAATGATAGATATACCTTCAAATATAACCCTTAGAGTGAGCTATAAACAAAAGAGAGATATGGAAAAGCTTGCTTTCAAACTATTTTGGCCTCAAAGAGAAGAATATAGGATGCCTTTAAAGGATAAATAAAATAGAGTTCTGAAAGGTTACCAGAAATCTCTTATTCAATGATAAGCATTTCTGGCAGCCTCCACAGAACTCCTATTGATTATGGAATACTGTTATACTACTTTTCAAAAACTGTTTGTTCTGTTATGTCAGTTTGTAATGCTTTAAGTGCTCTTTCA
>ATWA01000187.1 GCA_000421005.1 Clostridiales bacterium NK3B98
GTATTTCATCACCACAAATGGTTTCTTTGTTGAAATATAATGAAAAAATATTTGATTAAGTTTGTTGCATTGGGGTTCTAAAATATTTTCTTTTACCTCTATGTTGTTTTCCTGGAGAATTTGAATGCCTTTACCTGATACTAGAGGGTTAGGATCTTTAGAACCTATTACAACCTTCTTTATACCACTTTTTATAATGGCTTCAGTACAAGGTGACGTTTTTCCCCAGTGACAGCAAGGTTCTAATGTTACATAGAGGGTAGAATCAATGGGAGAAGTTGTGCAACTGTTGATAGCGTTACGCTCAGCATGGAGTCCGCCAAATTTTTCGTGATAGCCTTGACCTATAATTTGGTCATCCTTTACTATAACAGCTCCTACCATAGGGTTAGGGTTCACTAAGCCACAGCCCTTTTCTGCAAGAGCTAGTGCTATAGACATGTAATATTCATCATTCATATTAAACCTCCTAAAACAAAAATGCCTTGAACAAAAAAAGTTCAAGGCATTCTATAAGCTTATAGATTTCTGTTAAAATAAAAAACCCTGAAATGTAAAACATTTCAGAGCAAATAAAACAAAAGAAATCACACTAATTAAGTGCTTTAGCAATACTGTATCTTCTTTCATCCAGACTTTACTGTCGGCTTCGGAATCTCACCGAATCATGCCATAAAGGCTCGTGGGCTATACCACCGGTAGGGAATTTCACCCTGCCCTGAAGATTATTATTTAATTGATACATATAATATACCAAATTTTTGGTTTTGTCAATTATTTGGCTTTAAATTTCTTATGAAGTGTCTTATTAAATAAATAGCATATAACGATACCGTCAAAGGCCCATTGAATAGCTGTGATAACCCATACAAGGACAACTGAGTATTTTTTAATATATATGAAATAGAACATAAGAGGAAATCTTATAAACCAACTGGATATGAAGGAAACCATAAATGGAGTTTTAGTATCTCCTACACCTTTAAGTGCTCCACCAACTACCATAGATAATCCCATAACTGGCTGTTCTATGGCAGCTACCATAAGACATTGAGTTCCCAATTTTATAACTTCTACTTCCGAACTGGTGATAAACAGTTTAATTA
>ATWA01000188.1 GCA_000421005.1 Clostridiales bacterium NK3B98
TCTAAAGATATTGCTTTACCTGGTACGATTCTTCCTGCTAAAGTATCTCTTACCGCTTTAGGTTGTTCGTGAATTTCCTTTAATGTAAAATCTTCAAATCCGCCTTTTTCTGCTGCATCAGCATTCCAAGTTACATGGTATACTTCCTTGTTTACCGGCTCTTTATACTCATTGAATATTGATACTCCTGAGTTCTCCATTACTATAAATTCTTTATCATTTAAAAGATAAATATCTCTAGTGTAAGGTAGTACTGCTGGTATATCTGAAGCTATAAAGCATTCTCCTTGTCCAAGTCCAACTATAAGAGGACTGTCCTTTCTTACTGCAACTATCTTGTCTGGTTCATCGTTGCACATAACTCCTATAGCATAACTTCCTTCCATCTTTGCTGTAGCTTTCATTACAGCATCTAGAAGGTTTCCTTCATAATAATACTCAACAAGGTTTGGTATAACCTCTGTGTCCGTATCTGATAAGAACTTGTATCCTTTTCCTTGAAGCCATTCTCTAAGCTTTAGGTAATTCTCTATAATTCCGTTGTGAACAACACTCACTTTTCCGTCTAGGCTGTTATGAGGATGAGAATTGACATCTGAAGGTTCTCCGTGAGTTGCCCACCTTGTATGTCCTATTCCTATATGCCCTTTTACAGGATTATCATTAAGCTTCTCCTCTAGATTAGCAAGTCTTCCTTTGCATTTCTGGACATCAATGTGCCCTCCATCCATTATTGCAACTCCTGCTGAATCATATCCTCTGTACTCTAGAGTTGATAAGCCCTTTATAAGTATTGGCGATGCCTCTTTTTTTCCTAAATATCCTACTATTCCACACATAATTAATCTTCCTCTCTTTGGGTTTTATTTAAATTTATTTGAATTTGTGAATAACAAAAGTAAAACCAAACATTTTTACTATTTTTGGCCGCAATTAATAAACCTATGCATATATCATAAATTTGCATAAAAATACCCGGTAAATCATTCTTTAATTTTAAAAAGTTATAATTTGAAAATTTTAAAGGAAGGTTTTAATCACCACATTGAATTTGTTCCAAGAATTGCTCCTTGGCTTTACCAATGGTTAACGG
>ATWA01000189.1 GCA_000421005.1 Clostridiales bacterium NK3B98
ATATTGCCAGAATGATTGTTGCCGTCGTCATGGGTTGCCACCACGCACTGATGTCCCCCAAAGTGTTTCCGGGCAAACTCCATCCCGATTTCCTGCGCAATTTCAGGTGTCAGACCGCGCTTGTCCCTGTCCTCCTTGGGGAACGAGATGATGAAGTGATGACTTTTCACGTCTCTTTTTTCTCGATTCTTACCCCAATGCTGATTTGCAATCTGACAATCCGTGCTGTATGACCAAACATCTGTATTGATGGCGTCGATCAGCACGTTGTCCCGGAGGATCATTTTGTGCTGTGCGTTGTAAATCGGGCGTGCGTGGTCATCATGCTGAAAGAGAAAGTAATTGACCGCATCCTGATAAAACTTGTTATGGCTTGGAATGTGCTTCAAAATCGCCACGGTAATCCTCCATGCTTCTGAGGCTCCTCAGCGTCATGCTGATATCACTGAGGCAGTTACCGATTGCGTCCGTCATTTGATGGTTGGCCTGTTCGCCGGAGTTCAGCTTGCGGGCAATTTGATTCAGGTTTGAACCGATTTTACCAAGCTGCCCGGTGACAGCCTTGCTTGTGGCTTCGTCCAGCGCATACTGGAATACCGGACGGGGGATTCTTCCGGTGAAGATTCTCCTGCGGATATACTTGGAACGGTTCTCGTCGAGAAGTTCGCAGATGATGTTGAGCTGTTCCCACTCATCGTCCGATAAACGGACGTTGACGAAGTGGGAACGATTGGTTTCGTCACGGTCTTGGTACTTATTTGACATTGAATTCCTCCTTGCAGATTTGATTTGTAGCTGCTATGCAGCATTTTCTGAAAGAAAATCACTCCGAGGGCTTGGGGCAGCGGAAGCCCCAACAAGTGTACCGACGAACCTTTCACGCAAAGCGGGAAAGTGTGACACGGTACGGATCTTGCCCTTCCCAGCTACCAAGGAATTATTTCCGGCTCTCGCCGGGACTGAAAAAGAAAACACGCCCAACCTGAAATCACGTTGAACCGCTCCCCGTCAAGCAGACAGTGAAATAATTAACAGAAGATTTACAGCGCTGCGGCGCTGTGGCAACCGCAGATTTCGGTTGGCTGCTTA
>ATWA01000190.1 GCA_000421005.1 Clostridiales bacterium NK3B98
AAGCAACAACAGAGGATTCAGAAGATAATATTTGAATTTAAAATACCTATAAGAGAAATCTTATAGGTATTGTTTTTTTTAAGCAGATAAATTTAATTTCTTTATATAAGTATGGATTGCATGGGCTACACCATTCTCAGTGTTTTTTAAAGTAGTGAAAGAACAAAGATTTTTGATTTCATCTCGTGCATTTCCCATAGCTATGCTGTAATGAGCTACCTTAAGCATGCTTAAGTCGTTAAAGCTATCGCCTATAGCCATTGTTTCATCTAAAGATATATTAAGGTGAGATGCAAGACATTTTAATGCATGTCCTTTTGAAGTTATGGATTGAGTAACCTCAAAGTTGTAATCCGTAGAAGCAAAAGTAGCGAATTCAGGTTTGCTGTTGCAGTAGTCCATAGCTTTTTGACGTTTATCTTGGTCAAAAGTTACAACTTGAAGATTTAAAGGCTTGTCCTCTATGGAAAAAATGTTTTCAGCTGATGAAAGCACAAGCTTATTTGCCTGAGATTGTAATGCACCGACGATATTAAGATGAATGTCATCTCTATAATTGTATTTATCTTTTGCATTATAGAAATCATCTTTTAAAATATCAAAAGCTGTATTTAGATACATATTGTTAAAGTCAGTTTCTATTTCATAAAAATAATCATTCTTTTCAAGCCAATTTACGGCATCTTTAAGAGCAACTGCATCTAATTCAAAGGTTTCTAGAAAATCTCCATCCTTTGAACATACTGATGCTCCATTATTAGAGATTATATGAGTTTTTATTCCAGCCTCATCTGTAAGTGCCTTTGCGTCAGCATAGTATCTTCCAGTGCATATGGATACTTCTATTCCAAGACTTTGAGCAAACTTTATTGCTTCGGCATTTTCACGGGATATTTTGTGATTTGAGTTCAGTAATGTTCCATCTAAATCTATTGCTATAAGTTTCATATATTTCCTCCTAAATTTTAAATTAATCTGTTACTATCAAATTCACGTTATTTTCATTCAAAATCTTCATGAAATCTTCACTAGGCATTTTGTCAGTTA
>ATWA01000191.1 GCA_000421005.1 Clostridiales bacterium NK3B98
TTATTCCCAAACTTTTAGCCGCTTTAGTCATATTTCCACCAAAAAAGAATATTGCTTTCTCTATCATTTTTCTCTCCATATGTTCTAAAGTGTGCAATGTAATATTTTTTTCACAAACATTTTTAGAATCATTCACATTCTCTTCTATTTCTACATCAAGCCTAACATTAAAGTTAAAGGCATCATCCAAATTAACATAGCTTTCAATAGAATTTTCTAATTCTCTTATATTTCCTGGCCATTTATAATCAATAAACAGCTTAAGTAAGTTTCTATCCATTAATGGCAAAGACTTTCCTAATTTATCAGACTTTGATTTTAGAAAATGATTTATTAGCTCTTCAATATCTTTTTTTCTTTCACGAAGAGGTGGCACAATTATCGGAATAACACAAAGCCTATAGTATAAATCTTCTCTAAAAGTACCATTTTCAATTTCTTTTTTCAGATCTCTATTTGTTGCAGCTATTATTCTTATGTCTATAGGTATTTCTTTATATCCACCAACTCTCGTTATTCTTCCTTCCTGGAGTACCCTCAAAAGCTTAACCTGCATATCTAGTGGCATCTCTCCTACTTCATCTAAAAATAATGTTCCTCCATTTGCAGCTTCAAATTTTCCTGCCTTTCCTCCTTTTCTTCCTCCTGTAAAGGCTCCATCTTCATATCCAAAAAGCTCACTTTCTATGATATTTGCAGGAATAGCGCCACAGTTAATTGCTACAAACCTATTGTTTCTTCTATAACTATAGTTGTGGATTGATTGAGCTAATATTTCTTTTCCTGTACCGCTCTCTCCTTCTATAAGTATAGTAGATGGACTGTTTGCTATTATTTTGCATTTATTTATAACATTTTTCATTGCTTCACTACTACCTATTATGTTGTCAAAAGTATAGAAAGCACCTGTATTATTTTCTCTAGTCTGATATAAAACTTCATATTTTTTATTCTTGACTTCTTCTCTTCTCATCTCATCTTCAATTATATTAACACAAAATATAACTACTCCAAGATTTTGATAGTATTTTTTATCACAGCTTCCAGTTAGATTTAATGTACCTATTATTTTCCCATCTTTATCATG
>ATWA01000192.1 GCA_000421005.1 Clostridiales bacterium NK3B98
TGGGAATATGTTTATAAATTAGGATTAGAATATCTAGAGTTATATCCAAATACATATAGAGATGGCAGACCCCTTATTGCGTTTATACCAATAAAGGAAATCTACTAAAATTTTGTTTTTGTATAGCATATATAATAAATATATCTTTTAAAAGAATATGCACATATATAAACTAAGTTGAAGAGATACTAACCCTCTTCAACTAATTTCTTACCTAAAACTAATTCCTGAGCTCTTACGAATCTCGTCTATCATTTCCATTTCCATCAGTGAGTATTTATTATGTTCTTCTGCACTTTCTGCACTTTCTATAAGACGAATAAACTCTTTCACCTCATAATACATGTTGTGTTCATGCTTTTCTATCATGACTACTTCTCTTTTCCCACTTCTAAAATATAATTCAATAACATCAGTATTTGGTATCTCTTTTATTATCATACTTCCAAGCTCTCCTTGTATTTGACTTGGAAGATAAGAAGTTGTTATTTTTGAGTATTGAAGCTCAGCCAGCATGCCATCATACTCTGCAATAACCGTTCCCATTCCTTCCATACCATTATGAAGAAAAACACTTTTTGAGATTATGTTATTCGGCATTCCAAATAATTTTACTAAAGGATGTACGCAATAAACCCCTATATCCATCAGTGCAGAGTTTGAAAGCTTGGGATTAAAAGCATTTAATATAATACCATCTTTGAATTTATCATATCTAGAAGAGTATTGGCAAAAATTAAATGTAACTCTTCTTATACTTCCAAGCTGTGGAAGTAACTCTTGAATCTTTGCAAATCCAGGATCAAACACAGGTCTCATGGCTTCCAGTAAAATCACATTATTACTCTTTGCTACTTCTAACATTGATTTCAACTCTTCTAAATCAGAGGAAACTGGCTTTTCACATAAAACGTGTTTTCCATAATTCATCATCATTATTGACTGAGAACAGTGAAAACTATTTGGACTTGCTATATAAACAGCATCAAAAGAATCTGATGCTGCAAATTCTTCTAATGAAGTATAAACAATGCTAGCCCCATGTTTTTCAGCAAATTTTCTTCCTG
>ATWA01000193.1 GCA_000421005.1 Clostridiales bacterium NK3B98
AGAAAATATTGAAAGTAATGGGATTAAAAAAATATAATATAGTTGCTTAAGGATTTTCGTTAAAAAATTTTGCATATAGTTTTAATAAAAAATAAATTAATAAAAATAGGGAGATGGGGTTATGGATAAAATTCTTTCAACAAGAGCTATGCTTTTAAAGGCTAAGCAAGAAGGTTATGCAGTGCCAGCTTTTAATATACACAACATGGAAACATTGCAAGTTGTAGTAGAAACAGCCGCTGAGATGGGTTCACCTGTTATAATTGCAGGAACACCTTCAACAATAACTTACGCAGGAGCAGAGTATATAAAAGCCATGGCGGAAGTTGCTGCTGAAAAGTACAATATACCAATTGCTATCCATCTAGACCACTTTGAAGATGTGGAGGAAATAAAACATGATATAGATGTTGGATTTAGATCATGTATGATTGATGCTTCAAAGGAGGCTTTCGAAAATAATATAACTACAGTTAAAGAGGTTGTAGATTATGCGCATAGATTTGATTGTACTGTAGAAGCTGAGCTTGGAAAGCTGGGAGGCCAAGAGGATGACTTAGTGGTTGATGAAAAAGATACTATGTATACAAACCCTAAAGATGCAGTAGAATTTGTTAAAGCTACAGGAGTTGATTCTCTTGCAGTAGCAATAGGAACTGCACATGGATTGTATAAAGGGGAACCAAAACTTGATTTCGAAAGATTACAAAAAATAAGAGATATGGTAGATGTACCATTAGTTTTGCATGGAGCTTCTGATGTGCCAGATGAACTCGTACAAAAGGCTATCTCTTTAGGAATATGTAAGGTAAATATAGCAACAGACCTTAAAATACCATTTTCTGATGCTGTAAAAAAATATTTCAATGAGCACCCAGAGGCAAATGACCCAAGAAAATACATGACACCAGGAAAAGAAGCTATGAAGAAGATAGTTCAGCATAAGATAAATGTATGTGGAAGTGCTAATAGATATTAAGGAAAATGGTGATCTGATATGATATTGGTAGTAAATCTTAATGCATCTGTGGATAAGAGATATGAGA
>ATWA01000194.1 GCA_000421005.1 Clostridiales bacterium NK3B98
GAGCAGAAGTTGCTACTGCTGATGGATGGACTAATGAGGAATTAAAGAAATATATAGATGATAATAACATCTGTTGTCCTAAATGTGGAAAGAAGAATTTCACTGACATAAGAAAGTTTAACCTTATGTTCAAGACTTTCCAAGGAGTAACAGAAGATGCTAAGTCAGAAATATATTTAAGACCAGAAACAGCTCAAGGTATATTTGTAAACTTTAAGAATGTTCAAAGATCATCGAGAAAGAAGATACCTTTTGGAATAGCTCAAATAGGTAAATCTTTCAGAAATGAAATAACTCCAGGAAACTTTACATTTAGAACTAGAGAGTTCGAACAAATGGAACTTGAATTCTTCTGTGAACCAGGAAAAGATTTAGAGTGGTTCGATTACTGGAGAAAGTATTGCTGGAACTTCTTATTAAATCTAGGAATGAATAATGAAAATATAAGAATGAGAGATCACGATAAGGAAGAGTTATCTTTCTACAGCAATGCTACATCTGATATAGAATATTTATTCCCATTTGGATGGGGAGAACTTTGGGGAATAGCTGATAGAACAGACTACGACCTTAAAAAACATATGGAACATTCAGGTCAAGATTTAAGCTATTTAGACCAAACTACAAATGAAAGATATGTGCCTTATTGTATCGAGCCATCATTAGGAGCTGATAGAGTTGCACTTGCATTCTTGGTAGAAGCTTATGATGAAGAAGAACTTGATGGAGGAAAGGATGTAAGAACTGTACTTCATTTCCATCCAGCACTTGCACCATTTAAAGCGGCTGTATTACCTCTATCAAAGAAGCTTTCAGATAAAGCAGGAGAAGTTTATGCAATGCTTAGTAAGAGCTTCCCAGTTGACTATGATGAAACTGGATCAATAGGAAAGAGATATAGAAGAGAAGATGAAATAGGAACACCATTCTGTATAACAGTAGATTTCGATACAGAGACAGACGATACAGTAACTGTAAGAGATAGAGACACAATGGAACAAATAAGACTACCAATTGATGAACTTGTAAGCTACATTAGTGAGAAAATGGAGTTTTAGTA
>ATWA01000195.1 GCA_000421005.1 Clostridiales bacterium NK3B98
TATTAATAATTTTAGAGATTATGCAAGTGGACAAAGAAGTAAATTAAAATATAATGAGGAAAAGTTAAATCAATATTTTTTAAATATATATGATCTTAATAATGAGTTTGAATATAAAGTTGAAGATGAAGATATAAAAATTTATGAAATAGTAGATAACCAAATTATTAAATCATTTATTTCTTATGCTGTTGGTTGCATTTTAGGCAGATATTCAATTGATGCTGAAGGTCTTATATATGCTGGTGGAGACTTTTCTGAGAAGTGGGTAGTGGATAATGGACAGTGGAAAGTTAGAGATGTTCAGAAAGATGAAGACGGGAATGTAGTAGAGGATAAATGGGTTGAGTGTCGTTTTACGCCGGATATTGATAATGTTATTCCGATAACAGAGGATGAGTATTTTGAAGATGATATAGTTACAAGATTTATTGAGTTTGTAAGAACTGTTTATGGAGAAGAAACATTAGAAGGAAATTTAGATTTTATTGCTGATTCTATTGGTAGAAAATCATCTGAAACTTCAAGACAGGCAATTAGAAGATACTTTATTAAAGATTTTTATAAAGATCATTTAAAGGTTTATCAAAAGAGGCCTATATATTGGATGTTTGAGTCAGGCAAGAATGATGGATTTAAGTGTTTAGTTTATATGCATAGATATAATGAGCAAACAGTTGCTAAGGTTAGAACTGAGTATCTTCATACTTTACAAAGAAAATATGAAGCAGAGATTAATAGACTGCAGTTAGTTGTAGATTCAGAGAAGTATACAATAAAAGAGAGGACTGCTGCTAAAAAGAAGATAGATAGAATATCAAAGCAAATAGAAGAATGTAGAGAGTATGATGAGGCTGTGGCGTATCTAGCAAATGAAAAGATAGCCATTGATTTAGACGACGGAGTTAAAGTCAACTACCAGAAGTTCCAAGATGTTAAAGTCATTAATTCTAAGGGGAAAGAAGTTAGGATGAATCTTTTATCAAAAATATAGAACATAGTAGTAATTAGTAGTGAATAATCTCTCTTCTAATACAATAAAAGAAATTATTGACATAA
>ATWA01000196.1 GCA_000421005.1 Clostridiales bacterium NK3B98
CACTTAGGAAAAGATGCTTCTAAATCTTTAGCACCAGTTGCTGCAAGATTAAGCGAAATGCTAGGAAAAGAAGTTAAATTCCCAAGAGATGAGGAAGTTGTAGGACCTAATGCTAAAGCAGCAGTTGCTGAGATGAAAGACGGAGACGTTATATTATTAGAAAACACTAGATGCAGAAAAGAAGAAACTAAGAATATAGAAACATTCTCTAAGGAATTAGCTTCTTTAGCAGATGTATTTGTAAATGATGCATTTGGTACAGCTCACAGAGCTCACTGTTCAACAGTTGGAGTTACTGAATTCTTAGATACAGCTGTATGTGGATACTTAATCCAAAAGGAATTAAAATTCTTAGGAGAAGCTGTAAATAATCCAGTTAGACCATTTGTTGCAATACTTGGAGGATCTAAGGTTTCTGATAAGATAGCAGTTATCAACAACTTACTAGAAAAAGTTGATACAATAATCATTGGCGGAGGAATGGCTTATACATTCTTAAAGGCTCAAGGATATGAAATAGGAACTTCATTATGTGAAGATGATAAATTAGATTATGCTAAGGAAATGATTCAAAAGGCAGCTGATAAGGGAGTTAAATTCTTATTACCAGTAGACCATAGAGTAGCTGATGGATTCAAAGATGTTGAGCCTACAATAACAGAAGGACAAAACATTCCAACTGGATTCATGGGACTGGAGATCGGACCACTCACATCTCTACAGGTGGCGGAGCTTCTCTTGAATTCTTAGAAGGAAAAGAACTTCCAGGAATCGTTGCATTAAACGATAAATAATTTTAAATTAATATAAGGATTTCAGGTAGAGGGATGAGCTATAATACCTTCTACCTATTCCACATTAAAAGGGAGATGTTTAGGTATGAGAACACCAATAATAGCTGGAAACTGGAAAATGCACTATACAGTAGATGAGACTGTAAAAGTTATAAATGAATTAAAACCTTTAGTAAAGGATGCAAAGGTAGACGTAGTTTTATGCGTTCCTTTCACATCTTTAGATGCTGCATTAAAAGCAGTTAAAGGAAGCAATATAAAG
>ATWA01000197.1 GCA_000421005.1 Clostridiales bacterium NK3B98
TCCTTCGTAGCCGAGAACGAACGTACCAACATTAAACAGCGCCAAGCGGAGGGCATAGCCGCCGCTAGACTACGGGGCGTAAGGTTTGGCAGACCCTCAAAGCCGCTACCGCAAAACTTCCAAAACGTCTACCAGCGTTGGAAACAGAAGGAATTAATCATCACAACCGCCGCCGAAGAGTGCCAGATGCCACGCTCCACATTTTACTACAAAGCGAAGCAGTACGAAAAGTCCACTCATCAATAAGTTGCTAAAAATCCAATATAGTCTACCTTTTGGGATTTTTGATGATGATTTTGTACTTCACATTATAGCACAGAAGTTCGCTCTCTGCTATATGATTCTAGAACAAATTGGCAGGCAAAATACGCTTACAGACCCCATCCATAAAGTAGACAATTCAGAACGCCGCTCATTTTGGGACGAAACGGAAGGGGGATGCGAACAGTGATTATGAGCGGACGAAACAATTTGTTTTCCAGTGAAGGCGAAGAATGGGAAGAAGCTGTCCTTTCATCCATGCAAGATTCAACTTTGTCTGATGCGCTGGTATACTCTATTCTGAGACAAATCCAATCTGAAAGTGTGAAAAACGGCTGTTCTGAGAAGGAACAGGAACAGATTCAGGCAATAGAGCAGTTGCAGAAAAGATTGACACGGACGCAGCTATCCGCCTTCGGGATTATCGAACAACTATACATGAAGGAAGCAATCATGTGCCTGCAAATTTCCTTTCCACGGGGCATTTATGCCGCATTTCATCACTGTTTTGACCCGAACGAGGATTCCACCTTTGAGCGGCTGGTGATGAAACCGCTTGAAAATGGCGAGAACACGAAGTAGTTTCCGGAATTACACAGGAACAGAGCATTCCTGAATGAGCTGTTGGAAGAACTCACAGCGGAACTCAGATCCACCCGCCGGAAACAACTGACCGTCTATTCCCATGTGTGGGATGCGCGTATCAAAGGCGTAATGCGGTACGGTTATCGGTTAGGATATGCCGCTGGTCAGTCCATCATGCTGGAGGTTGACCCTCCTCCTATGACGTGAG
>ATWA01000198.1 GCA_000421005.1 Clostridiales bacterium NK3B98
GAGCGAAGGAAGTTTATGCATGTTGCACTCATGGCGTTTTATCAGGACCTGCTATAGAAAGAATAAATGATTCCGCTATAAAGGAATTAGTTATGCTTAATACAGTTAAAAATGATCAAGCAGAAGGAATAAATAAATTTAAATCTATATCTGTAGCCCCTATATTTGGGGAAGCTATAAAGAGAATATATGATGATGTATCTATAAGCAAACTGTTTGAGGGCTAATATATATTAATGAGCTATGTCATAATTTTTTATAGGCATAGCTCATTTTCTTATAAAAAATGAGTAAATGACGTAAAATATTTGTAACATTTAAAAAATATATGTTATATACACCGGATTTTGTGATAAATTAAATATAAAAGCACTATAAGGAGTGAATTAAAATGGATGGTACTATAGGTAAAATATTAGTTGTTGATGACGATGAAAATATATGTGAAGTTATAAAAATGTATCTTGAAAGTTCTGGTTATGACACTATGCTTTGTCATGATGGAAAAAAAGCTCAAGAAGTATATTTAGAATACAAACCAGACTTGGTATTATTAGACATAATGCTTCCTCATGTAGATGGTATTGACGTACTTAAATGGATAAGAAGAGATGGTGAAACTCCAGTTATAATGATAACTGCAAAAGGAGATACTTTTGACAAGGTTCTTGGGCTTGAACTAGGTGCTGATGACTACATGGTTAAGCCATTTGAACCAAAAGAAATGCTTGCAAGAGTTAAAGCTGTAATGAGAAGATACAACGTAGAAGGAAGTGGAAAGGAAACTTTGAACTTCCAAGAGCTTACTATAGATGTAAACTCATACACAGTTACTTATAAAGGTGAAGAGATAAAAATGCCTCCAAAGGAATTTGAACTTCTTCATTATTTGGCAAGTAACAAAAATAGAGTATTTACAAGAGAACAGCTTTTATGTGAAGTATGGGGATATGATTATCCAGGGGACTCAAGAACAGTAGACGTTCATATAAAGAGACTTAGAGAAAAGCTTAATGGCGGAATGAATTGGCAATTAGAAACTGTATGGGGTG
>ATWA01000199.1 GCA_000421005.1 Clostridiales bacterium NK3B98
TTAAATAGAATATAATGGAGATGATGCAAAATGAGAATAGTTTTATTAGGTCCTCCAGGAGCAGGAAAAGGAACGCAAGCTAAGTCAATTAGCAATAAATATTCTATACCGCATATATCTACAGGTGATATTTTTAGAAAGAATATTTCTGAAAAAACACCTTTAGGAATAGAAGCTAAGGGATATATTGACAAAGGTCACTTAGTACCAGATTCATTAACTATAGATTTAGTTAAAGATACTTTAAGCCAAGAGTTCTGCAAAAATGGATTTTTACTAGATGGATTTCCAAGAACAGTAGCTCAGGCTGAAGCATTAAAAGAATTTTTAAAGGAAAATGGAACAGATCTTGATGTAGCACTTTTAATAGATGTACCTCAAAACTTCATTCTTGAAAGAATGACTGGAAGAAGAGTGTGCACATCATGTGGAGCAAGTTATCATATAAAATTCAATCCACCATCTGTTGATGGAAAGTGCGATGTATGTGGTAATGATGTAGTCCAAAGAAAAGATGATACAGAAGCAACTGTAAAAGAGAGATTGGATGTTTATGATAGCCAAACTCAACCTTTAATAAACTATTATGATGCTGAAGGACTCTTAAAGACTGTAGATGGTACTAAGGCAATCAATGAAGTTTTTGAAAGTATCTGCAATATTCTAGGAAGCGATAAGTAATGATTATATTAAAAAATAATCATGAAATTGAGTGCATGAGAGCCGCAGGACATATAGTCGGCGAAACTCTTTTAAAACTTGAAGAGGTTATATCACCAGGTATGACTTCCGCAGAGATAGATAGATTAGCAGAAGAATTTATAACTAAGCAGGGAGCAAGGCCGTCCTTTAAGGGATATGGAGGTTTTCCAGGGTCAATATGTGCATCTATTAATGAAACTGTGGTTCATGGCATCCCAAGTAATGACGTAATCTTAAAAGAAGGAGACATAATCAGTATTGATTGTGGAGCTTGCTTTAATGGGTTTCATGGAGATGCCGCAAGGACCTTCCTAGTTGGAAAGGTCTCAAATGATGCTAAGCAACTTGTAAAAGTTACTGAA
>ATWA01000200.1 GCA_000421005.1 Clostridiales bacterium NK3B98
AACAAGGTATACACCGGCAGCGCAATCACCCAGACACCCACGGTGAAGGTCAACGGCAAAACCCTGACCAACGGAACAGACTACACCGTCTCCTACTCCAACAACACCAATGTGGGCACTGCCACTATGACAATCACTGGTAAGGGCAACTACACTGGCACCGTCAGCAAGACATTCTCAATCACCGCTGCATCCATTGCCAATGCCGAAGTAAGCGGTATCAGCAACAAGACTTACACCGGCAGCGCCATCACCCAGACTCCCGCGGTGAAGGTCAACGGCAAAACCCTGACTAACGGAACAGATTATACGGTAGCGTATTCCAACAATACCAATGTGGGCACCGCCACGGTTACGATAACGGGCAAAGGAAACTACACTGGCACGATTACCAGAACATTTACCATTACGAAGCCTACTGCTGTCGATCCGGAAATCGTGTTCCAAGTTGGCTCTGCCAGCGGCGCTCCTGGCGCTACCGTGACCGTTCCCGTGTCCCTGACAAAAAACAGCGGTATGGCTGGTTTTACGCTGGATGTCCAGTATGACCACAACCTGCTGGCATTCACCGGTGCAGCAGCGGCCAGCGGTCTGGGCGGGAACTTCACCACCAATGGAGACCTGATCAACTGGTATGGCAACGACAACATCCAAATGACTGGAGTTATCTTTAACCTGTCCTTTACGGTGAATGGTAACGCAGACACCGGGACAGCATCTGTCGGTCTGGTCATGCACAACGGCATCCCCAATGTTGTCAACGAAGACTCTGAAAATGTGCCAACTGCATTTGAGGCTGGCGCAGTTTCCATCATCAGCTATATTCCAGGTGATGTGACGGGAGACGGAATCGTCACCATTGCAGACGTGGTAAAGGTCAACCGTCACGTCATTGGCAAGATCCAACTTGGCAGTAACGATCTGCTGGCGGCTGATGTAACCGGAGACAACATCGTAACGATCGCTGACGTGGTGAAGATCAACCGCTTTGTGATCGGAAAGATTACAACGCTTGCAGCCGCCCAGACGAA
>ATWA01000201.1 GCA_000421005.1 Clostridiales bacterium NK3B98
TAGTTGCTGGAACCACACCTTTATCATAATAATCTTTATTAAAATCAGCATCTATATTCATAAAAGTCGGATTCATACGCTTGCTTGCTACTCTACATGCTAGTTCATATAGATAATAATATGGATCGCTTACTTCTCTATTGACACCTTCCTTAACTCTAAAGATTATGTTAGGGAATATAGGTTGCTCTCCCTTTCCTAGTCCCTTTTCATATTCTAAAAGGAATATCTCACATATCATAGCACTATCATGGTTTTCAGGTATTCCTACATTTACTGAACTAAATGGTACCTGAGAACCGGCTCTTGAATGCATAGTGTTTAGATTGTATACTATTCCCTGCATAGCCTGATGAATTTGTTTTTTAAGCTTCTTCTCAGTTAATTCCTCAAGCTGACTTCCTGTAAGTCCATACCCTTCTAATTCACATCTTATTTCTTTTCTAGTAGGCTCTACAAAAATACCCATGTCATTATCAAAATCCGGATGTGACTGTCCGCCACTTATTTGATTCACTTGCTATTCTTAATAATTTTGAACTAAAGTTATTTCCTACATTAGCATTATCCCTATCAGTTTCAACACCAATCTTTTCTATAGCTTTCATAAGATCTGATTTGATTTCTCTAACCATTGTTCTTTCTTGTCTATAATTACTATAAGTCCTGCTGACTTCACCATAATTTAAAGAAGCCAAAGTATCTTCAACAATATTTTGTATAGTTTCCACTGTTATCTCATCTAATTCACGATTTTCAATTTCTTTTATTACGTCTTTAGTTATCTCTATTATTTCGCTTTCTTTCAACCCATAAGCAATTTCCTCTGATGCTCCCTTTATAGCATCAGCTATCTTTTGAGAGTTAAATTCAACCTTACGTCCATCTCTTTTCACAACATGTAGCATTAAAGTATCCCTCCAAACACAATATCTAGTATCAACTTGATACATTATACTAAACATACTTTCTCATAGCAATTCATATAAACATATTTTTTTTTGAAATTCTCTCTTTAATCGTCTGTAG
>ATWA01000202.1 GCA_000421005.1 Clostridiales bacterium NK3B98
AAAACTGGAGAATGGTATAAGATTTCTTATGATGGTCAGGAGGCTTATGTTCATTCTGATTATGTGAAAGAAGTAAGTGGTGATGAAGTTACTGACAATAATAATCCAAGTGTAGTTATAAAGAAGAAGGGAAAAGTTGTAAATGTAGAATCAAGCTTAAGAGTAAGAGAAAAAGCATCTACTGACTCTCTAGTTGTAGGATATCTTTCACCAAATGAAACTTTTGATATATTAGATAAGGTTGGAGATTGGTATAAGATAAACTTTGATACTTATAGCACAAAGAAACAAGGATATGTCCATAAAGATTATGTAAAAGAGTTTGACGAAGTTGAAAGTGATAATGCTACTGGACGTGAAATAGTAGAATACGCTAAAAAATTCTTGGGAGTAGAATATGTTTGGGGAGGAACAACACCAAACGGATTTGACTGTTCAGGATTTACTCAATATGTGTATAAGCATTTTGGAATCGAAACAGGAAGAACTACATGGGATCAGATAAAAACAGGAAGAAGAGTTACAGTAAGTGCAGCTCAAGAAGGTGATTTAATCTTCTTTGGAGATTATGATGACCCTATGAATCCAGTTCATGTAGGAATGTATATGGGAAATGGAGACGTAATTCATGCATCTTATGGTGCAAAAAAAATAAAGATAAGCAAACTTGAGTATTTTGGCATGAATGTAATTCAAGCTAACAGATACATAAAGTAAAGCAATAGCCTTGGGAGAAAATCCTAAGGCTATTTTTTTCCCTTTTGCAAAAGATATTATTGCGAATACAATGCATTACACAAAAATTAACAATTAAAATAGTAGACAAATGAAAAAAAATGAATATAATAAAAGTATGAACATGTGAATAATTGTTCATATGAATGGAGGTAAAAAATGAAAGAAGTAGAAGTTTGTAATTGTACAACAATACATGATGATATAATAAATGACACCAAAGATAAACTGCCAACAGATGAGATTTTATGTGATTTATCGGACTTATTTAAAGTATTTGGAGATGGAACTAGA
>ATWA01000203.1 GCA_000421005.1 Clostridiales bacterium NK3B98
GCATGTAACCGTGCCATAGATGCAATGAATTTTAAAACAGCGCAAGAAATCGGCTATAACTTACTTAATAACTCTGGAGGTCTTTTAGATGTTCATAGATATATGATCACATCAGAAATGATCTTTTGTGAACTTATAAGTGAAAATAATAAAGAAAAAATAGAGAATATGTTCACTAAAAACTTCAATAAATTCCTCAAAACTTCTGCAAAAAATCCTTCTATAATTCGTATGTTATATGCCTATGAATTACTTCTAAAAAAAGATGAACAAGCCGCAGAAAAGCACCTTAAATCCTTTGAAAAAGTGAGTAAGTCTTATCCCTACATATGCGAAATCGAAGGTGAACGTGAACTTATTAATTATATAAAAAATTTATCTCAACTTAATGTAAATAAGGAGTCTAATATTTAATAACAAACTATCTTTAATTTACATTTGATTAGATTTATTAGCATAAAAATATTTTATACTACTCCCAATTATTACGGAAAAATACAAAATTAAACTTATTGCTAATAAATCTTTTCTTTGAGTCATCCAGTAAGAAAGTACACCTAAAAAAGGTATACAAGATATTATTGCCATAGGCTTTATAATATATTTTATAAAGTTTTTCATTGTTTTCTCATCCAATACTATTTAATATTCATTGTTTTATAAATTTATAATAATCATATTTTACCTTAATACCAATTAGGAAATCAAGTCAAATAATTCACTGTATTTTTCATAATATTTCTTAAAAGCTGTCCACTTTCCAATCACCTTTGCTTCATCGTAAAAATTTTCAAAGTCACCTCTCATATCTATAATATTCATCAGATCCTCCTACTCTTATAACTCACAATTTATGATTTAGCTATATAACTTTTATATTAAAGCTCTTATGTTATTGCCACTTAGAACTAAAATATCTCCAGATTTTATTACAGTAGATCCTTTTGGAATTAGTATTTTATCTCCTCGTTTTATCATGACAATTAGTATCTCCTCAGGTATATTGGCATCCATAATCATTTTACCTT
>ATWA01000204.1 GCA_000421005.1 Clostridiales bacterium NK3B98
ACTTTTCCTCCTTATATACCTTTTTTAGTTTAGGTACTCTTTTAAGTTTAATATTTTTTTAAGCTCTTTGCCACCCCTATTTTTAGGTTAATACTTTTATCTTTGATGCATAATTTCAAACCTATTCTTATAATTATGCATAATTATATGCATTTTTCTATAAATTTCTATTGATTTTATTCATTTTATGCATTAAAATAATCATTATTGTATAAATATTAATTTTTATAAATAAAGGAGAGTAAACGTGGAAGCGAAATTATCTAATAGATCTTTAAATAAAACTCTAAAATTTCTCATACCATCTATAATTGGAGTCTTGCTATTTATGATTCCAGTTAAAAATGCTGAAGGGGATATCACTATAGTCGTTGCTATATTATCTAACTTATTAACTAATGCTTTGGGCGAAAGTTTAGTTTACATAGTTACTGGGCTCATATGTATATCTACTATTGGAAGTATCATAACCAAAGCTATGAAGCCAAAATTCATAGTTGAAAATGAATTTTTAAACTCTATATTCAATGTAAATAACATTTGGCTTATGGTGAGAATTCTTGGAACAGTATTCTGTATATCTTCACTTTTAGGTGTTGGTCCAGAATTCATATGGTCAGATTCCACTGGAAGATTTGTTTTAGATGAATTAATTACACTGCTATTTTCAATCTTTTTCTTTGCTGGATTATTACTACCTCTTCTTCTTAACTTTGGTTTATTAGAATTCTGTGGAATCTTATTAACTAAAGTTATGAGACCTATATTCACCCTTCCAGGACGTTCATCAATAGACTGTATAACATCTTGGCTTGGAGATGGTACACTAGGGGTAATGCTTACTAGCAAACAATACGAAGATGGTTTTTACTCTGAGAGAGAAGCTGCTATAGTTAGTACAACTTTTTCTGCTGTCTCTATAACTTTCAGTTTAGTTGTAATATCTCAAGTTGGATTAAGTCATTTATTTATACCTTTTTACCTTACAGTGTCATTTGCAGGAATCGTTGCAGCTATAATAAT
>ATWA01000205.1 GCA_000421005.1 Clostridiales bacterium NK3B98
AGAAGTTCAACCTGCAGTTTTAGGCGAAATTGAAAAAGCTATAGGCCGTAACTGTGCTACTTTAATCAAAGATGGAGATACACTTCAGCTTGGTATTGGAGGAATTCCAGATGCTGTTCTACTTTCATTAAAAGATAAGAAGAATCTAGGAATACACTCTGAGATGTTCTCTGATGGAGTTGTAGAACTAGTAAAGGCTGGAGTAATAAATGGTTCTGAAAAAGAGCTTCTTCCTGGAAAAATGGCTGTTACCTTCCTTATGGGAACAAAGAAATTATATGATTTCGTAGACCATAATCCTGATGTTGCTATGTATACAGTAGATTATATAAATGATCCTGTTGTTATAGCTCAAAATAACCATATAGTATGCATCAACTCTTGTGTTCAAGTAGACCTTATGGGTCAAGCATGCTCAGAAGCTGTCGGACTTACTCAAATAAGTGGAGTTGGAGGCCAGGTAGACTTTATAAGAGGTGCTGCTATGGCTAAAAACGGTACTTCAATCTTAGCAATGCCTTCTACAGCTGCTAAAGGTAAAATATCAAAGATTGTTCCATTTTTAGATGAAGGAGCAACAGTAACAACTTCTCGTAATGATATAGATTACGTAGTTACTGAATATGGAATTGCTCATTTGAAAGGTAAAACTCTTCGAGAAAGAGCTAAATCATTAATAGATATTGCACATCCTGACTTTAAAGAAGGGTTGATTGCAGAATATGAAAAGAGATTCCATTGTTCATATAAATAATATTTAAATCTTAGTCCATTAAGCAATCCACACAAATAAAACATCTGTATGTTATTAATTCATACAGATGTTTTATTTATCTAATTTATCAATTTATATTATTCCATAGTACCATTAATCTGCTCTAAATGCTCACTATATTTTTGCCTCTTTCTAACAAAAGTAGATGCATTCATTCCAAGGCTTTCTGCTGCCTGTCTTACGTTGCCATAAGTTTCATATGCATTATTTATATATTCTAGCTCTAAAGCTTCTAATGCACTCTT
>ATWA01000206.1 GCA_000421005.1 Clostridiales bacterium NK3B98
ACTCAGGTGAATAATGTAATAGAACTTTTAGATGAAGGAAATACAGTTCCTTTCATTGCTAGATATAGAAAAGAGAGAACTGGAGGGCTTAGTGATGAACTTCTTAGAACCTTCAATGAAAGGCTTACATATCTAAGGAATTTAAATGATAGGCGTAATGATGTGTTAAGAATCATAGAAGAACAAGGAAACCTTTCAGAGGAAGTAAAATCTGCTCTTATGAAGGCAGAAACATTAACTGAAATTGAAGACATATATAGGCCATTTAAGCCTAAAAAGAGAACAAGAGCTACAATGGCGGTTGAAAAGGGATTAAAACCTTTATCAGAAGCATTATTTTCAAAAGATTTTCTGGGAAATATGGAGGATATAGCTGTTGAATTCATAAATGAAGAAAAAGGTGTAAAGTCTGTAGCGGAAGCTATTCAAGGAGCAATGGATATAGCAGCAGAAACTATATCTGATAATGCAGATTATAGAAAATGGATAAGAAGTTATGTGTTTAATGAAGGTATTGTAGAAACAAAGGGTTCATCAGAAGAACCAACTCCTTATGAGATGTATTATGACTACAATGAGAAAGTAAGATTTATTCCAGCTCACAGAATTCTTGCTATAAATAGAGGAGAAAAGGAAAAAATACTTTCTGTAAAGATAACATCCAATGAGGAAAAAATACTTCAGTATTTAGATAACAGACTTTTAAAATATAGTGAAAACCAAAATAAATATATAGCTATGTCTATTAGAGATTCTTTAAAAAGACTTATATATCCATCAATTGAAAGAGATATAAGAAATGAACTAACTGAAAAGGGAGAAGAAGGAGCTATAACAATATTTAAAGCTAACTTAAAAGCTCTTCTTATGCAAGCTCCTATAAAGGGCAAAGTTGTCTTAGGATATGACCCTGGTTTTAGAACAGGATGTAAAGTCGCTGTATTAGATGATACAGGAAAATTTTTAGAAAAGGCTACAGTATATCCAACAGTTCCTAAAAGCGATGTAGAGGGA
>ATWA01000207.1 GCA_000421005.1 Clostridiales bacterium NK3B98
GAAAATCTTAATATTTTTACCATGAGTTATCATCCTTTGACCTCCTAAAATATTATTATATTTATTATTTCAAATCTTTTGTTATTTTCTTAGACCTTTTCTATCTACCCATCCCTCTATATTGACCTGTTTTGCTCTTGCAATAGATAAGCTTCCTTCAGGAACTTCTTTAGTTATTGTAGATCCTGCAGCTGTATAGGCATTATCCTTAATCTCAACAGGTGAAACTAAATTTGTATTACATCCTATAAATGCATTGTTGCCTATGATAGTTTTATTTTTCTTCTTTCCATCATAGTTAACAACTACAGTTCCACAGCCAAAGTTACATCCAGTTCCTACCTCTGCATCTCCGATATATGTTAAATGAGATACTTTTGTATTATCTCCTATAAAGGATTTCTTTATTTCAACAAAATCTCCTATTTTCACATGATTTCCAATAGTGCTTTCTGGACGAATATATGCAAATGGGCCTACTGTTGTCTTTTCTCCTACTTTACTATCCAGTATAACCGAACTCTCTATAGTAGCTTCTTTTTCTATTACACTGTCTTTTATTCTACAATTTTGGTAAATCACAGCTCCAGTCTTTATAACTGTAGCTCCCTCTAATATATTATTTGGATATATTATAACATCCTGCTCTATTGTTACATCAGCACCTATGTAAGTATTATTCGGATCTATTATTGTAACACCATTTTCCATATGTTCTTTATTTATTCTATTCTTTAAAATATTTTCTACTTGAGCTAATTGAACTTTTGAATTTACTCCTAAAGTTTCTTCAAAATCTACAACCATAGCTCCAACTTTTTCATTTTTATTCTTTAGTATTCCTATGACATCTGTCAAATAATACTCACCTTGAGCATTATCATTCTTTAGTTCATCAAGACATTCTAAAAGACTCTTTATGTCAAATGTATATATAGCTGAATTTATTTCGTTAACTTTTAATTCTTTCTCATTACAGTCTTTATGCTCTACTATCTTTTCTACACTCCC
>ATWA01000208.1 GCA_000421005.1 Clostridiales bacterium NK3B98
AATAAAAAATAAATTGAGGTTTATATGTGAGAAACATAAGGGATTAACTCCACTTTTCATTTTTTCCAGAAAGGAAAAACAAAAATATATGCTCAGCAAAGACTTTTGGGTGGATGCAGACTCTGACTTAATGGAAGAACTACGAAAAGTTTTTGGCGAAGAAAATATTAAAATTTTAAATTAAATTTAAAATAAATAAGGTGAAAAGGTTTGTGAAGAGGGCTTTGATGCCCTCTTTTGACTATTTTCATGTAGTTTGATGTTCACCTAATAAGAGATTTAGTGTATAATTATTATTGAGGATTAAGGATATAATATAAACATGAAGATTTAAGAAGAATTACTTTACTGATGGTGGGACTAGCTTTGTCCCAGGTGGCGATAGGAGGAATAAAAATGAGGAAAATAGCCGTATTAACAAGTGGCGGAGACGCACCAGGAATGAACGCAGCAATAAGAGCAGTAGTAAGATCAGCTATTGATAAGGGAATCGAAGTTATGGGAGTCCAAAGAGGATATGCAGGTCTTATTAATGGAGAATTAGCTCCAATGAATAGAAACAGTGTATCAGATATAGTTCATAGAGGTGGAACTATATTAAAGACTGCTAGATGTCCAGAGTTTAAGACGGAAGAAGGAAGACAAAAAGCTGCAAATGTTTTAAGAGTATTTGGAGTTGATGGTCTTGTTGTAATAGGTGGAGATGGATCATTCACAGGAGCTAGATTATTATCAAAGCTTGGAGTTTCAACTGTAGGAATACCAGGAACTATAGACAATGACTTATCGTACACAGAATATACTATAGGATTTGATACATCATTAAATACAGTGTTAGATGCTATAAACAAACTTAGAGATACTTCATCATCTCACGAAAGAGTAAGCATAGTTGAAGTTATGGGAAGACATTGTGGAGATTTAGCTTTATATGCTGGAATCGCAGGTGGAGCTGAAGATGTTATAGTACCAGAAATTGAGTTTGATAAAGATGAATTATGTAAGACAATA
>ATWA01000209.1 GCA_000421005.1 Clostridiales bacterium NK3B98
TAATGTTGCCAATAGCAGCATTACCAATAGCAGGTATATTACTTGGTGTTGGTGGAGCTCTTTTAGGAATTGCAGGCTTAGCTGATGCACCATCAGTATATCAACCACTAATAGCTTTTGTTAATATACCAGCAGTTACAGCTATATTGACAGTAATGAAGAATATTGGAGATATTATATTTGGTAACCTTCCACTACTATTTGCTGTAGGAGTTGCAGTTGGACTTGCAAAGAAAGATAAAGGAACAGCAGCTTTAGCATCAGTATTTGGATTTATAGTAATGAATCAAGTTATTTCAACTTTATTAGGACTTGGTGTAACTCAATTAGGAACTGTTACTCCAAGTAATGTTGGTGAATTTGGAACTTACGTTACAACAAACTTAGGTATATTCACATTAAATATGTCAGTTTTCGGCGGAATTATAACAGGTATAATTACAGCAATATTACATGACAAATATCATGAGATTCAATTACCACAAGTTATAGGTTTCTTTTCAGGTTCAAGATTTGTACCTATAATAACATCAGTAGTTATGGCTTTAGTAGGAGCAGTGCTTGCTTTCGCTTGGCCAATAGTTCAAAATGGAATAGGATATATAGCAGACCTTGTTAGAAATGCAGGATTTATAGGAACTTTCTTCTATGGAGTTATTGAAAGAGCATTAATTCCATTTGGATTACACCATGTATTCTATACTCCATTCTGGTTTGGATCATTTGTTGATGCAAATGTATTAATAGGCGGCTCATGGCAGACAATAGCAGGTGCAAACACTGCATATTTCGCTCAATTATCAAGTATGACAAACCTTGTTGGAGCATCTCCAGAGACTATGTCTACTATAGTAAGCGGTACTACAAGATTCATGGCTGGTAAGTTCCCATTTATGATGTTTGGTCTTCCAGCAGCAGCATTTGCGATGTACAAATGTGCAGCTCCATCTAAGAGAAAGCAAGTTGGATCTTTATTATTAGCAGCAGCAGTAACTTCATTCTTAACT
>ATWA01000210.1 GCA_000421005.1 Clostridiales bacterium NK3B98
AAAAGGAATAGAGCAACTTCCTAATTTCAGAAAGCTCAAGATAAATGTTGAATCAGAGGAACTAGATTTTGATGGTGAGATGTACCTTATGTTGGTATTTAATGGACAAACTGCTGGGAATTTTAAGCTGGCAACTGAAGCAGAAGTAGATGATGGAAAACTTGATGTTATTATAGTAAAAGCAGTAAACATAATTGAACTGTTGCCTTTATTTATAAAGATGTTAAAGGGTGAGCATCTAGAAGATAATGGAGTGATTTATTTTAAAACAAATAAACTTCATATAAAATGTAATGAAGATATAGTGACTGATATAGATGGAGAAAAGGGACCAGATTTCCCAATTGATATAGAATGTGTTAAAGGTGGAATTAAGCTTTTAGGAATAAATGAAAGATAACTTTAATAAATATTAAGTAGCAGTAATTAAGGAGAAGTTAAAAAATGATAAGTGTATACTTATACGTTGCATTATTGTTACTTATGATAGTTCTATGTATAAAAGCTTTTTTCATAGGACGTAGAAAAGCACCAGGAAAGATAAGGATATACAATACTGTCATAACATTGGGATTTAGTTTAAGATACATAGCGCTGCTTATACTATTTATGGTACAAAGCATGAATTATATATACTTTACTAAATACCTTGTGTGTTTAAATCTTATTATAGTGCCATGCACTATAGCTTTATGCTTATATATTTTCATGAGAGTTGACGGTTTAAAATTTGATTACTTCTTTGTTCTCATGGCATTAGGTGCTGTGCTTTATGGAATAGTTATGACATTGTGTAAAGTTTCTATTGAGATAAGAAATCCTTTTGGATATATAATGCGGTTTTTGTTTGAGGACAAAATATATCTAGCATATATAGCAATTATTTCTGCAGCTCTTGTAATAACTATTGTTGGTTTTGGCAAAGCAAATAGTAAATCTTCAGGAATTATAATTACGATGATTAGCATAATGGTGATCTTAGGAGAATTGCTTTTAAAACTTATG
>ATWA01000211.1 GCA_000421005.1 Clostridiales bacterium NK3B98
AGGTACAATTAATAAAATACAAGGTTTTAAAGGATATAATAGAAAGAACTATAAATGGTACTTTTGTAGAAAGTCGTTATAAAATGCCAAAGGAAATTTTATCAAGTGACGAACCTCTTACAAGATGCTGTATATATAAGGAAAGAGAAATAGTTTCTCAAAGAATAGATGTTGCAGCAGACCCATTAAATGATGATGAATGTGTAATAAATATTTTAAGTATAGCTTGTGATGAATGTCCAGTAAAGAGATTTCAAATTACTGAAGCTTGTAGAGGATGTCTTGCTCATAAGTGTATTCAAGTCTGTCCACGTGATGCTATAATAATAGAAAATGGAAGAGCGGTTATAGATCAAAAGAAATGTATAGAATGTGGAAGATGTAAAGATGCATGTCCATTTAATGCTGTATCAGATGTTATGCGTCCATGTAAGAAAGCGTGTGGAAGTAAAGCAATAAAGATAAGAGAAGATAAAAAGGCAGATATAGACAGAGATAAATGTACTAGCTGTGGAGCATGTGCATATAAGTGTCCATTTGGAGCTATAAGCGATAGAAGTGAAATTATACCAATAGTTAAATCTTTAGAATCATATAAGAAAGATAAGAAACAAAAGGTATATGCTGTTGTTGCTCCAGCTATTGCTAGCCAATATCATGCTCAAGCAGGGCAAATAATAGCAGCAATAAAGAAAATGGGATTCAGTGATGTAATAGAAGCTGCTTTAGGAGCAGATATAGTTGCTTACCACGAATCTTTAGAGTTTGCTGAAAGAGTAGGCAAAAACGGAGAAGTATGTATGATGACTTCATGTTGTCCAGCTTTTGTTGAACACGTAAGAAAGAATCATCCTGCAGTAGCAGAGCACCTATCTACTATGGTATCTCCAATGGTTGCTATAGCAAGATTTATAAGAAAGACTGATGAAGATTGTAAGATAGTATTTATAGGACCATGCACAGCAAAAAAAGAGGAAGCCCGTGTAGAAGAGTTAAAAGATGC